>CAZSKP010000093.1:0-1553 GCA_964607485.1 uncultured bacterium | reverse complement strand
TGCACCCTCGGCGTCTTGAATCTGCAGCATCCTCGACTTTTGCAACGTTAGGGTTCAGTGAACCCGATGCGCCTTTTCTTGGGAGGCAGCTTCGGGTTCATCAACTGCTTTATTGCCTCAACCAAGGCGATGATGTGTTCGTCATGTTCCGACAGCCTGCGTTCAAGCTGCACGATCTTGCGGGCAATCTCTTTGTGCTGTGCCAGAGTCTCCCGGAGTTGGACGAAAGCACGCACAACGAACACGCTCACCTCAATAGCCCTCGGGGAATTCAAAACGCTTGCCGCCATTATGGCACCGTGCTCTGTGAAAACGCGCGGATTTACGGGAGAGAATTTCAATTTTTCGAGGTGGTCACAATTTGTTACCACCTCTGCCTTTTCTTCTTTGGTAAGGCGAAACAGGAAGTCCGGTGGGAAGCGATCGGCATTTCGTCGAATGGCTTGGTTCAGGGCCTTGGTAGTTACACCGTAAGCCTCCGCAAGGTCGGCATCGACGATCACCTTCTCACCACGAATGAGCAGTATGCGCTGCTGAATCTCTCCCACTTTGATGATCGCCTTGGTTTTGCCCATAATCCTACCTCAATGAGGTGGTCACAATTTGCGACCACCTTTCCTGTCGATTTTGATCCCCAACGGGGCGGCGGGATGAGCCGCCGTCGGCTGGGGGCGGAAATTGCTTTAATACAATTTACCGTGCCAGACGACCGAGCGGCGCGAATGTTGAGTTAACCGGCGCGCTTAAGCGCGTCCAGCGGAACGAAGTGGAGCGTGGTTAAACGACTGGTGTACGCCCGGCATGGGCGTGAACCTTTCGGCCCTGAGCGACTCGACCTGAGCTCGTCGACAGGTCTCAAGGCCGAAGGGCTTATGGGGTGTAAGTCCCCTATGTGTGAGCCCTGTCAACGTCGTGAGACGTGGGGACAAACATTAGCCGAAGACATACGCCTTCGCTAAGAGCTTCGGCGGCACAAGAGGGTAGAGCCGCGAGGAGCCACCGACTTGCTTGGGTTTACCTTTAAAGGAACGAAAATCCGATGGTCAGATAAGGCCTTCCGGGAGTTTAAACGGAGGGTCAAGGAACTGACCGGGAGAAGTTGGTTTGTCTCAATGGAGTACCGGTTCAACAAGCTTGCTCAATATCTCTGCGGCTGGATGAACTATTTTGGGATATCGGAGTATTACCGACCCATCCCGGAAATAGACCATCGGCTCAGGAGACGAGTGCGCATGTGCTACTGGAATCAGTGGCGGTACGCCAGGACAAAGGTCCGTGAGCTTCGTAAGCTCGGTACCTTCCTGAATACCGCCATATCAGTAGCCATGAGCCGGAAAGGTCCCTGGCACCTGGCTCGGACACTGGCTACCCAGACCGGCATGACCAATCAATGGCTCAAGGATCAAGGGCTTCTATCTGTCAAAGAGCTGTGGGTGAACATTCATTATCCGGCTACGGCACGATAGGCTCTGTGAAACGCCCAGTGCGGACCCGCTTGCGGGGCTTGTCCCGCCATAGCTTTAGCGGCGGCGGATGGTGTGGGGGCTGGGGGG
>CAZSKP010000092.1:0-1556 GCA_964607485.1 uncultured bacterium | reverse complement strand
TCTTCGGACAGGAGGTGAATCCGGAGACCTGGGCCGTGAGTAAGTCGGACCTGTACATGAAATCGGTGGACGGCCGGGACGCCGAGAACATCGCCTTTGGAAGTACACTCTCGAACGATCGCCACGCCGGGACAGGCTTCGATTACCTGATTGCCAATCCGCCTTACGGCAAAGACTGGAAACGGGACGAAGATGCAGTCCGTACCGAGTACGAGCGCGGCGCGGCAGGTCGTTTCGCTTCAGGTCTTCCCCGCATCAGCGACGGGCAGCTCCTTTTCCTCCTTCACATGCTCGCGCACATGAAAGAGCCTGAGCTGAGTGGCTCACGCATGGCCATCATCATGAACGGCTCGCCCCTCTTCACCGGCGACGCGAAATCCCCTTCGAAAAGAAGGAGGACATCCTCCGCCTTCTCCGGAACCTCAAGGACGGCGAGACCCGGCACATCGAACGGAACGGCGAGGAGCGCGAGCCGGTTGTGAGTCGGATCTATCCGACAACTCACTTCGGTTTCCGAAAAATTACGGTTGACCGGCCGCTGCGCCTCGATTTATTGCACGGCTGGAGGAAGAGCGTGCCTTCAAAAACCTCGCTATTTCCCGCAAGAAAGGCGCAGCCAGAGCGAAAGAGGAAAATGCAGGCAGAGCCCAGCAGGCCGCTGTTCGCAAGTTCCTCCAGGGTCTCCCCGATACGCTCTACCTTGACCGCGCCGAGTTCGGGGCGGTGCTTACCAAAGAGGTGCGCAAGGCTGGCTTGAAGCTCGCAGCGCCGATCATGAAGGCGATTCCTTCCGCCCTCTCCGAGCGTAACGAAAAGGCTGAGATCTGCTATGACAAAGACAGAAACCCTGAGCCGGATCCGGAGCTCCGTGACACGGAAAACGTGTCCCTTTCGGAGAGTGTCGAGAAATTCTTCGAGCGTGAAGTGAAACCCCACGTTCCCGACGCCTGGATCGACACGGCCCGACGAGACGCTCAGGATGGGAAGGTAGGGACCGTCGGCTACGAGATCAACTTCAACCGCTACTTCTACGAGTATAAGCCGCCGCGGGCGCTGGAGGAGATCGAAGCCGATATTAAGGCAGTGGAGAGGGATATCTTGGACATGCTCAAGGATGTCGTGGGTTGAAATGGACGAGGAAAAATGAATATGTCGGCATATATTTTTATATGCCGACATATTGACCGTCACTATTGGCTCATTTATATTCTATACCATGGGATATTCGAAAAGAAGGCAAATAAATTCTAATGCCGACGATTCTGTTTCCACAGAGGCTCCCGAGAGTCTACGTCGCAGCGCCTCAATACTACGTGAAATCGGTTTCGGAAACTTTTTCCGCGCTCGCGATGCCGTGGTGCTCGGGTTTAGTGCAGCCGATCTCCGCCGACTGATGGAAGAGGGCTCCATAGAGCGTGTGGCCCGCGGTCTGTATCGCCTCGCGGACTCCGAGCCTACTGAACACTACACGGTTGCCGCGGTATGTGCTCGCGTTCCAAACGCCATTATCTGCCTGCTCTCGGCGTTGAGCGTGCACGAACTCGGTACGCAGCTTC
>CAZSKP010000091.1:856-1605 GCA_964607485.1 uncultured bacterium | reverse complement strand
CTTGTCGTGCGGGCCTTCCATGAAGAGTTGAATCTGCGAATGCTGATCCGTCGCACCCAAAGTTTTTACAACGGTCTGTCCCTTGCCTTTTTTGCCGAGGCTCTCCGCCCAGAGCTGAGCGAACCAATCGCCGAAAAGACCGAGGCGATCCGCATAGGGCATCATGACGGTAACGTTTTTCTTCTTCAGGCTTGAGATCAGATGCTGCACGGCGCCCACTCGGTAACCGGGATTTTCCCGAGCGTCTTCGGCCTCACACTTTTTGGCCATCGCAGCCGCGCCCTTCAATGCTTCGGCGATATCGATTCCCACACATGCTGCCGGAAAGAGACCGACGGCCGACAAGACCGAAAATCGGCCTCCCAACTTTGGCGGAACTTCAAACGAGCGCAAACCGTTCTCTTTGACATACGCTCGAAGCTTTCCGGATTCCGGATCCGTCGTAGCTGCGACGTGGTCTTTCCATGTTGCGCCAACGCCCTTTTCAAGCCAACTCTTAGCCAAGGCGAACTGCGACATCGTCTCCGTCGTCCCGCCCGACTTTGAGATGACGTTCACGAAAGTCGCGTTTGGATCGAGAGTGGTGAGAAGGGTATTGAAGGTCTCCGGATCTACATTGTCGCAGACGAAGAGGCGCGGCGTGCCGCCTCGCTGCTTGTGATCCAATACATTATAGAAGGGCTTGAGCGTCGCGCGCGCCAGGCATGAAAGCCCAAGCGCGGAACCGCCGATACCGAGAACGATGACGT
>CAZSKP010000091.1:391-846 GCA_964607485.1 uncultured bacterium | reverse complement strand
CTTTGCCGCTTTTTCAAACCGCTCCACCATCTCCGTATGGCCTGGCATATCGAAGAAGACTGCTTCTCCGGATTTACGCCAACTCATGAATTGCTCATGCGCCCTGGCAAAGACCTTCGACTGACCTGACCAGTCGGATGGGGAAATACCGTGTTCCTCGCCGACTATTTCTGATGATGTGTTATCGAAGTTGAGATGGAGCATGAAAGTCCCTGTACTCTAGTACTCTGGTTGTTAGTACTTTAGTAAAACCATTTCTACTAGAGTACCAGAGTACTAGCGTACTAGAGTACGGTTTATAAGGCAAGGTTGCCGCGCATGATGGCGATGATCTTCGCGCCGGACAGGAACTGGTCGAACAGAGCGTTGCCGGAGGGCTGCTCGCCCAAAGTGTGCTCGATATGCAGCGTGATGGCGCCGCCGGAGAGCGGTTCGGTCGTCGTGAGCTCGAGATC
>CAZSKP010000091.1:0-381 GCA_964607485.1 uncultured bacterium | reverse complement strand
AAAGACCACGATGGCCACCAAGCCCGGCGTGACATCTTCGGGAGCAAGCTCGCCGAGCACGACTCGGACGCGGAAGTCGACGCCGCTCAAATTGAGCCTCGCGCCGTCGAACGTACCTTCGGCGACTTCTCCCGGCACCCCGGAGATGATGAGCGACGCTGAAACGCCCGACGGAAGTTCTGGAATCTCCGAGCTGCGAAGGTACATCAGCACCGGTGGAAAATCGTCCATGCGCATGGTCGCCTGCCCGCCGGTTATGCCCAGGCGAATCGCCCCATCGAATTCCAGATCCTTGGGTCCGCCCGCATAGAGGCTGGGGATATCCATGGCAAAGCCACCTGTGTAACACGCGATGCCGTCGCCCGGCTCGCACGGTCCGCC
>CAZSKP010000090.1:0-1774 GCA_964607485.1 uncultured bacterium | reverse complement strand
GGATTTTCTCCGCGTCCTCATCCGTTATCTCGATTTCGAATTCGTCCTCGAGCGTCATGATGAGCTCGACGACATCGAGCGAGTCGGCGCCAAGGTCGTCGATGAACTTGGCCTCGTCCGTGATCTGCTCGATGCCGATGTCAAGCTTTTCGGCGATTATCTCCTTAATCCTCCCCTCGCTCACCTCGACCATACCCGATTCTTGCTCCTTTCGTCTGCCATCGACAGCCCACAGTTCGTTCCCCCGCAACCGGGGAACTCACATTGCCATCCCGCCGTCGGCCCGAATCACCTCTCCAGTAATATAGTCGGAAGCGGGCAACGCCAGAAACCTCACCACCTCGGCCACATCTTCCGGTTTTCCCAGGCGGCCGAGAGGGATGAATCTCAACATTTCGTCTCTTGCTTTCTCGGACACAGCCTCCGTCATCGCGGTTTCGATAAAGCCCGGCGCCACGCAATTAACGGTTATGTTGCGCGAGCCGAGCTCGCGCGCGACGGATTTCGTGAAACCGATTATGCCGGCCTTCGAGGCGCAGTAGTTGGCCTGGCCGGGATTGCCGACGATGCCGACAACCGACGTGATATTGATTATCTTGCCGCCCCGTTGCTTCAGCATCGTACGTGCCACCGCCTTCGTGCAATTGAACGCGCCCTTGAGATTCGAGTCCATCACCTTATCCCAGTCGGCCTCTTTCAGTCGAAGCAGCACGTTGTCGGCGGTAACCCCGGCGTTGTTCACCAGTATGTCGACGCGACCGAGATCTCTCAACACGTCGTTTACTAATGCGGATACCGAATCCGCGTTTGTGACATCGACCTGATACGGATGTGCGGAACCTCCCTGTGACGCGATGTATTCGGCCGCGTCCTTGTTGGAATCGAGATTCCGGCTGCACACGGCGACACTCGCCCCTTCCTCCGCCAGGGCCACGGCGATGGCTCGGCCGATGCCCCGTGAACCTCCCGTAACTATGGCTACTTTTCCTTCTAGCGGCCTGCCGTTGCGTGCCATCAGAGCGCCTGCGCGATCGCTTCGAGGGATGCGGGCGCATCGGCATTCAAGCCAACCGCGGAGCTGTCGATCCGCCGCAACAATCCCGTCAGAACCTTACCCGGTCCCACCTCGATGAAGGTGTCTGCTCCTTCTTCGAGCATGCCTTCAATGGTCGACTGCCAGCGGACTGGGCTGCATATCTGTTTGATGAGCGCGTCCCGAATGTGCTCGGGCTCCTCCGTGAGAGTCGCAGAAACGTTCGGGAAGAAGCCTGCAACGGGCCGCGATATGTGTGCGCACGCCGCGGATGGCTCGAACCTCTCGGCTGCGGGACGCATCAGACGTGAATGGAAAGCGCCCGACACCTGCAGGGGGATCGCCCTCTTGGCGCCCTGTTTCTTCGCTTCCTCTCCTGCCGTCCGCACGGCGTCGTGCTCACCGGAGACGACCACCTGCCCCGGAGAATTTATGTTGGCGACATCGACGATGCCGTCGACGATCCCCGAACAAATCTCCTCGACGGGAGCAGCTTCGAGCCCAATTATCGCGCACATGGTTCCCGGCCTGGCCGCGCAGGCATCCTGCATGGACGCCGCCCGGTCTCTCACCAACCCAAGCGCGTCCTCGAACTCCATCGCCCCGCATACCACGAGGGCCGAGTACTCGCCCAGGCTATGGCCGGCAGCCATGTCGGGCGAAAATCCCATAAGAGAGAGAACCCTCGAGATTGCCACGCTGAGCACGAAGATGGCGGGTTGGGCGTGCACGGTTTGCTTG
>CAZSKP010000089.1:0-1810 GCA_964607485.1 uncultured bacterium | reverse complement strand
GATGTCGATCGATAAATGATGGTACTTCAATGTATGGTGCTTTCGATATCAACCTATTGACCCACAAATTCTTGTGAGGAGCCTTATTCTGAAAATGATAAGAACGATGTGGGATCTTATTAAGTGGGATTGTGCCAGAATGCATGCCACAAAGCAACGCTGACTGGACACCTTGAGCAGTGCTTTTCCACTGCCAGCGAAGCTCTCAAAACTATACATGACGACATAAATAATTGCGCATAAAATCTCTGTAGATTACTTTAAGAAACTGAATTTTGGCAATTTATGCGCATTTACATTGGACGCTGTGTATAGAATCTTCAGAGGCCGATGGCCATTTTCCGACGGCCTTAGCAGCGGGTGAGAGGGCCGGCGGCTGCAGGAGAAACTCGTGAAGATTTACACCGGAAGCGGGGACCGAGGAAAGACCAGTCTCTTTAGCGGCGAACGCGTAAGCAAGGACCAGAAGCGGATCGAAGCATACGGCGATGTGGATGAACTGAACGCTGTTCTCGGCGCCTTGGAGGCCAGCGTGCCGTCAGAGCAGCCGCAGCTTCAGGAAGAGATTCAGGCCATTCAGTCCGACCTCTTTCACGTAGGTGCATGGCTCGCGACGAGCCCGGATTCCCCTTCCTTGGAGGTCTTGAAGAAGGTCGGTCCCGGTCGGGTTCAGTTCCTGGAGGCGGCTATCGACCGAATGGAGAAAAGCCTGCCGGCCCTGAAGGAATTCATTCTGCCGGGCGGTCATGTTGCCTCATCGTGGGCCCACATAGCAAGAACGGTATGTCGCCGAGCAGAGCGGCGTGTCATCGGTTTATCTCATGATCCGGGTGAGTACGAATCACCGGACGCGCTCATAGGCGTCATGACGTTCCTCAATCGACTCTCAGATTACCTGTTCGTTCTGGCACGTTACCTCAATCACCAAACGGGTAGGGCCGAGACGATGTGGAAGAAGTGAGGCGCCTCCGGCCGAGATGACCGAACAACGCATATATTCCGTAAAGTTTTTGAGTCGCCGGCCGCTTTCTGAAAAGAGCTTTGAGATCGACCTCACAAGGCCGGAGCGTTTCGAGTTCGAGGCCGGACAGCGTTTGCGGTTTATTTGGCAAGCAGAGGCGAGGGACTATTCCATGATCTCAGCGCCGACAGACGCCCTTATTTCACTTTGTATTCGGAAAGTACGTGGAGGCCTGCTTTCTCCCCTACTTGCGGCTGCAAAGACCGGCACGCGCTTTCGGGTCAGCGGACCCCACGGATACTTCACGTTCAAGTCCTCACGGCGCAAAGCGGTATTTGTCGCGACAGGCACCGGCATTGCGCCCTTTGTCTCGATGGCACGGGACGGCGTCGGGGGATTCACGCTGCTTCACGGAGTCGGAGACCCCACGGAGCTATACTACGAAACGATGTTGCGAGCGAAGGCTGGTCAATACATACCCTGCCTCTCGTCAAGAGGCACCGATGTATCGAACGTCACGGGAGCATTTGTGGGGAGGGTTACAGACTACCTCGAGGATCGCCTTGAACGAGATGTCTACGATTTCTACCTGTGCGGAAAGAGTGAGATGATCCGGGATGCGACGTTGCTTGTTGATGAATGCTTTCCGGACTCCCGCGTTTACGCAGAGAGCTTTGATTGATTCTCAAACAGGAGTCCTATATGGAAGAAGATGATGGAATTCCAAGGTTGGGTGTCTTGAAGCGTGGGTTTTTCCTCGTATGAAACTCCATGAAATGAGATCTTTGATTCCCTAACGCCCGGCCATGGGGGTCTCTTTTCAAAAACGAAACGTTACCCGCTCGAACG
>CAZSKP010000088.1:0-1878 GCA_964607485.1 uncultured bacterium | reverse complement strand
ATATTCAAGTGGCCTATCTACTTGCTGACGAGCGCACGGTGGATCGGGAGTTCTCCATTTTGCAGAGTATACAGGATAACTATCCCAAAACGGTTCTTTCAATGGATCGAGATTGGGGTATGGACGTACAAGGAATCCAGAGAAAAAACATCATCGATTTCTTATTAGAAGAAGAATGATACGGAGGAATGTCGCCGAAGGGGCGGCCTGTTGGCGGAAATCTGTCTGATTGGGAGATGTATCGCTCCCCGAACTTCACTAGTGTAACGCTTGAAGTATAGAAGGGAAAGCAACTATACTGACACCTAAATAAAGCACGGTCTTCTCAATCAAAAAACGAAAGGGGGAGCATCATGGCACACGAAGGAATGCTGGCGGAAACCGCCCGCATCCATGGACACGAGGGCGATCTCATCGATGCCTACTTTGCCAGGCCCTTGGGATCCGGCCCCTTTCCAGGGATTATTGTCATTCACCACATGCCGGGATTCGATGAAGGGACAAAGGAGATCACGCGGAAATTTGCCCATCACGGATATGCGGCGATCATGCCCGATCTCCATTTTCGTGAGGGAAAGGGAAGCCCCGAGGCAAATAGCGCCAGTGTCAGAGAAGCGGGAGGTATGCCGGACGAGCGGACCCTCGGTGACGTCGAAGCCGCCGCCGCCTATCTCCGCACCTTGCCCTATCACAACGGCAAGGTCGGCGTGATCGGCTATTGCTCCGGTGGCCGTCAGGTCTATCTCACGGCCTGCAAGCTCTCAGGTATGGACGCCGCAGTGGACTGTTACGGCGGCGGCGTGACAGCCCCACCCGAAGAACTCACAGAACGACAGCCTGTGGCACCGATAGACTTCACAGAAACACTCGGTTGCCCTCTGTTGGGACTCTTCGGAAAGGAAGACAAGAGACCCTCACCAGAAGATGTGGCAAAGACGGAGGAGGTCCTCAAACGTTTTAAAAAGGACTACGAATTCCACTCTTTTGAGGGCGCAGGACACGGGTTCTTCTCGGTGGACCGTCCCAGCTACCGGCAGGAGGCCGCTGTCGAAGGCTGGAAAAAGGTGTTTGACTTTTTCGGGAGATATCTGACCTGATTCAAATCATTTTCGCAAGTTTCGCAGGCAGCAATGCTTATACTTTCGGCCGCTTCCGCAGGGACAGGGGTCGTTTCGGCCAATTTTAGGATGAAGTCGCTTATCCATGGACTGCGGCGGCGGGAGTGGCCCTTCGAGGGACTGCTCCGCTGACTGCTTGCGCCTTTGGGCGGCGAGTTCTCTAGCAAAGGGCCGGCAATGGCTGAAAAAGCGTTTATAACCCGCACAGAGGTAATTCAGCCCTGCTTCGCCATCAGGCGTCCGGAGAATGCGATCCTTCGGACATCCGCCATGACACATCTCCAGAACATCGCAGGTCCGACAGTAGGGGGGTAGCGTTTCCGATTTGGCGTTGCCGAAGGCCCTCTGTGCCGGACTCTCGAGCAGTTCGACCAGCGGCGTCTTCCTTATATTCCCAAGACGATGTTCCGTGTCTACAAAGTGATCGCAGCAAAAAAAGTCCCCATTGTGTTCGATTACCGGAACATCGCCACAGGTCTCTCTGAAAATACAGAGCGCATGCGGATGCCCCAAGGCGGCCCGGGCCACCTCCTCGAATATCTGCACCTTTATCCGACCGATATCTTGGCTCAACCATTCGTCATAGATCGTGCAGAGGAAGTCGCCCCAGGCTTCGGCAGAAATGGTGCGGTGACTTACTTCTCCTCCGATTTCCGGCTCCACCAGGGGGATGAATCCCACGTATTGGGCTTTAATTTCTTTAAAGAATTCGTACACCCGGGCGGGATATTGGACGTTGCCTGCACTCACCACACACAGT
>CAZSKP010000087.1:0-2024 GCA_964607485.1 uncultured bacterium | reverse complement strand
ATACAAGTCCTTGTGCGAAATCGGAATGCCGTGGAGAGGACCCAGATACTTGCCGCTCTTAATCTGTCTCTCGGCGGCGCGCGCCGCCTTCAGTGCTCCCTCGGCATCGACGGTAATGTAGGCGTTGAGCGCAGGCTGAAGCTTCTCTATTCGCTCGAGCACCGACCGCGCGAGCTCGACGGGCGAGACCTTCCGCGATCTTATCTTCGGGGCCAACTCGGTGATAGTCATCTCGAACAGTTCGCTTGACATTCGCCCTACTCCTTTGCTGACTGGAACGTGACCGCGGGAACAGCCTGCGAGTAGCCTTCCGGCTGGAGCATGTTCATTACGGAGACGAGTCCGGCAAAAAGCCCGAACATCTCCGCAGTCTGCTCCGAGAGGTTTAGTTCTGCCATAGCCTTAAGCTGCATTTTCAAGAGTTCCGGCGTGAGTCCTGGTTCGTTTTCTGCATGCATTCTTCTTATCCTCCGTGGTTCATCGCGCTTGTCGCACCCGACGCTTGGCGGCGGAAGAGCGAGTGGCGGACCTTTTCAGGGCATCGCTCAAAGGGGCTCCTGTTTTTGCGCCCGAGCGGATGAGGCTGTATTCCTTCTCCAGCACGGCCAGGGCCTCGCCGTAGGTAAGCTTCGGTTTTTTCTTGCTGAAATCCTGAAACGACTTGTGAACCGACCGGGACAGCTCAGCGAATCTCTGCCGGTTCGAGATCTTTCGGCGCTTGTACTCCACCTGCGTTTCGTTCCACAGGTCGATGACCATGAAGGAAAGCAGTTTCAACGCATGGGTGGGCAACTCGGAGAGCGTGGTCAGGAGTTCATTGCAGGTTTCCTCGCCATAATTCTCTTCGACGTCGAGAAAGTAAACGACCTCATGGGCAACGTCGCGCTTGCAGGTGTAATGTCTGTACTGGTTCTTGACGACGCTCTCCGAGGGAAAGCCCACGTCGTGAGTCCACGTGTAGCGGACCTCGATGGAGTCGTCCTCTCGTTCTTTTACGTCAAACTCGATCTGGTGCATTTTGCAATGCCTCCTTGCGTCCTACCTTCATCCTCCGCGTTCGTGTCGCAGATTCAGTGTCGGTCCACGCCGTGAGCCGTCAGTCGCCGAACCGAATTCTGTGACGCCAGTACGGAACTACATATGGTTTGCCTATAAGGCCGGCGGGCACGGGCTTGGCCAGGAGGTTCGCCGCCGTGTTGGCGACGGTGACCTCTATGGAGTTTTCGCCCTGCACTACGAGGTCCGTCACGTCCAGAACGTATGGTCTCCAGAGCATCGTTCCGGCATGCCTTCCGTTTAGCTTCACCTCGGCGGCGGTGCCCACGCGGTCGAATTTGAGGAAAAGCTGTTGGCCCATGTACTTCATCGGCAACTCGAAGGAAGATTTATACGTGAGCGCCCCGATGTAGTTGGGCAGGCCGATATCCGCCCATGGCAGCGCCGGCGCTCGATATTTCTGTTCCGCGATGCGCCCGTTCGTCAGCCAGAATGTTCCCACGAGACAGACGGGCTCGATGCCGTGAACGCTCGGATACAGCGAGGGAAAATCCGGCTGGCGCCACTGAAGTCGAAGACGATTCTCGCCCCTCTTGACATGTTTCGCGATGGGTATAGCCATGTTTGAGGCATCCCAGATGAAGACGCGCTCGGGGGGCTCATCGACCTCGATTCCGTTGAGCCGTACGGAAGCGGGCCCGCCTTCGAGGTTCTCGTAAACGAGCGCTAGGTCGTCGGGGACATGGTCCGCGTGGAAGACGGCGCTCGCTGCGAACGTGCATCCGGAAGGCGGGTAATCACCGCCCGCCGGAAAGCCGACATAATCGGCGAGCCTGAGCAGCACGTCGGTTACCTCATACGGTTCGAATTGGGCGGTGTCGAGTCCGAGCCACCTGCACCATCTTTCGCCAACGCTTGTCATCTTGTCCAGCGGCTCGTATTTCGTGGTCGCGAAGTTGGATTTCCCGAAAGGTTTCTTGAGACTCCTTGCCAGCGCAAACGCCGCGCGCGCAGCTCCGATGATGAGC
>CAZSKP010000086.1:0-2371 GCA_964607485.1 uncultured bacterium | reverse complement strand
GCCCTGGGTGTCGAGCGCCCTGCCGCCTGCTATCTCGATGGAGAGCGACGGAGGCGACGTTTCCGTAACACCGAGGCCGTTCACAATGCCCTCGGTATGCTCGGCGGCGAGATGCTTCTTCCGCTTCCCGTTCCAGTAGGACTGCTCGGTCTCGGCTTCGGTGCGGCCGATGAACAGGTATTTCAACCACTTCAGTTTCTTGAGAGCCATCGTCTATCCCTTCATCCCACTCGCATGTCAACGCCCACCGTCGAACGCACCCCGAGCTGCCAGAAGAACGCGGCCCAGCCGTAGTGGATGACCTTGGTATGCGCCGGTTTCTCCGCCTCGATGACGGCGACGATCCTGGCCTTCTGCTCGGGCGAGAGCACGTCATAAGACTTGATGACCACCGAGAAGCAGTGCGCATCCTCGGAGAGTTCGTAGACCATCGTGTCAACGCCGATGCTTGAGCGCACGCCAATCTGCCAACCATGCTTGAAGTGCTCGATGATTTCCGGCGTCATGCCGGTGTAGATCTCCAAAAACGACTTAAGAAAATAAAAAGTGCCGCGCCAGCGGTAGAGGTTTACGGCCTCTTTTATGAGCCGCCTGCGCTTCTCGACCGACCAGGTCTCGTCGAGGACGAGCGCGACCCATGACGCGAGCCACGGCAGGAAGCCTTCCGGTGCCCTATCCGCCGAGAGGTAGTTGTGGATGCCGTCCACCTTGTCTTCGAGTTCGGCGATAATGTCGCCGAAGAGCGAAAGCAGCCGGTAGACGAAGCCGTTGCTTCCATCCTTCCGGTATATCGCCGGGAGGCTCTCGAACAGGTAGTCCGTCATCGGCTGAGGCATGTCACACCACCGTCACCGAATGCGCTCCCGATACGGGGAGCTGTGTACGTTCGAGGATTACGGTGCCTGCAGGAAGCGTTATTGCTTCGACGTGGTCGACGCCGTTCACGCGCTCGAGGAGTTCGAAGAGTTCGGAGAGATAGACGGCCCTTCCGAACTCCCATCCGGGGCCGCGGTCTTCCGACACGCCTTCGACGTATGCTGCGGCCAGCGCGGCATCGCCGCCATGCCCGGGGTCCAGGAACTCTGCCAGGGTCGCTTCGGCCTTATCCTCGAGTTCCGTAGCATTCGCATCCGGCGTCCTGGCGACTGTCGCCTCAACCGTTACCGTGACATAGTCCGGGTCGACCACGAATATCCGGGTGGTGACGAGCCGCCGCTCGTCGAGGTAGGCCCTGATTGCGTCCCTGAGGGCCGTGGAAAGCGTGCCGCCACCCTCCGGCATGGCGATGACCGAGACGACGCCGGGCGTCTCGACAAGCGGGTCGCCGGGGTCATACAAGGGCAGCGTCTTCGCCCTTGCTATCCCGGTGGAGGCTTCGAGCGTGAGCGTCTGGAAGTCCTCGGCGGTGACAGCGCGGTTCCGGGTACGGAGTTGCTCACGCGGCCCTCTTTCGACCGCCTCGTCTATGGTCTCTTCGTCTCCGCCGCCTACAGCCGGTTCGGGGTTGGTGACGGAGTCCACGTACGCGTGCGAACTCCTGAGTTGATTGATGGTGCCCGCGCCGACGTTTCCGCCTGAGCCGCCTCCGAAACGGTACGGCGCCGCCTTGACGTTATTCGTTCCCGAGGCCGGAACCTTCCCGTGAACACCATCGCCGAAGAGTATCTCGCCCGTGCCGCGGTTGAGGACAAAGTGCCGGTCTTCCTCGTCGAACAGCGTAAAGTCCTCGACTTCCGTCCATGCCTGGAAGCCTTCGCCCTCGTCAACGAAAAGCGTGAGGTCTATGACCGGGACGTTCGCCAGGTAGAAGCGCTGGTCACGCGTGCCGTCGGATGAACCCAGCACTTCCTCGTTCACCTGGGCGGAGTTGGTGACGGCTACGTCACCGGACACTTCACCGGCAGGAATGGTCAGGTCTTCATCGGTGGTGAAGACAATCGGCGGCTCGCTCGACGTGCCCGCGGTGGATATCTCGAAACCCTTGCCGATGACGACGTCGAACGTCTGTGCCGCCGACAGTGTGAAGGCCGCCGTGGCCTTGGCAGCCGACGCCGGCGTCAGTGTAACGCCGATCATGTTGAGGTACTCGCGCACGTGCTTGGGGAGAACACGGTTCAGCCGGAAGAGCAGTTCCTCCATCCCGACTGAGAAAACCTCGATGAGCGTGACGCCGGGGTCACTCGGGTTGAGGTCCGTCCATTCCGGGCATTTCACCGGCACCTCTGAGACCATAGCGTCCCGTATCATCCGCCAGTCGCGGTCATCCAAGTTGGGAACCGGTACGAGCCTGCCCGCGACCATCAGCCTGCCCTCTCGAGGAAGAAGGGGTAGACGAGGTTGTCCGAGCGATTGGTGGAACGGACGCGGTGAT
>CAZSKP010000085.1:0-2407 GCA_964607485.1 uncultured bacterium | reverse complement strand
GTGTTGACCTTCTGAGGGGGCCATCCATTCAAGGAGACATTGCCATGACCGATGAAACCGCCGAGTTCTTCGACACGCTTGCCAAGGTGTTGCTGCGTTGCTGGATCTTTGGTTTCGTGGTGTTGTTTATCTGGCTCGGAACCGTCATGAGCGGAACCGTTCACAAGTTGCATGGCCCATTGATGAGCCTGTCCGACCACGACCTCAATGTAATCCACTACTGTGGTATCGCCTTACTTAAGCTGCTCGTGCTTGTCTTTTTCTTCATGCCCTGGCTGGCGATCCGGATGGTACTGAGAAAGCAGAAGTGACGGTGATGAAGAACCTATTCTCCGACATCCCGGATGACCTGGCCGACGAGCTTCTGGAGCCCCTACTCGATGCCGACTCCGTTCGGATTGAGCGGATCATCTCCCAAGGTTATGCATCGGCCGAAGGATTCTGGTACGATCAAGAGCAGCATGAATGGGTGGTTGTGCTGAGGGGGGCGGCGAGGCTCCGGTTCGATGGCGAAGAGAAGGCATTGGAGATGGGGTCGGGCGATTTCGTTAACATCCCCGCGCATAGACGCCATCGAGTCGAGTGGACGACGCCGGATGAGCCGACCATTTGGCTGGCGGTGCATTATGGATGACCCCAAGGGCGACATGCTGTACGTGGACCTACCCGCCTCCCAGGTCAGGCGGCGGCTCAAGGGGTTTGGGCAACCTATGACTATGTAACCGGAGGGTGCCCTGCGTTACAATAGCAAGCCGGTTGGCAGACGTGAACGGCACGTCCCTTCTCTTGGCCTCACACCCTTTCAAGAGAACACGACATGACTAATCGCCCCAAAATATCTGATCGGGTCAGCCGAATATCCAAATCGGCCATCCACGAGATGACAAGGTTGTCTGAGGAAGTGGAAGATGTTGCGTTCCTATCCTGGGCGAAACCAACTTCCGATACGCCGCATCACATCAAAGAGGGCGCTATTGCCGCTATCCGAGAGGGTCTGGTTGGTGGATATAGCGGGAACGCTGGTTTATTGGAACTGCGGGAAGAGATTGTGAAGAAGCTTCGGCGGGATAACCATGTCGATGCCAATGTCTCCCAACTTATGGTTACTGTCGGAGCCATTGAGGGCTTGGCCGCTGCGGTGATGGCCGTCGTCGATCCTGGCGACGAGGTTATCGTGCCTTCTCCGACCTATTCAACGCAAGTTCGCCAGATCATCATTGCCTCGGGGAAGCCCGTCTTCGTGCCGTTGATTGAGAAGCAGGGATTCCTTCTCGACATGGGACGCATCAAGGATGCGATCACTTCCAAGACCAAGGCGATCTTGTTCTGTTCACCGAACAACCCAACCGGTACGGTCATTGTCGAGGAGCAGCTTCGAGAACTGGCCGACATCGCCCTGGAGCACAACCTGATGGTGATTACCGATGAAGCCTACGAGTATTTCACCTATGACGGCTACGAACACTTTAGTATCGCCGCCATTCCCGAAATGAGGCGGAACGTGATTAGCTGCTACACGTTTACCAAGACGTATGCCATGACGGGTTGGCGGATTGGCTACCTGCACGCCGACGAAGAGGTGATTCCGCAGATCAACAAAGCACATATCCCATTTGCCATCTGTGCGCCGGTCGTTTCTCAATATGCGGCGCTGGCTGCCTTGAAAGGGCCGCCCGACTGCGTGGAGCAGTTCAGGACGCACTATCGGTCTGCCCGTGATCTTATGTGCGAGCGCCTTGACCGCCTGGATTCCGTTTTTGCCTACGAGAAGCCGCGCGGCTCCTACCTCATGTTTCCCGAGATTCTGCTGGAGGAGGGCCAGGATTCGACCACGTTTTGTAAGAAGCTGCTAAAGGACGGCGGCGTGTCCACCACACCCGGGATTGCGTTTGGGCCAACAGGCCAGGGGCACCTGAGAATGTCGTTTTGCGTTCCAGCGGAGGAAATCAACAGAGCCTTTGACAGGATGGAATCCTATTTTGGATGACGCCTGCAAGCAATACAAGGTAGATGCTTGGGGCAATCACTGCTCATCTTCCTTTGCGAACAGCAGCCAAATGCCCAGCCCGGCCTTCGGATCTTCCAGGGACAATGCACCTTTGCCTGTAATCTCGAAGCGGGGCAACTTGGCTTCCTCTGCCCAACGCCGAAATGTCTCGGGGGTGCGAACTTTCATGAACCGACTCTTCTTTTCGGGACCAGCCTTCTTGAAGCTCTCTTGCCGCCTGCGAATGAACTCCTCGGCAGCCCATTGTGGATAGGTACTGCCCGCACCACCGCCAATCATTGCCCGACCGCCCGGTCGCAGCACACGATATATCTCCTGCAATCCTTTCGCCTGATTGTCCCAGAAGAAGATCGAGCCGTGGCTGACCACTAAGTCCACAGAGTTGTCGGGAAAGGGCAT
>CAZSKP010000084.1:0-3278 GCA_964607485.1 uncultured bacterium | reverse complement strand
GAGTTCATCTCGTATGCCGAGTTGCTGAACCGTCATTTTGAGGGCGGCAAGTTGGACCTGGAAGTGGACTACTATCCCGGATGCTATCGGTTCAGGCGCAAGATCACCCAGCAGCCGCTCGACGTCGAGCCTGCGGCGCGGCTGTTGCAAAAGATCCAGGGATTGAGGGTAAATCATCTGGACAGCAAACTGTGTTGCTACATACCGCCTCACATCGAGCAGCTTACCGGAAGTCTCGCGACAGGCGATTTGGTTACCATTTGCACCGGCTGCTATAATAACCTGAGAGGAATGCTGCAGGACAGAGATGACTGCAAAGTCCGGATGCTTCCCGAACTGTTGTTGGAGGTAGTATAAGAGGTGCGCGTCCGTCGGTATTCGTCATGAGAAAAGACGCTCAGATTGCAGACAAGCAGGAAGCAACCCGGTCTCAGCGCCGCAGTCGTGAAACGCGCGATAAGCTCATCAATGCGGCGAAGGAGATATTCGTCGAGAGGGGATATGAGGGCGCCACCACGCGCGAAATCTCCGAGCGGGCCGACCTCGGCGCGGGAACATTCTATGTGCACTTCCGCGACAAGCGGGACATATACGATGCGCTCGTGCGCCGCGCGAACCGCGAGATGCATCGCAGCTGGCTCGAAGCGCGCAGGCCCGACATGTCGGTCGAGGAACAGGTTGTCGCCGCGCTCAGGGTCAGCTTCGAGTACTTTCGCAAGAACGCCGGCCTCGCCCGTCTCATCCTCATCGAGGGCCCGCCAGTCGATGCCGAGTACACGATGCGACTCCATTCCGGCATCGGGGCCGAGCTCCACGCCATCCTGAAGGACGCCATAGAGTCGGGAAGGTTGAGCGAGATAGAACCGGCGGTGCTGGCGACGGTGATAATGGGCATCTCGGTGGTGATGGGCCGGTGGTTTTTGTCGCCCCAGCCTCCCGAGAACTCGGAGGAATTGGAGGAGGAAATAATCCGTTTCTGCCTTCGCGGCATGCGTCCGGACTAAGGCGCCTCTCGCCGTCAAGGCGGTGCGGAACGAGCATTTAACAAACCTCTTGTCACATTGTCCAAACCAATAAGGAGAAAGCAGTCATGCCTATCGACCCCAAAAAAGCTCTTGCTGCCAAATTGGATGCGCTTCCGTACGAGTACACCGAGAAGGACATCATGCTCTACGCGGTCGGGATAGGAGCCGGGGTGCCGCCGACCGACGAACATCAGCTCATGTTCTGTTACGAAGGTGACCTCAAGGTGTTGCCGACGTTCGGCGTCATTCCGCCGTTTCCGTCGCTTGGGGGCCTGATGAGCGCGCCGGGCATGGAGTTCAACCCGATGATGCTGCTCCACGGCGAGCAGTACATGGAGGTCAAAAAGCACCCCATCCCGACGAGCGGAACGCTGACCACGCAGCCGAAAATAGCCGCCATCTACGACAAGGGAAAGGGCGCGCTCGTGCTGCTCGATGCGGTGACGAAAGACGAGAAAGGCGACGAGGTGTTCTTCAACACCTTCTCCGTGTTCCTCCGGGGAGAGGGCGGCTTCGGAGGCGAGAGCGGTCCCAAGCCGGGCAATCAGCCCCCCGACCGGAAGCCCGACAAGGTTGTCGAGGAAAAGACGCTTCCCCAACAGGCCCTCATATACCGTCTCTCCGGCGACCGCAATCCCCTTCACGCCGACCCCAACTTCGCGGCGATGGGCGGGTTCGAGAAGCCAATCCTCCACGGGCTCTGCTCGTTTGGCTTCGTCGGCCGGGCAGTGCTGGGTGGGTTCTGCGACAACGACCCCACCAAGTTCAAAAGCATCAAGGTACGCTTCGCCAGCCATGTGTTCCCCGGCGAGACCATCGTGACCGAGATGTGGAAAGAAGGCAACGACAAAATCATCCTCAAGGCCAAGACCGCCGAGCGCGGGCTCGATGTGATAACCAACGCGGCGGTCATGCTGAACGCATGAAACGAGGTCGCTGGGCGACTGGAGGAATCCCGAATGCTGAAAAGCAAGCTTCCATACACCGAAGAACACAACATGCTGCGCGAAACCTTCAGGAAATTCATCGAGAAGGAGATAACGCCCCATCACGAGAAGTGGGAAAAGGAAGGAAAGGTGCCGCGCGAGCTCTGGCTGAGCGCCGGCGAGAACGGCTTCCTGTGCCCGTGGGCCGAGGAGAAATACGGCGGCATCGAGGCCGATTTCCTCTACTCGGTTATCATGATAGAGGAACTGGCGAAGGCGGGCGCGTCGGGCTTCGCCCTGCCGCTGCATAACGACATCGTCGTTCCCTACATGGCCGTGTTCGGCAACGACGAGCAGAAGGAGCGATGGCTGCCCGGCTGCGTCTCGGGCGAGAAGATAAGCGCGCTCGCGATGACCGAGCCCAACGCCGGCTCCGACGTCCAGGCGATCAAGACGACCGCGGTCAAAGACGGCGACTGTTACGTGCTGAACGGCCAGAAGACATTCATCTCGAACGGGCTGCTTGCCGACCTCGTTGTGGTGGCGGTCAAGACCGACCCGAAGGCCGACCCGCCCTATTCGGGAGTGAGCCTCATCGTCGTCGAACGCGACACGCCGGGCTTCGAGCGCGGGAAGAAAATTGATAAGATAGGCATGAAGGCGCAGGATACGGCCGAGCTCTTCTTCGACGACTGCCGCGTGCCCGCAAGCAACCTGCTGGGCGGCGAGGGCTCGGGCTTCTTCATGATGATGCAGAAGCTTCAGCCTGAGCGGCTGGTGTGCGCCATAGGCGGCCAGGCGGTGGCCGAGAAATGCGTCGACATAACCGTCCAGTACACTCAGGAGCGCCAGCAGTTCGGCCGGCCGCTGTTCAAGTTTCAGAACACGCAGTTCGTGCTCGCCGACCTGGCCAGCGAGGTTTCCGTCGGCCGCGCGTTCATCGACAGACTCATTCAGGACCACATGGCGGGCGAGGAAGTCGTCACCGAAACGTGCATGGCGAAGCTGTGGGTGTGCGAGATGGCCAACCGCGTGGCCGACCGATGCCTTCAATTGCACGGCGGCTACGGCTACTGCGAGGAGTATCCGATCTCGAAGTTCTGGGTCAACAGCCGCATCCAGACGATTTTTGCCGGAACCTCCGAGATCATGCGAATCATCATCGCCCGCAGCATGGGAAAGGGGTAACACCGCCGGCAAACACGATTGCCGAGACCCATGGAAAGCGAATCTCCTCCGTACTGCTGTCCGTAAGGATATTGAGTCTTCGTCGTGATCTTGTGATGCATCGTGTTGTAGGGGCGCACGGCCGTGCGCCCCTACTCGG
>CAZSKP010000083.1:0-3806 GCA_964607485.1 uncultured bacterium | reverse complement strand
CGGCGGAGGATTCTGCAAAGGAAGTGCCCCCCGCGGAAATGCATCGAATCAAGACCGTTTGGGGAGATATTGCCGAGGTGATAACTCCTTATGAATACACTCGTGTGATGGAAAAGCGAGAAGCCGTTTCGGACAGGATTCTTGCGCTCTTGCGGCGGCGTCCCTGTACACTTGAGGACATCGCGGACGGACTCGCAGTGCACAGAAATGAGGCGCTGAAATATCTGGTGAGCCTCGAAGGGCAGGCTGCCTTACGCAAGACCCGGAAAGATGGTTTGCTGTATTACCACGTAACGGAGCGCGCCGATTGAACTGCGTCAGGAAAGGGCTTTTTAATGAATCACATTGAAAACATCTTCGTCCAGCTCAAGGAGGCGTTTGCCAAACTAGTCGATGAGCATGGCATGGCGGATGAAGAGGTGCAAGTAACGGCCAGGCCGCTGAGTCCCGGCGAGGCCATAGGAAATCCCGAGGCCGACGATTATCCGCTGCTGAAGGGCAAAGAACGAATGATGGAGGCAACTTTTCGGGGCTCGAGGGGGCAGGCATTCACAGACATGTACGGCAACTGGAGCGGGAAGCTTTCTGAGTTGGTTCGCATGGACCTTTCGAATAATTTTCGGCGCGCGCTGTTCGTTGCCTCGCTGAATGCCGTGATGAATTACCTCGGCCTGGTTGAACGCACCGCACACTGCCGCGACGAAGGCCCTGCACGTTGCGGCGAGGAATGCGCGCAGATGATAGCTCGCGAACATCCGTCTGCGCGCATCACGATTATCGGTCACCAGCCGCGGTTGTTGGAGCAATTGAGCAAGCGGTTCAAAGTGAACATGGTCGATATGGACCCGGACAATATCGGGAAAGAATCCTTTGGCGTAATCATCTCCGGGCCCGAGATGACGGCGCAATTCCTCAGGCAAGCCGACGTTGTGCTCGTCACGGGAACCACCCTCGTCAACGATACCATAGGCCAGTTTCTGGAGCTCAACTCAACAACGATTTTTTACGGGGTCACGATTGCGGGCGCGGCCAAGCTGCTTGGGCTGCAGCGGTTTTGCCCTTTTGGATTGTAGGCGGAGCAGACGGCGCCTTCTCCTGCCGGGGGCAGTCCCTATTCTGCGGAGTGCACGACCCGAGCACCTCCGCAGATAGGGACGCCCCAGGTTTTTAGTGGGCGGTCAATAAGGAAAACGGGCTGGATAGGTTGAAAGTAATCGACGATATCCTTTCCACCATAGAGAACGACCACGCCGTGAGAGAAGTACGCGCGTGTGTGTTCTGGACTGCGGTCGTGAGCAAATACTGCGGCCTGGCGTCAACTCTCAGGGAGCCGGGCCCGCACGATACGGCAAACGCCGTGCCCGAAGCCGGCTCGCTCACGTCGAAGACCGCGTGCGAACTGGCGCTTTACGCGAACTCGTCGAGCCCGACGCACGCATCGATTGGCATGGCGTCCATCAACTCTCTGCTCGAGATCGATCGTAAGCGGTGCGTGGAGAAGAATGCCTTCGAGATATTGAGAGAACAAGGCAACGGGAAGAAGATGGTTGTTGTCGGTCACTTTCCGTTCGTTCCCAAGCTCAGGGAAATCGCCGCCGAACTGCACGTACTGGAAAAACATCCGTTGCAGGATGACCTGCCGGAAGAGGAAGCGGCGCGCGTCTTGCCTCAGGCGGATGTGGTCGCCGTCACTGGCACCACGCTGATAAATCACACGTTCGAAGGGTTAATGCGACTCTGTAAGAATAGTTTTGTGGTCGTGCTGGGGCCGTCCACGCCGCTCTCGCCGGTCCTGTTCGACTACGGGGTTCATGTGATTTCGGGAACAAGGGTCATCGACCCCGACTCGGTTCTGCGAAGCATCAGCGAAGGAGCCAGCTTCAGGCAGGTACGGGGTGTCAAGCTGCTCACCATGAGCAGAGGGATGTAAGCCGCGCTCGCGTGCATTGGATAGACCACGTTCAGCAGGCGACGGATTGGAGGAGATGAAGATGCCCCTGTATGATTTTCGCTGCACAGACTGCGGGCATATTGCGGAGATGTTGATTCGCACGAGTCTGGAGAAGGAATCGCCCTCTTGCCCTCGGTGTGGCAGCGCGCGGCTCGAACGTCTGCCGTCGGCGCCGAATATCCCGAAGGAAACTGCGGGAGCTGTGACCCGATGCGGACAGGCAAGCCCCTGCTGCGGCAGCGCCACTCCATGTGAGAAGCCGCCGTGCTCATAACGGCACGCAATGAAACGGCGCGGAGATTCAACGGCGGACATTTTTGACAAACTCGGATACGGGTGGTACGCTTCGGTCAAACATCGTCACGTTAGAGTCGCGTGTACACCATGAGAAACGACACAAATCAGCGTATCGTCCGAGCAAGCCTGCATCGGCGGGCGATAAGTTGCATAGTTGCCGTTGTCTTCTTCTCCGCCTTACTCGCCAGCACCCTTCACCTTGCGTCCCTCGATCATACCCACAAGGCAGAGCATTGCTCTTTCTGTAGTTTTTCGAACAACTGTTCCGCAGAGGGTGTATCGTTTGGGACCCCGTGCTGCCATCTGCCTGTTGCAGGTACGTGTCCCACGACTTACCTGGAAACGGGATATGCTTCTATAATCCTCGTTGAAGCTCCTCGCGGGCCTCCCGCCTCGGCATTACTCTCCTAATCTCCAAGAATCAAATGATTCTTTCGAAGGCTATCCGTAGCTGACCGAACGGATAAACCCCCGTCCTTCATTTGTTAATTACGGAGGGTGGTTATATCCAATCGGCGGGAGGATATGTGCATGAGAGTTTATGTGATTCTCTCAGTCTTGATGATTGCGTTGCTCTGTGCGCCCGCCTGGGCAAGCGAGGCGACCTCCACTTCAGAAATGGAGGCGTTGAGGGCGCAGATGGAGCAGATCCAGAGTGTCCTCGAGCAATTCCAGCGACAGCACGAGGAGGAAGTCGCGGAGCTTAAAGAGAGGATTCGGGAACTCACGGACGAAGTCGAAGAGCAGCGCCGAATGCGAAAAGCCGAGGTCGAGCCTGTTTACGAGGGGTTTTATGAACCAACACCCCAGCCGATGTATGGGGCTGCTCCTCCCAGCGGAGCGGGTCTGTGGCAGAGCTTCAACCCGGACATATCGGTTATCGGCGATGTGCTCGCCCAATACACGAGTCACGAGAACGAAGGCGACAGGCCCGACGACGAGTTTATATTCAGAGAACTGGAGATCGATTTCTCCGGTGTGCTCGACCCGTTCGCCCGGGCTGATGTCGTCGTCGCCATTCACAAGGAGTTCGGGGATGAGCACCATGATGACGAAGAAGAGGACGAGCACGTGCGCGCCCACGCGCATGAGCATGACTTCGCAATTCACATCGAGGAGGCGTATTTGACCGCGCTCGCGCTTCCTCACGGTCTGCAGGCGCGAGTCGGCAGAATGCGCGAACGATTCGGCAAGGTCAATACAGTTCATCTGCATGCGCTTCCGTGGGTGGACTACCCTCTGGTGATAAAGAACTATTTCGGACACGAGGGTCTCATGGGCGATGGCGCCGAGTTGAGCTGGCTGGCGCCGACGGAACATTATCTCGAATTGACGTACGAAGTATTCAACAACAATAACGGTTCCGTCTTCGCGGGAGAGGACTATGACGACTTCGTGCATCTTGCGCATGCGAAGAATCTGTTTGACCTCTCCGATTCCACGACAATCGAGCTCGGAGGCAGCGTCGCGACTGCCCCCAACGACGATGGCCACGGCGGCAACCGAACGTGGTTGGAGGGAATAGACCTCACAGTGAAGTGGCGTCCGCCCGAGGAAG
>CAZSKP010000082.1:0-4479 GCA_964607485.1 uncultured bacterium | reverse complement strand
GAGCATTATCCTCAGGATTCAGGCCGCAACGGGATGATTCGCGCCTCCTTCGGAGGACCTACCTGGATCCTGAGGATTTTGAAATCCGGAGCATAAGGCGATGTTATTATCAAGGGGAGCACCCGGCACGCGAAGAAACCGGGTGAGGGGCTCCCAGTGGGAGACCATGTAGGAGATAGCCTCCCCCATGCTGGAGTTCGGCTCCACCTTCTTCTCTTCAAATTGCTTGTGTAACCAGGCGTGCAGATCTTCCATCACCGGCCGGCTATGCACCTGGTGATACTCGAGGCGCTGCTTGGAGTTCATACCTTTCTGTTTGGTCTGCTCGTCGTGGAAGTACACCTTCTTCAGCGATTCCAATACGAACTCAGTTTCTGAGGGGAACACCTCCACCAGCTCGACAAAGCGCCTACGGGCATGGGCCAGGCAGTTACACAGAATCACCTTGAACTTCTGAGGCAGATTCCTCGACAAGGCATCACACATCTGCAGCGGCGGAGGACGGCTTTCCTGGCGTTTTTCCAACACGCGAGCCATGTTCTCCCCGGCGTGATTCTTACCGGTGAGGAACAGCGCGATCTTATGCCCCTCAAACACCGAGATGATTCCGGTGGTGAAGATCCCGGTTCTGCCGGTCTCTTTCGAATCCGGCTCCTCGTACTTCTCGGCCCGTTTACCCAGGTACTGCAGGATCTTCATTGCCGTATCATCGTTGTGTAGCAGCTGCCCCTGAGCGGCCTGTTCCATCAAGCATTCGTAGACCGGCAGGATCGAGGAGGCTTTCTGGGCTACCAGTTCCCACTGCGTGGAGGCCGGAAGGGGAATACCCAGGTGGGCCTGTAGATGCTCCAGGCGGTGAAAGGGAAAGCCGTGGCCGTACTTCAGCACAGCGATACTGGAGCCGGCACTCTCATCGTACTTCTTGCCGCTGACCTCCTTCGGCGCTTCGGCGGTGAACACCGCACCACAGGAGCCACAGCGAAGGCTTTGGCACTCATACACAGTGGCGATCACAGGCGGACTGCCTTGGAAATGGACCAGCACCCCGGGGCGGTTTGTCTGGTAGAGTTTGCCCTTCGGACACTGCGGGCAGCTGTCTCCGATCTTCAGACTCTGATGAGCGATCACGATCCGCTCGGCTCCCCAGTATTGGGCCACCCCGTTTCTGCCGTGACCTTTACGCTTCGTGTTCTTCTTCTCGGTTGGTTTTGGTGAACCTGCAGGCGGCTTCTCACCTCTGCCCGGCAGCACCTTGCGGGTTTTCTCGGTGCGTACGCCGAACACCATCCCCAAAAGCCGCTTGATGGCGATCGTTTTCTTTTGCACCGCATCCCGCAGATACTCCACCGTCTCCAGGATCGCCACGATCAGCTCGTAGTCGGAGTCCTCCAGCTTTCGTTCCCGGACCCGTGCCTTGATCTGTCGGAGTTCATCCGCACTCACGCTCAGCTTGCCGGAGGCTTTCTTCTTCATGTGCTCCCCGCACACAGATACTGGCGGAAATCTTCTGCAAGCGGATAGCCCCACACCGCCTTTAACGATCGGTTGGGCTTACCGGTTTGGTCGTCCTTGCCCCGTCCGGTGGTCAGTCCCAGGTACCTCCAGTTTGCGGCCCGGTAACAGGTTCCGCTGAACCGCTCGGTATCCACGAAGGTCTCCAGGAAGTAGATCGGATGGCGGTACATCCGTTGCCAATCGGCGGACACTCGACGAGCAAGGCGGGCCAACAGGTGACTGGCCAGATGAGGCACCGACACCCAGGGCAGGATGAGAAAACGGGTATTGGTGGCGATCAGGTGAATGTTCGCTCGTCGCTGGAGGGGGCTCCAGCCGATGAACCGATCCCGAGGGCCCAGGTGCCGCGGAGCGGAGCTGAAGCCAAAGGCGGCAATCGGTCGCTCGGTGCGAAACACCAGGTATTTCAGCTGCTCGCCCACCGGATGGCAATAGCCCAGGTAGTGGTGATGCTCGATCAGGCTGCCCCACAGCCTTTCCCACCGGCTTCGGCGCACCTGCCGGAACTCCAACCTCCCCAGCTCTTTGAGCCGGCCGCCTATGGGGCTCTGATCCACCTCCGCACGGGGAGGCTTGCGCCGTTGGGTGGCCAGTGGATTGTTTGGATTACACTTCTTGGCTGGAAGGGTGAGTTGTCCCTGCCGCTCCAACTGGAGCATCAGAGAGCGGCAGATCATGTTGCACAACTGGCCGTTGGGCTGCCGCCAGTTCCAGGCTTCACAGACCATGGCCGAAAGCCTTCTGCGGCTGCAGTCGGGATTGTCGTGGATCAGCTGACGGAGAAACTCAATCTTCTCAGGCCCAAACTTCCGGCCTCGGTACCGAACGACCCCTCCCATCGTCCAACAGCATAGCAGAACAGGAGCTGGAACGCAAGGCCCTTGGTAACCTTTTCTTCAAAAAAGGATTGGTATCATCATCGGCAGCGGACCGTTCAGCCGGTGGCCAGTCGCCTCCACGGTCGGTCCCCGTTCCACAGCAGAAGCTGTAGCTCGTGCACCGCTAATGCTTCCACCGAACCGCCACCACCTTCAGGCCACCAGGAAAATCGACCCCGGGACAGCCGTTTCTGGCAGAGCCAAAATCCTTGAGCGTCGTATAATGTTGAGCTCAACATTATACGACTTATGTTGAGTAGTCATTTATGTGCAGTTGCCGAGTTAAGTGCCCCTTGGTGAGTAACTTGCAAGATGGCAACTCCACATAAATTTGGGCCTTAGAGAGACTCCAACCAATCAAGGATTGTGCGATTATGACGCCATGGTGCTGTACGAGCCCGAAGAGCCTTTACCGGTTTAACGCTTGCGATCGCTTTGCGCTTCATGTCCAGATCGATAGCTGCATAGCGGTTCGTTGTGTTGGGACTCGAATGCCCCAACCACTGACTTATCGTCGGTAGTTCTACACCAGACTTTATGAGGGCGACGGCAGTGCTGTGTCTCATACTATGAGGATGCAGTCGCTTCGAGAGGAGACTGGGGATCGAAGCTTGAGCACGCGTCAAACATTCGTTCAGGATATAGCGCACCCCAAAACGAGTGAGAGGCGCATCCCTGCAGTTCTGGAAGATCCTCACTTCGGACCTGAGGTCTATCTGTAGCTCTTTACAGAGGTGGCGCAAGAGCTGGGCAGTCTGCGGCCACAAAGGACAGCAACGCTGCTTTCTGCCTTTTCCCATAAGATGCAGTTGAAATGGTTTGGTCAGCTGCAGATCACAAGCTTTTAGATCCAATATCTTCTGCACCCGAGCGCCAGTATTGAACATGGTTGCCAGAAGAGTATAGTCTCGGCGCCCCTTAGGAGTGGTACGATCAATGAGAGATAGAATCTTCTCAATCTCGTCGTACTCCAGGTAATCAATCATCCGCGAATGGGTTTTCTTGAATGGGATGCCCAGGATGCGCTGCGTATGCTCCAAACGGTCGGGATGCCGTGAGGCAACAAACCGGAAAAAAGAGTGAACAGCTGAGAGCCTTACATTTCGAGTGGTGGTAGTGTTTTTACGCTCCAACTCCAAGTAATCAAGAAATGACTGAACTTCTTGAGGTCCGAGGTCTATCAGATCCAGCGAAGATACAGGACGGTTCTTGTGCGAAGCAAGATAGCGCAACAGCAACACAACACTGTCTCGATAACTTTGGATCGTGTGCGGGCTCATGCCACGCAGTTTGGGAAGATGACTAGCAAAGAAGTCCTGCAGCAGGAGTGCCAGCAGATTGGGAAAGTTAGTGTTAGCTTTCATCGCATGCCCTCCTCTCGGCCGCCTGGATCAGTGCACCGTAGCGTGCGCCGAAGGAGGCACTGGCGAGCTCAGCAAGAGGTTCGATGAAGCGCAAGTAATAATAGGTAGAGAGTACGGAAACATGGCCCATATAGGCAGTCAGATATGGCAGTTTGGCTTGAACATCGGCACCGTCGCGGTGCCAGCGGATGAGGGCATTGATTGCGAAACTGAAACGGAAGTCGTGAATGCGCGGCAAACGGCCGTCGGGTTTTTTGATTCCGGCAAGGTTCAACAGAATTTGTATGTTTTTTGTGATTTGATTACCGCAATAAGCACGACCACCACAATAGGGATTCCATAGTAAGGGGGCATCGGCAGACAGCGGAGGACGAACCGCCTTGTGCACCTTCAAAAACTGTTCGACCTCCATGGCCACGTCATTTGGCAGGGGAAGAAGGCGTGACTTGTGGAACTTGGAGGCCCGAATCAATAGTGTCTGAGCCAAGGGATCATAGTCAGTCGCAATTAACCGCAGCAGTTCTCCTCGACGAAGACCCGTGGTATAGAGTAGGACAATCGCAAGGCGTGTTGAGGCTCCTCGTAGGGGAGATCGCACGGTGTCGTGAATACAGTGGCTGTGGTTAAGCAGGCACGCGACCTCGGTATCCGAGAAGATGTACGGTTGTATACCCTAATTCCGGTCGATTTGTGTACACTACACCGGTTTGATTGTGCCCGTC
>CAZSKP010000081.1:0-4685 GCA_964607485.1 uncultured bacterium | reverse complement strand
TAAGCGCTGAAAGCATCTAAGCGCCAAGCCCACCCCAAGATAAGGTATCCCTCCTCGTAAGAGGACTAAAGGCCCCTTGAAGACGACAAGGTTGATAGGCCGGATGTGTAAGCGGAGTAATCCGCTCAGCTAACCGGTACTAATAGGCCGTGCGGCTTGACCAATTTGGCTTCATCTTCCAAGAACATGCCCAGGGAAGCACGAACGCACAACGTGCGCGCACACTGTGCGGCATTGCCCAGCCTTCGCTCACTTGACAACATAAGTTTTCCGGCGGTCATGGCGGAGGGGCCACACCTGTTCCCATTCCGAACACAGCAGTTAAGCCCTCCTGCGGCGATGGTACTGCGTGGGAAGCTGCGTGGGAGAGTAGCACGCTGCCGGGAATAATCTTGAGAGGGCCTCGCATCTGCGGGGCCCTCATCTTTTTTTCACCCCTAAAGCCGCCAAGACCGCAAAGCATCTTTGAAGATCCGGAACGTCCCGGGACACCTTCGACGTCCTCATTGCAGACGACATCCCACCCACCTCGGAAGCGACAGAGAGGTAGTTCCTCCTCATCCTTTCGCCTGTTTCAATTTCTTTGGCACAGAGCTTGCTCAATAGAGGTCCGTTAGACGACGACCACCGGACTTTCCTTATAAATCGGGGATAAATGGACAAGCTCCGATTACAATTTTGGAGTGCGCTGAGGTATATATCCACCTTCTTGTACCTCATATTCGCAGGCCTGGCGGTGACCGACCTCGCCGGTCACATGCCGCGTGCGCTCGAGCAACGCCTGAAATCCCTGTCTCCACCGCTCCTTGGCGAATATCTGCCGGCACAGCTCAATCACGTTTGGCTGCCCCTGGCCATCATGGCCGCACTCTTCCTTCTTATCGCTCAAGCTT
Source organism: uncultured bacterium (assembly GCA_964607485.1). GTDB lineage: Bacteria > Abyssobacteria > SURF-5 > SURF-5 > SURF-5 > CAZSKP01. The sequence continues at coordinate 3,792 of CAZSKP010000081.1, read as the reverse complement.
CAAGTCGCCGGAAGCGCCTCTGGCGGCCCTCGGGCTTTGAAACGCTTCCCGCGCCCGACGGCGGCTACCTCCGAAAAGCCGGTTTCGTCCAATTCAAGAAGGAACTGAAGGGCGTGCCATCAGCGGCGAGGCGTGAAGCGATTGAGTGCTTCAAATTGGCGGAGCGCCATTTCTCCAAGAATCAATACAAGAACGCAGCCACGGAATATCAGAAATCAGCCTTCTCGGTTTCCACGAAATGTGCTTATCTAAACCTGGGTATTGCAATGTGTTACGTATCATATTTCCAGAGAGCGACGGATGCCTTCGAGACGGGTCTGCCAATTGCCCAAAGAGAGGAAGACACGAAATTCGTGGCGGCATTTTCTTGCAACAGCGGCATCTTGCATAGAGAGCGAGGGAAGCTGACCGAGGCGCTCACGTGTTTCAAGCAAGCCTATGGCAAAGGAGTTGAAATCGGCGATTCGCTCGGCCAGGCATGCGCCCTTGGCAATATCGGCAGTGTGTACCTCCTGCAAGGAAGAATCGACGAGGCAATGAAGTCATGGGAAGTGACCTGCGAAAGGTTCGAGCGGGCCCGCTGTGCCGTGGGACGAGCCGTCGCACTTGATAACATCGGCAGCGTCTACGGCGGAAAACGAAACTTCAAGCGAGCATTGAAATACCACCGGGAAGCCCGTAAGATCCATAGGGAAATGTATAACTTGATGGGAGAAGCGCAGACCCTCTCCGACATCGGTTATGTGTGTCTCAAGCTGAACAGACGCAGAAGGTCGCTCAGAGCCAGTCGTGCAGCTCTCAAATTCGCCGAACAACTGGGCTCTCTTGTCGACCAGGCCAAAGCCCACGGCAACATCGGGCTGGTGTTTGAAAAGAAGGGCAAGTTGGAGGATTCCCTCACGTCAGTTCAGAAATCACTGGAACTCTACAAGCAGGTTGGAAACCCAGTCGGCGTGGGCAACCAACTCGCGAGCATCGGCGCTATCTACGCCGCCCAGAACAAGAAGAAAGAAGCGTTACTGAAGTGGGGAGAGGCTCGCTCCAAATTCCTGCTGGTCGGAGCGAAGAGCGATGGATATCACACCGTCGAGTCGGCACTGGAAATGTCCGTTCACGACAGTTAATGAAGACAGGCCGCGTCCGTGGCGCAACGCGCAAGAGGAGCCGTCCTGAAATGTCGGGCTCCCATTCGTCGTCAGCACGTCGCGCTCTCCTCTAAGAAATACACGCTCCACCTCGTCCTTTGCCCCCATCGCGGACGTGCGCTCGAAGACAACCGCTTGCCGGCACCGAGCCGCGACCCTCTGGTTTCCCATTACGTAACGGTCTTGGGGAAACTCAGAGCGTTCTTACAATTTCGTTAGCGATTACGATAATTGTTATCGCGCACCATCGGCCGGCTACGTTTTTGGAAGAGTGTAAGTCATTTGTTGATAAAAAGTAATATTGTATGCTCGGCAGGAGCATCCTCAAGGGAACAGTGGCACAGAATTTGATGTCTTTCAAAGCCGACCGAAGATATCTATGGCGTCCAGAGGCAATGGTCTCTCTTGAAGGGGGTCAAGGCAATGCGAAGAATGTTTTGTATTGTTTCGCTCCTGCTCCTAATGAATCTCCCGGCGTTTGCTGAAAGCGAGGTATTTCACATCGCCAACCATCCCGAGGAAGACACTTTTGCCAGCACCGGCCAATATGACTCCAACGGCTTTGACAATTCCTATGGATGGCAGTATTTCGGATACTCACCCAATACGGCCTCGAATTACAGCGCATACTGGAGGTGGGCTCTCGATATCCCAAAGGGCTCGACCATAAGCCGGGCATATGTCAGAATTCATTCCGCCTATAACAATTCCGGTCCGCTCAATGCGGCGTTCAAGGCGCTCGTTCCGGATGATAAATGGGAAACGGCCGCCGGTTTCAGCACTGCGAGCTATCCAAACGGGACCGCCTTGGAGAGCATCCCGCGCCAGGGAACCCCGGTCGAATGGAACAATATCGTGAACTGGGTGAACGGCACCTGGTACGAAGGCCCTGACATAACCGACCTCGTCCAGGCGCGTGTTGATAACGTCGACTATGATCCCCAGGACATCGAGGACAGATACTTCGGGTTGGTGCTGTACCACGTCTCAGAGTCGGGTTACAGAACGGGGTCGCAAGAACCGGCTGACGATTCCCTCACGGCAGAGCTCTATGTTGAATGGATACCCAGCCCCGATCCACCGCCGACCGCAAGCGCCATATTCCATATAGCCAATGCGAATCAAGAAGACGCCTTCGCCGGCACCGGTCGTTTCGAGGCCAACGGATTTGACGACCCGAACGGATGGCAGTTCTTCGGATATTCACCAAACACGCTTACCTCATATAACGCTTATTGGAGGTGGGCGCTCACCATTCCGCAGGGATCCACGATTATGAAAGCATGCGTGAGAATCCGTTCGGATTACACCAACTCGGGCCAGCTCAATGCGGCGTTCAAAGCGCTCGTTCCGGATAGTAAATGGGAAACGGCCGACGGTTTCAGCACTACGAACTATGCAAACGGAAACGCCTTGGATAGCATCCCCCGCCAGGGGACTGCCGTAGAATGGAACAACATCTCGGATTGGAGGAATGGCCTGTTGTACGAAAGCCCCGATATTTCGGAACTCGTCCAGGCGCGCATTGATAATACCGACTATGACCCTGAGAGCATCGGAAACGAGTATTTCGGTTTGGTTCTGTACTACGTTTCGGGCACGGGCTATCGAACGGGAACGCAGGAGCCGGACGACGACACACTCACGGCCGAACTGTTCGTGAGATGGATGCCGCCTGAAGAACCCAATGAATGCCCAGTTGCCAGCGCCGGTCCTGACTGCGGTGCGGGGGTCGGTGACACGATAATTCTCGACGGCAGTCTGAGCGAAGATCCTGAAGCAGATGCGCTCAACTTTGAGTGGTCCCTTGACAGTAAGCCTTTGGGAAGCGCTGCCATGCTTGACGACCCGGCGTCTCCAATGCCTGCGCTCACGGTTGACAAGTCGGGCGACTACGTTGCGGTTCTGGTCGTCAATGATGGCATATGCGAGAGCGAACCGGATGCTTGCACCGTGACTGGCTACGTCGTGGAATATGTCTGCCCGAAAGGGGTGGGCTTCTGGAAAAACCATGCCGACATGTGGCCCGTTGATACTCTCCTGTTAGGAGACCAGACCTACTCAAAGAGCGAACTGCTGCGGCTCCTGAGAATGCCGACTCGCGGGGATGCCAGTCGAATTCTGACCCGCCAACTGATAGCGGCAAAACTGAATCTGGCGTATGGGTCTGACCCGGCTCCGATTACTGACACAATCAGCTCGGCGGATAGCCTGCTCAGCGAGCCTCCGGGACCTCTGCCCTCCTATAACGGGCGGCACACACCGCACTGGAAGAAGCGGCACGGACCAACACACTGGAGGGGGCGGCACAGTTCACCGGACTGGAAGGCTATGATTCAGGATGCCAAGACGCTCGACGACTACAATGACGGTTTGTTGACGCCTGATTGCGACCACGATTAGACGTTCACATTGTCGAGACCTCTGGCAAGATGCTCATTGTCTTCACAAAGTGCATCATTGTGGTTTGCGAACTTTAGATGCACGCCGATAGACGCAGATTGAACCGAGAATTTGATTCACGCCCTTCTCCCTTCCCTCTTTATCCTTCGTCCTTGGAAAAGCCTGGCGCTCCGGCGCCGGAGGTGATTGCTGGCAGAGCGCGTCCTTCGGAGCACGCGCCCCTGTGAACTGGAGACAGGCGACC
>CAZSKP010000080.1:0-4914 GCA_964607485.1 uncultured bacterium | reverse complement strand
CACGGACCGCTTTGGATGGGTCAATCGCACGGTCGATCGCCTGCTTGCTACCAAGCAGGAGCTGGGCGACAGCCTCGTGGGTGTCGTCTTCAACCGGGTGGATCCGAAGAAAATGAATTTCGTCGAGCACGTAGTCACGCCGTACCTGGAGTCGAAGGGGATAGACGTTTTCGGCGTGGTGCCCGAGGATCCCAAGCTGGGAGCCGTGACCGTGCGCGAGATCGTTGAGCTGTTGAACGGTAAGCTGCTTTGCTGTGAGGACAAGCTGGATGAGACCGTCGAGAAATTTTCGATAGGAGCGATGACCGCCGACGCGGCGTTGCGGCATTTCATGAGAATTCGCGATAAGGCGGTCATCACGGGAGGAGACAGGTCCGACATTATGCTCGCAGCTCTCACTACCTCGACGAAATGCCTTGTGCTCACGGGCAACCTCTACCCGAACGACGTCGTCCTCTCCCGGGCCCAGCAGGCCGGGGTGCCCGTCGTGGTTGTGCCCGGCGACACGCTGGAGACCGTCGAGAGGTTCGAGGCCATCATGGGACGGCTCAGCATTCGCGAAAAAAAGAAAGTGGATTATGCCGTCGGGTTGATGGACAGGTACATCGATTACAACGCACTTTTCAGCAAGCTCGGAGTGTGATTTCGCCGGAGGTCCCTAAATGAGTAAGAAAATCATCATCGAGGCTGGCGACGTGAGCGTGGAAGCGGAGTTGAACGAGACCGAAACCGCGCGGCTCATCTGGGATTCGCTGCCCATCAAGGCCAAGGCTAACACGTGGGGCGACGAGATATATTTCGCCATTCCCGTCAAGGCGGCCCTCGAAAACGCCGTCGAAGTGGTCGAGGTGGGAGACATCGGCTACTGGCCCACCGGTTCCGCTTTCTGCGTCTTCTTCGGCCCGACGCCGATGAGCCGGGGAGAAGAGATCAGGCCTGCAAGCGCGGTGAACATCGTGGGGAAGGTGTTGGGCGACGCCCGGGCCTTCCGTTCCGTATCCGACGGCCAAGCGGTGCGGGTGTCACGGTCGGAGTGACGCCGTCCCGGATTGCGCCGTGACCTTGATAAGATGGTATTGCTGAACTTCGGCTGCGCGAGAAGATAACCCTTCGGCGAGCTTTCCCTCCCTCCGTACGCTCATACTTCCGCTGACCGGAACTTCAAAATAGTCTCATTTTATATAAGAAGATTTCATCATTACACTTAGGCAGGCGCATGGTATAATAGAGGAAAGTGGGGAACCAGTATAGAGAAAGATAGGTGGGAAGATGACTCTACTTGGTGAAATTCAGAAACTGATCGAAGAGCATGGAAGTAGCTCAATCCTCCGAGAAAGACTCTCGTCCTGGCAAGAGAAGCTTGATGCTCTGGAGAAAGATAAAAAAGCGTTACAGACAAAGCTTGCAAACAGCGAAAAAGAAGTGGCAGAGCTTCGCACACAGCTTGCGACCAAGAAGGCTGCGGAAGAGTTTGTTGAACATCGAGGTGCTTTTTTCAAACGAAGGCCAGGAGGAGGTTACCACCAAGCAGTATATTGTCCCAGGTGTAGGAATCCGATGGGTTCGCTCGAGAAGATTGCGCCGTATTCCTGCAATGCTTGTCTGATTATGCTCGATTTCAATGGCAACGCTTTGCCGCGTATCATGGAGGAGTTGCCTTGACAAGACGAACAACTGCGATGGGAGTCAGGTCTTGCATTGCAATAATGTGTCATTTCAAGACCTGACCCCCATCTGGACAGAACAGTCATAATCGAGAACTGGAACATATCAATCACTAACTTGGGGGCGGAATGAAAAAAGATGTCCCAGGAGAGTTTCTCAAAGAATACGAACAACGAAGGGAAAGCCTCGACACGGAGATGGAAGAGATTAAGAGCCTCCTAGTGCAGAGGCTTGGTCAACTAAGATCAATTAAGGGAGCGAGGGCTCGGCTAACCGAAGCAAGGGTGAAGCGTCCGGCCAAGATATGGAAAAAGGCGCAGAACCATTCTCTTAAGCCCGCTGAAGCGTTCGATAAAATCATTGATATCCTAGGGTTTAGAGTAGTGTGTAATAACCTCTCAGAGGTGCAAGCAGTCGTCAAAATGCTCCAGCGCGAGGAAAGCGTGTTCGAAATCAAAGAGATCAAAGACATGGTTTCAAATCCAGCTGACGACGGCTACCGTGCAATCCATGTCAGGACTGTAACCAGCGGTTTTTATCCTTTTCGCAAGGGTGGCACGCCTTGCGAAATTCAAATCCGGACCTTAGCCCAAGACACGTGGGCGCGCCTATCAAGGGCTGACCTCTATGGAAGAAATCGGCCACAGACAATGGCCAAACTCACGCGGGCCTTATCCAACCAACTCTCCGCCATAGACGAGATGGCACAGATCATCAGAAACGAACTGGACAAGCCCGTCGAAAAGGCTAAGGATATCAAAGATTCTGATCCTGTGTCGCCCCAACGCCTAGCCTTGCTATACGAACAGGAATATGGAGAAGAACTGTTTCAGTGGTCACTCCACGACTGGGTTTTGAACTTGGAGGAAGCCGAAGCCGACAATATTGGCGAAGTCAAAGCCTTACTCGACGACAACCGCCTCAGGAAAACGCTTAACATGGTAGCGCGTCAAATCAGACGGCACGATCTCGATCACGAGGAATGGGCCGTTTACAGTGCCTTGGTCGCCTCAGAGGTGAGTCAGTCTGCCGGCATCAGAGCCGTCAAGAGGAGGATTCAGGAGGAGTGGGATGAGATCACCGCAATCGCCCAGAGCGAAATGTTGCCGGGCTCAATCGAAGATTTCATGGAGGCTCTAAGGAATGGGTCGATTTCAGATCACTGTTTCTCGGTGCTGGACGGCATGAGCTCCTGTGAAGTATGCGGAACACCAGTAATGGAAAGCACCGACTTAATCGTACACTCGATATCTGAGTACTACAAGACGGACAAGTACCAAGATGAACTGTACGAACTTATCGAAGAATGGGGGTTCGACAACAACTATTCCGTGGGTGGATCGCTTTGCAGTCATTGCGAATACCAAATGTCGAAAAACGATTGAAAACGAAAGAAGGGCCTTTAATGGGTGACCCCTACACTGGTCCTGAATGAACAGCTGACCCCAAATCTGCGCCCGAAAGTGACGCCACCTCGGATTGTGCCGTTGCTTGTCTCCAAGGGCGCATTGATGTATAATCTGTATGAGCGAACTCGTATTACTGCCGGCGAACACGTTTCGCCGAGCCTGTTCTTACTCGGGAACGTAAGCGATGCGAAAGATATTCATCATCTGTTTTCTGCTGGCTGGCTCACTCTGCTTCTCTTCTGTTTCGGCCTATGCTCAAACTCGAAAAACCGATAAGCGTCCCCCGGACTCAGAATACGTGGAGGAGGAGCCAAAATCGGATAGGGGGGGCGGCCTCTTCGATTTCCTTCCTTTCGTGACCAGACGGTCGAAAAAGGTCCAGCCGGAGGATTTGGCGCCGTCGCCCCTTCCCAAGGAAAGCAAGCCTGTCCTCTCGGACAAAGATATGGGAGAACTCCGGCTGGTTGCCGACCGTTGGCTGCTGACGTCGGACTTCACCGAGCCGACGGTGAGGCAGGACGAAAAAGGCAAATTCTACCGGGATTACATCGTGTTCGCAGGAGAGTATCGGGTTGAAGTGGTGCGGGGCAGCACGGAGGAGCGACCGTTCATTGCGTACGTTTACGTGAAAGGCGACTACTTCAAGACCAACCCGCACGACGACCGACATGAGGCCGAGTCGGACTTCGATTTCAAGTATGAGCCGCTCGAGTTCAGGCTGGTGTTCGAGCGCGTTGAAGAATGGTCGTACTCCGAGAATCCCAACGAGGAACCGTTTACGTTCACGGCGGAGTGGCAGTTTCGCAGGCTTCAGTCGCGGGTTAAGATCGACCTTCCAGAGGGGGCCCGGGCTTCGGATGAGACACCTGCGGGAGAAGGCGGGGTCGAAGCGCCGGAGCCGGCGGGCGACTGACTTCATTGGCGCACCCTCTCCATGCCGGGATGCTGCGGGGCTGGCGTAATTAATCGGCGCCCGAATCCCGAGCCAGTTCCCGGGCCAAATTCAGGAATCCGTTTATCCGTCATGTTGGCCATTTCCACATGCTGGAAGTCTGCCGGTGCTGAGACCGGAGATGACATTCTGAGGCCGATCCTGGACGCAGGGTTGGCCGCAATCGAGCTCGAGTACAGGATAACCGAGGAAATCTTCCGGGAAATGCTCCCGGCGCTCAAGCAAGGGGAGCCGGCTGTGGTGAGCGTACACAATTTCTTCCCGATTCCCCCTCTTCTGACCCGCCGTCAGGCCAGCGGAGACGCCTTTCTGCTCTCATCCCCCGAGAGGGAAGAACGAGAGCTGGCGGTCAAATACACGCTGCGTACGCTCGAGCATGCTCACGAAGTGGGCGCACGGGCCGTCGTTCTGCATCTGGGCAAGACGGACATGGACGATGGCTTCTCCCGCTTGAAGGAAGAGCATGCGAAAGGAATGCACGGGGACAGCTCGACTCAAGATTACATACGGGATTTGCTTGAGCAAAGGAAAAGGGCGGGAAGCAAGCATCTCGACGCCGCGCTCTTCAGCCTGGACAAGCTGTGGCGGCCCGCCGAGCGGTTTGCCATCAAGCTGGGGTTGGAAAACCGGTACTATCTGAAGGAAATCCCCGATGCCGAGGAGCTGAGCGTCATGTTCGAGAGATTCGAGGGGAGCAACATAGCTTATTGGCACGATGTCGGCCATGCCGCCGTTCAGGAATTCTTGTACGGAGTCAGTCACGAAGGGCTGCTGTCCCGGTTCTCCCCGTTTTTGCTCGGCGTCCACCTTCACGACGCGGAAGGCGTCAAAGACCATCGGGCACCGGGAAAGGGGAGCATAGATTTTCATATGGTGCGAAAGTATGTC
>CAZSKP010000079.1:0-6038 GCA_964607485.1 uncultured bacterium | reverse complement strand
GCCGTTGCCAGCTGAAGGTCGCCGAACCCGAACGCCAGCGAAGTCATAAGAATCGGGCGAAGCCTCTACTTGGCTCCTTCCAGCGTAGCCTCGACCAGCCCTTTTCCCTCATGCACCTTGGCCATGGCAAATTGAACGATCAGGATGGCGTTCTTCGTCGTCAGCCCCAACACCGTCAGGAGTCCAATCTGAAAGTAAACGTCATTGGGCAGGCCTCGAAACGATGTGGCCAGCACTCCGCCGATGACCCCGAGCGGCAAGGCAAGCATAACCGAGATGGGAACGGTCCAGCTTTCGTACAGGGCCGCCAGGCAGAGGAAGATCACGATCATCGAAAAGGCGTAGAGCAACGGCGCCTGCGATTTCGCCATGCGCTCCTGGTAGGATACTCCCGTCCAGTCATACCCGATGCCCCTGGGCAATTTCGAGATGATTTCTTCGATCGCCTGCATCGCCTCACCCGAACTCCTACCCGGCGCCGGTTCTCCCAGAATATTCATGGATGGGAACGCGTTGAAGCGCTCAAGCCGCGAGGCTCCGTAGGTCCAGCGTCCGGAGGCGAATGAATCGAATGGCGTCATTGTCCCCGTTTGGTTTCGAACATACAGACGCTCCAAGTCGCTGGGCAACATGCGCTGAGGCGCGTCTGCCTGAACGTACACCCGCTTGACCCGACCGCTCTGAATGAAGTCATTTACATAGGCGCTGCCGAATGAGGCCGAAATGGTGTTATGGATGGAGCCAATTGGAACACCCAGCGCACCCGCCTTCTCCCAGTCGACATCGATCCGATATTGCGGCACGTCTTCCAATCCATTCGGGCGTACGCGCACCAGTCGCGGGTCTTTGGCGGCCATTCCGAGCAACTGGTTGCGGGCCGCCAGCAATTCCTTGTGGCCCACCCCGCCCCGATCCTGCAACTGCAAGTCAAAGCCGAGGGCGGTGCCCAGTTCCACAACCGCCGGCGGCGCGAATGCATAGATTCTCGCATTCCGAATCTTCGAGAAAGCCCTCATGGCTCGGCCCACCACTGCGTTTACTCTCAGACCGGGCCGGTCACGCATTTCCCAGTCCTTCAGTTTAATGAACGCCATGCCCACATTCTGACCTGCTCCGGAAAAGCTTCTTCCGCTGATCGACATGCATGAGTCCGCCGCTTCCTTTTCTTCATCGAGGAAATAATTTCGGACGGTACTCATAACCTGCTCGGTCTGTTCCAGCGTCGAGCCGGGCGGCAGCATGGCCTGGACAAACATGACACCCTGATCCTCGTCTGGCAGATATGCGGTCGGCATTCGCCGGAAAAGGAAAACCAGGACCGCCGCTATGAGAACGTATATGAAGAGGTAGCGGAGTTTCCTTGAGACAATCCGGCCGACAAACCCCTGGTATCGATCTCTCAGTCCATAGAAGACGCGGTCAAACCACCGAAAGAACGGGCGAAACAAGAAGAAGCCGCTCTCTGCAGGCTCGTGCCCCTTTTCCACCTGCTTGAGCAACGACGCGCAGAGGACGGGGTTCAGGATCAGGGCCACCACCACTGACAGCAGCATGGCAGCGATAACGGTGACGGAAAACTGCCGATAGATGACGCCGGTCGAGCCGCCGAAGAACGCCATCGGGCCGAATACCGCCGAGAGCACCAAGCCGATCCCGATCAGCGCACTCGTGATCTCGCCCATGGATTTACTAGTCGCTTCCTTGGGCGGCAGTCCTTCTTCCTTCATCACTCGCTCGACGTTTTCAACCACCACGATGGCATCGTCGACCAGTAGCCCGATAGCCAGCACCATCGCGAACATGGTGAGCATATTAATGGAGAATCCAAAGAATCCAAGAACTGCAAAGGTTCCCAATATTACCACCGGCACGGCGATGGTTGGGATGAGCGTGGCCCGTATGTTCCCGAGAAAGAGATACATCACCAAGAAAACCAGCAGAATTGCCTCGAACAACGTCTTGATCACTTCGATTATGGCCACCCTCACGAAGGGAGTTGTGTCAAACGGGTAGATGACCTCCATGCCGGCGGGAAAATATTTCTCCAGGTCCTTCATCTTCGTCCTGACGGCGTTGGCGGTGTTCAGCGCATTGGCGCCGGCTGCCTGTCTGACGGCCAGCACCGCCGTAGGCTGGTTGTTATAGAAGGAATAAGATCCATACCGCTCAGTTCCCAATTCGGTCCGTCCCACATCCCGCACGCGCACGATCGAACCGTCAGGATCGATGCGCAGGGGGACGTCGGCGAATTCCTCCGGCGTTTGCAGCAGGTTCTGAACAATGATCGAGGCGTTCAGACGCTGGCCCTTGACCGCCGGCGCTCCGCCGAATTGGCCGGCGGATACTTCGACATTATAGGCTCGAAGACCGTTAATGACGTCTTCTGTCGTCAGGTGATAATCGGTCAGCTTATCCGGATTCAACCAAACCCGCATTGCATATTGAGAACCGAAGCTCTCCACTTCACCGACGCCCGGCACGCGCGCGAGCACCTTCTCGACTCTGGACTGAGCATAATCAGCCAGGTCAATCATATCCGTGTTCTTGTCGCTGGAAGTCAGACCGACGAGCAGCAGATAATTTCTGGTCGATTTGCTCACCTTGACTCCCTGTCGCTGCACCACATCGGGCAGGCTCGCCATGGCGAGTTGGAGCTTGTTCTGCACCTCGGCCCAGGCGAGGTCCGGGTCGGTTCCCGGAGCAAAGGTGAGCTCGATTCGTCCGGCGCCGGACGCATCGCTGGTCGCCGACATGTACAGCAACTTGTCGAATCCGGTCATCTTCTGCTCGATGATCTGCGTGACGCTGTTTTCAACCGTCTCGGCGGAGGCGCCGGGATAAAAGGCATCGATCGCGATGGAAGGCGGAGCGATGGGCGGATACTGTGAAATGGGCAAGTTATAAATCGCCAGACCACCCGCCAGCATCATGATAATGGCGATAACCCAGGCGAAAACCGGGCGGTCCAGAAAAAAGTTCGATAACATCGAGTGTCTCCTTCAGTTCGATTCCGCCACGGGATTCGTTTCGGGGACTTCCTTTTCGTCCGCGGAAACAACCTTCACGGTGTTGCCCGGGCGCACATTCAACATGCCTTCGACAATCAAGCGTTCTCCTCCCGACAAACCTGATGAGACAAGCCATTGGTTGCCAATGGCGCGATCGAGCGTCAGCATGCGCTGTTGGACCGTGTCGGCCTCATCTACAATCAGTGCGAGTGGCTCACCTTTCGGATTACGGCTCACGCCTTGCTGAGGGACAAGGATCGCATCTTCAGCGATACCCTCCTGCACAATGGCGCGCACAAACATGCCAGGCAGGAGCAGATGGTCCGGATTCGGGACTACGATACGCACGGTGAAAGAACCGGTGGCGGGATCGACCGTCACGTCCCGGAACTCCAGGGTACCCTCGAGAGGATATGGTGTTCCATCTTCGAGAATCAGGCGGACTTTTGTTTGATTTTCCCCGTCGGCGCTGAGCCGCTCCGTTTCAAGGCTGCGCCTCAGACGCAACAACTCAGTAGACGATTGGGTCACATCCACATAAATGGGGTCCAACTGCTGAATGGTTGCAAGGCTCATCGACTGGTAAGCTGTGACCAGCGCCCCCTCCGTCAAGTTGGACCTGCCGATGCGACCCGAAATGGGTGCGGTGACGCGCGTATAGTCCAGATCGATGCGTGCCGCTTCTACCTGTGTCTTCCAATATTCAACTTCGGCCTGCGCCTCTTCCAGAGCGGCTATCGCGTCATCATATTCCTGCTGGCTCACCACCTTGTCGGCAAGCAGGCCAGTGTACCGATCAGCTCTCAACTGGACGGATGACAGATTGGCCCGCGCCTTCCTGAGCGATGCCTTTGCAGAATCATGCGCCACCTGAAAGGGAGCGGGGTCAATCTGGTAGAGCAATTCGCCCGTCTTGACATCAGAACCTTCCTTGAAGAGACGCTTCTGGATGATGCCGTCGACCTGGGGCCTGATTTCCGCGACGAGATGGGCGGATGTTCGGCCCGGCAGCTCGGTGTTCAGCTCTACCCGATGCTTCTCGACTGTGACCGTGGCCACTTCCGGGAGAGGCCTCTGCGCGGGTTGCCGGCCTGCCCCGCTATGACAGCCTCCGAGCAAAAACAACACCGGAACCATGAAAACGATAGTACGTCCAAATGATTTGAAAATCTTCCTGTTTAGTCGCATCAAAACCTCCGAAACTTCCGTGATGAGAGTATTGTGCACTCCTAAGCCTTCTCCAGTTTTCTGTATGACAGAAGGACGGCGTCAGGGGTGTGCTTGACCTGCGGCTCGAACCCCTCGAATGCCCACAAGAGAAAACCGCGTAATGTGGTCTGCAATCCCCTCGATATCGGCCGGGTCGAAACTCTTTGGACGAAGGGCCGCAACAATCCGCCTTCCCGTGAAATGCTGCAGACACTGCCCTATAATGCTCATCGCGCATAGGAATATCTCATCACTTCTCTCGCCCTTCGCCGGCTTCTCTTCCTGAATCAATTCACAGATAATGCTTACCAAGTACACATGAAGAGGCCGTATCGAACTTTTTACCAATTTGTCCAGCGCGTCGGTCGGATCAGAAATTTCTCGGGCCATGAGCTTTCCGTGCCAGGCAGGAACGCCTTCACCCAAGATACGCAAGAGAAGCGAGTAAATGAACGCTCGAAGTTTTTCCTCCGGCGTCGCTTCGTCTCGAAGGCCCAAATCGGGCGGATAATTTCTTCTTGCCAATTGCAGCGAGTGTTCGAGGACGGCCACATAGAGCCCTTCTTTGTCCCGGAAATGGTAGTTCACAGCGGCGACATTCACGCCGGCACGGCGACATATTTCTCTCACCGTCGCAGATCGAAACCCGCGGTGAGCAAACACCTCCCCGGCCGCCTCAATCAGCCTTGCCTTTGGGTCATCATCCTTTTTTGAGATGTCCTCCATAGGCCCTCTCCCGCAGAATTATTGTAACACAACAGACGTTTGAAACATCAGTTTACAACGCGTGTTCAAAATTTGTCAAGAGAATTCTTGCGCCACCGTTCCGTACCTTAAGTACACTGCCTTGAAACTAGAAGATACGGTCCGGAGAGCAGCAAAACAGAAGACAAGATTACTAGGGAATGGCTCCTGAAAATAATTGTTCATTGTTTCACTAATCTGACCCCTCCGCGAGTGCAACTTCCGCCCATCCGACCGTTTGAATATCGCTCTCGGAGAGTCCAGGTCTCCCTTTCGACTCTGCACCATTTGAAAGCTTGTCCTTGTCCGGCCTGCTGAGTCCCCCGCATTGAAGAATACCCACCTTTCCGGACCATAGGTTGACTGGATGCCATTCTCGTGATATAAGATTTTTGCGCCTTTTACTATCGCAGCTTAGGAACCTCGTCCTGGGAGGGGATACCATGGCACAGAGGTTCTCGAAGAGCAGTTGCACAAGGCTGTCTTTCTCTGAAGGAACAGAGAGCGACAGCCTTGTTGTTTTCCGGCAAGATATGCGAGCCGTGAGAGTGCCACAAAGATGATCGGTAAAACCATATCTCATTATAAGATTCTCGAGAAGCTCGGTGAGGGCGGGATGGGTGTGGTGTATAAGGCCGAGGATAGCAGACTCAAGCGCCCCGTTGCCATCAAGTTCTTCTCTCCACAAGCACTGGGAACGGAGGAGGAAAAGACCCGTTTCGTTCGTGAGGCGCGCGCCGCCGCCGGGCTCGACCATCCCAATATCTGTACCATCCACGAAATCGATAAAGAAAAAGGCCTGTGGTATTATCACGTCCGTTCCTGCCGAAAGAGGGAGAAAGGCGCGTATTGACAAGCGGGGGAATGCGTGGTATAATGAGAATACTTAGGGGGGACGGGTGAGATAAGAAGAATACCTACCAGATAACCTACCAGATATAAGTAGAATACCTATCAGATATTCAGTCCTGTCTTCCACCAAACAAACTCCTCACAGGTAATCTAAAAATCTTCAAAAGCAAGGGGGATGATTCAGCCGAGTATCTCATGTTGTTGCGTCTCTGTGCGCAGGCAATG
>CAZSKP010000078.1:0-6114 GCA_964607485.1 uncultured bacterium | reverse complement strand
ACTCAAGCGCATTGAACCACACGCCGAGGGAGCGGTCAAGGAAGTTTTTGTTAATAATGGCGGAGTGCCTCCGCCGGGGGAAAAAGGTGAAAAGGGGAAAAGGCGAAAGGGAACTGTATCCGCAGATTGCGCAGATTGACGCGGATTCTTTCCACTCTGGACTCAGGACTTTGGACTTTAGCCTTTCGCCCTTCGTCCTTCGCTCTTCGCCCCCAGACTCTCTCTCACCGCAAAGACGCAAAGGTCGCAAAGGGGACTTCGTGATCTCCGTGGATGAATCCCCTTTCAATCCGCAATCCGAACTCCCAAATCCGAAATCGATGGAACCACAGATGAACACAGATTAACACGGATTTCTTCGACTCCGGACTCCAGTCTCCAGTCTCCAGACTCTCCTTTTCCCCTTGACTTCAATTAACTGAAAGTAGTATTTTGTAGCTGTCAAGATTGGCCGTTGTTTTCTGCACAATGGTGCCTTCAAATTAAGGGCGGATCCAAGATTTGACTGATGTAGCACGGATAACACCATGATAATGAGAACCTCCAAATTGGTATCTTTTCTCCAGAATATCTTTAAAGCAAAATTGCCGTTCTTATCTGGAGTGTTACGCAGGGCTAGTGCTATGGGCGGAATGCAATTTATTCAGCTTGCTATCCATGCCATCGCGATAATAGGAGCTCTCATGGCATTTGAATACTTCACAAACAAGTCTTCCTTGTTTATCTCCTTAGAGGGTTTTATGCCCTCTCAAGAAGGTTCTATCCATTCCAAAGATGTTCGATATTCTTTTGACAGAACTGCCGAATTCTATAGAGATAATAATTTTGAATTACCAGAACTATTGGCCAAATCCAGATGCTTTGCTCAAAAGCCCAAATCTCACGATCTGAATGCGCCACCAGGAAATCCTAATGCTCCAGATCTTGATTGGGTCAGATTTCTCGCAAGAGACGAGGAGGAAGCTTTGGAAGGGATAGTTGCTTACAAAATAGATTTCCTGGAAAAATTATGGGGCAAATATGAATGCAAAGCATGGATCTTTTTTCGTCAGTATGACGGGCTCGTCGAGGAACAGCAGATTAGGCCATGGCTTGGTTCTGTCAGACCCAAATTGACCGATGAGGAATACTATACTCTTCTCGTTGGCCTGATTTATTCCCGACAGATATACGGGCATATCTTCATAAAAAACGATGGAGATTTAGACCTCAGCGAACTAGAAATAAGAATTATGTCCCCTTTCAGTCGGATTGCTGGAAATCGGAATGACACTATTGTAAGTATCGAAGCAGCTACTCTATTGCCGCATTCCATTGATAAGACCACCTGTGAGGCAATCATTCGCCTACCAATCTTTAAGAAAGGTGAGTCGTTAATGCTTAATACTGTTACAAGAGAAAATATGATCATGCAAAATGATATTACTTATAATTATAAAGAGATTCGGTCGTTAAATAAGAGAAGAATGGGATATGGCTTCTTGTTAGTTTTCCTGGCAGTGATAGCATTTCATTTAGCATGGCCGGGAAAACGAAACAGCTACGACAATTAGATCGCCGTATTTCGAAGTATTCCGGGTGAGCCTACATCAATTGTTCGGTCCCAAAAAGAGTCCCATGAAGCTCACGTAGTCTTCTTTGCGTTCTTTGCGTCTTTGCGGTGAAATTGCCTTTTGTCCTCTCCCGTCTCTTCAGACAAATCCGTGTGAATCCGTGTGCATCTGTGGTTAAGAAGAAGTCTGGAGTCTGTAGTCCTGAGTCTAGAGTCCAAGGGCAAAGGACGAAGAGCGAAGTAATTTCATTCCATTCGTGTTCCGAGAGTCTCTTGCTTTCGGGCACGGCTCACATAAAGCTGAAAATCATCTCTAAAAAGGAGCGGACTTCCTGTTCGGAGAGGGGGCTGGCCTCGATGTTGGCGCGGGCATCGGCGATGACGCGGTCTGCATCCCTCCATCCCATGTAGAGGGCCAGCTTGTCTTCGTGTTCGATGCCCATGGCGCGGCCGACGAGCGTGACGAGGCTTATCGACTCGAACGGATAATTCTTCTTCCTCGCCAGACGCCCCAGCGTGCGGTTGCAGCCGTAGCAGAGGTCCACAAGCATGTCGGCTCCGGTCGCCTTCGCTTCGTCCAGCAGGCCGACCGCCTGCTTGCCCGCCGCGTCGCGGTCGAACATGGCGGTCATTCCGCCGCAGCAGAGGGCGCTCTTGCCCGAGTGTTCCATCTCCACGACGCGGACGCCGGGGATCGCCTCCAGCACCCTTCGCGTCCCCTCGAACTCGCCCAGCCCGCGGCCGAGGTGGCAGGAATCGTGGACGGTCACCGTCTTGTCGATGGCGCGCTCGAATTTCAGCCTGTCGAGGTTCTCGCCGAGAAACGTCGAGAAGTGAGCAGTCCGGAAGGAATGCGCCGGCGAGTCGGCGAGGTCTCTTTTGAGCCGCAGGGTGCATTCGGGGCAGGAGAACACGGCCGTCTTCGGCGCAAAGGCGGAGATCGCTTCCACGAGCTTTCCGCCGTACTCTCCGGATTCGGCGGCTCGGCCCGCGCCCATATACGGAGCGCCGCAACAGAACGAAACGCCGCCCAGCGCCACGTAGCTCAGGCCCATCCGGTCAAGGATGTCGAGGCCGGTGAACAGCCGGGCCGGCGTCGTGTGAAGCGCGCATCCGGGAAAATACACGACGTCCGCCGATTCCGGCGATTCGGGCAGTTTGGTTATCCATCGCGTCTCCGATGGATTGAGCAGAACGGCCGACATGATGTTCAGGTAACTGAAGCGCTCGCCGGAGAGCGCGAACGAATACGTCGGCGGCGCGGCCTCGCCGCGGTTCACGAGTTCCGTTCTCAATACGATGCCCATACGCGACGGGTCGAGGCCCTGCTCGCACCGCTTGCTGCAGTAGTGGCAGCCCATGCAGGTGAACGCCATGTCGTACACCGTCTGAGAGAGTTCGCCGCCGTTCAGGAAATCGATTCGGACCTTCTGCAGTTCAGCCGGAGCTTGGTCGGAATAGCGCGAGAAAGGGCGAATGCGGCAGCTTTCCAGACAGCTACCGCACATCACACACCGCTCCAAAAACTCCCGCTTCTCGCGGGCTATCCGGTCCGCAAAATTTCTCTCTGCCATGAAAACATTCTCCAGAGTATCGACCTGCCTTGCTGTTGGTACAGAGCCTTACGTTAACACAAGAGGCGGCCTCAAAACAAGGCGCGCAACTTCTTTTCTGCGAGATTCCGCCTCAAATGCGGGGGAGCTTAGCGATTCCCGCATTGACGCTTGACTCTGAATAACTTAAGTGATATTATTTTCACTAAGGCATGTTGCTCAGCCATGTTAAGCCAAACGCTCGGGCTGCACACGCGCTCCGAGCGCGGGGAGGGGACCATGGCGAAGAACATTTCTGCCTGCTCGGGTAAGGTTTTGAAGAAGCTGCTCATCGGCTTCGGCGTGTTTCTGGCCCTCATCCTCCTGTCCGGTTACCTGTTCGTCCACTTTTACTTTTACAAGACCTTCTCGCACGAGCTCAGCGGCGTGGTCATCCGCTGCTCCGGTGGAATCCAGGCGAAATCTCCCGGCGGAGAATGGCTGCCGATGAAGGTCGGACAACGTCTGGTGGACGGGACGAGAATTGCTATGCCCGAGGCGGCACAGTCGTTCATGTCGTTCGAGGGACTTAGGCTGCTCAGCGACGACGCCACCGAGGTCAAGATTACAGGCTCTCGCGGTTTTACGCTCGTGCGGGGCAACGTCGCCGTGGCGGCCGCCAATAAGCCGAAACCCCTCAGGATTTCCCTCGGCGCAGCCTCACTGACGACCACCGATTCAGTGGTCAGGGTGAGCGGCGCCGACGGTTCGTTTTCCGTCGAATGCATTTCGGGAACCGCATCGCTTAGGCCGGAGAAAGAGTCGGAACACCTGCTGGCCGCCGGTCAGAAGGCGACGATTTCTCCCAAAGCAGTTCAAGTCGCCGCCGCCACCGTGCAAGACCCCTTCGCCTTGCTGAAGGTCTCGGTTCTCGACCGCATACGGGAGCGCTTCGACCGAGTCGTATCGAAGTATGCCCGCCGGCTTCCGGCCGACGCGGCGATAAATCGTTTGGGCCGGTTGGGCATTCATCGGGGCGGGAACTGGGCGGATGCGGGGCTGCGGTTCGCTTCATACGTCGAGGGCGACCTGCTGAACCTTGCGCAGGCGGACTCGGGCCGCTCGATTGCCGAGTATTACGAGACGTTGTTCGTGCCCAGCAATCGCTCCATATCGATAGGCAGGCAGAAGGTGGTGCTCCTCGAGCCGGGCAGGTCGGCCGCGTTTCCCACATGGTCGCACGACGGTTCGATGATAGCGTATATCGAATACGAACCTCCCTGGTGGCCGGCGGTGGTGAAAGTAGTCAGACTCGACGACCTGGAGTATCCATGGGTGATCTCGCAGGAATACGAATCGGTGCGTCCGATGTTCCCGCTCGCATGGTCGCCCGACAACCGCCACGTGCTGTTCCAAGTCCAAACGGGCGATGCCTGGGATGAAAAGGGAGAACCAACCGGCAACTTCAAGATAGTAATAGCGCCCATCGACCCCGCCGAGGGACCGCTCCGGGATTTCGACAGCCCGTTCTATGATATCCCGCTGAGGCTGCCCCTGCCCGTCGGAAAGACCATCTCGCCTCAAATTTTGAAACTTCCGTGGGGCGACGCCTTGCTGTGCGCCAACTGGGGCAACGTCGCCTACATTCCCATCGAGCAGGACGGCCAGTCTGTGGCGACGGCGCCGGGGTTGTTCCTGACGAATTTCGACCCGCGCGAACTGTTCGTGGCGGGGGGCGTGTGGTCGCCCTCGGGCAGCAAGATAATGTTCATGGCTGTCGAGAATCTCGACGTCAACCCGGTCAACGTGTATATATTGTATGATGTCGAGGATATCCTCGACGGCTTTACCCAGCCTCCACGCTCGCTCGACGACCCCAGAGTCAGGAAGCTTGCGCCCTCGCAAAACGCCCAGTTTTCGGGCGGGTTTTCTTTTGACGAATCGCTCGCCTTCTTCGAGGAGGATGTAAACAACGCATGGAGAAGCGAAACCCCAACTGATTACTTCGGCACCGACTTCGACCTGTTTTACGCCAATGCGTCCCCGGACGAGGCGGACGCGTACACGCAAATTCATATGCCCGGCACGCAGAAATTCTTTTCTCTTTCGCCCGAGGGAAGTCGCGTGGCCTACTGCAACGACGAATTCAGAGACGGGCAGAGTTACACCGAGCTCCGGGTCGTGAGCTTCGACGTCGAGGCCGACATGGACATGGACCTCGGCGGAGTGCTGATAGACAACAGCGGCACCAACCTGATTGTTCCTCCCGGGACATTGCAGGAAAACTTCAAGGTCAAGATAAGCACGCCGTTCACAATCGGCGAGGAGGCCGAAATAGTGTGGGTACTCATCAGTTTCGCCATCAATATCTTCTTTGTGTATCCCATGATGGCCCGGATGATGGGAGAGCAAGGGTCGCCGGAGCCTCAGATGATAATGAACGTCGTAGGCGGAATCGTCTCTGTCCTCATAAGCCTGGTGTATCCCGTGGTTCTGCTGATTATGCTCAATCTCAAGTCAATAAAGGAGCAGTTCGAGACTGCGCCGGCTCAACAGTGGTAAGGTCAACGGTTTTCACACAACCAAGGAGATGATGCGATGACTACTGAACCAACCGGCACAAAGGTTCCCAACTACCTCGTTCAAGCAATCCTCGTGACGATCTTTTGCTGTCTTCCCTTTGGCATCGTAGCCATAGTCTTTGCGGCGCAGGTTAACGGCAAGCTCGCGGCGGGAGACTACGCGGGCGCGGTGGAAACATCGAAGAAGGCGAAATTGTGGTGCTGGCTTGGTTTCGGGATCGGACTGGCTCTCATAGTCATATGGCTCATTTTTGCGGTGCTCGGCGGAGTCCTCTCGCAAATGTCATCATAATTCCAGCGCCGGAAGAGGTTTCGTTTCATGCAGCCGTTGAGCAAGACAACCGGACATCGGTTGAAATTTGCAGGGCTGTTGGGTGCGGTTGCCGCGGGATCTGTCTATCTGTTCTCTCTTGACCCCTCCGGTTCGACGCTGTATCCCCCCTGCATT
>CAZSKP010000077.1:0-7177 GCA_964607485.1 uncultured bacterium | reverse complement strand
CTCTTCTTTCTAGCTTGAATCAAAAAAGATTTTTGATATTACTTTCATCGTTTCCGCGCCAAAAGCCTGCGCCTCGCTATGTCGTTTAAACAGAAAGGAATAACGGGCATGTCTCAGCGCATCTCTTTTCTGGCTTGTGAGCAGAAAGTTGACGATGGAGCCGCCTCCACTTCATCTTGAGATGAATTGTTTTATTTATGGTTGACAAACATCTCAGACTCTGGTATAATCTTCCAAACCACGGTCCCCCACTAGATGTTGGGACAATTTTTGCTGATTGTCCCAAATATTGTGTTTGCGAGGCTCTACGCGCAACACCCAATTTTACGTCCCCAAACGTCGTCGCTTTCTTCTTTCTCTTTTTCGTCGTCTGAATTTTGGCCGGGAGTGTGTGCGGCCGCCTCTGTACGGCGAAAGGCGGGTAGGTTTGTAACCACGATGGCCGGAAAAGAAGGACAGGTCAACTCTTACATTTCTGTAAGAGAGGGTGACATCCGTGTATGTTATCCGGAAGCTCTGGAGGCGATTACGCTCCCCGGAAAGCAGGAGAGTGATTACGCAAGTAGCTGAACAACAATATCTTAGAACGGTCCACCCGGTCGGCTTCTCGCTTTATGAGACAATGGCATGACCATTGCCAGTAGAGTCCCCGAGTCCGGTTCTTTGTGCTTTACAGGACATCTACATGATCTGTAACAGCGAAGAACGATGTGGAGGGAAGGCAATGCGAACCATTCGCAGAAACCGAATCGGTCGGCTGATTGTCGCGCTTTTCATAATTCTCTTATGGCCATCCGCTGCGTGGGCCGATGTTTATATCAACCATCCCTACGTCTCCCTTTCCTGGACGGCCAACCCCGACCCGGACCTGGGCGGCTACGAGGTTCACAGGTCTAATTCTTACGACGGGCCCTATACCAAGGCGCATACGGGAATCATCTCCGCCACATCCTGGACCGACGTCAACGTCAGCGATGGCTCCAGGTACTACTACAAACTGTGCGCGGTCGACACTGCCGGCAACTTGAGCGATTTCACCGCCCCATCCGACGGGGCCATTATCGACGTCACAAACCCGATCGTCATCGCCAGTCCATCGGGCGGCACCTATTCCGAGAGCGTCAGCGTCACACTCGTGCCGAGCGAAATCGCCACCGTCTATTACACGACGAATGGCAGTACCCCAAACCTGAGTTCTCCAACATACTCCGGCCCCATCACGATGACCCAGAGCACTACTCTGCGCTTCTTCGCCGTGGACCTGGCGTCAAATCAGAGTCCGATCGTCACAAGCCAGTACACCATCGAGACTGCCCCGGATGAGGTGACGCTCCTCTCAGGACCCGCCGGAACGCCCAATCCGGTGGGGTCGGGTGCCGACGTAAGCTGCAGCGTGACGGCAGAGGATTCCGCAGGACACTCGCTGACCTACGCGTGGAGCGCGGACGGCGGGACATTTGACAATCCGACGGCTCAAAATCCCGTCTGGCACGCGCCGACAAACGCTTCGGGCACCACCCAGTACTACCAGATCAGCGTTATCGTGACCTGCTCCGAAGGCCAGTGGACCGGCGGCGCATACATTCAGGGAGTGCTCTCAATTCAGAATGACGCCCCCGTGGCCGACGCAGGAAACAACCGCCTCGTGCGCGGCTCAACGCAGGTGACGCTCAACGGCTGCAACAGCTATGACCCTGACAGCGGACCATCAGCCCTGGCATACAGTTGGGCGCAGACGGGCGGAGCCAACAGCGTATCCCTCACGGGAGCTAATACGTGCAGCCCGACGTTCACCTCGCCCGCGAGCTCCGACACCCTCGAGTTCACCCTGACCGTCAACGACGGCGCGAGCGCGGATACGGACATCGTGACGATTGCGGTCGATGCCGAACCGCCCGTGCTCCTGACGGAGGAGCTGTCTCCGTATCCTCAACAGGGTCTGGATGCCGATCTCGGGGCCTCGACGGACACGTGCGTGAGAGCCAGGGTGCTCGACGACACGGGCATCAACCTCTCCTCGCCCACCTGCCAGACTCTCATCAGAGCCTATGGCGTTTACACGGTTGGTGGGGACGAGACATACGAGCAGATTGCCGGCGAAATGATGTTCGATGAAACGGCGCCGGGGCTTGTGTGGATGATGTTCATCCCCGATTACGAGAATACCTACGGTTCCGGACTTCCGAATGGGCTCGAAGTGGGAGTCGTCATCGATGCCTGCGATGTGGCGGGGAACGCGATGGCGCAGTATCAGTACCGCTTCCGGGTGAGAGACTTCGCCCCCGACCTGCCCGCTCAGACCCGAAGCCAAGACCCGCATCCGTCTCAGCCGGGCGATATCCTTTCGGTCACCTTGGAGGAAGGCGGCCTGGCCGGCACGTGGATGGAATATCTGGACACTGTTCCCGTCGAGCCATACTTCGGTTCGACGAATGAAATGCCGACGCTCAACGGCAGCTCGAACCAGCTCACGCTGAGCCTGCAGCCGGCGATGGTCTTCGACGACCCGGTCAAGATATTCATTCCGCGTCCGGGCGAGACAGACCTGAGCAAGTTCGAGATATACCACTTCGACCCCAATCCGGCAGTCGGCTGGCAAAAGGCAGTGGTCGGCGACGGATGGCTCGAATACAGGGAAGACCACGCTGCGTCCGATCCGCCGATGATCGAGCTCTGGATAAACCACTTCACGGGGCTCGGGCTGGAAGACATAACCATCTCGGGCGGTAGCGGCGGCAGTGGCAACTGCTTCATTGCCACGGCGGCATACGGCTCGCCGGATGCAGGAGACGTGCTGATATTCAGGCGGTTCAGAGACAAGCATCTGCTCACGAATTCGCCGGGCAGGCTCTTCGTGCGAGCATACTACCGCTTCAGTCCCCCGCTGGCGCATTTCATCGCCAGGCACGAGAGCTTGCGGACTGCCGCCAGGTACGGATTGTCGCCTCTGGCTTCCGTCTGCGATTTCGTGCTGACTTCGCCCCGAAAATGCAAACACATGGCGCTCTTTGCCGTTCTGCTGCCGGTCGTTGTGCTGATTTTGGGCATGTCGTTCAGGAAGAAGACAGGCTCTGCATAAGAGCCGTTGCACTGTGCATCCGGGGCTTCCCGTAAGGGGGGCCCCGGCTTTCCTTTCCCGTCCTCTTTCGCCTGCCACGAAAACGATGGGGAAAGCCCTCGCCGAACGCTGTTTTACATATTCCCGCACGAGGTAAATAGTATGTGAAGGATTGCTCGTCGTCTTCTGTTCGAGCACGGTGAGCGACACACGTTTTCAAGGCGAAAGGACGACCGATGTCCGAGCGAGAGTCTCTCCATAAACCGCTCCCTTCGCGGGAAGAGATTGCCGAGCTGCCTCTCGACGGAGGGCCGGAGTTCAACCGTCTCATCCACGAGAAGAGTCCCTACCTGCTCCAACACGCGCGCAATCCCGTCGACTGGTATCCCTGGGGCGAAGAAGCCTTCCGCAAGGCGGAACGCGAAAACAAGCCCGTCTTTCTCTCCATCGGTTATTCGACCTGTCACTGGTGTCACGTCATGGAGCGTGAGTCCTTCGAGGAGGGCGAGGTGGCGGACATCATGAACAGATACTATGTGAGCATCAAGATAGACCGCGAGGAACGGCCCGACCTCGACGAAATCTACATGAACGCCACCCAGTTGATTACCGGCAGGGGCGGATGGCCCAATTCGCTGTGGCTGCTGCCGGATGGAAGGCCATGGTACGCCGGCACCTATTTCCCACCCGAAGATTCTATGGGGCGGCCCGGTTTCAAGACGATTCTCGTCCGCCTGGCGGAGTTCTGGCGCGCGCGCAGGGAGGAAGTCGAGGCGCAGGGCAACCAGTTGGCGGAGGTCATGAGACGAATCTCGTCGGGACAACACGTTGAGGCGACGGGCGAACCGACCCACAACCTCGTCAAGCAGGCCATCGCCGAGCTCCGCAGTTCGTTTGACGAACGGCTGGGCGGTTTCGGCGACGCGCCGAAGTTTCCGCCCCACGGAAGTCTCAGCCTTATTCTGTATGAGTATCGCCGCACCCACGACGCGTCGCTCCTCAAGATGGTCACACGCACGCTCGACGCGATGGCTCGCGGCGGAATCCACGACCACATCGGTGGCGGCTTCCATCGCTATTCGACGGATGCCCGGTGGCTGCTGCCTCACTTCGAAAAGATGCTCTACGACAATGCCCAGCTTTGCCGCGCCTACGTGGACGCATATCTCATCACGAAAGAAGAGCAGTACCGTCGCGTCGCCGTGGACATCTACGAGTGGGTGCTCCGCGAGATGACGGACGAACGCGGAGGCTTCTATTCGGCACTCGACGCCGACAGCGAGGGCGAGGAAGGCAAGTTCTACGTCTGGAGCCGCGACGAGATTGCGCAGATTCGGGGCGAGGACGAGGGCGGGCTGTTCTGCCGCGTTTACAACATAGAGAAAGAGGGCAACTTCCGCGACGAAGCTACGGGAGAGATGAAAGGCGCCAACATCCTTCACCTCACAAAACCGCTGAACGAGGTTGCGAAGGATGAAGGAATTTCGCTCGAAGAGCTGGGTTCCCGCCTCGCAGGAGACCGCCAAGAACTCCTAAAGCGGCGGTCGAAGCGCATCTGGCCGCACCTCGACGACAAGGTGCTCGCGAGCTGGAACGGCCTCATGATAGGCGGTTTCGCATACGGAGGCCGACACCTCAACGAGCCGCGTTACACGGCGGCGGCCGAGAAGGCGGCGGATTTCATTCTGACCGTCATGCGCAAAGATGGAAAGCTGCTCCGGACATATCGCGACGGCGAGGCGAAGCTCAACGCCTACCTGGACGACTACGCGTTCCTTGCCGACGGCCTGTTGGAACTGTACGAGACCACCGGGAACAAACGCCGGCTCGACGAAGCAAGGGCGCTCATGGAAACGCTGCTCGAAGGCTATCGAGACGAAGCCGACGGCGGATTCTTCTTCACCGCCGAAGATCACGAGCAGTTGCTGGCGCGCTCGAAAGACCCATACGACAAGGCCATCCCCTCCGGCAACGGGATTGCGGCGCAAGTGCTCATCCGTCTGAATCGTCTGACGGGTGAGAAGCGCTACCTGGAGGCGGCCAGAGCGTCGTTCGACTCGTTCCTCGGTTTGATGCAGCGAGCCCCCCGGGGAGCCGAGAGCCTGATACTGGCCCTGGCAATGTATTTCGATGAAGCATCGTCGGGCAAGCAGGAGGTCAAATCTACCGCCGCCAACCCGGACGCTCGGACGAGGAAGCGGCCGGTGACGGCGGAGGCGTTTCTCTCTCGCTTGAAGGTGGCCCCGAACCAGACATTCCAGGCAGCGGTGCGGCTCACTATAGACGACGGCTGGCATATCAATTCGAACAGACCGTTGCAGGATTATTTGATACCCACGTCAATCAGCTTTGGGGACAACTCTGCCGTCGCGGCGGGCGAGGTCGTCTATCCGCAAGGCAGAGAGGCCAGGTTCGGATTCAGCCCGGAGCCGCTCTCCGTGTACGAACGCGAGGTGTGGGTGACGGTTCCCATGACTGTTGCCGAGGTCGCCCCTGAGGGCGCGGCACCGCTGGATTTGGCTGTCCGCGTTCAGGCCTGCGACGACCGCAATTGCCTTGCGCCGGAGACGCTGACGCTCTCCGTTTCCGTGGAGATAAGCGCCAATGCGCCCGACGACGAGGTTCGGCATCCCCACATTTTCCAGGCCGTTCAGGATGGGTACTCCTAGCGCGAGAGATCGTTCAGCTGATGTGGAACTACAAACACAAACCTTTCATTATTCAACTAACAAGGAGACGATGAGGAGGATACTATGACGGATGAAATGACGCTCAGAAAAAGCATCGAGCTCGCCGTGACGACCGAGAAATTGGGAGCGGGTTTTTACAACACGCTCGCAAAGAAGTTCAAGGATGAGAACGAACTGAACGAGCTGTTCTCGACGCTGGCGAAAGACGAAGTGGCCCATGAGGTAGAGTTTCGCTCTCTTCTCAACAAGGTCCCTCAAGGCGAGAAGGTCGAGCACGCCGACGAGAGGTATCGATACCTCGCGGCCACGGCGGTCTCGGAGTTCTTCATGGGTGAGGAGGGAGCATTCAGGGACACGGAGAAAATCAAGACGAGAGACGACGCGCTCGGCCGAGCGTTCGCATTTGAAAAGGCGACGCTGCTGTATTACCACGCCATAAAAGACATTCTGGGAGAGAACGAGATACTCCAGGCGATCATAAAGGCGGAGAAAAGCCACGTCGTGAGCGTCATGAAGTACCTGCTCACCGGAGCCAAGATGAGAGGCCTTTCAGACACCTGGTGAGCCGCGGCCCCGCCCGCGACGTTCCCGCGTCGGCGCAAACGGCCGTCTCATCACACATCGTGGCGGATGAGAGAAAACACCTCCGTGGTGGGCTTGGGGAGCCCTGCGACCCGCCACGCCTTGATGGGGTCGGGGAATTGCTCGTAGGTGCACTCCTTCGGTTGATGTATGTTCTTGCAGACGGCGTGGAGTATCGGAAAAGAGTTGAACTTCCTGTAATACTCGCGCATGAACTGCAGTATGTCCATCCTGTCCTTCGTGAGCGTGCCCAAGCCCTCCCTCTCGGCCAATGCATGCGCAACCTTCTCATTCCAATCCTCAAAGTTCACAAGATACCCGTCATCGTCGATATCGATTCTCGTGCCCGAAAGCTCGATCGTAGGCATCGCACACCTCCACAAAGTTAAAAGGTTACCGTTCTTCCAGCCGCCCCTGAAGGTCCTGCAGCCAGCATTGAATCTGATGCTGGTCTTCGGGCGGCACCAATAATCCCGGATTGGGACGATTGCGCCGCAGCCTCACATCTTCCACGTGCGCCGTCCCCGCGCGATAGGCGTCGGCGAAGGCGGGATTCTCAAAATGAGGGAGCAGATGCGCCAGGTAGCCCGACCACCCGTGTTGGTCCAGGTCTTCCACCAGTTGCAGACAAACGGTCGTCAACGACAGCAGCCACGACGGCATCTCGGCCCGACCGGCCGTGTCGCAGCGAGTAGATGAGAGCATCAGGCGGCACATGAGCGGCCTGGCCTCGTAGCAGACACAGCGCCCGTCCGCCAGCAGCGGACAGGCAGGACCGACGGAAGAAGGCGCGTCATCGTCGAAATCCTCCTTCGAGATGCACAACGACGCCTGCTCATTCGTGGTC
>CAZSKP010000076.1:0-7519 GCA_964607485.1 uncultured bacterium | reverse complement strand
TCCCTCGACAGTCGAGACGATGGCTGAGTACGTGTAGATCCCGAGCGGAGCCTTCGACGGCATGGAGTACGTCAGCCGCTTCGACTTGAGCTCGAGCGGCGTGAGGCTGAGGTTCAGGTTGTTGAGGGTCTTTTGATTCTGGTTTGGCGTGGTGACGACGGTCTTGAAGTTGATCGTTTGCTTCATGGGACTGAGGTTGTAAAGACTGCCATCCACCTCCAGATTGCCTCCTCTCGGAACCACCCCGCTCACAGGGGTAAACTCGACGATCACATCGGAGGAGCCCTGCGGCACGACGCGGAACCAGTAGAAGCTGCTCGGAAAATCGGCAGGCTCCATCACGAAGTTATTGAACACATCCTCCGCCTTGAGCCAGTACCCGACCAACGTGTTCAGCGGTTGGGGCGGAATCTCGCCTTGATACACTCCGCCGCCCTGGTCGGTCATGGGAACGCTTACGGGAGAATCGGCGCCTATCTTGTAGAACAGGGTCACCTCATCGACCACCGTGTTATCCGAGACGTTCGCAGACACAACATAGGGGTTCACGGTATCATCGGTATCGCCGAGGGCCGTGACGCCGGTGATGACCGGCGCTTGCCTTTCCACGACACGGAACCTGAGCGGGTCCGCAGCCGAGGGTTGGGTGCCGATGTTACCCGCCAGGTCCCTGGCCTTCGCATAGTAGGTAATGCTGGTGCCGACGGGCTGGCCCGGGATTTCCCCTCGCCAGAGGTTTCCGCCCTGAGGCTGCATCGAGACCTCGACCAGACTGCCGCCGTTAAGCGTATAAGCGAGCTTTGCGTACAGTATCTCGTCACCGTCGGTAACCGTGGCCTGCACTTCATAGGGGCCTGTCTCGTCGGTCGTATCCGCCCACGCAGTGACGTCGGTGATCGTCGGTGGTTGCGTATCTATCAGGAAATCTACCAAGGTCTCAGAATAATTCCCCGCCGCGTCCTGTGCGCTCAGTTGGACCGTGTTGGGGCCCTCCGGGAACGTCTCTTCGGGGAACACGAAGCCGCCGTTGACCTCGTGGCCGTACACGCTCAGCGGCGACCCGCTGGGCGGGTTCTCAAAAATCACTTCCTGGCCCAGGTCAACGTTGCCCTCGACGGCGATGACGGGCAGATTCAGCGAGCTGTTCGGCACGGGATACGTGACTGTTATGTCGGGGGGAATCGTGTCGAGCACCACGTGAACGGTCGCGTTGCGGGTGGACCCGCCCGTTCCGGCAATGACCGTCAGCGCGTTGCAGCCCTCGGCCAGGGGCACATCGAGGAACCCGAAGTTGCCGCCCCCATCCGCGGTTCCCGCCTCGGGCAGTACCCCATATGGTCCTTCCCGAAGAACATCCTCCATCGGGTCGGTCAATCCGGCCACGTCCACGCCGGGGGCCATCGTCAACATGCCGTGGACGGGAGAAACGATCTCCAGCGGCGGGCCGTCTCCGGAATATTCCACAAGGATCGGGTCGATGCCGATGGTGTACTCGAAATTGCCGTTGACGCTCTGGACGACCTCGCTCGGAATCTCGTCGTTCTCGTCGGGAACCAGGGTATAGACGGTGAAGGTCTGGTGGTCCGTCGGAAATGAGAATGGCGAGCCGGCCAGCTCGGGGTCATCTATCCAGATGGCGTAATAGGTGTTGCCATAATTGGTGAACTCGCAGCCTTCGAGCAGGCTCGAATCAATGAGCTGCATGAACGGTGTGCCCGACTGGACGATCCCTCCGTCGAGCTTGCTCGCTAACAGGAGATGGGTGAAGTACGCCTTCTTCCTGCTTGAATCTTCGTCGTTCAGCGGATTGTTGACGAGTCCGGTGTTGTCGAAATAGCCGTTCGGCACGTCTTTCCATTCGTGGAACTCTCTGAGAGGCGCCCAGAACACCTTTTCCAGGCCGAGGCTCCGAAAATACAGCAGACGTTTGGCCAGGTCCCGAGCTTGTTCCTCCTCGGTCTGGATGCCGTACCCATCGGGGGTACCGCTGTATGTGGCCGTTTCCGTGGTCCAAATGGGCACGTCCGTATAACCGTGCGCGGTCAGGGAATCTCTAATCGCAGCGACGACGCTGCCCAAACCTATGTAGCTGTTGTCCGCGACGAGGCCGAACCAGTGGACGTCGAATACATCGAAGTATGGGCCGCCGCCGTATCCGTCGAGGGCGGTGAGCACAGGTTCGTAGAAATCCGCCAGCCCTCTCAAGCCCTGAGCCAGCCCGCCGATGAGGATAGTGGCGCCGGGGTCGGCCGCGCGGATGGTCTCGGCGCTCTCCTTCAAGAACAGCGCATAGTTTTCCGGAGTATCGTTCCACTGGAGCTTCTCACCGGTTTCGCTCACGTTGTCGGGCTCGTTGCCGATTTGCCAGTAACGGACCACGGGCGAGGAAGGCGCGTCGTCGATTCCATCGCCGTCATACCGTTCGACAAAGGCTCCGAGGAAGGCTTTGTAGGCCTCCATATCGGTGGGCAGCGCCTTCTGGCTCGCTCCGGCGTCCAGATCGTGTCTCTGGTTGATGGTAAGGAGAAGATGAAGGTTGAGGTCGTTCGCCTCCTGGACGATCGGGTCGGTGACGGAGAAGTCGTAAACCCCACTTCCGGGCTCCGCCTCAACGAGCCCCCATGCCGCGACGCCCGCCATGCGAACCCACCTGGTGTGCGCCAGAGGAAGCGCCTCGAGCTGCTCATCGGCTCGAATCATGAAGAAGCCGTAGCTGAGGTCTTCCGACAAAGGTTGCTGCGCCACGGCCACCGCTGACGCGGCGGTGAAAACAAGAGTGAGGGCGAGCAGCCAAGCAATCAGAAGCCGGATGCTAATCTTCCGCGGAGCTTCCTCGATCGCTTTCCACACAAGTACCGGCATCTTCGTCCCACCTTTCCCAAGACCATTTCTAGATTGTGTGACAGCTTCCGCTTACACCCGTTTCCCGGAAGGCGTCGCCATCCTGCAGGCATACTATTCGTCTCTTTGGTCTGTGACCGAACATCTTTGACGCGCAAGAAGGGTGCCAAGAGCCCACGTTTTCTAAACCCCCTAAATATAAATAACTTATGGCATATCGTGTCGGGCGGGAGGCCTCCGGTTTGTTACAAAATTTGTCGAATTTCCAGAGGAGAACTTACAAAAATCGGGATTTGACATCTAGGGAATGGCGAGATAATATTTTATTGTCGCTGAGGGCGAACTGCATCAATTCGGCCCACGATGAGTGCTATGACTCACGCTCGCGAATCCTTCCTCCAGGACAAAGAAAGGGTGGTCGCCGATGACATCCAGATATTTTCTAGGGTCAAAGGTTGGAATGGCTCTCCTTCTGTTTCTGACTGTCGTCCTGACGCTTGCGCTCACGGCGAGTGTCCAGGCGAAAGACCCGCAGCTCGTGCCTCGCCGCCTCAGTTCGACTGGCGACAGTCTCACCGCCGGGGGCAGCGCAGAGCATTACGGCCCCAACCCCAACGCAAGCTGGGTCAACGGGTATTACGGCTATTGGCAACGGCTTTTGGGGCTCACCAACGTCAGGAGCCACAACCAGCGCATCACCGCCAGATGGGGACCCGAGGGCCGGGCGAACTACATGAACGCCTTCGGCGGCGCCGACATGTTCGACTTCCCCGCGCAAGCCGCCCGGGCCGTGTATCAACAGGCCCAGTACGTCACCGTGCTGATGGGACACAACGACGTGTGTCAGGACAATGTTTGGGAAATCCCTTCGGACGAGCAGTTTGAGACCAACTTCCGCGCCGGAATGGAGCTGCTGAGGCAAGGCCTTCCCAACGGCGCGACGATATACGTCCTCGGAATCGCCGACATTAGCCGCCTCTACGGCATCGCGCGGGAAAAGGAGGCGCTTGGAATCGTCGACTGTGAGACGCTGTGGACCACCAACCCCCTCGACTGGTTCCCGTGCCGTACGATGCTCGATCCCTCGAACACCGAGGCCGACCGGGAATATGTCCGCGGTCGCAACATCGCCTTCAATGAGATTCTTCAAAGGGTGACGGCCGAGTATCAGGCCGGAGACCAGCATCACTACTACTACTTCACGGAATCGCTGTTCGTGTATCCGCTCATCGAAAGCGACATCTCCGACCTCGACTGTTTCCATCCATCGGCGCAGGGCCAGAGGACGATCTCGCAAATAACGTGGGCCGACCTCCGTTACCTCGTTTCCCAGGACAGAAACTGATGGGTGTACACCGGTGACACGATGCGGCGTGGTGTCGCCGGCCCATTCCCTCGCAACCTGCTCTCTTGAAATCAGGAAGTCGGGCGGGTATCATACCTGCGGTGAAATCTTGTCGGAAATCGGAGGGAAACAGCGGACCAGCGTCCCCGTATGAGGATGGCGGAGGAATGAATCATGGGTGAATGGAAGAAGACGACGTGCGTCATGTGCGCGGTCAACTGCGGCCTCGAAGCACAGACAGAGGACCATCGCATAACCAAGGTGCGGGGAGACAAGAGTTCTCCCCGGAGCCAGGGATACGCCTGCCGGAAGGGGCTCTCGATAGCTTATTTTCAGGACCACGCCGAGCGGCTGAGGCATCCGCTGAAAAGAGTCGGAGACAAGTTTGAAAAAATCTCCTGGGAACAGGCGACGGATGAGATCGCGGCCAAGCTGAGGGAGCTCGTCGAGACGCACGGCCCCAGGTGCCTCGCCTATATGGGCGGCGGCGGACAGGGCTGCCACTTCGAGGCGGCCTTCGGCGTCCGGCTTCTAAGGGCGCTCGGCTCGCGGTATCATTACTCCGCGCTCGCGCAGGAACTGACAGGCTTCTTCTACGTCCAGGGAGAAGCATACGGGCGCCAGTACCTGCACGTGTTTCCCGACGTCGAGCGCACCGACGTGCTGGTGTTCTGGGGCAGCAACGCGTGGCGGAGCCACGGAATGAACCGCGCTCGGCCGGAGATCATGAGGCTGGCGAAAGATCCGAAAAAGCTCGTGGTAGTGATCGACCCCTGCCGGACCGATACCGCCCTGCGCGCCAATATCCACCTTGCGCCCCGACCGGGCACCGACACGCTCCTCCTGAAGGCCATGATCGCCATGATACTCGACGCGCGCATCTACGACGAAGATTACGTGAGGGAACACACGACCGGCTTCAAAGAGATACTGCGTCTCTTCGGAAACTTCGATGTCGGCGCGGCCCTGAAGGTCTGCCAACTGGATGAAGGCGAGGTTCGGCATCTCGTCCACCTGCTCGCCGCAAACAGGTGCAGCTTCCGGTCCGACCTCGGCCTCCTCATGGGCCGAAACAGCACCGTCAACTCGTACCTCGAAATGATACTGATTAACCTGCTGGGAGGCGTGGGTAAAGAAGGCGGAAACGTGTTCCTGGGGCACATAGTGCCTCTGGGCAGCCACAGCCCCATAGACGATCCCTCAAACTGGCGGACCGTCGAAACCGATTTTCCGGCGATCATGGGCGTGTATCCGCCCAACGTGATGCCGGAGGAAATATTGAGCGAGAAACCCGACCGCCTTCGAGCCGTCATCGTGAGCGGCTCCAACCCGCTCAGGTCCTACGCCGACACGTTGGCCTATGAGCGGGCGTTCAAGAAGCTTGACTTGCTCGTGACCGTCGAGGTGTCGATGACTGAGACGGCCCGCCTTTCTCACTACATCTTGCCTGCGAAGTCGGCGTACGAGAAATGGGACGGCTCCTTCTTTTCGTGGAAATATCCCGAGTACTACTTCCACATGCGCCGGCCGGTGTGCGAGGCGCTTGGAGAGCCGAAGGAGGAGGCGGAGATACTGACGAGCCTCGCCGACGCCCTCGGCCTCATCCCCAAGTATCCGGCGGAACTGGAAAAACTGGCCGCAAAAGACCTGCTCCAGTACGGAATGGCGCTGATGAATTACATGGGAGAAGATCCCGCCGCCGCCGAAATGCTGCTCTTCGTCGTGGCGCAGACTCTCGGCAAGGCGCTGGGCTCGCCGGCGATGTCGCTCATGTGGGCGATTCTGAGCCGGTACTGCCAGACGGCCGGGCCGAAGCTGGAACGAGCCGGGTACACGCTGTCGCCGGCACTGGGCAACGAACTTTTCGAGAAGCTCAGGCAGACGCCGGGCGACGTGCTCATCTGCGTGCAGGACATGGAGAACAATCTCGAAGAAAACATAAAGACGCCTGACGGGAAGGTGCATCTGCACATCCCGGCGCTGGACGACTGGGTCGCCGAAATCGAGCCGGCCAAAGAGCTGAGGGCGCTGGAGAACACCGGCTACCCGATGCTCATGGTCGCCGGCGAGCGCACCGACTTCAACGCCAACTCATTGATGCGGAACCCTGAGTGGACGGGGGGCACGCGCGCCTGCACGATGAAAACGCATCCGGAAGACGCAAGGCAGCTTGGGCTCGAGACCGGCGGAATCGCCGTTGTCGAGACCGAGGCGGGCTCGGTCGAGGTGGAGGTGGAGGTCAGTGAAAAACCGTCCCGCGGGATGGTAATCATTCCGCACGGCTTCGGGCTGGATTACTGCGGGCAGACCGACGGCGCAAACGTCAACGTTCTCGCGCCGGCCCGCAACCGCGACCGCCTGGCGGCGACTCCGCTGCACAGGTTTGTTCCGTGCAAGGTGACCGCGAAATAGTCTCGCGAGTCTCCGGCCGCATCAGGACCTGGTTTGGATTTCGTAGTTTGCGCCCAGTTCGCGGCCGATTTCCGCCACGTGCTCGTATCCTCGCGTCTCGAGGTGGAGCGTGACGAATGTCTTGCCGAAGGGCGCCTTGGCGGAGGTGCGGTCGTGCTCGATATTCAGCACATTCGCCTCAAGCCCCGCGACGTGGCCCAGCAGGGCGTGGAGTGCGCCGGGCACGTCTTCCAACACAACCTCGACGGTCATGAACCTGCCCGACTTCGCAAGACCGCTGTCGATTATCTTGCCGAGCATATTCACGTCTATGTTTCCACCGCTCAGGACGGGGACGACGTTCTCTCCTTTGGCGAAACCCTTGCGGTACATCAATGCGGCCACCGGCACGGCGCCGGCTCCCTCGACGACCATCTTGCTCCGCTCCAGCAAGAGCAGCACCGCGGCGGCGATCTCGTCCTCTTCGACGGTCACGACGTCGTCCACGAGCCGCTGTATTATGGGAAAGGTGAGTTCGCCCACTTGCCTGACGGCTATTCCGTCGGCAAGGGTATGGGCCGAGCTCAGTCTTGTCGGCTCGCCCTTCTCGAGCGCCGCCTTTGCAGAGGACACGCTCGCCGCCTCGACTCCTACTATCTTGACGCCGGGTTTCGACTCCTTCATCGCCGTCGCGATGCCCGCGATCAATCCTCCACCCCCGATGGGGACGACCACGGTTTCGACCTCCGGCCATTCGTCGATAATCTCCATGCCGATAGTTCCCTGGCCCGCCATGACGTCGAGGTCGTCGAACGCGGGAACGAACGTCGCTCCCGTTTTGCGCTGGAGGGTACGGGCGTGGTCGGCCGCTTCGTCGAAGCTCCCGCCTTCCAGAATGAGGCTGGTGCGGTACCGGCGCACGGCCTGCACCTTGGCGAGCGA
>CAZSKP010000075.1:0-8271 GCA_964607485.1 uncultured bacterium | reverse complement strand
CCCTGAGCGTCTCCTGGAAGAGCGGCTCGTGCGTGGCGGGCGTGCACGCGGCCACTATGACGCGATTGAGGTTGTGCTCCTCTATCGCGTTGGCGATCTGTCTGGTCGAGTCGGTCGAGCAGGTGAAGAGCGATTCCGTCGCGAATTCGACGTGCGGCAGCGTCTTCGCATATTCGACCACCTTGGGCACGTCCACGACGCGCGCGATGTTCGTGCCGCAGCGACACACGAACACGCCGACCCTTGGCTCCTGGCCGGCTATGTCGCGCTCGGCCGGATATTCCTTATGGGTGGCCAGAGTGCCCCGTTCGCTTGCGACGAGCTCAGCTGAGGCGGCGGCCGCGCCGCTGGCTGTCATCACCGCTTCCGGAATGTCCATGGGCGCCACGAACGCGCCCGCGACGAAGATGCCCCGGCGCGAGGATTCGCTCGGGCGGAACGTGGACGTGCGGGCATAGCCGTGGCTGTCGAGTTCTATGCCGGCTATCGCGGCGAGTTCTTTCGTGCCCTTCGAGGGCAGCAACCCGACGGAAAGCACGAGCAGGTCGAATTCCTCTTCCTTTATCTCGCCGTCGTCGGAGACGTACTTCATCAGGAGGTTCTTTGTGCGCTGCATCTCCTTGACGGATGAGACGATGCCGCGGATATATTTTACGCCGTTGTCCTTCTCGGCGCCGATGTAGTACCGTTCGAAACCTTTTCCGAAGGCGCGAATGTCATTGAAGAAGATGCTGCACTCGGCGTCCTTCTCGTGCTCGGCCGTCATGATCGCCTCTTTCGTCGCGTACATGCAGCAGACGGAAGAGCAATACTCGTTGCCGCAGACGGAGTCGCGCGAGCCGACGCACTGAATCCACGCGATTTTGCGCGGAGCCTCGCCGTCGGAAGGCCGCTTGATGTGTCCCTGTGTCGGGCCGGAGGCGCTCAGCAGACGCTCGTATTGCAGGCTGGTGAGGACGTTCTTGTACCGCCCGAAGCCATACTCGGGCCTGAGCTTCGGGTCAACCGGGTCGTAGCCGGGCGCGAGAATGACGGCGCCGACGTTCAGTTTCACGACCTCGTCCTGTTGTTCGTAGTCGATGGCGCCGGTGGGGCACTTCTTCTGGCACACGCCGCACTTGCCCTTGGTGAACTTGATGCAGTGCTCGCGGTCGATGACGGGCTTGTTGGGCACGGCCTGCGGATAGGGCACGTAGATGGCCTTGCGTTTTCCGATGCCGGCCTCGAACTCGCTGTCCACCTTGCTCGGGCATTTTTCCTGACACAGCCCGCAGCCGGTGCACTTGGTGTAGTCAACCGACTTCGCCTTGCATCTGACCGTGACGGTGAAGTTGCCCGCGTCGCCTTCTATCGCCTCCACCTCGGAGTAGGTGACGAGGTCGATGTTGAGATGCTTGTCCACCTCGATGAGCTTCGGCGAGATGGTGCACATCGAGCAGTCGTTCGTCGGGAACGTTTTGTCGAGCTGTGCCATCCGCCCGCCGATGGAGGAACTCTTGTCAACCAGATATACCTTGAATCCGGCGTTCGCTAAATCGAGCGACGCCTGCATTCCGCCGATGCCGCCGCCTACGACCATCACGGCGCCGACACTGCGGCCGGGCTTCGGGTCGCCGTTGCCGGAATTTTTCTTGCCGCTCATTTCATCTCACTCCAAAAAATCGGAACTTCATAATGCGTCTAAGCGAGCCCCTTCGATGCGAGAAGCGGCCGCGGGTCCACCAGATGTTTGGGCCAGAGCTTCCGTATTCCCTTTATGTCCATCGCCAGAGCCAGCAGCTCGGTCACGTAGAAAATCGGTATCTTCCTGGGGATGCGGCCCTCTTCCTTCAACGCGTCCTGGCGCGTCTCGAGGTTGGCGTGGCACATGGGACAGCTCACGACGACGCACTCGGCGTCGGCCTCATCGGCCATGTTCAGCAGCACGCCGCTGAGCCGCTTCGTGACGTCAGAGCGCGCCATGGCCAGGCCGGCGCTGCAGCACTCGGTCTTGTAGGACCAGAAGCGGTTGTCGGCGCCGGCGGCTTCCATGAGGATATCCATATACATGGGGTCCTCATAGTCGCCGACCTGCGTGACCTTGGGCGGCCGCACCGTCAGGCATCCGTAGTAACAGACGGTCCTCAGGTCCTTCAAAGGCTTCTTGATTTTCTCGCGGACTTTCTCGACGATTTCGGGACGGGCGAGGACTTGGATAATCTGCAGGACTTCGAGGTTTCCGGCGTAGGGCATCTCGATGAGCGAGGTCATCTCGCGCGCGAGCTCCTCGCTCTCGCGCATGCGCGATTCCGCCGCCTTCAGCCGCTGGAAGCAGGCCGAGCACGGAATGACGAGCGTTTTGCAGTCCGCCTTTTCTGCGAGCGCGAGGTTGCGGGCGGCCAGCGCGACCGACAGCTTGTCGTTCGTCGAGTGCGCCGAGCTTGCGCCGCAGCAACTCCAGTCGGGGATCTCTTCGAGCTCTATGCCGAGCTCTTCGCAGACCATCTGAGTGGATTCGTCATACTCTTCTGCGGTCCCATGAAGCGAACAACCCGGATAGTATCCTACTTTCATTTACACACTTCCCAAACGCTCAACCCGATTTCTCGGTCGATGGGCGCCACGCGCGACGCTGCCCGGGGTCTGACGCCATCGCGCGGAGACAACACGTCACCGCTCCGAAATCAGGTTTTCTTGAACAGCTTCTTTACTGCCTTTCTCCCTTTTATCGGTTCCGGAATAAGTTTTATCTTACCCCGCTTGAACATCTGCATGCCGATGTCGGCGTCTTCCATGAACCGACGCGTCTTCAGCTTGTACGTTCCTATCATCTGAAGCTCGTGAACCCGTCCCCACGTCTTTATGGCCGCGAGAAACGATTCGTGGAAGCGCCTCAGATTTTCCTCCGCCTCCGCCTTGCCCGAGCGGAGCGCCATCTCGCGCAACGTGTCCATCACGTGCGCGATGTCGATATCGTTGGGGCAGCGCGTCGTGCACGTTTCGCACGACGCGCAGACCCAGATGGTGCGACTCTTCAAGACTTCGTCAAGCATGCCCAGGTTGACCATGCGGATGATCTGCGCCGGGAGATAGTCCATCTCATAGGCGAGTGGACATCCGCTGGAGCATTTCAGGCACTGGAAGCACGAGGAGACCTTCGTGTGAGCCTTCTCCTCCACTTCCTTGAGCAGCTTGGAATCGAGTTTACTTTCCGTTATTTCCTTTATCGGCATCAAAACTCCACACTTCCGTCACTTGTCGCCGGACATCAGAAAAGCCCAACCACGCGGCCGTCTTTGCCTATATCCACCGCTTCGCCCGCCGGCGTGGTGGGCAGACCCGGCATGGTGCTCATTGTGCCGCAGAGCGGATAGAGGAATCCCGCTCCGACCGAGGCGCGTATCTCGCGCACGGGCATCCTGTATCCCTTCGGATAGCCCTTGAGCGCCGGGTCGTGCGACAGCGACAAATGGGTTTTTGCCATGCAAATGGGTAGTTTATCGAACCCCTGTTTAGTATAACGCTCAATCTGCTCATTCGCCAGCGGCGTGTAGTCCACTCCGTCGCAGCCATACACCTTCGTCGCGATGGTCTCGATCTTCTGCTTGATCGACATGTCGTTCGGATAGAGGAACTTGAAGTTTTTCTTCTTCTCCGCAGCCTCGACCACGGCCTCGGCCAGCTCGGTTCCGCCCGCTCCGCCTTTGGCGTGGACCTGGCTGGGAACGGCCGCGAGTGCGCCCGCCTTCTCGGCGCGCTCTTTGACGAACTTGATTTCGTTCTTCGTGTCCGTCGCGAACTGGTTTATCGCCACGACGCACTCGAGCCCGTGCATCTTCACGTTCTCGATGTGCTTCTCGAGGTTGCAGATGCCCTCCTCGATGGCCGGGATGTTTTCCCTTATCAGCTCGGGGGCCAGCGGTTTGCCGGCGACAACCTTGAACTTGCCACTGTGCATCTTGAGGGCGCGTATCGTGGCCACCAAGACTATCGCGTCGGGCACGAGGCCGCTCATGCGGCACTTGATGTTGAGGAACTTTTCCATCCCGATGTCGGCGCCGAACCCGCTCTCGGTCACGAGGTATTCACACGATTTGATGCCTATCATGTCGGCCAGAATCGAGCTGTTCCCGTGGGCGATGTTGGCGAACGGCCCCGCATGCACCATGACGGGGGTATGTTCGGTCGTCTGCATCAGGTTGGGCTTGATGGCGTCTTTCATCAGCACGGCCATTGCGCCCGCGACCTTCAGGTCCTCGGCGGTGACGGGCTTGCCGTCCTTCGTGAACGCGACGACGATCTTGCCGAGCCTCTTGCGAATGTCCTGCAGGCTGGTCGTCAGCGCGAGGATGGCCATCACCTCGGAGGACACCGAGATGTCGAATCCGCTTTCGCGGGGAATCCCGTTCACTTTTCCTCCCAGGCCGGTGACGATGTTCCTGAGCATTCGGTCGCTCACATCGACCACGCGTCTCCACGTGATGGTGAAGGGGTTGATGCCCATCTTGTTGCCCTTCACGATGTGGTTGTCGAGGTAGGCGGCGCAAAGGTTGTGCGCAATGCTGACCGCGTGGATGTCGCCGGTCAGGTGCAGGTTGAAATCTTCCATCGGAAGCGCCTGCGAGTAGCCGCCGCCCGCCGCCCCGCCTTTGATGCCGAAGGTCGGTCCCAATGAGGGCTGCCGGATGGCTATCACGGCCTTCTTGCCTATCTTATTCAGCGCGAGGCCGGTGCCGATGGTGGTCACGGTCTTGCCTTCACCGAGAGGGGTGGGGGTAATGGCGGTGACGTCGATGTATTTCGCATTGGGTCTCTTTTTCAAACGGTCAAGCACGTCGAGCTTGATCTTCGCGATGTAATCCCCATGCAGCTCGAGGTCGTGCCTCTTCAGGCCCATCAAGGCTCCGATCTCTTCGATGGGCTTGAGCTTGATGGATTGCGCTATTTCGATGTCGCTCTTGATTGCCTTCTGCTTTGCCATCTGTTCCTCCTCTTTGCCAGAACTCCCCTGATATCCTTGAGTTTTCGCAATTCACCCGCTACAGGCAGACTACCGAGCGGATACAACCGATAGGCGGAAGGCCCAATCGACCGGGGTAAGTCATGCTTGGACTTCCGCAACTACTTCGGGAAGGACGGTGTTACACTTCCTCCACGCCGACACGAAATATTAGCATATGAGGGGGTGAATGTCAAGAAAAAATGGGCAATTGCGGGGCCTGTTGCACGCCATTTTGGCTTCCCCGTGAAAGGACCACTACGCAGATTTTGCATGACAGTCTGAGCAGTCACACCGCTGAACGCAAAATTTGCGGAGGGACGTCTTGCCCTTCGTAGTCCGTTTTCCGAAAATCGAAACGTTTGCCGCGGTCCCGCGTCCCCATTGAGAACAATCGCGCTACCTCGCACAAACGAGCCGCAAATACCCCCATTTCAAAGACATCTCGCGCCCGGCAGCCGTGCGGGCTTTTCGCGAATGTGCCTCCGCCCGCGTGAGGGCGGCCGGTCGGTGAACACTCCCACCCTTCTTGCAAAGAGGCAATATATGTGCCAATTGGACAGTCGAGGCCGGACATTCAGAAACGAGGCCGAGGAGGCGACAGACGCACGATGACGCATCGTGTTAAACTCCTTTGAGCCGAGAGAACAAACGGCCCAACGAGTTGCAAATCGATTTCCTTTTCTGGTATATTGATTCAAGATTAATTTCCCGTCAATGAGCGAGGTGGTCATTCAGTTCCCTGAAGGTTGGTGACGGAGGGAGCTTTTTTGTCATGGGAAGAAGTTTTGAATCGATGCGAAGGCCGCGGCTTGCGCTGGCGGGCCTGGCCGTGCTTTGCCTAGGCCTTTGCGTTTTCGGCTGTTCGAGTAACTCCGAGAAATCAGCCGCCGCTTCCGAACCGGAATTTGCCGTGAGCGTGAAAGTGGCGCCCGTCGTCCGCTCCGGCATACGGTCCACCATCCATGCCGTCGGCGCGGTCAAGGCGCTCAATCAGGCAAAGATAAGCGCCAAGGTTCCGGGAAAGGTGGAACGCATCTTGGCGGAAGAAGGCGACGACGTAGAGCCGGGGCAGACGCTGCTGCGGTTGGAAAAGATCGACTTTGTGCTCACCGTGCGCCAGGCGCAGGCGGCGCTGGCCATGGCGGAGGCGAATTTTTCGAAGGTGAAAACCGAGTGGGCCCGCGCCCAGGAGCTGCTCGAGAAGGGAATCAGCTCGCAGCAGCAGTACGACCTCGCAAAGAGCGCGTTCGAGGTTGCCGAAGCCACGGTGAAACAGGCGAAGGCCGACCTCGGACTTGCGCAGAACCAGCTTGACAATGCCGACGTGACGACCCTTTTCGGCGGGAGCGTTATCCGCAGGTACGTGGACCTCGGGGAACGCGTTGCGGCCGGGCAGCCTCTGTTCGAAGTCGCGGAGATCGACCCTGTGGAAATCGAGATCGGCGTGAGCGACAAACGCTTCTCGGAGGTGAAGCTCAACCAACCTGCGACCGTCACGGTTGACGGCTATCCGGACATCCAGTTTGCGGGCAAGGCGAAGAGGATACAGCCCGCTATAGACCCGATGACGCGAACGTTCAAAGTGACGGTTGGAGTCGACAACCCTGAAGGGCTTCTCAAACCGGGCATGTTTGCAAGGACGGAGATAGAAGTCGGCGAGCACCCGGACGCGCTCGTGATCCCCAAGTCCGCAATCCTTGAAGAAGAAGGAAAGTACTTCGCCGTCGCGGTGCGAGACAACCGGGCCCAGAGGGTGGAAATAGTTCCCGGCTTCCGCGACCTGGACAGAGTCGAGGTGTTGAGCGGTCTGTTGGAAGGCGACCAGGTGGTAACCGAAGGCGCCTACGGGCTCGCTCAGAACGCGATGGTTCAAGTGTCCGGAGAGTGATGCGACGTGTTCATAGCCGATTTCTCCGTTCGCCGCGCAGTCGCCGCAACGATGATGGTGTTGATAGTCATCGTGCTGGGCATCACTTCTTTTTTCAGAATCCCGGTAGACCTCCTGCCCGACCTCAGCTTCCCCGTCGCCGCCGTGTTCACGGAATATGAGGGCGTCGGCCCCGAAGAAATCGAGAACTCACTCACCAAGCTTATCGAAGGAGCGGTGAGCCGCGTCGACGGAGTGAAGGAGGTTCGTTCGACCTCCGCGCGAGGCGTCTCGGTGGTGGTGCTCGAATTCGACTGGGGCACGAACATGGACCTCGTGGTGCAGAGCATACGCGAGGAGCTCGACCAGATACCCGATTTCGCCTTCCCCGACGACGCCGACAAGCCCCGCATCGTGCGATATGACCCCGCCGACATCCCGCTGATGGGAGTCGGCATTGCCGGCGGAGGAAACAATCGCATGCAACTGGAGAAGATCACGGAGGACTACCTCGAGGACCCGCTCGCGGGCGTCGAGGGAGTGGCCTCGGTCATGGTGTTCGGGGGGCCCCCGCGCGAGATACTGGTGGCGATCGACCAGGATAAGCTCACGGCCGTCGGCATGTCGCTCGACACCGTTGTCGGCCGGCTGAAAGGAGAGAACCTCAACCTCTCGGTCGGAAACCTCAAGGAGGGGTACAAAGATTACTTGGTGCGCGCCCTGGGCGAGTTTAACAGCCTGAGCGAGATCGAGAATGTCGTGTTGGGCGTGAACAACGGCAATACCATCCGGCTGAAAGACGTGGCCAGAGTGTTCGACACCTACGGCGAGGACCCGGTGTTTGCCCGCGACAACCTCGAGCCCGCAGCCATGATGATGATTATCAAGCAGTCGGGAAGCAACACCGTCGAGGTGTCAAAACGCGTATGGGAGAA
The DNA here is from genome assembly GCA_964607485.1 of uncultured bacterium. Taxonomy (GTDB): domain Bacteria; phylum Abyssobacteria; class SURF-5; order SURF-5; family SURF-5; genus CAZSKP01. Next base: position 488 of record CAZSKP010000075.1, on the reverse strand, counting down.
ATTGCACGAACTCTCGGCGCACCTGCCGCCCGGTGTCACAATCACGAAGAACTTCGACACGGCCGATTTCATCAATCGCGCAATCGGCGACGTGTGGGAGAACCTGCTCTGGGGCGGCCTGCTCGCGATCATCGTTCTGTTTCTCTTCCTGCATCACGTGAGGCCGGTCGTGATTATCGGGATTGCGATTCCCACGTCCCTTCTCGCCGCGTTCCTGCCCATGTTCTTCGCCGACATGACGATCAACATGATCTCGCTCGGAGGCCTGGCGCTCGCCGTCGGCATGGTGGTGGACAACTCCATCGTGGTGATCGAAAACATCTTCCGGCACATGCAGGAAAAGGGCGAGGACCGTCTGACCGCCGCCAAGAGGGGCGCGAGCGAGGTGGGCATAGCGATAACGGCTTCGACGCTGACGACCGTCGCGGTGTTCGTGCCCATCGTGTTCACGACCGGGCTGGCGGCGCGCATATTCCGCGACCTCGCGC
>CAZSKP010000074.1:0-9207 GCA_964607485.1 uncultured bacterium | reverse complement strand
CATATAGACGGGGATGCCGTACTGGCGCGAAAGCACGCCGACGCCCCGGACGTGGTCTTGGTGCTCATGGGTGACGATGACGCCGGACAGGGCGTCGGGAGCCAGCCCCACGTGCGCCAATCTGCGCAGGAGTTCCTTGCAGCTAAGCCCGGCATCGACGAGGAAATTCACGTTTTCCGAGGAGAGGAGAATGGAATTGCCACCGCTTCCGCTGGCGAGCATCCGGATTTCGATGGTGTGAGCGTGCGGAGATTCGTTCATTCAAATCAACACAGTAGAGGCCGGGTCTGTCTATGAATCTCAGTCGAAGTATACCAGTGAATAACCCGTCTTGTCAATTGACAAAACCCCGAACATGAGGTACAATTATGGAGGTAAGCTGAGACAGCGGAATCGGCTAGAGGTGGAGGAAAATGGCGCTTCATCAGGCTCTCATCCAGGGGACAGTACAGCAGATGATACTGACCCCGAAGATGCAGCAGGCGATAGAGATACTCCAGCTATCCACCCTCGAGCTTGAAAAATACATCCAGCAGCAGCTTACCGATAATTTTCTCCTGGAGGAAGAGTCCACCCAGAACCAGGAGGTCGAAGCCCCCTCCTTGACCCCGCAGGTATCGGCTCCCGAGACGCCAAGCGACGACGACCGACAAACCAGCGAAAGCGAACGCGACGTAGAGAAAGAACTCGAATCCCTCATGGCGTCGCACAGCGACTACTATTACGAGGGACGCGATTTCAGCGTGCGCGATCAGGACGGCAAGAGAGGGTTCATCGAGAACACGGCCGCCGAAGCCGAATCGATGAACAAGAATCTTCTGATGCAGCTCTCCCTCAGCACGGACAATCCCATCGACTACAAAATCGGCGAATGGATAATAAGCGAAATCGACGAGCGCGGTTACTTCTCCTCATCCGTCGAAGCGGGGGCACAGAAGCTGGGGGTCGCGCCCGAAGAAGTCGAGCGCGTCCTGAAGATTATCCACACGTTCACGCCCGCGGGGATCGGCGCCCGGGACCTCAGCGAGTGCCTCCTGATCCAGATCGACGGCACGTATCCCGACAAACCTCTCCTGAGGAAGATCGTGCAGGATCACCTCGAACAACTTGCGAAAAAGCAATACCCCAAGATAGCGCAGGCGTTGAAAATATCCGTGCAGGAGGTTCAGGACCTGGCGGCGGTCATAGCTTCGCTCGAGCCGATACCGGGCCGGTACTTTGGCAATCGCGAAGTAATATACATCGTGCCCGACGTTATCGTGAAAAAAGTGGACGACGATTATGTCGTTTACATCAACGACGACGGCCTCCCCAAACTTCGCATCAGCTCGTTCTACCGGAAGCTTCTCAAAGGATACAACGACAATCCGAAAACGAAAGAATACGTTCGAGAAAAACTCCGGGCCGCACAATGGCTCGTCAAAAACATCCAGCAGCGCAAGGAAACGATACAGAAGGTAGCGGAAAACATCGTAGAAGTTCAGAGAGATTTCTTCGACAGGGGTGTCGCGCACCTCAAGCCTCTCACCCTCAAAGAAATAGCCGAGAGAATAGGGATGCACGAATCCACCGTCAGCCGCGTGACCACGAATAAGTACATGGAATCGCCGCGCGGCATCTTCGAGCTCAAATACTTTTTCTCCTCCGGCATCGAGAGCAGCGACGGCGAGGCCACATCCTCGACGAGCGTGAAGGAAATGATCCGGCTGCTCATCGAGAACGAAAACAAGCGCAAACCGCTGAGTGACCAGAAAATCACCGAGCTCCTCACCCAGCGTGGTCTCAACATCGCCCGTCGCACTGCCGCCAAGTATCGCGAGGAGCTTGGAATCCTCTCATCCAAGTACCGCCGCGAATACTAGTCTTGACTTTCGTTCTTTTGCCCCACCTTGTAGAATCAGGCGGAAGCTGCAGAAAACAGAAGTTCAGAATATCAGTCCTTTTTGGCCAAATCCCTGCCATCAAATGTCACACGTTACATGAAAATTTCGCCCCATTTTGATATACTTTACCGCATCAGTTCCAGTAGTACCTACGTCGAATCAACCCCCACTTCAAGCGAGAGGCTCGGGCGAAACAGCAAGAATCGGACAAGTGGTCGATAAAGACCTCGGGGGCCGATTCGAGAATCTTTATCTCTGTGATACGAGCGTAATCCCTCAACCGTGGGGATTGCTTCCAGCGCTCACGCGTGTCGGGCGCGGGAAGCGTTCGGGGAAAAACATTCGGCGACCGACGAAACCAATGACCCGAGAGAGCATGGGAGCATCGATACACTGCCGATGTCTCACATCAAAGAGAATCGATTAAACACGGCGCAAAGGAGCCCGCAGAAGACGTTCGCCGAATATGGCGCGCCAACCTGCCTCGCGGCCGTCTTGCTTGCTTACACGGGTAGCGACATTACGCGTCTGGGAGTCCTCCTCGGCGCAGTCGGCGCCTACCTGATAGTTAAGAGGCGCAGAGTTTATCCCTTTGCGCTGGCGTTCCGGATTGTTGACGACATCTTGCTCCTCTGCGTTTCAGTCTTCCTTTCCACAACAGGAAGCGCTTGCCTGTATTGGTTTGTCATCTATCGACGTCGGGGAAAGGTGCAACAGACACCGGCATGAAGCTCTCAAAGCTAAAATGGGGCCACATCGTTCTCATCGCGTCCATTATTGCGCTGTTCACCGCTCTCCATCTGCACCGCGAATGGAATGTCGCCGGCGCGTTCGGCTTTCCGTTTGATGATGCGTGGATTCACTGCCAATTCGCTCGTAATCTCGCGAGCGGCAACGGCATGTCCTTCAATCCGGGAGTTCCGATGTCCGGCTCCACGGCGCCGCTCTGGACGATCATCCTTGCGGCATCATATCTCGTCGTTCCGAACTTCATAGTGTCGGCTAAGGGCATAAGTCTGGTGTTGTACGTGCTCAGTTGCATCCTTGTCTTTAAGATGCTCATTTTCGTTCTCGACGATGTTCGCTACGCATTGCTGGGCGCGGTCATGACGGCAATGATTTCGCGGCTCATGTTCTGTGCGCTTTCCGGAATGGAGGTAATGCTCTCGGTGTTTCTTACATTGGCGGGTATCTACCTGTACCTCTTGTATCGCAGAGAGAGGGGCCTCAGGCACTACGCAAGCACAGCCATCTTCGCACTGGCGTCGCTGGCCCGGCCGGAATCGATGGTGCTGCCGTTCTTTGCGCTGCTCGATAGCTTTGTCCTCGGACGAATTGAAAAGACAGAGACTCTGCGCAGATTTGGAGCCAGAGCGGCGGCTCACCTCCTTCTGTTTTTCGCCTTGATGACGCCCTATTTCCTGTTTAACTATTCCGTTACCGGCGATCCGTTTCCAAGTACGTTTGCGGCGAAGCGTAGCGGCGGTCTCATCGTCTGGCTCCAGGGTGGCGGGGGCGACTGGCTCCAGGGTGGCGGGGTCGACGAATTATGGCGGTCGCTCTTTTTCTACCCCCAAGTGTACCTTTCCGGAGCGCTCAACGTTGCGTTCAAGCACAGTATCCCACTTTACTGGCTGATGTTTCCAGGTGCTCTCAGGATTGTTCTCGATTCGCTCAAGGCCCGAACGGAACGCAAGGCGCTCATCATCCCGCTTACGTTTCTGCTTTGCCCCATATCTATGGGAATCTTTGCGCCTTCGAAAGTTGTGCTGATATGGTTGCCAAGGTATCTCGGCAATATGGCGCCGCTGTTCGTCGTCATGGGCGTGGTCGGACTGGATTGGTGTATGCGGTTCTTCCGATCTGTACTCGAGGAGTTCTGGGTCAGGCCCGAGATTGCAAGAAGGACGATGAAGGCAGTCATTACAGCTATTGTCGTTACTCTACTCGTCGGGCTTTCAAGTGAAGAATACGCGAATTCAGGTTTCTACGCACGGGCTGTTCAAAACATTAATGACATGCAAGTGCGGATAGGCCGATGGATGAAGGATAATACACCGCCGCATGCTGTCCTTGCCACGCAAGATATCGGTGCCATTGCCTTTTTCTCCGAGAGAAACATCATCGACCTTTCCGGCCTCGTCACCCCCGAAGCCCTGTCGTATTATGGGCGAACGCGGAACTACTTGTTCCAGTATGTCTCCCTGAAAAAACCCGACTACGTCATCTTTTACCCAGCCTGGTATCCCGACTTACCTTCACACCATGAATTGATCCACCTTTTTGATGCCACCCTGGAAATCAATGCAATCTGTGGCCAACCGATGATGGCCGTCTATAAGACAGTGTGGGCTGAGGAGCGAGAAACAGAACGGCGCGCATCCGGGAGAACAGCAAAGAATTGAGGAGACAGCGTGCTGACCGGCTCTCTTTAGTTCCCCGTTGAATATGCATCAAAATGCAGGTACACCGAACTGACGACACGCCTGCAAGCCCTCACAAAAAAGCAGCTTACCGCACCACGTTGCAGCAGGGCGCGTAAGCTGGCACATCCCTTGCCTTTGTCGGGGCGGCCGGATTTGAACCGGCGACCTCCTGCTCCCAAGGCAGGCGCGCTAAACCAAGCTGCGCTACGCCCCGTTGAAATCCATCTGAATTATATTCTCACCGGGCAAGGGTGTCAAGGAAAAGGACGCCCCTGGAACGTCTGCGATGGAGCCGTGGTTCGCATCTCACGGCTTCAGGAGGAGCAGGCCGGACACAAGGAGCATGGCCGCGACGGCCCGGCTGAACGTCTTCTCGTTCACCTGATAGTGCATTCGCGAGCCCACCAGCAGACCGACGCACACGCCGGGGAGGAGCCAGAGACCGAATCGGACGACTTCCATGTTCATCAGTGAAAAGTGGATGTACAGGAACAGCCGAAAGACGTCGTGCAGAACGAACAGCACGAGCAGTTGCGCACGGAACGAGCTCTTATCTTTCGCGAAATAGTCCACGTAGATCACCAGCGGCGGCCCGCTCGTCCCAAATAATCCGCCCGCCAACCCGGAGAGAATGCCGACAAAAAGGGCGACAGGGATGCCCGTCGCGGGGCCGAGACCCTCGCGCCGTTCGGGTTCTCTCTCCCGACGCGCCCGGAGAAAGATGTGAAGCGCGAATAGAGCGACGACGATGCCGAGTATCTTTTTCAGGACGCTGGTGTCGAAATTCGCGAGCGAATACGTGCCGACCATAAGCCCCGCCATTGTGCCGATGAAAATGAAAACAATCGTCGGCTCCCTGAAGAATCTCAGCTTGTTGGCGCTCAGGACCACCACGGAGAACAGACTCATCAGCAGAACCAGCGGGACAACAAACTTCAGGTCCAATACCAGAGTCAGGAGCGGAACCGCAATGAGCGCGAACCCGAAGCCGGAGAAACCCGTTACGGTCGCGGCCGTCAAACAAATGAGGCCGGAAATGAGAATTATGGACCACGCCGGCTCAAGCGTCATATTCGTAATGAATTCACGTAAAGATGGGGACTGTCCCAAGAATTACGGCGGCCGTCTTTTGCCGCGTAGATTCGGGACTGTCCCCACAGCAAGATGTGCGGGCGCTCTCAGGGTCAGACCAGCGACGCGCCGATGGACTCGGCCTTGGCCATCAGCTCGGCGTTGTTCCGTGCGGAATCCCTGTTGTTTTCCGAACCGCAGTGGGTGATGAACTCGGTCGAAGAAGCGCTCATCACCGTTGCCACTATGTTCAGCCAGTCGAGCGTCTGCTGATAGAGTTCCGCACCCTCGTCGCCCTGCGAGGTGACCATCACGAATTTCTTGCCCGTTGGAAACGTGAAGTACGACGATTTTTCTCCCGTCTCAGGGTCGGTCTCCTCGCCAAGGAAGCAGTAGAATCTGTCGATCAGCATTTTCAGTTGAGCGCTCACACGGAACCAGTAAATGGGAGAGCCCAGAACGATAGCGTCGCACTCTTTCATTTCCTGAAGCAGCGGCGACAGGTCGTCCTTGTACGCGCACTTGCCGGGGTCCTTCTTGCAGGATTCACAGCCCTGGCAGCCCTTTATGTTCAGCTCATTCAGATTCACCAGGCGCGTCTCCGCTCCCTTGCTGGCCGCTCCTTTGAGCACCGCCTCGACGAGCGTAACGGTGTTGGCTTTCTTTCGAGGACTTGCATTAAAAGCGATTACCTTCACTGTTGTTCTCCCTTTCTTGCCACCATTCTCACTTGCATTGTTCTCTATGCGTCCAACACGGCGCCCCTCGACGCCGGGCCGACAAGCTTCCGATATAGTTTAAGGTAGCGGCTCGCAGTGGGCTTTTCGGCACGCATCCAGTTCTTCAGCCGCTGCTCGATTTCCTGCGGCTTGAGGTCAACGCTCAAAGCCCGGTTTGGAATATCGATGGTAATCGGATCGCCGTCGCGAATGATCGCGAGCGGGCCCCCCTCGAAGGCCTCCGGCGTCACGTGCCCGACACACGGCCCGTCCGTCGCTCCGGAAAACCGGCCGTCGGTCACCAGCGCGACACGCTCGAGATTCAGAAGCGTTATCGTGGCCGTGACGCTGAGCATCTCGGGCATGCCCGGCCCTCCTTTCGGACCCTCGTTACGAATGACAATGACGGTGTCAGGGCCGATTTCGCCGGCCTGCAAGGCGATCAGCGCGTCGCCCTCGCTCTCGAACACCCTCGCCTTTCCCCGAAACGTTCTCATCGACGGTTTCACCGCCGACTGCTTTATGACAGCGCCGTCGGGCGCGAGATTTCCTTTCAGAATCACCGTGCCACCCTCGGGCAGCACCGGCTTTTCCTTCGAGTGAACGATTGATTCATCCAGAACCTCCACTTCATCAACGACCTCGCCGACGGTCTTGCCGCTCACCGTCATGCAATCGAGATGAAGGTCGTCGCGAAGTTGCTTCATCACGGCCGCCACTCCCCCGGCGCGGTAAAGGTCCACGATGCCGTAAGGTCCATTCGGAGCGATGGCGAGGAGCGTCGGAATTTCTTGTGCGTAGCGATTGAACGACTCGATGTCAAGCTCGAAGCCGAGCTGATTTGCAAGCGCCGGCAGATGGAGCGTCGAATTGGTCGAGCCGCCTATGGCAAGATCGACCATGACGGCGTTCTCGATAGAATCGCGCGTGAGGACGCGCCGCGCAGTCAGCCCCTCTCTGACCATCTCGACGATTCTCTCGCCCGACGCGCGCGCCATCACTCTTTTTTCCATCGTAAACGCCGGAATGGCGGCCGCGCCCGGCAGCGCCATTCCCAGCGCCTCGCTGAGGAGTTGAAACGTGTTCGCGGTACCCATGAACTCGCAGGCCCCGCAGGTGGCGCAGGTGACCGCCTGCAGCTTGGTGAAGATGTCGTCGTGGTCCTTGTGGTCGATGCTCGCGCCGGGTTTTGTGAGCCTCACGTTCATCATGCCCGGCCCGCCCGGCACGCACAGCGCCGGAAGGTCGAGCCTCGCCGCGGCCATCAGCATGCCGGGATTGATTTTGTCGCATCCGCTGAGCATGACGACGCCGTCGAAAAGTTGCGAACGCACAAACGTCTCCACGCTGTCCGCTATCAGGTCGCGCTGGGGAAGGATATGCTTCATGCCCTCGTGCCCCTCGGCGACGGCGTCGCACGGAGCGGGCACGCCAAACTCGAATGCCAGTCCGCCCGCCGCAATGATTCCCTCCCTTACGGCCTGTGCAAGCTCGCGCAGGTGGATGTGGCCGGGATTGATGTCGGTAAAGGAATTCGCGATGGCGATGAACGGCTTGCTCATCAGAGCGTTCGTGTCTATTCCGAGGCCCTTCATCACGCTGAGACGCCCGAGGCTCATCGGCGCACCCAGTGTGTCTTTGAAGAGCCTTTCGCTGATTGGCTTTTCTGTCATCCTCTCCCCCGCGGTTTTGAAGCTGATGTGTCGATACCGAACCAATCTACCCGAAACCGGCACGCAAAGTCAATCGAATATCGAAGCGTTTGGAAATTACATCATCGTTTCACTATAATGTCGTTCGAAATGACCAGACTGCTCGACGAAGCACGCCGCTTGCTTCGGGAAAGCGCGCCGCTGGATACTCTCGAAGCGCGCTCCGAACGCCAGACGCTTCGCATTCTCACAATGTTGGTCAACGACGCCGAGCCGAGAATTCGGCAGAGGGCGTGCTGGGAGCTTGGAAGGATAGTTTCCCGGATGGCGCCCTCGAAGATTGAAGACTACATCCGCCGACTGATGTGGCGGCTCAATCCCGAATCCGGGGATAACCCATTCGGCGTGCCCGAAGCGCTGGGTGAGATTGGAACCAGGGTGCCGAAGCAGATTGAGGCCTTCGTTCCGGTCATTATGCTGTATCTCGAAGACGAAGGGCTTCGCCCGGGCCTGCTGCAGGCCGCGGGCAGAATCGGCCAGAAACTCCCCTACGTCCTTTCCGGATACGTTGGGGAGATCTCAGCCTATCTCCATGACGACGATGTGGCAGTCGCCGGCAATGCCGCCCTTGCTCTTCGCAGGATAGGCGGCGCTCAGGCCGACGAGGCCCTGCGAGCTGTCGAAGACGACGACCGAAGAATCACGCTGTTCTGCGGCAGGACGTCGCAGACAATAAAACTGTCCGAAGTTGCCCGACATAGTTGCGAAGGCACACATGACCTTTGTTTTATGAGTTGACTTTCTCTCATTCTTCCAAATTTGTAATAATTTATATATAAATATCTTATCGCTATCATCTTAAGATATTACATGAGGTTACATATGGCTGAAAATGAATGTCTTTCTAGGCAGTCGCTTGACAGGTCGGCGGGGGTGCGGTATAATTGAGTGATTCTCATTTATGAATTTATGTCATAAGTGAATGGGGGTCATGACCTCAAAGCGTTGCCAGGCGAACGCTTGAGCAACGGACCGTCGCATTCCGAGCGGACACGGAGAGCATTTGGATAGCCCGATCCTAACGCGAAATACAGGAATGAGGAGGGACGAGGGATGATAGACGAACAACACGTTGAGAACATCAGAAAGCACGGTGTATTCAAAGACTCGGGCGAGGGCAGGCTCGACGCGCTGCGAAACGACATCGGCTTCAGAATCGACCAGCGGGCGGAGTATGTAATCATCGGGGGATGTCTCCAGCCGGAGACGATGCCTCATGTGTTCAGAGCCTTCAAGGAGGTTCTGGAAAGACTCAAGGTGGATTACACGCTACTCTCCAAGGAATACTGCTGTGGATGGATGCCATTTGGTCAGCCGGCGGTGATGATGAAAAACGAGGAGGAAATCCAACGGTCAAAGGAACTCGCGAGAGAGTTCGTTACAGAGAACTTCAGAC
>CAZSKP010000073.1:0-9317 GCA_964607485.1 uncultured bacterium | reverse complement strand
CCCGGAGGCGTACCTGTTCCCGACGAATCATCCGCGCTGGACCCGCGAGAGAGTTCCGCGAGAGGGGATGGGCGTGGCCGTGTTTCGCAACGCGGTCACATACGTCAAGGAAAATCGGTAGCGTCTGAAGGACAGGGAGAGACCATGCCTAATAAAGTGCAACGCGCGCTGTTGAGCGTCTCAAACAAAGCCGGCATCGTTGAATTCGCCCGGTTTCTTCACGACATGGGCGTCGAAATCCTCTCGACGGGCGGCACGCAGAAGGTGCTCGACGAGGCGGGCATACCCGTGCGTTCCGTTTCCGATTACACCGGCTTCCCCGAGATGATGGACGGTCGCGTGAAGACGCTGCATCCGAAAATCCATGCCGGCCTTCTCGCCATCAGGGACAATCTCGAGCACATGCAGCAGGTTGACCGGCACGGAATCGAGCTTATCGACATGGTCGTGGTCAATCTGTACCCGTTCCAGGAAACCGTCAGCAAGGGCGGGGTGAAGCTTGAGGAAGCAATCGAGCAGATAGACATCGGCGGGCCGACGATGCTCCGCGCCGCCTCGAAGAACTACCGCGACGTCGCCGTCATCGTCAACCCGAAGCGGTACGCACAGGTTATCGAGGAGTTGAAGGCGGGCGACGGCTGCCTTTCGGAACAACTGAAGTTCGAGCTTGCCTGCGAGGTCTTCGAGCACACGGCAACCTATGACCGCGCGATAGCGGACTACCTCGCCACGGAGGGAACGGGGACAGCGGAAAAATATCCCCGAACCATGAACCTTCTCCTCCGCAAGGAGGCGGACCTCAGGTACGGCGAGAATCCGCATCAGACGGCCGCATTCTACATCGACCCTCGCGCGAAGGAACCGAGCGTCTCGACGGCCAAGATGCTCCACGGCAAGACGCTTTCGTACAACAACATCCTCGACCTCGACGCCGCAATCGAAATCGTCAAAGATTTCTCCGAGCCCGCCGCCGTGATAATAAAGCACACGAATCCGTGCGGCGCCGGCGTCGGGAACGACATACACGAGGCGTATTCGCGGGCGCTCAAGGGCGACCCGGTCTCCGCGTTTGGGAGCATCGTCGGCGTCAACCGTGGGATAGACCGCAAGATGGCCGAGCTCATGGCGCGTCCGAACACCTTCGTCGAGGCCGTCATCGGCCCCTCGTTCGACGACGACGCGCTCGAGGTACTCGTTAAGTCGCAGTGGTGGGGAGAAAACCTCAGGGTGCTCGCCACGGGCAAGCTCGCGGGCGCGCGCGACGATTTTCCGAACATGCGGCGCGTCGTCGGAGGCATGCTGCTGCAGGATTTCGACACCGCCACCTATGACAAGTCGCAGTTCCGCGTCGTGACCAAGCGCGCTCCTTCCGAGGGGGAGATGAAGGACCTTCTGTTCGCCTGGGTCATATGCAAACACGTGAAGTCTAACGCCATCGTTTACGTGAAGGACTCAACGGTCTTCGGCGTCGGAGCGGGCCAGATGAGCCGCGTCGATTCGAGCATGATAGCGGCCCACAAGGCCGATGGCCGCGCCAAGGACGGCGTCGTCGGCTCCGATGCGTTCTTCCCGTTCCGCGACGGCGTCGATGCCGCAGCCAAGGCCGGCATCAAGGCCGTCATTCAGCCCGGCGGCTCGAAAAAGGACGACGAGGTTATAGCGGCCGCCAACGAACACGGCATGGCCATGATATTCACCGGCATGCGCCATTTTAAGCATTAGTCTTCATCAGTCGGTTTCGGGGAAAAGGGGAGTATGAAATGAAGGTGCTTGTTGTCGGAGGAGGTGGGCGGGAACACACCCTCGTGTGGAAGATAGGGCAGAGCCCTCTCGTGAAGAAGATATTCTGCGCTCCCGGTAATGCCGGCATCGCGGAACACGCCAAATGCACGGATATCGACGCGACCGACGTTGATAAACTTGTCAAGTTTGCGGAGAAAGAAAAAATCGACCTCACGCTCGTCGGGCCCGAGGCGCCTCTCGTCGAAGGCATGGTGGACCGGTTCAACGAGCGCGGGCTGAAAGTGTTCGGCCCGAGCGCCGACGCCGCTCAGCTCGAGGGCAGCAAAGGCTTCGCGAAGAAGCTGATGGCAAGGAACAACATCCCGACGGGCACGTTTCAGATATTCTCCGACGCCGACGAGGCCATCGAGTTCATCCGCGACATGGGCGCGCCCATCGTCGTCAAGGCCGACGGACTGGCCGCCGGCAAGGGCGTGACCGTCGCGTTCGACGAGGAATCCGCCATCGCGGCGGTCAAGCGGTGCATCTGTCAGGGCGCGTTCGGACGCGCCGGCCACAGGGTCGTCCTCGAGGAATACCTGGAGGGAGAGGAAGCGTCTGTGCTCGCCTTCACCGACGGCAAGGACATCCTGATGATGCCGTCATCGCAAGACCACAAGGCGATATACGACGGCGACAAGGGGCCGAACACCGGCGGAATGGGCGCCTATTCGCCCGCGCCTCTGGTGACCGACGAAATGATGGAGCGGATAGAGAAGGACATTCTGAAGCCCACCATCGACGGGCTGAGGAAGGAAAATTACGAATACCGGGGCGTGTTGTATTGCGGACTCATGATAGGCGAGTCGGGCCCGAAAGTGCTCGAATTCAACGTGCGCTTCGGCGACCCCGAGACGCAGGTCGTCGTCCCCCGTCTGAAGAGCGATATAGTGCCCATCCTGCTCGCCTGCGCCGACGGCAAACTGGCCAAGGTCAAGGCCGAATGGACCGACGAGGCCGCCGTCTGCGTCGTCCTCGCGTCGAAGGGGTATCCGGGCAAGTACGAGAAAGGGAAACCCATCAGCGGGCTCGACAAGGCGCAGAAGATTCCCGGCGCAATGGTGTTCCATGCCGGCACCTCGTTTAAGAACAAGAAGGTCGTCACCGACGGCGGCCGCGTTCTCGGCGCTGCGGCGCTTGCGAGGGACATCCCGGCGGCCATCGGGCGCGCCTATGAATGCGCCGAAGCGATCGAGTTCGAAAATAAATATTGCAGGACCGACATCGGTAAGAAGGCGCTCGTGCGCCTCGGGAAGGGCAAGTGATGCCGAAACGCCGAACCAAGGCGGCGCCCGTGTGGATATTCATGGGCAGCGAGAACGACCACGCTGTCATGCGTGAGACCGAGAGCGTTCTGAACGAGTTCGGTGTGGGCTATGAGCTGAAGATTTCCTCAGCCCACAGGTCGCCCAAGCGAACCATTTCGCTTGCGGAGAAAGCGGCGCGCAACGGCACAAAGGTCATCATCGCCGGCGCCGGCGCCGCGGCTCACCTCGCCGGGGTGATAGCCGCCCACACGACGCTCCCGGTGATCGGCGTGCCGGTGGACTCGTCCCCGTTCAAAGGGATGGACGCGCTCCTGTCCACGCTTCAGATGCCCGCCGGCGTGCCCGTTGCCACGATGGCCGTCGGCAAAGCGGGCGCGCGGAACGCCGGAATAATGGCCGTTCAGATACTGGCCCTCGCCGATTCCCGCCTGCGCGCCAAGCTCGCCCGGTACAAGAGCAAGCTCGCGAAAGCCGTCGAGCAGAAGGAGCGCGCGCTCCGAAAATCAGCGAGCAAGCCGGGCTGAAGGTTAGGCTGCGAAAATGCTCAGCGAAGCCATCAAGAAACTCGCCGAACGAAAAAATCTGACCGCCGACGAGGCCGCCGCCGCCATGAACGAAATCATGAGCGGTCGCGCCACTCCCGCGCAGATAGCGGCCTTCCTCATGGCCATGCGGATGAAGGGCGAGACCGTCGAAGAAATCACCGGCTGCGCGCGCGTCATGCGCGAGAAGGTGACCCGGCTGAACCCGAAGCGACGTCCCCTGATAGACACGTGCGGCACGGGCGGCGACGGCGCGAACACGTTCAACATCTCCACCTCCGCCGCGTTCGTCGTGGCCGGGGCGGGCGTTGCCGTCGCGAAACACGGCAACCGCGGCATGTCGAGCAAATGCGGAAGCGCCGACGTGCTCCAGCAGCTTGGAGTTCACATAGAGGCCGAACCTTCTGCCGTCGAGAGATGCATTGATGAGATCGGACTGGGCTTCATGTTCGCGCCGCTGTTTCATGGGGCGATGAAGTACGCGGTCGGGCCTCGCCGCGAGATAGGCGTGCGGACGATTTTCAATGTGCTCGGGCCGCTGGCCAATCCCGCCTTCGCGGAGGCGCAGGTTGTCGGCGTGTACGAATGCAACCTCGTCGAACCACTGGCGCACGTGCTCAATAACCTGGGCGTCCGCCATGCGTTCGTCGTCTGCGGAGTCGATGGCCTGGACGAGGTGACAACCACGTCCGCCTCCGTCGTCGCCGAGACGAAGGACGGCAAGGTGAGCACATACGAGTTCGAGCCTGCCGAGGCGGGCGTAGAACGCTCGCGTCGGGAGGATTTGCTTGGCGGCGACCCGGCGACCAACGCGAGAATCATCGAGGCGATTCTCGGGGGGAAGAAAGGCCCCCGACGCGATATCGTCGTGCTCAACGCCGCCTTCGCCCTCGTCGCCGCCGACCGGGTGCAAAGCGTTGCCGAGGGAATCGAGGCGGCTTCGCGCTCGATCGATTCCGGCGCGGCGCAGGAGAAGCTTCAACGCCTGCGAGAGGTATCGTCAAGTTGATACTCGACGATATAATCGAGCAGAAGCGTCGTGAGGTCGCCCAAGCCAAAGAGCGGATTCCCCTTGCGGAGCTGCGTGACCGCGTCGCCCCGCGCTCACCCGGCGCGTTCGCCAAAGCCATCAGCGCCGAAGGCCGCATCTGCCTTATCGCCGAGATAAAGAAAGCGTCGCCGTCGCGCGGCGTGCTCCGAAGAGATTTCGACCCCTCCGCGCTCGCCCGGCTGTATGCCGAGGGCGGCGCTTCGGCCATATCGGTCCTGACCGACGCCAAATACTTTCAAGGCGACCCTTCACACCTGAAAGAGGCGAAAGAGGCCTCGCGTCTGCCAGTGATCAGGAAAGATTTCATCATCGACGAATACCAGGTTTGGGAAAGCGCCGCCATCGGGGCCGACGCCCTCTTGTTGATAGTCGCGGCGTTGACGGCGGAGCAGTTGCGCAGTTACCTCGGCCTGGCTTCTCCCGTCGGCCTGGACGTGCTCGTCGAAGTACACGACGGCGAGCAGTTGGAAACGGCGCTGGACGCGGGCGCGCGGATCATCGGCATAAACAACCGCGACCTCAGAACGTTCGAGACGGACCTCGAAGTCACCCTGCGACTTGCGCCCAAGGCGCCTCCCGGTCATATAATAGTAAGCGAGAGCGGGATTCTCACTCGCGAAGACGTGCGCAAAGTGCGGCAGGCCGGGGTCGATGCGATACTGGTCGGCGAGGCGCTCGTGACCAGCGCCGACATTCCGGCGAAGATGCGGGAACTGACCGGTGACCAGGGTTAAGATATGCGGGATAACGAACCTCGACGACGCGATGTTGGCCGTCGAGAACGGGGCGGACGCGATCGGCTTCGTGTTCGTTGAGGCAAGTCCCCGGCACATTTCCGATGAGCAGGCGCGCGACATACGCGAGAACCTGCCGCCGTTCGTTACCGTCGTCGGCGTCTTCATCGAGCCTGACCCGCGTAAGGCCAGCGAGACGTTCGAGCGCGTCGGACTCGATTTTATCCAGTTTTACAAGGGCGATGAGGGGCGTCTCCGCGAAGCGGGATTGAGTCCGAATCGGCTCATCCGGGCGATCCGCGTCGGCTCCGAGGCCGACCTCGACGTGATAGGCGAGACCTCGGCCGCATTTGTTCTGCTCGACACGAAGGTCGAGGGATGGGGCGGCGGGGGCACGGGCAAGACGTTCGACTGGGGCATCGCCGTGAAGGCGGCCGCGCGCGGTAAACCGATTATTCTTTCGGGCGGATTGAATCCGGACAACATCGAAAGAGCTATAGAGATTGTCTCGCCCCTCGCGGTCGATGTCTGCAGCGGCGTCGAGTCGGCCCCGCGCAAGAAGGACCCCGAGAAGGTCCGCCAGTTCATTCGGAGGGCAAAGGGAAATGTTACCTGACAGCGGAGGCCACTTCGGGCCGTACGGAGGCAAGTATGTGCCGGAAACGCTCATGTCTCCGCTTCGTGAGCTCGAAGAGGCGTATCTGAAAGCAAAAGAAGACGCCGAGTTTCACGCCGAATTCGAGTATTATCTTCGCGAATACGCCGGCCGACCGACCCCGCTCTTCCACGCCGAGCGCTTGAGCGGTCATCTCGGCGGCGCGAAGGTGTACCTGAAACGGGAAGACCTCTGCCACACGGGCGCGCACAAGATCAACAATACCATCGGACAGGCGCTGCTCGCGAAACGGATGGGCAAGACGCGCGTCATCGCCGAGACGGGCGCGGGCCAGCACGGCGTGGCGACGGCCACCGTGGCCGCGCTGTTCGGGCTCGAATGCGAAATCTACATGGGCGAGGAAGACATGCGTCGCCAGGCGCTGAACGTGTTCAGGATGCGTCTCCTCGGCTCGAAGGTCACCCCCGTGAAAGCGGGCAGCATGACGCTCAAGGACGCCATCAACGAGGCCATGCGCGACTGGGTGACGAACGTGCGTACCACCCATTACATACTCGGCTCGGTCCTGGGCGCGCACCCCTATCCGATGATGGTGCGCGATTTCCAGAGGGTAATCGGCGCCGAGGCTCGCAGGCAGATACTCGAGAAGGAGGGGAAGCTGCCTTCTCTGCTGATAGCGTGCGTCGGCGGCGGCAGCAACTCGATCGGCCTGTTCTACGATTTCCTCGAAGACAAGGAAGTCGCGATGGTCGGCGTCGAGGCCGGCGGGCTTGGAATCGAGTCGGGCAAACACGCCGCCCGTTTCGAGTCGGGCGAGCTGGGCGTGTTGCAAGGGTGCATGAGTTTCGTCTTGCAGACCGACGAGGGGCAGATAGACCTCACCCACTCGGTCTCGGCGGGGCTGGACTATGCGAGCGTCGGCCCCGAGCACAGCCATCTGCGCGACGCGGGCCGCATCGAATACACCATCGCCACCGACGACGAGGCGCTCGAAGCTTTTCAGCTTTTGAGCAAAGTCGAGGGAATAATACCCGCGCTCGAAAGCGCGCACGCCGTCGCGCATGCGGTCAAGGTTGTGCCGAAGATGAAGCCGTCCGAGAGTGTCATCATCAACCTCTCCGGCCGTGGCGACAAGGACGTGCAAGTGGTCTCGGAGATACTGTCGAAAAAGGGGAAATGATGTCGAACCGTGTGGTCGAAAGATTCGAGGCGCTGAAGCGGGCGGGGCAGAAGGGATTCATCGCATTCATAACGGCCGGCGACCCGAACCTCGACGTCACGCGGAAGCTCGTCGTCGAGTTTGACCGCATCGGCGTGGACCTGGTCGAGCTCGGCATCCCATTCTCCGACCCGCTGGCCGACGGCGTCGTGAACCAGCGGGCGGCCGAGCGCGCGCTCAAAAGCGGAACCAGCCTCCGGAAGGTGCTCGCCGAAGTGAAGCGGATACGCGAGGTCTCCCAGGTGCCTATCATCCTGTTCACCTATTTCAATCCGGTTCACCACATGGGAATCGAGCATTTCGTCGCCGAGGCTGCGGAGAGCGGCGTCGATGGCGCGCTGGTGCTGGACCTGCCGCCCGAAGAATCGAAGGAATACAAGGCGCTAATGGACATGAAGGAGCTGTGCACGGTGTACCTGCTGGCGCCCACGAGCACCGACGACCGGATAGACCTCATCTCGCGCTTCAGCACCGGGTTCATCTATTACGTCTCGCGCGAGGGCGTGACGGGCATGCAGGAGAAGATGGCGGGCGGCGTGGCCGCAGTGGTCGAAAAAATCCGGTCGCACTCCGGGAAGCCCGTGGCCGTTGGCTTTGGCATATCGGGCCCGCGACTGGCGGCCGAGGTCGCCTCGTACGCCGACGCGGTCGTCGTCGGCTCGGCCATCGTGAAGAGAATCGAGGAAAAGGTGTCCGCGCCCGACCTCGTCGAACAGGTCTCCGGATTCGTTTCTCAACTCGTGCGGGCGGTCAAGGGATGACACGCACATCGGACGAAAAGATAGCGAAGCGTGCGCTGGAGGCGGCGCTTCAGGCCGGCGCCACCGCCGCCGAGGCCTTTCTCAGCCGTTCGAGCTCGACGTCCGCCGAGGTGAGCGGTGGGAAGGTCGAGAGCGTCAAGGTTCGCGACAGCTCGGGCGTCGGCGTGCGCGTGCTGGCGGGGGAGCGCCTCGGGTTCGCACATACCTCCGAGCTGACAGTTTCCGGAGTCGAGCGCGCGGCGAAGGATGCCGTCGCCAACGCGCAATCCGGCTTTGCCGACCCCTACAACACGCTCCCGTCGCCGGGGGGCGCGTATGCGGACGTAGAGCGGTTCGACCCGGAGTTGGCGGGCATCGGAGTGGACACGCGAATCGAGCGGGCCATGTCGATGGAGTCGTCGGCGCGGGAGTATGACAAGAGGGTGACGAAGGTGCGGCAATCATCCGTGTCGGACGCGAGCTTCGAGGTGCATCTGGTCAACAGCCGGGGCATCTCGCTGTGGCACAGGGGCACGTCCTGCTCCGCCAGCATCCTCGCCGTCGCCGAAGCGGACGGCGACGCGCAGATGGGCTGGGATTTCGACCACTCTTTTTATTTTGGGAAGTTGCCCGTCGAACCCGTCGGAAGGGTGGCGGCACAGCGCGCGGTGGACCTGCTCGGCGCACGGCAAATCGAGACGGCAAAGGTTCCGATTATCCTCGACTCGCCCGTCGCATCGGAGTTCCTGGCCGCGGTCGGGCACGCGCTCATGGCCGACCAGGTGCAGAAACGCAAATCTTTTTTTGCCGGCAAGGTGGGCCAAAAGGTCGCCAGCCATAAAGTCACCATCATCGACGACGGCATGTTCGAGAAGGGGCTTGCGCCCGCCCCGGCCGACGGCGAGGGCGTGCCTTCGCAGAGAACGGTGCTGATAGAGTCGGGCACGCTCATGCGTTTCCTGCACAACACGTACACGGCGGGCAAGGACGGCGTCGCTTCCACCGGGAACGGCGTACGCTCTTCCTATGCCGCCATGCCGGAGGTGGGAGCGTCGAATTTCTATCTCGTTCCGGGGACCGTTTCGCGGGCCGAGCTGATCGGGGGCTGCTCGCGCGCGTACCTCGTGATGGATGTGATGGGGATGCACACGGTCGATGTGGTCTCGGGCGATTTTTCCGTCGGCGCAAGCGGGCTGTGGATAGAAGGCGGCAAGCCGAAATTTCCGGTCAGGGAAACGACCATCGCCGGTAATGTGAAGGATATCCTCGGCAACATCGAAGCGGTGGCCGACGACGTGAAGTTCTACAGCCGATATGGCTCGCCGACCGTCCTTGTGGGCAATGTCGTGGTGAGCGGCAAATAGC
>CAZSKP010000072.1:0-9538 GCA_964607485.1 uncultured bacterium | reverse complement strand
TTCGCAAATATAGTGGAATATCGATTATCACTGAAAGATTATGATGACCTAATTATATGGATAGACAGATTCAATTTATAATAAAGCAGCACGCTCAACTTTGTAAACTACGCATTCGCGGCTCCGCTTGCTACGCTCGCTCTGCCCCAATTGCCCCTCTGGCGCCCGATCTGTCTTGGCCGAGGGAGATAGGATTTCCGAAGGTCTAAGAGGGAGCAGAAGTGGAGAATACCTTATCGAATGGCCGCAGAAATGCGCGATTTACCAGGCCAGAGCTACCGGGAAACCGGTTCCCATCACCCTGTGGCCGACGGGGAAACTGGAGGTGTGATAGATTTATGGCGTGGATTGGAAGAGGATAGCTGAATGATTAAGGGTGATATATTGTATATTTGCAGTATATTCATGGGTCTTCCCCGATTCAGTAGACACGGAGTTAAGCACCGTGATAGAAGGGGAAGAACATGGACGAACGAAAGAAGTACACGAGAGAGTTCAAGGTCGAGGCCGTACGGCTGTTGAATACCAGCGGCAAGAGCGGCCATGAGATCGAAGCGGACCTGGGGATCGGCAGCGGCAGTATCTACCGATGGCGCAAGCAGCTGGAGGCCGAGGGGGCCCAGGGTATTCGGGCATTTCCGGGAGGCGGGAGACCTCGCGATGAGGAGCTCTTCCGCCTGCGCAAAGAGAACGCGGAGCTCCGTGAAGAGCGGGACATCCTGCGAAAAGCACTGGCCATCTTCTCAAGGACAAAACGATGAAGTTCTGCTTCATCGAGCAGCATCGAGAAGCCCACAGCGTGGCGAAGATGGCCAGGATGCTGGGAGTCACATGCGGTGGGTACTACGCCTGGCGCTCGAGAGTTCCGAGCGAACGAACCCGGCAGGAACAACAGCTCCTCGAGAAGATCAAGGCGATCCAGAAAGAGGTGAAGGACCGCTACGGGAGTCCACGGGTACACCGAGAGCTGCGACGTCGAGGGATTCGGGTCGGGCACAATCGGGTAGCTCGTTTGATGCGCCTGAACGGTCTTGGGGCGCGGCGGCGCAAGAGGTATCGCTCCACGACGGATTCTGGGCACACTCTTCCGGTGGCGGAGAACCTCGTAAACCGTGGGTTCGAGGTGGCAGCCGCGAACCAGGTGTGGGTATCCGACCTCACTTACATCCCGACGGCGGAGGGGTGGTTGTACTTGTGCTCGATTCTGGATCTTCACTCCCGCCGGGTGGTGGGCTGGTCGATGAGCTCGCGGATGACGAGTGAGCTGGTGGTGCAGGCTTTGCTGATGGCGGTGCTGCTTCGCAGGCCGCCGAAGGGGTTGATTTTTCATTCCGACCGGGGCTCGCAGTACTGCAGTCATGTGTTTCGACGGTGGACACAGCGCCATGGGATCCGGCAGAGCATGAGCCGCAAGGGCGACTGTTGGGACAATGCGCCGGCGGAGTCGTTTTTCAAGACGTTGAAGGTCGAGTTGTACGGACACCGAGCCTTCCGGAGCCGCCAGGAGGCCCGTACGGTGATCTTTGAGTACATCGAAGTATTCTACAACCGGGTGAGGTTGCATTCGAGCCTGGGATATCGGTCTCCGGCCGAATACGAGCGTCAGAAAGCTCTGGACGCGGCATGAGGGAGCAAGGAGGCCGATGGGGATCGAAAACGTTGCACGTGGCGGGCCGTGGTGGCATTTTCAGGGACAGGGTGCTATCCAAGTACCCCCCTGAAATAGGTCACAATAGCAAGTTAGGGTGTCAACCGAATCGGGGGAATTCCATCATTAGTTCGGCAATCACGAAGAACAACGGAGGAGAAGTATGCTGACTAAGAAGGATGTTGTGATTGTGCGGGAGTTGGCCGCTCGCGTGGCGGAAGTTGCCGCGCTGCCGGTGCAGGATGAAAAGCGCGCTCTGTGGCGCAAACTGAACGCGCGCACACCGGCGCGCCCCATGGTGATGGTTGGACCAAGTCTGCTGGAACGAGATGAACATCAACGATGAGTTGACCCTGCGGTGCATCGATGCCGAGTGCCGCAGGTATGAGGATCATCTCCGGCGCTTGCTTTACCAGTGGGAGCATTTCCCCGTGGATATGGTGGTCGAGCCCTTCATACGGGTGCCTAAGGCAATTCACAACAGCGGCTTCGGCGTCGAGGTGCGGGAGGAGACCGCCGTGATCGACCCCACCAACGAAGTTGTGGGTCATAAGTACGAAAACCAGTTTCAGACCGAAGACGACTTGGAGAAGATTCGCGTGCCGCAAGTCGGCCACGATTCAGCCGAAACCGAACGTCGTCTGGCCGTCGCCCACGAACTCTTCGACGGCCTGCTTGAGGTGCGGCCGTGGGGTGCAGAACCGTACCTATCCCTGTGGGATCCAATCGCAACGTGGATGGGCGTTGAGAACGCACTGTATGCCCTGATCGACAAGCCTGACTTCATGCACCGCCTGTTGATCCGCTTGACGGACGGCTACTTGAGCATGCTCGACCAACTGGAGGAACAGGGATTGCTGTGCCAGGAGCAAAGCCTCATCCACTGTACAGGCGCCTATACCGACGAGCTGCCCGAGCCGGGTTACGACCCGCAAAGACCCCGCACGAAGGATCTTTGGATGTTCGGACTGGCCCAGATGTTTTCCACCGTCTCACCCGACATGTTCAAGGAGTTCGAGGTGGACTACACCAGCCGTATCTGTTCGCGTTTCGGTCTGGTGTACTACGGCTGCTGTGATCCTCTGGACGGCAAAATGGCCGAAGTGCGCATGATCCCGAACGTGCGAAAGATTTCCATGAGTCCGTGGGTCAACGAAGAGCGCGGCGCAACGGAGATCGGCAGCGACTTCGTCTACTCTCGCAAGCCGAGTCCGGCCTTCATGGTGACAGACCACTTCAGCCCAGACCAGGTCCGGACTGACCTAGTAGCGACTCGGACGGTCTGCAACAAATACGACTGTCCGCTGGAGTTCATTCTGAAGGACATCAGTACGGTGCGCTATGAGCCGGAGCGCCTATCCGAGTGGGGCCGTATTGCAATGCAGGTAGTCGGTGGCTGATGTGAATTATGAGAACCAAGCTGAACCATTGCTTTCAGGCGACGGCTGGAAGCCGCGCCTGAAGCAGATGTTATGTGGAGGAATGAAATGGGACAAGTCACAATCGCAATTATCGAGCAGATTGAAAGCAATAAAGTCATAGTGAAGTGTTCATTATGCAACGGCTCTGGTAGGAAGCCTGGTTATCAGGCCCATATGCCATGCGAGGTATGCTCGGGCAAGGGAGTAGTTCTCGTTGAGTGCTCACCACCCTTAGTACGCTGTGCAATCTGCCAAGGATCGGGAAGAAGACCAGGATATCAATCGTATGTAGCGTGTACTCAGTGTCACGGTGTGGGTGCGCAACCGCTTACGGGATCCATGCGGCTGCTTAAGTAATGCAGATTGAGGCAAAAAACAAATAACACGTATAAGGCGCTGCACCTGACTGGCAATTCGCTGGCGCTCATTGCCAGCAGGTGAGCTTTGTCGTTGGCTTTAGAAGACCATCAATGCGAACATTTGATTTAGTTGATTTTAAAGTAATGGAAACACACTACTTCCTTTTGAAAATAAGTGAGGTTATTGCACCACCAGAAATAGGCTTTGTTTTTAGTGCCTTCGTCTCAGCTTCTCGGAGTATAACTTTTTGCCTTCAGGCAGTTTTAAGGGATCTTGAAGGTTTCGATCGCTGGTATACTGGTCAGCAACAAGTACTAAAACAGAATCCGCTTGCTCGGTTTTTTATAGAGGCTAGAAACGTATCACAAAAAGTGGGGTTGGTTCCAATATCATCTGGATCTTACAAAAAAGGCGCTGATGGTAAAGTAAACGCAAAGTTTTTCTTTGACAGGAGCCACACGGATTTTCAGGAACTGCCATCTTCAGATGTTCTTGAATCTTGTCACTCTTATTTTGTAAAGCTATTGGATATAGTTTATAATTGTTATGTGTCGTTTGGTACGTATATTGATCCTCATCAGTACTATACAGCGGCTAACTTTAAACGGCTTGGGAAGACCATTGACGATGCTGATGAAGAAGTTATTGGCACCCGAGGTTGGACACATGTTGATGGTTGGCCAGAGGCTTATCGTTGGGATGCATTGAGAAACAGTGTTCCTGGCTGCCGAATATCTGGGCTCTTTACGCAGTACTTAAACAAGCATAAACCACACCCGCCCTGTCTTCCTAAAAAACTTAGTGACTATATTGAAGCAGAGTGGGTGCCACCATGCTTGCGAGAATAAAGCCACGTATAAGTAGATATGTTCTTTATGAGATGTAGTTGCGGTATCCTGAGTTCGACGGAGCTCGGGAGCCGGCGGCAGGCGGGGGAGGCCGTGAGGCACGTCCAGCATCATGCGGATGAGACCTCGGATATAAGTATCGTCAAAGCCGGCCGTCGAATATCTAAGTGCGGCGTGGGGTACAATTCCTTGCGACCGCGGATAGGAGACTGCGCGTACCAGCGAGTACATCACAAGACTCCCGGTTCCCATTTTAATCAACGGTAGGACGATATGGAAGGGAAACGATTTGTTGGCATTGATCTGGGAAAGAGAACGTACGAGGCTTGCGTCATTTCTCGAGGTGGTTCTCTGGAAAGGTGGAACGGGAAAACCGATGGTGTAGCACGTGAGCGCTTAGCGGCGCGGTTCTGTTACGATGACGTTGTTGGGGTGGAGGCCGGATCGACAGCGTTCCACATTGCTCGGAGACTGCAAACCGTTAGGGGCGTTCGTGTTGTGGTACTCAATCCGGGTAAGCTGGCGATTATCTACGCGTCGATGAAAAAGACGGATAAAGAAGACGCGCTGAAAATTGCCCGTCTGCTTGAAACAATGCCTGAGGAATACCTACCGATTGTTCCGTTGCCTACGGAAGCGGAAGAGGACATGCGGCGTCTGGCGAGTAGTCAAATGTTTCTGAAGAAAGAACGAACACGGCTTATCAATCGACTGCATGCCCTTTTTGTGGGGGCCGGGAGGACAACCGTTACTAAAAAAGATCTTGCCCGCGATGAGAGGCGACGTTCCACAGTGGAAACGCTCTCCGGAGTATACGCCGAACTTGCCGGACACCTTGTCGCGATCCTTACGGAAGTTGAGCAACAGATTGCTGAGCTCGATCGGTCGATTCACAATGCGTTGATTGATCGGCGTGAACAGGCGGCGCTGTTGATGTCCATACCCGGTGTTGGTCCCGTAGCGACGACGACGTTTTTGGGATACGTCGGTGACGGCAGTCGTTTCGAGACAGCCTCGCAGGTAAGTTACTACGCCGGATTGGTTCCACGGATCGATGTGTCCGGTGACACTTGTCGTCTCGGACACATCACGAAATGCGGTAATCCAGCGATCCGCCGGGCGATGATCCAGGCTGCCTGAACTGCCATTCGTTCACCTTTGGGGCGTCCATTTAGGGAGGTGTTCGATCGTATTGCTGCAACCAGAGGGCGAGGAATCGCGATTGTTGCAGTCGGACGGCGCATCCTGGAACTAATGTACACGCTGATCACCCGTGGCGAGTACTACAAGTACTGTTCACCAGCGGAGCGCCAACGAAAGCTCCGGTATTATAAAGTTGCATAGGAGGAAACCGGGAGTGCTTGACCTATCTTCGACAGTTGGCGGGGTCCCAACGCGCTAATTCCTTGCACTGTAAGGACCGTGATTGACCTGAAGCGATTTTGTAGTGCCACAAAAAGGATAAATTGTTTCATTAACTAGTTGACTTGACATCGAATACAGGATATAGTGGTGGTGTCCCTGGGAGGGTCCCTGTATGTTCGTTAGCGTCAAGCCCGCCGGTCGCCACCGCTACCTTCAGATCGCCCAAAACTACCGCGAGGGCAAGAAGGTCAAGCAGAAGATCCTGTGCACCCTCGGCCGTGTCGATGAGCTCACCGCTTCGGGCAAGCTCGATGGCCTGGCGGAGTCACTGCTTCGCTTCAGCGTGAAGCTCACCGTACTCAATCTGCACAAGCAAGGAGCGCTTCAGGGCGGCGAGGATGTGAGCATCGGCCCGGCGTTGGTCTTCGAGCGGTTGTGGCTAGAGCTGGGCATCGCCGAGGTGATCCGAAGCGTGGCCTCCAATCGGAAGTTCGGATTCGAGGTCGAACGGGCGGTGTTCCTGACCGTGCTGCACCGTCTCATGGATCCGGGCTCTGACCGGGCGGCGGAGAAGTGGAAGCGGGACTTCCGCATCGGGGGGGCTGAGGACATCGAGCTGCATCAGTTGTACCGGGCCATGGGCTGGCTGGAGCAGCCGATCGGTGCTGGCTATGATGACCGTGCGACTGCCGAGCTGCCCGTGCGCACCACCAAGGACCGCATCGAGGAGCTGCTGTTCGCCCGCAGGCGAGATCTGTTCAGCACGCTGTCGGTTGTGTTCTTCGACACCACCTCGATCTACTTCGAGGGCGAAGGGGGAGAGAGCCTTGGGCAGCGGGGGCACTCTAAGGATAGCCGGCCCGATTTGAAGCAGATGATCGTGGGGGCGGCTCTGGATGAGCGAGGCCGCCCGGTGGCCTGCGAGCTTCTTCCCGGCAACGCCACGGATGTGAAGCTGTTCTTCCCGGCGATCAAGGCCCTGCAGAGCCGCTTTGAGGCTGGCTCCTTCTGCGTGGTGGCCGACCGCGGGATGATCAGCCAGGCCACGGTCCAGGCGCTGGAGGCCCCGGGGAGCGGCATCGACTACATCCTGGGCTGCCGCATGAGGCGGAACAAGGAGGTGCGGGACGACGTGCTGGGGGCCGATGAGGATCTGGTTCAAGAGGTATGCTTTGATCGCCGAGGCTCCCGGGAGCCTCTGGTGCTGGAGCTCAAAGAGGTCCGCATCGAAGAGCGCCGCTATATTGTGTGCTTCAATCCCGAGCAGGCGAAGAAGGATGCCGCCGACCGCCAGGCGATTGTGGAGTCTCTCAAGGAGAAGCTCAAACAGGGCGACAAGGCCCTGGTGGGCAACAAGGGATACCGCAAGTATCTGAAGCGGGAGGGCGAACAGGCGGCGTTTGGCATCGATGAGCGCAAACTGGAAGAGGAAGCTCGCTACGACGGCCTGTGGGTACTGCGGACCAACACCGACTATTCGGCCGAAGAGGTGGCCTTTCAGTACAAACAGCTGTGGATGGTGGAGCAGGCCTTCCGGGCGGTGAAGAGTGTGTTGGAGACCCGGCCGATCTACCACAAGTGTGACGACACCATTCGCGGTCATGTGTTTTGCAGCTTTCTGGCTCTCGTGCTCATGAAGGAGCTCCTGTCGCGCCTGGAGGCGAGCGGAAAGATCTACGAGTGGGAGGATATCAAGCGCGACCTGGCGGCCTTACGTGAACTGGAGCTGCGCATCCACGGCAACGGGGCGCGCTACTTCCTGAGGAGCGAGCTTCGAGGCTGCTGCTTCGATGTGCTCAAAGCGGCCGGGGTGGCGGTTCCGCCAAGCCTAAGGCGCTGAGGCGACGGCTTGACCTCCTGGGGTGCTCTTGTGGTGCCAAGACGACATTGCCTTCGCCTAATTCCTTACAGTGGCGATACATCACTTTTCGCGGTGATGATATGAAAGCGCTGCGCCCCAGACGCGGAATCGGGTATGATATTCCCGACTATGAACAACCCGCAGAGAGGAGGCGCAGCAGTATGGAGTATATCGCATTTGATAGCCACAAGCGATACACCTTCGCTTCGGTAGAAGAACACACCGGCAACGTTCTAAGAACTGGCCGTATCGACCACTGCCGTGGAGCGATCACAGAGTTCTTGTCGGCCTGGAAGCCTGGAACGGAGGTGGCGGTGGAGACGACCGGCAACTGGTATTGGATCGTGGATGAGATCGAGGCAGCGGGGATGGTGCCACGCCTGGTTCATGCGAGGAGAGCGAAGATGATGTTGGCTTCGGTGAACAAGACCGACAAGCTGGATTGCTTCGGGCTGAATCGGCTGCAACGCACTGGGACTCTTCCGACGGTGTGGATTCCGCCTGCTGAGATTCGTGATCTTCGGGACTTGCCGCGAACACGGATGGTGCTGACTCGGCAGAGGAGCAGGCTGAAGAACCGTATCCACGCCACGCTGGCAAAGTATGGCATTACTATCGAAGGGGCCAGCGATGCCTTTGGCAAGAGGGGGATGCAAGAACTGGAGGCCAAACTCGCTCTTCTGCCACCTCACAGTCGGTTCTGCGTCGAGAGACTCTTGGAGCAACTGGAGTCGGTGCAGGTGCAGATCGAGCTGTTGGAGGGCAGGATGAAGAAAGCCTTTCGTACAAGCCGGAAGCTGGAGCTACTTCAGACGCTTCCGGGGGTGGGATTCATCCTGGCGATCGTCATTCTTCTGGAGGTCGGAGAGGTCTCACGCTTCCCCGCAGCTTCCCGTTTGGCCTCCTACTCGGGCACGACTCCCAGGGTGAATGCCTCGGGCGATAGAGTTCGCTACGGCCGGTTGCGTCCCGATGTGAATCGATATCTGAAATGGGCCTTCCTTGAGGCAGCCAATGTGATCGGCATCCATCATCGCCGTTTTCTATTTCGGCATGTCAATCAACTATACTTGCGAATCCGCCAGCGAAAGGGTCACCAGAAGGCGGTAGGCGCGGTAGCTCGGCATTTGGCGGAGGCTACCTACTGGATTCTGACGAAGGGAGAACCGTATCGGGAACCTAAACAACATGCGGTTTCGTCCACGAAGGGGTAAGCGCGAACTTCTACTGAGCCTTAAAGACTCGGGCGAGTGATTGCGACACCTCTTCGGGACATCATCATGCCACATAGCGACGGCGAAGATATGAGTCCGGCGAAACCGGATTTGATGGCGAGTGACGGCTGCATTCCACAAGGATAGGAGTTATTATGCGGAAGAAGGTACATACTTGATCAGCGCAGCGTTTTCAGATATGTCGAAGATTTGCTTGACTAAGAACATAGGAGGCCTCCCCGAGTCAAGAGACAAAAGTACCCCTGACAACAGGATTGTCAAAGTATGGATTGCTGACTCCGTGAAATTAGATATATTCACTAGAGCAGTAATAAATGGCAAGTTATCTTGCCTCTCCTAACATATCGAGTATTTTATGCAAAGCGAGGCTGCAGCATCGAGCGGAATTGCGAATGTGAAGTTGCCGGGGTGTTGCGTTGAATCACTGGTAGCACTCAATCAGTCGATCCGTTCTTGAATATATTCTTATGTCTCTTTCATAGTCAATATGTAGCGCCCGTCGATGTATCCAATTACCAAAATGATCGTAAATATAGTGTACGGTATCGATGTCTTTAACCTCGCCCTGGGCATCCTTTCTGGTTGTTGTGAATAAACTCCCCTCTCTGTCAGCCAGCGAAGTTGATGTAGAATCTACCGACCCATCTCTTAAATATGTAGTTCTGACGGTAGAGCTTCCCTGAACAGTAATTGCCATACGGATCTGCATATTCGTCGGGCGCATTGTATTAAGCACACTCGATGGTGTATCCTAAAATCCCGCCGATTTATAGCTATGTTTGGATAAAATGGGCTATTTC
>CAZSKP010000071.1:0-9644 GCA_964607485.1 uncultured bacterium | reverse complement strand
TTAGGTTTGGCTGCGTGTTGTCGGGGCCCAGGGCCGGGCGCCCCTACTCATTCCGTCATTCCTTTCGCCCCTTTTTTTCTGCACACGGCAAGCAATATGTCGCCGCTGTCGCTGAAGAGATTGAATTTCGACGAAACGCTTTCGAGAAGGGTCATGAAAGCTTTCGCGACGGCAAACCGGGTGAGCGGCGGTGGTGGCGAAAAACGATAGGTAATCAGTCTCTCTATGTCGAGTTCGCATGAACGAATCAATTCTTCAAACTCCCTTCGCGAATATTCGTTGTGAGGGAAATATTTCTCCGGCGCCTGTGCGCGCCTGAAAAATCCGGCCAGAGCATACAACGGTTTCAACGGGGCGCGAAGAATTCTTGAAACCGTGTTGTCCTTATTGTCCGTGCTGATTACGACGTATCCGCCTGCAGGGAGCAATCGCGCCAGTTCGCCCATCGCCCTCCTGTCGTCAAGCATGTGCTCGATCACATGCGCGCACAGGATAACCTCGAAGCTCTCGCTCCGGTACGGCACTTCTTCAAGGTTTCCGACAACGAAGTTCTTTCCTCCTCCGTTGTCTCGAGCTATCCGGACCATGCGTTCGGAAAAGTCGACGCCGTGTATCGCCGAACGGGCGCCCGGCTCGGCAAGGTGTTTCATATAAATCCCGTTCCCGCATCCCGCGTCCAGGAACCGCTTCGGACTCACACGGCCCGTGCAACAACGGACCGCGTCAAGCACGACCTTATGTTTTCTGTCGACACCAAGATATTTGCCTCCCGTGTATTTCACCGCCCTGATGTCGTAGGGGATCTTCAGGTCTGCCCATTTCATCGCACGCGGCCTCCATGTTTTCCGCTCCGCCTGCTGCACGTGGCAGATTAACGACAACGTTGTATGAAGTTATTATACATTTTCACCCTAAAGCAAAGCAAGCACGAGCGACTTTCGCTCGCCCAAGATTCATCCGGTCTCTGGCTATGGATGCCCGCTTGGGTCGGAACAAAGGTTGACAGGACCGCCGGGGTCGAGTATAGTCTAGACGGTGAAAGAACGTATTTCTGCAATTCGCTTACCCTCGGCCGGGACCCCGCATTCTATGACCCGGCTGCTAAGGAGACACTAAAAGATGGTTCTGTGTTACACGCGCGCGAAGAATGCGTGGGTGTTGCCGCTGGGCGATGATAAGCTGCTCGTGACCAACCGGCTCGATGACGCCCATTACGCCGCGCAGGTGGAAATCGAGGTGACGCTTCCCGACCTGGAAATCACCGCCGCGCGCAGTCATTTCGAGCGATGTTTCAACACCGAATGCACGGCGGCCGCTTCGCTTCTCGAAAAGGCGGTCGGCCTGCGGGTCGGCTCCGGCCTGACGAAGCTGGTTGACAGCCTCCTGGGCGGCGTGCAGGGATGTCCTGTCATGGCAAACATGTTATTCGAAGCATGCGACGCGGTCATCCTGTCTCTCACGGCGCAGCAGATGGCCATGGCCGACGCGCTCGACCCGGAGCAGCGGGAAGAGGGATTGCTTCAGATGGTCCAGATGAACCCGCGCCTCCTGAACAGTTGCATCGCATTCGATGAGAACGGCCCGCTGCTGAAAGGTCGGTTGTGATTCCAATGGATGAACTCAAATTCACCCGCATGAAATACGTCGGCATCGAGCGCCCGGCAAAGGACATGGTCGTCGCGCACGGGTTCCTCGACGATTACATCTACTCGATGGAGCTGGACGTGGAATTCGCCCTGCCGCAGTACGAGATCACGCGAATAGAAGGCCGAATGAAACGGTACACGACGCCCGAGTGCCCCCGCGCCGATGAGATACTCCAGAATGCCGTGGGAATGCGCGTCGAGCCGGGACTAACGGAGAAGGTGAAGAAGCAGATCGGGCGCGCCGGTTGCCGGCACTACGCGACGCTCCTGATAGAATGCTGCCATGCTGTCGTTGCGGCCTCTATCGGATTTGCGCGACAGGACCTCGAGGAGGAGGGGGCGCCGAGCGACGACGACGCCGTCCGCCGCCGGCTTCTGGAAATGCTTCCCCACATGCGGAACAGTTGCATGGCTTATGCCGAGCAGAGTCCCCTCATGGAGCGACTCTCCGGTTAGCAAAAGCGCCCCATTCCCGGAGCGAAGGCATTGAAAATCGACCTGCACTCCCACACATTTCCCGCCTCCTCGTGCAGCAACGTGAGCGTCGAAGATATGATACGAAGGGCGAAAGAGGTGGAGCTGGACGGCATTTGCCTGACCGAGCACAACAAGCCCTGGCCCGCCTCCGATGTGGCGCGACTGCACGAAGAGTTCGCTTTCCCCGTTTTTCGCGGGATGGAGGTGACGACGAAGGACGGCGACATTCTCGTGTTCGGCCTGCACGAGGAGATGAACGAAATTCTGACCGCATCCGAACTGCGCAAGCGAGTGGCCGACGTCGGCGGCTTCATGATAGCGGCGCATCCGTTTCGGGGCTTCCTCATGCTCGGCTTCATGCAACTTTCGCTGACGCCCCAGCGCGCCGCCGCCCGGGCCGTGTTCCAGTCGGTCGACGCGATAGAGGCGTACAACTGCAAGGTCACGCGACAGGAAACCCGGATGGCGCTCGATGTCGGCGCAAGGCTGGGACTGCCGTGCGTTTCAGGAAGCGACGCCCATACGGTAGCGGACGTCGGGAAACATTTCACACATTTCGATAACAACATCTCTTCCGAGGAAGACCTGATTGCCGAATTGAAAGCGGGGCGCTTTCGGATAGAGCCCCTGCGACATTGAAGCAACCCCAAAATTGGAGAAAGCAAATGGCCGACTGGACGCATTTGACGAAACGGCTTGAGGCGCTGCTGAGGCTGAGGACCTTCCCCGTCGCTTTCAAATTGCTCGAGGACGCCGCCGAGCTGGACAAGAACCCGTGGGTGCGGCGGATGCCCCACAAGATAACGACGTGCCAGCTCATCACGATAGTGCGCACGTACGACTGGACCGTCGGAGCGACGGCGGACGATTTCGCCACGCCGAGGTGCACGAGCATCATCGGGCTTTCGGAACTGCCGGAATTCATCCGCGACGGCACGATGCGAAGCATGATATGGTGCGCGACCACCGAGGATGCGCGCAGGTGCGAGGAATCGATCCCCATGATCCCCGCGGGCAAATACAACGCCGTGTTATTGGCGCCGATGGTGTACAATCCTTTCGACCCCGACCTCATTCTCGTCTATGGCAACCCGGCCCAGATGATGCTTCTGATTAACGCCGTCCAGTTCCGAGACTACGAGAGGATGCAATTTTTCAGCGTCGGCGAGAGCGCGTGCGCGGATGTGCTCGCCCAGTGCTACCTGACCGGCAAGCCCGCGCTGACCATCCCCTGCTACGGCGAGCGGCGCTATGGCCACGCCCAGGACGACGAGATGGTCATGGCGATCCCGAACAATTACTATGAGAAAGTCGTGGACGGCCTCGAGGAACTGTATAAGAGGGGCATCCGCTATCCCATTTCGCAATTCGGAGCGCAGGTGGACCCTTCGCCGGGGCTCTTCGCTGCATACGGCAACCCGCCGGAGTGAACGTCGGCGGCCGGCTAACCACAAGACGTGGGTGAACGTGTCATGCTCATCGCAGGACTCACGGGCGGCATCGCCACCGGAAAGAGTATCGTCGCCTCGATGTTCGAGAAGCGGGGCGCGTATGTCATCGACTTCGACGTATTGGCCCGCGTGGTCGTCGAGCCCGACACGCCTGCATGGAAAGACATCGTCGAACATTTCGGAACCTCCATCCTGAACGACGACCGCACGCTCGACCGCGCTAAGCTGGGCGACATAGTATTCGCAGACACGGGCAAAAGAAAGATTCTGGAGGCACTCATCTATCCGCGCCTCTTCGAGGAATACTCCCGCCGGATTCGCGAAATCGGCGAAAAGGACCCCGACGCTGTCGTGCTGGCGGATGTGCCGTTGTTGATCGAGATCGGGTTGCAGAGCATGTTCGAGAAAATCATCGTCGTGTACGCCCCGAGGGAGCGGCAAATCGAACGGCTGATTGAGCGCAACGGCCTCGACCGGGAGAGCGCGCTCAACAGAATCAAAGCGCAGATGCCTATCGACGAGAAGCTCAAACACGCCGACTACGTCGTTTACAACTCCGGCTCTGTCGGAGAAACAGAAGTCGAAGTCAACAAGGTATGGAAGGCCCTTCAGCGTTTGAATGAAGAAAAAGGATAAGGCCTCTCCCGGCGAATGGGCAAATCGCCTTTGTGGAAAGCATATGATTCTGTAGGGGCGCACGGCCGTGCGCCCCTACAAGAACCAACAAGAACAAGGTTGATCACGCCCGCCCCCCTCGCGTCCCCACATCACTGGCTGTATGAATGAAAGGTGAAACTCCCCGCCCTCGCTCCGTTTGACAATTCAGGCGGCATTATGTAAGATTTGCAGGGATTTATTCCACCGAAAGATAATTTGTCATGGCGTCAAAATCTCCAACACATCTGCGTCGCATACCGAGCGTCGAGAAAGTCAAACAGATGCCCAAAGTGGCCGAGCTTCTCGGTCGGCTCTCGGACGATTTTGTGACCGGCATCGTTCGGGAAGTGCTCGAAGAGATTCGCGCCGCCCAGCGCAAGGCAAAGAAGGAACCCGAACCCGCGCAGTTGAATGCAATCGAGAACGATGTGATAAACCGGGCGCACATGCGGCTCTCCCCTCCCCTGCGGCGCGTGATAAACGGCACAGGAGTGGTGATTCACACAAACCTCGGCCGCTCTGTCCTCGGCCCGAAGGCCATATCGGCGATGAACGACGCGGCGGGCCATTACTGCGGCCTTGAGATTGACCTCACCACGGGCGGACGCGGGCATCGCGATTCCGTTCTCGAACCCCTCATTTGCGCGCTGACGGGCGCCGAGGCCGCGACCGTGGTCAACAACAACGCGGCCGCAGTCGTGCTCTCGCTCGACACGCTCGCGAAGGGGCGCGAGGTCATCGTGTCGCGCGGCGAGCTGATCGAAATCGGCGGCTCGTTCAGGATGCCGGATGTCATGGCAAAGAGCGGCGCAAAGCTCGTCGAGGTCGGCACGACCAACCGGACATACATTTCCGATTACGAACGGGCGCTCTCGCCCGAGACGTCGCTGCTGCTCAAGGTTCATCCGAGCAACTACCGGATAGTCGGCTTCACCGCCAGCGTCGAGCTTTCCGAACTCGTAGCGCTTGGCCGAAGGCGCGGCATCCCCGTGATGGAAGACCTTGGCAGCGGGGCGCTCGTTGACATGACGAAGTTCGGACTCCACAACGAGCCGATAGCCCAGAAAAGTATCGAGGCGGGCGCCGACGTTGTCACCTTCAGTTGCGATAAGCTGCTCGGCAGCGCGCAGGCAGGGCTCATCCTCGGCAAGCGAGAGTATGTCGGAGCGATACGGAAGAATCCGCTGATGCGGGCGTTTCGCGTTGACAAAATCACACTGTCCGCGCTGGGCTCGGTTTTTCAAACGCTGCTTTCCTCTCGCGCGCCGGAGCGCGAGATACCGACTCTCGCAATGCTTGCCCGCTCGCCGAACGAGATTCTCAAGATGGCGAAAAAGGTTTGCGACGAGCTCGGCCCCACTGCGAGAAAGGCGCTTGGGGTCGAGAT
This sequence comes from uncultured bacterium, assembly GCA_964607485.1. Taxonomy (GTDB): domain Bacteria; phylum Abyssobacteria; class SURF-5; order SURF-5; family SURF-5; genus CAZSKP01. Next base: position 4,026 of record CAZSKP010000071.1, on the reverse strand, counting down.
AAACGACGGCGAGTCACAGGTGGGCGGCGGTTCGTGTCCGGGCCAGGCTCTTCCGACAAAGCTTCTGGTTGTCAGGCCCAAGAAAATTTCTCCCGACAAACTTGCCAGGCGGCTCAGGGAGGGAGTTCCCCCCATTCTCGGAATAATCCGGAAAGACTCGTTCTGCCTCGACCTGAGAACCGTGCAGCCCGATGAATTGCCCGAAATAGTCGCTGCCTTGCGCGGCACAGCCTCTTAGCCAATCTCCATGAAACACCTCATCGTCGGCACCGCAGGCCACATCGACCACGGCAAATCCGCTCTCGTCAAAGCCCTCACCGGCATCGACCCGGACCGTCTCAAGGAGGAAAAAGAGCGCGGACTGACGATAGACCTCGGCTTCGCCCACTTCGCTCTTCCCGACGGCACGCGCGTCGCGTTCGTGGATGTCCCCGGACACGAACGGTTCGTGAAGAACATGCTTGCCGGAGCGGCAGGCATGGACATCGTCATCCTCGTGGTTGACGCGACGGAGAGCGTCATGCCGCAGACCCGCGAGCACCTCGACATCATGAAGCTGCTCGGCATCTCGCGCGGCATCGTGGCAATCACGAAAGTTGACATCGCCGACGCCGAAATGGTGGAGATAGTCGAGGCGGAATTGGAAGAGCTTCTCCGGGGCACCTTCCTCGAAGCGGCCCCGGTGGTGAAGGTTTCGGCGAAGACGGGCGAAGGAGTGGACGAAATCAAACGCCTAATCGCCGAGGCGGTCAGCGACCAGCCTCAGAAGAATGAGGAAGGCTTGTTCCGATTTCCCATCGACCGCGTTTTCACGATGAAAGGTTTCGGAACCGTCGTCACCGGCACGGTGTTCTCGGGCCGGCTCGACGAGGACGAGCCCGTCATGGTCCTGCCGGACGGGCTTTCCACACGCGCCCGCCAGTTGCAAAGCCATAACACAAAGCAGTCGAGAATTTCCGCCGGGATGAGAGCCGCCATGAACCTCGCCAACGTATCGGTCCAACAACTGAAGCGCGGTGATACGCTCGTGAGGCCGGGCACGGCCGAGGTGTCGGTCCTCTTGGACGCGAAGGTCCGATTGCTTCCGTCCGCTCCGCGCAAGCTGCCGAGAACCTCGACCGTCAAGCTCTACGTCGCGACGAGCCAGCAGGCGGCCCGCATGACCCTCATAGACAAACCCACACTCGCCCCCGGCGAGGAGGGCTACGTGCAAATTCGTCCCCAAAAGCCCCTCTGCGTTTTCAGGGGCGACCGGTTTGTCATCCGGGGCGAGTCGCCCGAGTTCACCATCGGCGGGGGCGTTGTGCTCGACGTCATGCCGGTGAAATTGAAGCGGAAAGACACCGAGAGGGCAGCCTGGCTGAAATTGCTCGAAGAGGCGACCACGCCTGAAGCAGCCCTTGCCTTTCTATCGCAGAAAAGCATGGGCATGGGCCTTCGAGAATTGGCAATGAGGATGGGAGCGCCCATCGACAGGGTACGCGCCATCGTCGAAGAAAACATACGAAGCGGAGCGGTCATAACCTCGAGCATCGGCGACGACATGCTGATAATCTTCCGCGACCGGTTCGAGCAGTTGAAAAAATCCGTGCTCGGCGAGATGGCTCGCTTCTTCGACGCGCAGCCGCATCGTCTGTTCATGCCACGCGAAGAACTCAGGAGCCGCCTGGGAGCCGACTTGGACTCGCATCTCTTCGAGAAGGTGTTGGCCGAGCTCATGCGCGCCGGCGAATTAGAGGCCACCCGCGACGGGGTCAACCTCGGGGGCAGAAAGGCGCAGATTACGCAGGTCGAGAGAACGCTCAAAGAGAAGATTGAGAAAGCGTACCGCGACGGAGGATTCTCTCCTCCCTCCTTCTCTCAGGCCGAGGAGCAATTCGGCGACGCCAGGCGAGCCAGGCAGATGACATCGCTGCTGCTCGAAGAGGGGACACTGACCAAGATCAGCCCTACGCTCGCCTATCACAAGGATTCTCTGGAACTGGCGCTCGAAAAAATCAAAGAGCATTTCGCAGGCGCCGACAAACTCAGCGTCGGCGACCTGAAGAGCATCCTGGGCGTGAGCCGAAAGCACGCGGTGCCGTTGCTGGAATATTTTGATAAGATAGGACTTACGGTACGCGCCGGCGACCATCGCATGCTGAAGCAGAAACCGGAGAAATAACTCCCGGCTCTCCAAATCGTATCGACGCACCGCGTTCAACATCCTGCCCGAGCGGCTCTCCGCATGGTTATTTATTAGCAACATATTGACTATTACGTTATTTCATGCTATCATTATACGAGACACATTCCATCCCCTTCGCCCACGGAGCAGCAACCGCAACCTGAGGGTTGCTCCGACGCAGACCAATGTTCGCACGCATCCTGAGTCGGCGGTGTTCCGTCGGGCCCGCCCGGCAATTACCGCAGGCAGACGACCCGGAAGACGGTGTGGTTTTCACGCCGCGCCGCAATGCCGGCTCGCAGGCCATTCGGGAACCATATCATCCTGAGCTTCGCCGTTACTTTTATTCCAAACAGGAAAGGCTGAAATGAAAACGAAAAACCACGAGAATTCGAGCTTCCTAAAGGGAACCCGTGTGTTAGTAGTGGACGACGACGCCGGAGTGTGTGGGGCGATAGCCTCAGCGGTTCAGCAGGAGGGGGCCGCCGTCAGCACCGCCGCTTCAGGGGAGGAAGCCTTGAAGCTTGCGGGCGACTCCAGGTTCCATCTCATGATAACCGACGTGAGAATGCCCGGAATGGACGGAATTGAGTTGATGCAGCGTCTGAAAGAAGCAAACCAAGAAATGGAGACGATTATCATCACGGGATTCGGCGACGTCCCGCTCGCCGTGAAGGCCATCAAAGACGGCGCATACGACTTTATCACGAAACCCTTCACCCACGTGAGCCAGATCGTCAAGTCCGCCGAGAGAGCCATCGAAAAGATGTCCATGCAGAATGAGATAAACGAGCTACGCTCACGTGTGCGGGGAGTGGACAGCTTCGAGTCGCTTGTCGGAGGCAGCCTCGTGATGCAGAAAGTGTACGAGAGGATAGCCCAGGTCTCCCCCACCGACAGCACCGTCCTCATTCAGGGAGAGACCGGAACCGGGAAGGAACTCGTCGCATGCGCCATTCACGCCAGGAGCCGCCGCGCCGAAGGCCCCTTCATCGCCGTCAATTGCGGGTCGCTCACCGAATCGCTCCTTGAGAGCGAGCTTTTCGGTCACCTGAAGGGAGCCTTCACCGGCGCGCTCTCGACGAAGATAGGCCTGTTCGAGGCGGCCTCAGGCGGGACGATTTTTCTGGATGAAATCGATTCAACGTCGCAGCACACGCAGGTGGGCCTGCTCCGCGTCTTGCACGACAAGCAGGTCAGGCCCGTCGGGTCGGTCTCGGCGAAGAAAGTCGATGTCCGCATCATCGCCTCCACGCAAAATGACCTTTTCAAATTGACGGAAGAAGGCAAGTTCAGAGAAGACTTGTACTACCGGATCAGCGCAATAACCATCTCGCTTCCGCCCCTGAGGGAACGAATAGAGGACTTGCCGCTTCTGGCCGAACATTTCCTGAAGATCGCGTGCGAGAGAGCTTCCAAGCAACCCCGCCACCTGTCGCCCAAGGCGCTCGAGCTGCTGACAGGCTATCGCTGGCCGGGAAACGTGCGCGAGCTGGAAAACGTCATCGAACAGGCTGTTCTGTTCTCTCAACGGCCCGTCATACGGCCTTCCGACCTGAACATCTTCATCCAGAAAGAAAGGACGGTCCGTGGCAAGGAAATGCTGAAGACATTGGACAACCTCGAACGCGAGCACATTCTGCGAGTGCTCACCTTCACGTGTAAGAACAAGGCGCAGGCCGCCAAGATACTGGGCATCCCCCGGACCACGCTCTATCAGAGAATGAAAAAGCACCAGATCGCGAACGGCAACGATGCAACAGAGTCCGCATCGGGACAACCCGCTGAAGTATTGCCTTCCCGCGATTCTTGCGGATGACGCGCCTTCGTCGGGTTTCGCCATGCCCTTTAATTCCTTT
>CAZSKP010000070.1:0-10967 GCA_964607485.1 uncultured bacterium | reverse complement strand
CAACACGCTCGTCGAGAACTACTTCGTTAAAGACACGGTCGTGACGGGCGGCTATCCGATGGAGATGCGCTACGGCGGCCCGCGCGAGGCGCTGCTCCACGCGTGTTTCCGTCAGAACTACGGTTGCAGCCATCTCATCGTTGGCCGCGACCATGCCGGCGTGGGCGACTATTACGGCCCATTCGACGCGCAGAAGATCTTCAACGAAATCCCGGCGGGCTCGCTCGAGCTCAAACCCCTCAACATCGACTGGACCTTCTACTGTCACAAGTGCCGCGGGATGGCTTCGATGAGAACCTGCCCGCACGGCAAGGAAGACCGTCTGCTGTTGAGCGGCACGATGCTCCGCAAGATGCTGTCGGAAGGCGGCGAGGTGCCGGCCGATTTCAGCCGCCCGGAGGTTCTCACAATCCTTCAGAAGTATTACGCGGGATTGACGGAGAAGGTTGAAATCAAGCTTCACGGAATGGCTACAGGCGACGCCGCCAAGAAGGGCAAGAAGAAGTAAATGGGCTCTCTGCGGCTCGAAAGTTTTCAGCAGTAACATTGTGGTCAAGTAGATGAAAGGAGGTATGCCCAAAAAAGAACCCGAACGTGGAAGGGAAAGCGGCTTATAAGTGAACGAGATGGAAAACTCAAAAAGTCTAAGGAGTTAGACAATGCCAAGCTATGTGATACCAGAGAAGTGCGATGGCTGCAAGGCATTGGACAAGACCGCGTGCCAGTACATTTGCCCGAACGATCTGATGGTTCTGGATAAGGAGCAGATGAAGGCGTTCAACCAGGAACCGGAGATGTGCTGGGAATGCTACAACTGCGTGAAGATCTGCCCCACGCAGGCCATCGAAGTGAGGGGCTACGCGGACTTTGTTCCCATGGGCGCCAATGTCACCCCAATGCGAAGCACCGAAGACATCATGTGGACCGTGAAGTTCCGCAGCGGTCAGATCAAGCGGTTCAAGTTCCCCATCCGCACCACGCCTGAAGGCTCTGCCGTTCCCGACGGCGGATTTGCGACGGGAACCGACGACCTGAGCAGCCCGCTGTTGTTCACGGAACCCGATTCCACCGGCATGTCGGACCTAGGGAAACTCTAATAATTGACGAAAGGAGGTGGAAATAGTGGCTGATTTTGAAACTATCGAGGTAACTACCGACCTTTTGATACTCGGCGGCGGCATGGCGGCATGCGGCGCAGCAGTTGAGGCGGCCTACTGGGCCAAGAAGAACGGCCTGAAGGTCGCGCTCGTCGATAAGGCGGCGATGGACCGCAGCGGCGCTGTGGCCATGGGCCTTTCCGCCATCAACCAATACGTCGGTATCAAGGACGGTCAAAATACGCTGAAAGACTATGTCGAGTACGTGCGCAACGACCTCATGGGCATTGCACGTGACGACCTGGTGGCCAGCATAGCCAGACACGTCGATTCAACCGTGCATCTGTTCGAGAAGTGGGGACTCCCCATTTGGAAAGATGCCGAGGGCAATTACGTCCATGAAGGCCGCTGGCAGCTGATGATCAACGGCGAATCTTATAAGGTCGTCGTCGCCGAGGCGGCGAAGAACGCGATCGGCATGGACAACATCTACGAGCGCGTTTTCATCGTCGAGCCGTTGCTCGATGGAGACCGCATTGCCGGCGCTGTGGGCTTCAGCGTTCGTGAGAACAAGGTGTATGTGTTCAAGGCCAAGGCGGTTTTGGCTGCCATGGGCGGGGCGGTACACGTGTTCAAGCCCAGGTCTGCCGGTGAAGGTCTCGGACGCGCATGGTATCCACCGTGGAATTCGGGCTCAAGCTTGTACTTCACGGCCCGTGCCGGCGCTGAGCAGACCTGCCAGGAAGTCCGCTTCATCCCCGTCCGGTTCAAGGACGCGTACGGACCCGTCGGCGCATGGTTCCTGCTCTTCAAGTCGAGAGCCACCAACGCGATGGGTGGAGAATACATGGTAGAGCGCAAGCCCGAGCTGGACAACTGGGCGCCCTACGGCAAGGTGAAGCCGATCCCGGCGAACCTGCGCAACTACCTCGGAATGCTCGATGTGCTGGACGGCAAAGGTCCGATATACATGCGCACCGAAGAGGCCATCCAGAAAATCGCCTCGTCCGAGCCCGACGATAAGAAGAGGAAGAAAAAGCTCAAGGAACTCGAGAGCGAAGCGTGGGAAGACTTCCTCGACATGACCATCTCGCAGGCGATCCTGTGGGCGGGCACGAATGTTCAGCCCGAGGAAAAATCCTCCGAAATCGCGGCGGCCGAGCCCTACTTCATCGGCTCCCATTCCGGCGCGTCGGGCGCGTGGGTCAGCGGCATGAAAGACCTGGCTCCTCCGGAGTATTTCTGGGGCTATGGACACATGGCAACCGTCAAAGGGTTGTTCTGTGCGGGTGATGCGTCGGGCGCTTCGAGCCACAAGTTCTCCTCCGGTTCATGCACGGAAGGGCGAATTGCGGCCAAAGAGGCGATCCGCTTCGTCGTAGAAAACAACACTCAGCCCAATGTTGATGCGGCCGAAGTGAAGGCCCTCAAGGAGAGGATCCTGAAACCGCTCGATTTGTTCCAGGAACACAAGGGCGGATCGAGTGACCCCAATATCAACCCCAACTACATGAAGCCGAAGATGTTCATGTTCAGGCTTCAAAAAATCATGGACGAGTATGCAGGCGGCGTCTCCGCCCAGTTCATCACAAGCAAGGCCAACCTGGACCGCGCCCTCGAGTTGATCGGGTTCTTGAAAGAAGACTCGGAGAAACTCGCGGCCGAGGACCTGCACGAGCTTATGCGTTGCTGGGAGAACATACAGCGACTGTGGCAGGCGGAAGTCCACGTACGAAGCATACTGTTCCGCGAAGAAACCCGCTGGCCGGGTTACTACTTCAGGTCTGACTTCCCGAAGATCGACGAGAAGAATTGGAAGGTCTTCGTCAACTCGAAGTGGGACCCCAAGACGGGCGAGTGGGAAATGATGAAGAAGCCCGTCATCAACCTGTAAACTGATAATGATGCACTTTCCTCCGGGCGCCCGCTCGGGTGCCCGGAGGAACCCCCTTTTTCAATGGGGGGAGAAGTTTGTTCGGGCCGTGAGAAAGCCTTTCTCAGCCTATACTCAGGCAGACTGGGGCGAAGTGAGCGGCAAAGAGATTGACAGGATAAATGAAGATCAAGGAAACTCCTGTATGCCCGTATTGTAAAGAGAAGATGAACAAGTGGGCCGTCCCCGCGGCTTCGACGTGGGATGCGGAGTTTCATTATGTGTGCTTCAACGACGACTGCCCCTACTTCGTGCGTGGCTGGAGCTGGATGCGGGAGAAATATCAGGCGCACGCGTCGTATCGTCATTGCATCGACCCGCTGACGGGCTCTTCCCGCCCGTTGCCTGTATGGTCGCTTACAGCGCTGAAAGACGGTATCATCCATAATAATGACGCAAATTCACACGAAGGGACTGACCAAGATACTAGATGAACGAACTGGAGAACCTGAAAGAGAGAATCCTGAGAGACGCGCCCCGCTTCACCGAGAAGGACAGGTTCAAATTCTCCTGCCATAAAGGTCTGAGCTGCTACACTCAGTGCTGCGCCGATGTCACCATCTTTCTCACCCCTTACGACATTCTCCGGATGAAGAACCGCCTCAAGATTTCCTCCGAAGCGTTTCTGGCGAGATATACGCTCGTCCCATTCAACAAGGAACAGCAGATGCCCGTCGTCGTCCTGAGGATGAAAGGCGACGAACACAAGCGCTGCCCCTTCGTGGGCGACGAGGGATGCACCATCTATGAGGACCGTCCCTGGTCCTGCCGCATGTACCCTCTCGGGTTCGCTTCGCCGAAGGAAGAGGGGCAAGCGGGGGAAGAGAATTTCTATTTCCTGATGGAAGAGAGCGGCTGTCGAGGATTTGAAGAGAACAGGGAATGGACGGTCGGGGAATGGCTGGAAGACCAGGGCATCGGTGAATTCAACGAGAAGGGGGAACTCTTCAAAGAGATAACGCTTCATGATTACTTCCAAAAGGGAGGGAAACTGGACCCCGAGAAGATGGAAATCTTCTACATGGCATGTTACGACCTCGACAAGTTCAAGCGTTTTGTCTTTGAAAGCAAGTTCCTCCAGTATTTTGACGTCGAACAAGCTGTCGTCGACAGGATTCGGGCCGACGACGTCGAATTGATGAAATTCGCTTTCGATTGGCTCAAGTTCGCGCTGTTCACCGAGCCCACGATGAAGATTCGCGAACACGTGCTTAAAGTCAGGAAGCGGCAATTGATGGGAAACGAACAGGCACTTTGAATGGAGACGCTATGAGTACCAACGGCAAAATTCTCGTCATTGGCGGGGGTATCAGCGGCATTTCAGCCGCGGCCGAAGCCGCCGAGCTTGGTTGTGAGGTGGTGCTGGTCGAGAAGGAGGCCTACCTGGGCGGGCGGGTCGTCCGCATGAACCAGTACTTTCCCAAGCTGTGTCCGCCCACATGCGGCATGGAGATCAACACCCGCAGGGTTCGGCAGAACCCCAGAATCAAGGTGTACACGCTTGCCGAGGTTGAAGGCGTATCGGGAGAGCCGGGCAACTACACGGTCACCATCAAGGTCAGTCCCCGCTATGTCACGGGGAAACAGCCGGTCTCCCAGGCCCACCTCGACGCCGTCACGACAGAGATACCGAACGCCTTCAACTACGGCATGGACAAGACCAACGCGCTCTTCATGCCTCATCAGATGGCGTTCCCGATGATGCATGTCCTTAAGAAGGATGCATTGACGGCCGAGGAATGCGAGCGGCTCAAGGCGGCCTCGCCGGCGGGCGCGATCGACCTGGATATGAAGGAAGAGCGGGTCGAGGAGAAAGTCGGCGCCATCATCGTCGCAACGGGCTGGCAGCCGTACGACGCAAACAGAATCGACAATCTCGGTTTCGCAAGGTGCGCCAACGTCATCACCAACGTCATGATGGAGAGACTGGCGTCAGTCAGCGGGCCGACCGGCGGAAAAGTGCTTCGGCCCTCCGACGGCAAAGAGCCTGCCACCGTGGCCTTCGTCCAGTGTGCGGGCTCCAGAGACGAAAATCATCTGCCCTACTGTTCGGCGGTCTGCTGCATGGGATCGCTGAAACAGGCCCGCTATGTGAGAGAAAAGGTGGCCGATTCGAAGGTCACCATCTTCTATATAGATATCAGGACAATCGGCCGGTTCGAGAAGTTCTATTATGACCTGTTGGAAGACCCGAACATTTCCTTCATCAAGGGGAAGGTCGCAAAGATAACCGAAGACCCGGTCACCAGGAATCCCATCGTCGAGGCGGAGGAAGTGATGCCGGGCGAGAAGATGCGCGAGCAGTTCGACATGGTTGTGCTCGCTACAGGCATCGTTCCCTCGACCGCTGATTCGCCCATCCCCGGAATCAACTTGGTTTACGACAACGACGGGTTCGTAGCTGATAGTCCCAACGGCGGCGGCATCTTCGCCGCAGGCTGCGTCAAGAGGCCGCTCGATGTGTCGCGGTCCGTAAAGGACGCCACCGCCGCCGTCATGAAGGCCGTTCAGATAGTCAGGAGGTAGGAGTCCCGTGGCAAACAAGATCGGAGTTTACATCTGCACCGGATACGGCATCGGAGAGGCTCTGAACATCGAGGAGCTCTCCGGCGTCGCGGAAGAGTATAAGGTTGATGTTTGTAAGACCGTTCCCTCCTGCGAGGCCGAAGACCTGGAATTCATCAAGAAGGACATCGCGGAGCAGGGACTCGAAAAGGTCGTGCTGGCGGGACCTTCGCCACGGTTCTATTCACCCAAATCGTTTCCCGACAACCTTATCGTCGAGTACGTGAACCTGAGGGAGCAGGTCGCCTGGTGTCAGCCTCCGAACGATGAGGACACGCAGATGATGGCCAGCGACTATCTGCGCATGGGCATCGTGAAGGTCCAAAAGACTAACCCGCTCGAGGTGTTCCCGGAAAGCAAAGACATCAACAAGGCGATTCTGGTCGTCGGCGGAGGCATTGCCGGAATCACGGCGGCGCTGGAAAGCGCCGCGGCAGGCTATGAGACGGTGCTCGTCGAGAAGAGCCCCCAGCTCGGCGGCTGGATGGCCAAGCTCAAGAAGTCCATTCCGAGGTCCGCCCCTTATGAGGATCTGGAGGACACAGGCATTGAGGAAAAGATAAAGCAGGTCCAATCGAACGACAAGATCAAGGTTCACACGTCGGCCGAAATCGAAAAAATCACGGGCGCGCCCGGCATGTTCGATGTCACCCTCAAGGGCAGCGAACCCTTCCGCGTGGGAGCCATCATTCAGGCTACCGGCTGGAAGCCATACAAGCCGAAGAATCTCGATCACCTCGGCTTCGGTAAGTTGGCCAACGTCGTCACCAACGTCGATGTCGAAGAGATGGCGAAAAACGGCCGCATCACGAGGCGCTCCGACGGCAAGGATGCCAAGAGTGTCGTGTTCGTACAGTGCGCCGGCTCGAGAAACAAGGAAGACCTTTCGTACTGCTCCTCGATTTGCTGCCTCAACTCTCTCAAGCAGGCGGCATACGTCAGAGAGCAGGACGGCGACGCGAAAGCCTATATCATTTACGAGAATCTCCGCGCGCCGGGACACTACGAATACTTTTATAAGAAAATGCAGCAGGACCCGGGCGTGTTCCTGACGAAGGGCGAGGTCACCGGAGTCAACGAGAACGGCGATGGTTCGCTCACCGTAAATGTGCAGAACACGCTCATCGGCGAAAACATCAGCATCGAGGCCGACCTCGTCGTGCTCGCCACGGGCATGGTTCCGCAGTCGGCCGACGGCGAGAAGATCCGCGCCGTCATGGACGCGAAAAAGTTCATCGCGAGCGGCGAAGGAGGAGCCGGGCTCGAGGTGGCGAAGAAGACGGTCGAGGAGTTCGGGCATCACGAGGGCACCGAGATATTGCACCTCGGTTATCGTCAGGGGCCCGACCTGCCCACGCTTCAGTACAATTACCCCGACTCGCACTTCATCTGCTTCCCCTACGAAACCCGCCGCACAGGCATCTATGCCGCAGGCGCGGTGAGGTCGCCGATGGACGGGCTGGGAAGCGTCGAAGATGCCACCGGGGCCGCCTTCAAGGCCATACAATGCGTCGAGATGATCTCGCGCGGAGAAACCGTCATTCCGCGGGCGGGCGACCTGTCCTTTCCCGAGTTCTTCCTCCAGCGATGCACTCAATGCAAACGCTGCACCGAGGAGTGCCCGTTCGGCACCCTGAATGAGGATGAAAAGGGAACTCCGCAGCCCAATCCGACCCGCTGCCGCAGGTGTGGCATCTGCCTGGGCTCGTGCCCGGAACGTATCATAAGCTTCAAGAACTATTCCGTCGACATGGTCGCGTCGATGATTAAGTCCATCGAGGTTCCGGACGAATTCGAGGAAAAACCCCGCGTGCTCGTGCTCGCGTGCGAGAACGACGCGTATCCGGTCTTCGACACCGTCGGCTTTAAGCGCATGCAGTACAGCTCGTTCGTGCGCATCATCCCCGTCAGATGTCTGGGGTCGGTCAACGTCATCTGGATCAACGAAGCCTTCGCCAAGGGATTCGACGGAGTCATGCTGTTCGGGTGCAAGTACGGCGACGACTATCAATGCCATTTCATCCGAGGCAGCGAAGTCATGAACACCCGCGGGGATAACGTGAAAGAGAAATTGCAGCAGATGGCGCTCGAGAACGAACGCGTTCAACTGCACCAGATTCAGATATCGGAATACGATAAGCTACCGGCTCTCGTGGGCGAGTTCATGGAAACGATCGAGCAGGTCGGGATGAATCCGTTCAAGGGGATGTAGAGGAGGGTCTGCTGAGATGACAACGGACCAGGTGACCAACACTGCTGAGAGCAAACAGGCAAACGCGAAGACAATCAAGGTGGAGCCCGACCTCGATTTCATCAGACAGGTCCAGGCGGCGGGAGGCGACACCCTCAAGAAATGTTTCCAGTGCGCCTCCTGCTCCGTAGTGTGCAACATCGCTCCCGACAATCGCCCCTTCCCCAGGAAAGAAATGATATGGGCCTCGTGGGGGCTCAAGGACAAGCTCATCGGTGACGGCGACGTGTGGCTCTGCCACCAGTGCGGCGATTGCTCCGAGATATGTCCTCGCGGCGCAAAGCCGGGCGATACACTGGCTGCGATCCGAAACTACATGTTCAAGACCCTGACGTTTCCGAAGTTCCTCGGAACGTGGCTGAGCGAGCCCAAATATCTGCCGCTTGTGCTTGGTCTCCCGATATTGTTCCTGCTTATCGCCTGCAACATGGGGGCGATTCCCGAGGCCTTCGCGCGTGGCAGCGTGGCGGCCGGACAGATTCACTTCGACGAGTTTCTCCCCCACAAGAACCTCTACATGGTGTTCATCACGGCCACTCACCTCGTGGGCCTGTTCCTTCTCATAGGCCTTGTGAAGTACTGGAATCTCCTCGATGCCTCCGAGGTGAATCAGCTTGGTTCGAATCCCGCCGGCCCGACCAAGGGCAACTTGGTCGCCAGCGCCGTGGCCACGGTGAAGGAAATCGTCACACATGCCAAGTTCCAGAAGTGTGAACAAAACAAGTATAGGTACCTCGGACACCTGGGGATAATGTACGGGTTCATTCTTCTCGCCATCGGCACCGCAATCGAGATCTTCATGATCTATGCGTTGAAGACGCCGCTTCCGCTCGGACAACTGACTCTGCCGAAGCTGTTCGGACATGTCGGCTTCCTGGCGCTGGTGGCGGGCTTGATACTGGTGATGAAACACAGGCTCGGCCTCGACCCGAGCAAACGCAAAAACACGTATCAGGACTGGTACCTGCTGATCGTTCTCCTGCTGATCGCCCTGACCGGACAATTGCTCGAGCTGGTCAGGTACTCCGGCTCCGCCGGACTGGCGTTCACGACTTACTTCGTGCACCTGGTATTCGTGTTCTCGTTGATCGGATATTTCCCGTATTCCAAGTTTGCGCATATGTTCTACCGTTTCGTTGCGATACTTCATGCGAAGTACAACGGCAGAGACGTGATTATCGGGGAGGCCGCGGCCTAGGGTTTCCCTTTCTTCGTGCAGGACGAGGCACATGAGTGCGGAACGCTCAAAGATCGTGATAATCGGAGGTGTCGCGTGTGGGCCGAAAGCAGCCGCGCGCGCTCGCCGGCGCGACCCCCACGCCGAGATTGTCATTATCGAGCGCAGCCCCCTGCTCTCGTATGCGGGCTGTGGCATTCCCTACTACATTGGCGGCTCGATTCCGGAGCTTGACGGGCTGCGCAAGACACAGTACGGCGTCCTCCGCGACGAGGAGTTTTTCAGCAGCGTCAAGGACATTGAGGCGCGTACCCGCACGCTGGCTGAGTCGATAGACAGAGAAAAGAAGACGGTCAAGGTGAAGAATCTCGACACCGGAAAGACGGAGGCCATCGGATACGATAAGCTCGTTCTTGCCACAGGGGCCTCCCCGGCTCGGCCTCCGATAGAAGGGCTGGAGCTGGACCGCGTATTCTTCGTCCATGTTCCCGACGACGCGAAACGGTTGCGCGAGCTGGTCGAAGGCGGCGAGGCTGACAAGGCCGTCTTTATCGGCGCCGGACGCATCGCCCTCGAGGTCACCGAATCGCTCTTTGCCCATGCCGTCGATGCGGCGATTGTTGAGATGGAAGGCTCCATTCTTCCAGCCGTATTGGACCCCGAGATAGCCGCCACCGTCGCCGGCGCATTGCGCGAAGATGGGGTCGAGATATTCGTCTCCGAGAAGGTGCTTCGCATCGAAGGAAACGACGAAGGACAGGCCTGTAAAGTTGTCACCGAGACGCGTGAGATACCGGCAGACATGGTGATAGTAGCGACGGGAGTGAAGCCGAACGTGCGTCTCGCCGCCGAGGCGGGGCTTGCCGTCGGGGAAACGGGCGCCATTGCCGTCAACGACCACCTGCAGACGAGCGACCCCGACATCTACGCCGGAGGCGACTGCGTCGAATGCGTCAGTCTCGTGACCGGGAAAAAGGTATATGCGCCGCTGGGCTCGACGGCCAACCGTCATGGACGGGTCATCGGCGACAACATAACCGGCGGAGATGCCACATTCCCCGGCATCGTCGGCACCAGCGTCATGAAGACGATGGGTGTCAACGTGTCCAGCGCCGGCATCACCGAGCGGCAGGCAAAGGACTTGGGCTACGATGTCGTCACGTGCCTGGCGCCCTGGATGGACCACGCCCACTACTATCCCGGCAGTAAACCGGTGCTCGTTAAGATGGTCGCCGACGCGAAAGATGGCCGATTGCTCGGAGCACAGGTCGTAGGCCCCGGCGACGTGACGAAGCGAATCGACGTGCTCGCCACAGCGCTCACCAGCCGTGCATTGGTCGACGATGTGGCCAACCTCGACCTCGGATATGCGCCCCCATTTTCCACCGCGCTCGACAGCGTGGCCCATGCGGCCAATCTGCTCAAGAACAAACGCGACGGCATGGCGAAATCGGTCACACCCATGGAAATGCGCGACAGAGTGAGCCGTGACGAAGATTTCGTCCTGCTTGATGTTCGCGAGATGAGCGAGGTGGAGAAATCGAAGCTCGAGGATAGGCGCGTCTGCGCAATTCCGCTGAGCCGTCTGCGCACGTCGAGCGAAGAAATCCCCAAAGACAAGGAGCTGATATGCCTGTGCCAGATTGGGATGAGAAGCTACGAGGCATGTCGGACCCTCGAAGGCATGGGATTTGAAGACGTTAAGTTTCTTGAAGGGGGATTGAGATTCTGGTCCGAGGTGGTCGGTGGCGACGGCTGAACTGCCTCAACGCGACGGTTTTCTGGGGCTTAATATAGATTTGACTTGAGAACCTGGTAGGTGGTAGAATGACGCTGTGCGTTATTTGCCCCTTCACCCCGGGGGTTCTCAAAATGCAGGCAAGGAGTCAAAGCTAGGAGAAGGTTATGAGTGAGAGTGGGACGCCGTTATTGGACGAGTTGGAG
>CAZSKP010000069.1:0-10971 GCA_964607485.1 uncultured bacterium | reverse complement strand
TGAGCGTCAACTCCGCTCTGGCGATGGCGTTTGCCTACTGGGTGCTTGTTGATGCGCGGCACAACCGCCGCCCGCACATCAAATGGGCAGTCGTCGCGTTTCTTGTCGGAGGCTTCTTCGGAGCGCTCAACGGACTCCTCTGCTACTATGCCTACTACCGGGCAATCGAGAGGGGACACTGCCGCATATTCTGGCCGATTCTCTGCGCGGTGCTGTCGGTGCCGGGGTACATCGCGTTTTACACGTACGACGACTGCAAGTCGAGGGGCATGAACGCGGTGCTGTGGCCCGCGGCGGCGCTGGTGTTCGCCCTTCCGGCGCTCGTCCCGTGGTTGCTCTTCCAGATTTTCTATGTGCTGGTCAGGTCGCCGGTGAAAAGTCCGACCATAACGGTTGCCTCGATAAAGGAGCGCTATGTGGAGCAGAAACTGCTGGAACCGCTCGACGACGTTCTGCTGCGCGTTGACGACCTCAAGAAATATTTCCCGGTTCGAGCGGGAGTGTTTTCGAGGGTGAAGGAATACGTCAGGGCGGTGGACGACATCAGCCTCTTCGTCAAGCCGGGCGAGACGCTGGGGCTTGTCGGCGAGAGCGGCTGCGGCAAAACGACTCTCGGAAGAACAATCCTGCGGCTGATTCCGCCCACCGACGGCCGCGTCTTTTTCGACGGGCTGCCCCTCGAGACGCTCTCCGAAAGCGAACTGCGCGTCATGCGCAAGGAGATGCAGATAATATTCCAGGACCCGTTCGGCTCGCTCAATCCGCGCATGAACATCGAGAACATAATCGGCGAGCCGATGACGGTCCACAAGCTCGCCGAGGGCAGGGAGCGGCGCGAACGGGTCGCACAACTGCTCGAGCGAGTGGGCCTGTCGGGCGAACACTTGGAACGGTATCCGCATGAATTCAGCGGCGGCCAAAGACAGCGCATAGGGATAGCGCGCACACTGGCGCTGAACCCGCGCTTCATCGTGTGCGACGAGCCCGTCTCTGCGCTCGACGTCTCGATTCAGGCGCAGATAATCAATCTGCTCAAAGACCTGCAGACCGAGTACGGAATCTCGTATCTGTTCATAGCGCACGATCTCAGGGTCGTCGAGAACATCAGCAGCCGCGTGGCCGTCATGTACTTGGGAAAAATCGTGGAGCTGGCGGCGAGCGAGGAGCTCTATAGCGGCCCGCGGCATCCGTACACCGTCGCGTTGATGTCGGCCATTCCGGTGCCCGACCCCGAGCACAAACGCAAACGAATACTGCTGCCCGGCGACGTTCCCTCTCCGATAAATCCGCCGCCCGGATGCAGCTTCCACCCCCGTTGTTTCAACGCGCTGCCCGTTTGCAGCAGCGTCGTCCCCGGGCTGATCGAGCACACGCCCGCGCACTTCTTCGCCTGCCACAATCCCGTCCCGCCCAAATGATTCGGGCTGTCTCTCTCTTGTGACAGTCTTAACGCTCACCGGCTTATTGCGAAAATGGTTTGAAGTCATTGCGAGGGAGAGTCACAGACTCGACCGAAGCAATCTCGGACGCGTCTTCCCAATAGTCTCGGGATTGCTTCGTCGCCCGAGCTTGCAGCTCTTTGCTCCTCGCAATGACGAGGCAGGGGAACGTTGTTGCATGGGGAATCGTTTAGACAACAGGCCCTCATCATTTATGCCGCTGCACGAATCCGCCTAGCGGAAGCACCTTCTTGATGCTAAAGTTCGGTTTATGGTGTTGAAGGGCGGAAGTGCCAGTCTGAAGTGACGAAATTCTGGAGGATTGTGGATGGATACGAAAGACCTGAAGAAGATTCTTGCCGGAGTGAGCATTGTGGGCCTGCTTGCGGGCGCCTCGCTCACCACGAGCGGCTGTGCAACTCACCGCAAGAGTTCGTGCACCTCCTGCACGGGAAAGACTCAGGAGAAGACCTCCTGTACGGGGAAGACTCCCGACCCTGCGAAGACCTCTTGCTCCGCAGGTTCCTGCTCCGGAAGTTCCTGTAAGGGAAAATAGTCTTTGCCGGACGCTTCACCAGCGTCAGATAACTCTGACAAAAGGTGATTTCTGTGGGAAAATGATGAGTATAACCTGTGACATCTGGTAGCGCTTCCGCCCCGACACCAGAATGCCATAGAAGACACGCCATGAATGACACGATTGAAGAGGTGTATCCCGCCTGTCGCTCCATAATTAAGGAGAACGTCTGGAAGAAGGCCGTCGCGCTCTGCGAAGGTGGGCCGGAGCGGTTTCCCGAAGCGCTGGCGTCAATCGAAGCAGCGCCCGGGTTTGCCGCAGAGCTTGCGCGCCTCGAATGGGCGTATCACGAGGTGAAGACCTCCGACGCGCCCGCCAATGCAGAAGCGCAGGCGCCTGAGGTGAATCCAACCCTCAGGCTGCTGGAACTTTCCTGGAAAAACCTGTGCTCGCTGCTTCCTTCTGAAAGCGGCTCCGTGGCCGCAGGGCCGGAGGAGGGAGCGGAGAGGGTCCTCGTGTGGAAGGGACCGAAATCGGGCGAGGTTTACATCCGTCCGGCCACCGACGAAGACCTGCTGGTGCTGAAGATGGCGGTGGAGGAGATTGCGCCAGAGGAGGCGGCTCGTATCGGGGGACTCCCTGTGGATACGGTGGAACACATCATTGCACAGGGCGAGGAAATGGGACTCATCCTGACGCCTCCGTCTCTCATTCGGCGCGACCCTGCCGTGTTTACAACGGTGGAAGGCGCGCGCGAGGAGTTCTTGAGCGTCGGCGTCTTTACAATTCAGTGGCACATCACGCAGACGTGCGACCTCCGGTGTCTGCACTGCTACGACCGCAGCGACCGCGCGCCGATGCCCCTCGAAACGGCGTTCGCCGTGCTGGATGACCTCAAAACTTTCTGCAGGAAGCTGAACGTCTCCGGCCAGGTGACGTTCTCCGGCGGGAATCCGCTCCTGTATCCCCGTTTCAACGAACTGTACCGCCGTACGGTGGATATGGGGTTTCAGGTCGGCATCCTCGGAAACCCCACGTCGCGGAAGAGGCTTGAGGAAATACTCGCCATCAGCGTGCCGTCGTTTTTTCAGATAAGCTTCGAGGGCCTCGAGCCGGAAAACGACAGAATACGCGGCAAGGGATATCACGGGCGGGCGGTGCGGTTTCTCAGGCTCCTCAAGGAGCTGGGAGTGTACTCGATGGTGATGGTCACCGTCACCAGAGACAACATCGACGACGTCATCCCTCTCGCGCTTGAGCTTGAGGGACTCACGAAGTCGTTCAACTTCAATCGCCTTTCGATGGTCGGCGAAGGCGCGAAGCTCCACCTTCCCGAGCGCGAACGGTTCATCTCGTTTCTGGACGAATATCTCCGCGCTTCGGAGGAGCATCCGCACATGCGCCTCAAAGACAACCTCTTCAACATACTGCTCCGCTCGCGGGGCATGGACCTCTTCGACGGCTGCACCGGCTACGGCTGCGGGGCGGCGTTCAACTTCATCACCGTGCTCTCCGACGGCGAGGCGCACGCGTGCAGGAAATTTCCCTCGCCCATCGGCAACGTATTCGAGCAGGGCATCGAAGGCGTGTACGATTCCGAGGCGGCAAATCGTTACCGCATGGGGAGCGACGCGTGCCGTGGCTGCTCCATACGCGCGGCGTGCGGCGGCTGCCTCTCCATATCCCACAGCTTCGGCCTCGACATCTTCAGCCAGCGCGACCCCTTCTGCTTCATCGACGAAGTCGCCCGCATCCCCACGCCCACCCAAAAATAGAAAGTTTCACGCCAAGACGCAAAGAACGCAAAGGGAACCTCGTGACCTTTTCCATCTACTGAAAATATCGTTGCCTTATGATATACTATTCGATGAATGAGGCTGAATCATCTGCGCTTTGGCAGCAGCCTCGCCGCGTTGTGTTACATGGTTCCATGATCGCCTGAGAGATAGGAAGCAGGTGGTACATCGCTGGATTCTGAATTCATTGAAATGAAGGCCTGACCTCTTTCATATGAGAAAGAATGTCAAAAAAATAGGCATAGCGGCAGGTATCCTTTTGCTCTCAGGAGCTGTGGGTATGGGGCTCCTCATTTACCCAAGACAGGGTAAACGGATATCGGGAAACATGGATGGCAAGATAGACAAGGAATACTATTACTCACTACTAGTTGAGGATGCGACGATAGATGACATTTCGGAAGTCGCCGATTTGCTGGCCGAGGTTCATTACCTGACTCATGGGGAAGACATAGGGCGGTTTAGGTTCACGTTATATGACAAAGACAACAAGCCCCTGAGAGTCCGCGTGGCTGAAAGTGTGATTAAGCTGTTTGGTTTGCTTGGTAAGAATGCCCGAGGTTTCAGAATAGCCGGCTTGAACTGGGGCAATGGCGACATATACATAGCGAAATCAGCATACTGTAGCAGCATGCCGGGATTCCTGCAAATCTCCTTTCATGAGCTTGGCCATGGATTCCCCCGGTCAAGCATAGAGCCAACCGTACAACTCGTTACATGGCTGAATGCAAAAATCAGGGGGAATCTGGACCGGATAGAATGCCCCGCTGAGCTGAATGAGATCGATTCTATAGTGGCTCTGATGTATCTCGACCCAGATTTGGGATACGTTATTCTTTGCTCAAGTCCCTATGGACATTTGAATCATGATTATATGTTCACATATTTTTCCAGTGAATATTCGATCGCGCTGAACTATTCCCTCTACAGATGCATTGAAGGCGGGCAAGTGAAAGAATATTCCGACGTCGAATCTCTTCAAGCGAAAATTCACGAAAAGATGTCCGGCAATACAAACAACGAACTGATCAGGCAAATCCATCAAGGAGTGCTTGAAATGTTCAGGGAGAAATTCGCAGACAGGGAGGATTTTGAGGAGAAATATTCCTTGCTGCAGCAATATATGAAATACGGCGTGACCGACAATTCATATGAAAAGGCCCTCATTCCAAAAGAAGATGTTCTGAGAACAATCGAAGAAAAGGAACGGTTTATTCAGAAAGAACATTCGCCCATTATCAAACAGAACCTAACAAGATCCTTATTCTGTGATTACAGAAGCTATGATGAACCCAAAGCCTATGCTCTATTAAGGGGGATCGTCACAGACAAGGGAGCATCGGAGTGGACGAGCGGCAGAGCCTGCTCTTATGGCGACTTGGAATGGGCGCTTAAGTATGCCTGTCAGCAAGGAAACATAGCAGAGGCCAGACAATTCTTCGATCTCATGAAGAGAATGAATGAACACAAGCCCAACGATTGGATCGCCAGAAGAATAGATATCTATTCAGCCTATCTGGGCGCCGACGCTTCGACGGAGACCGAACCGGAAGAGTAACTTCTGTTCATTAGTATATCTATGGAATGCAGAATTTGCTTTGCCGATGACACGAGGCAGGCAGAACTGGAACACCACTACGATCCTTTGCGTTCTTAGCGTCTTTGCGGTTAACATTCTGACCGATGTAAGCCCCTGCAACCGCCCGAATGCCAAATCCCCCATCCACCGGCCCTTTTGGGCCGATTTTCGTTGCAATGTCTCCGCCCTTCGTGATATGATTTATTGAAATCGGCAAGACAATGTCCTAAAGCGTGTCATCCTGAGCAAAGCGAAGGATCTCTTTTCGCAAGAGTATGGGGTTGCATGAGATTCTTCGCTACACTCAGAATGACGGCTGTTGCAGGCAGAGCCAAGCAGCGATCGGCCTGTGCCGGTTTGCCTCATGAGGACATTGGTGATGCAGGCAGGTCTCAATAACATGAGTTGAATATCGCTTCTCCGGACGGCAATAAGGGGGCAGGGGAGTGCCATGAGGATTACGGCGACGGCGCCGACGCGCATCGACCTGGCGGGCGGCACGCTCGACCTCTATCCGATCTACCTGTTCGAGGGCGGCGGGCTGACGGTCAACTGCGCCATCGACACGTACTGCACCGTCACGATGGAATCGAGGAGCGACGCCGAAATCCGGCTGTCCTCCATCGACCTCGGCGTGGAGGAGCGCTACGACAGCGTCGATTCGATTGCCGCCGACGGAGCGCTCGAAATTGTGTCGAGGGCCGTCAGGTTCTTCCGTCCGGCGACCGGATTGAACGTCACCACCGAGAACCGGGTGAGAAAGGGGTCGGGGCTGGGCGCCTCGTCGTCGCTGTGGGTGGCGATTCTGGGTGCGCTGAACGTGATGGCGGGGGAGAGGTATTCTCCCGAAAAGCTGATCGACATCGCCTGCAACCTGGAGACGCAATGCATCCGCGTCCCGGCCGGCAAGCAGGATTATTTCGCGGCCACATTCGGAGGCGTGAACGCGCTGTGGTTCGAAGTTGCGGGCGACAGGCGCGAGTGCCTGCTCTCTGACGAGGCCGACATAGCCGAGCTGAAGAGACGGCTCGTCCTCTCCTACGCGGGCGAGCCACGGTTCTCGGGCGCCACAAACTGGAGCATGACGAAGAATTACATCGACGGCGAAACAAATGCCGTCGCGGGAATGAGGCGGATCAACGAGACTGCCGCCGCGATGCGCGCCTGTCTCCTGGAGCGCAACTGGGGCGAATTCGCCTCGCTGGTTGACCGGGAATGGCAGAACAGGCGCACGCTGGCCGAGGGTGTCACGAACGAGACGGTGGAGAACATCATGCGCGCCGCGCGCGATGCCGGAGCGCTCGCGAACAAGCTGTGCGGAGCGGGCGGGGGCGGCTGCATGATAACGTGCATCGAGCCGGACGACCGGCCCGGCGTCGAGGCGGCACTGACCGCCGCAGGGGCGGAGGTGCTGCCGTTCAGAATAGTGAGCGAAGGAATCAGGGTGGAACGCACGTCGTAGCGGAGAAAAGAAAATGGCTCTTACTGCAACGATTCGAAGAAGCTCGGTCGTACTTCTGCTGGGGTTGGCCATCGGCTGCTCGTCGGCCAACAAGGCTCGCATTCCGAATAATCCCGACCCGATCATCAAGGGGGATTTAACCGAGGACAAGGCCCAGCGCGCGCTGGAGATGAAGTTGGCCAAGCAAATAGAATTTCTCGACCAGAACAGCGAACGGTACAAAGACCAGGTGGTGGCGCTGCCCTCCGGTGACGTCACTTATTACTATAAGTATTACGATATGTTTCCCCAGGGGCCGGACAATGTGACCATAACCATCACCCCTACCGACACGTTTCGGCCTCCTTACAAGGCCGAGGCGCGATACCGGAAGGTGCGTCAACAGACCCGCTATTCGAGGTCAAAGGGCAGAGCGGCGGCGGATACGGATTTCATCCGAGACGAGGGAATTCAGAAGGACGTTTATGTATTTGACGATGGGAAATGGAACCTCAAGAGCTCGACGTTCGACGTCACCAAGACGTCTGTCTTTCGCGGAGACGAGTGGACGGTTGCGCAGGGCCGCATCAGACGAGTTGAAGAGGAAAAACCGGAATACTTCGTTGACAAGCTTCGCACGCTGTTCGGATTGCTCGATTGATACCGCAGGCATTTTAGGAAATGGTCACAATCGTATTTGTGCATAGAGACATATGATACGTAGGGGCGCACGGCTGTGCGCCCCTACAAGCGCCCGCGAAAACAAAGTTGAAAAACCATTATTGCATAATCGTGGAAATTGACGTTATATCAATGAGTCGTGGCAGTTTTCAAAATCCCCCTCAAGTCCCCCTTTTTCAAAGGGGGAAGGGGGGATTTCCATACCACGCTTGTTTGTACGCCAGAGCATTAAGGACGCGACCATGATTATTTCTGTGCAGAAACCGCTGGAGGAGATCAGGGCTTCCGTCGCGCCGTACCGCAGGCTGGCGATTTTCGGCTGCGGCGGCTGCGCGGCGGTGTGCCAGACGGGCGGCACAAAACAGGTCGAGGAAATGGTTCGCGAACTCGCCGACAAGGAGATCGTGTTCACGCTCCAGATCGACGAGCCGTGCGATCAGCGGATACTCGCGCGCGAGCTGCGCCGCGTGTCCGACCGGCTGGAAAAGGTGGAGGCCGTGCTCGTGCTCGCCTGCGGCACGGGCGTGCAGGTGGTGGCGTCGGCTGTCGATGTCCCGTGCCTTACGGGATTGGATACCGTGTTCCCCGGCACGGTGATTCACTCCGGCAATTATCTGGAGAACTGCGACGCCTGCGGCGAGTGTGTCCTCAACCGGACGGCGGGCATCTGTCCCCGGACTCGGTGTCCCAAGGGAATCCTCAACGGGCCGTGCTCGGAGAAGCTGGACGAGAAGTGCAGTGTGGACCCGGAATTGGAATGCGTTTGGGTCAGCATCGCCAACCGCACGGAAGCTCTGGGACTGTCCGGCTCGGATTCAGAATTCGCTCCCATGGACTGGGGAAAGCGCGTCCGGCCTCGCAGGATTCCGGTAACGGACGGCGCTCCTCGGAAGGCAGAGAAGCAAAGATGAAAATGATGGTGGAAGTCCAGACTCCGTTGCAGCCCGATGTCGAGAGTTACGTGGAGAGCCTCTCGCGCCTGGAGGACTTTAACGGAGTGATTCTTGAGGAAAGCGGCGGGCTCAGCTCGGTTGTCCTTGCCGGCATGCTGAAGAAAGCTTGCGACAAAGAGATTTTTCTGAAGGTCTCCTGCAGGGACAGGAACCGAATCGCGCTTTACTCGGAACTCGTCACGGCCGCCTCCCTCGGACTGCTGAACGTAGTTCTCGCCGATGGAGCGTACCCGCTTTACACGCGATTTCCGGCGGCGAAACCGGTTTACGAGCTCGATTCGGTGACCCTCTTGCGGATGATAAAGGGCGGTTCGCTCGGCTTCGGCGAAGAGACCGCCCAGGCGCTGACCTCGCTGTCGTGGACGGTTGGGGTGTGCGTCGGCGGCTCGACTAAAGCGGACGTGACGCGAGCGAAAAGGTTCCTCGAAGCCGGGGCCGACCTGTTCTTCGCAGGTTCTCTCGACGCCGTGCCTCAGCTCAGGTGGCTGACAGACAAGGAGATATTCCTGTCGGTTCCGAAAGAACAAGTGACGGATATTTCAAAAACGCTGCGCGAAGCCGAATCGGCCGGGGCGGACGGAGTGAACCTGATTGTGAACACGCCGGACAAGGTGCTCGATGGAAGCATTACTGCAAAATGAAAGCGGTGTAATCCTCGCGATGGGCAACGAGTCCATCGCGCGCGCCGGCATCGAGGCGGGAATCGGCTACTTCTCGATGTATCCGGGCACGCCCGCCACCGAAATCGGTCAGACCTTCGAGAACCTCAGGTCGCGCCTGCCCGATTTCTATATGGAATACAGCGCCAACGAGCACGTTTCGCTCAACGGCGCGATGGGCGCGTCGTGGGCCGGAGCGCGGTCGATGGTGGCAATGAAGCACGTGGGGATGAACGTCGCCGCCGAGCCCGCCCATTTCCTCGGCTACACGGGCGTCGGAGCCGGGCTTGTGATCGTCATCGGGAGCGACCCCGGCGCTACCAGCTCGACGGGCGAACAGGACGACCGCTGGTATTCGCTTCACACGCATCTTCCGCTGCTGGAACCCGGGACGATACAGGAGGCCAAGGATTTCACCGTTGCCGCCTTCGAACTGTCGGAAAAATACAGCCTGCCATTTGTGATAAATGCGCCCTCCCGTCTGTGTCATAACATTGGCGACCTGCGCCTGGGGCCGGTGGCCGAGCGAAAGGGCAGGGGAGAGTTCAGGCCGAATTACCAGCGTTACTTCAACCTGTTCGGACAGGCGGTGCGCAACCATCAGAATTGCATCGAGCGCGTCGCCTCGCTGGCGCGGTCGGCCGATGCGCGCGCTTTCAATAAGATTATAAGGGGCGGTGCGCGCTGGGGCGTCGTCACGTCGAGCGTCAATTACCTGTACGCGATGGAGGCCCTGGAAATTCTCGGGCTGTTTGACGTGCCCGTCTTCAAAATCGGTATGACGTATCCGTTCCCGTCGGAGCAACTGCAAGAATTTGGAAAGAATCTCAAGAGGATTGTCGTCGTCGAGGACCTCGAGGGATTCCTCGAATTCCAGCTCAAACGTCACGCGTTCGAGCTGGGGCTGAGGTGCGAGGTGGTCGGCAAGGAATTGATTCCGCCGTCGGGCGAGACCAATCCCGACATCGTGCTCGAAGCCCTCAGCGCGGTGTCGGGCAAGAAGGTTCCGGAATACATCAAACGCGCGGCGTCGATAGGGGACGAGATCGCCGCCGCCATTCCGCAGCGGGTTGCCACGTTCTGCATCGGCTGTCCGCATCGCGCCTCCGTGTATGCCGTCCTGTCCGCGACGGAGCGCAACGCCATCATCGGGGGCGACATCGGCTGCTACACGATGGCCTCGCTGCCGCCGTTCAAAGCCGCCGAATGGTGCACGTGCATGAACTGCGGTCTGAGCGCCGCGCAGGGGATAAGCCACGTGAGCAAAGGCAAGCCGCTCGTCACGTTTGTCGGCGACTCCACCTTCTTTCACTCGGGCATTCAGAGCCTGCAGAACGCCGTCTCCAGCGGAGCCGATGCGCTGCTTGTCGTTCTCGACAATCGATGGATAGCGATGACCGGCCACCAGCGAAGCCCGACGACCTCGAAGGATGTCAGGGGACAGCCGGTGGATGAAATCGACCTGAAGGCTTTGTTGAAGAGCCTCGGCGCGAGGCGGGTGCGAACGGTTGACGTGTTCGATGTCGCGCGGCTGAGGTCGGTAATCGCCGACGAGCTCAAGCGCGACGGGCTGCGCGTGATAATCGCACGGGGCGAGTGCTCTCTCCAGTCGCATCGCCGGGAGAAGTATATTCCGCCCGAATATGGTGAAAGCTACTCGATCGTTCGCGAGAGATGTCAGAGATGCGGCGCATGTTACAAGGAGTTCGGGTGTCCCGCGATACTGGAAGCCGCCGACGAGGAAGGCGAATATTATTACATCGACGAAGAGCTCTGCGTGCGGTGTGGCGCGTGCAAGTCGGTCTGTCCTAATTCGGCGATAGTGCTTTCGCGCATCCGGCCGCGTACGAAAGAACGCCTCCTGAAGGCCGCCACCGGGGGTGAACAGTAATGCCCGTCTATAATG
>CAZSKP010000068.1:0-11862 GCA_964607485.1 uncultured bacterium | reverse complement strand
TGGCCAAGGTGGATGAGGGAAAAGGGCTTGTCGAGGCTAGGCTGGAAGTAGCCAAGTTGAGGCTTCGCCCGATTCTTATGACTTCGCTGGCGTTCGGGTTCGGCGTCCTTCCGCTGGCAACGGCCACGGGACCCGGCGCAGGAGCACAAAAAGCTATCGGTACCGGTGTCCTGGGTGGGATGATTACGGCCACTTTTCTGGCGATCTTCTTTATTCCCCTCTTCTATGTGGCGGTGGTTCAGCTGTTCGGGAGGAAGAAAGGCGCCGGCGCTGAAGAGCCTGATTCGCATCCCGTGAGTCTTTCAGAGAGTCAGTGACATGACGTTGACGCAGCATCATGGCTGAAAGACTCGATTAGATGTGAGTGGCAGGTGATCAGCCCTTTGTCGATACTCGCCACCTAAGATTTCTCTTACCTTTGATCTTCCTGTTATCTCTCTGGAGCGGTTCGGAGAGGTTCAAATCAAGTTGGCAACCATCGTTTGAATGAAGGAAATGAGAGGTGAAGGATAAACCCCAATCCATATGAGCAGGACGGTGAGCGTCGTCAGGCTTAGACCGGCCGCAAGCGAGAACGAAGCGGCAGGCGCGTGACCGGGGACTTGCTGCGGTGGCCCCTCCTCGAGGGACTTCGAATACATCGCGACGATGACGCGCAGATAGTAAAAAAGCCCGATTGCGCTGTTTATTATGAGGGCTATAACGAGCAGCCATAGGCTTGAGCCGACACCGGCAGAGATGACATAGAATTTGCCGATGAAGCCCGCCGTCAACGGAATGCCTGCCAGCGAGAGCAGCATCGCCGTGAACACGCCTGCAAGCCACGGATGTCGGAAGACCAAACCCCGATAATCCGCCAGTTGGTCCCGCTCGTCTTCCTTCCCCGAGAGCACGGTAATAATTCCGAAGGCTCCCAGAGTGGTGATAAAGTAAGCAACCAGGTAAAAGGTGACGGCCACGGGCGCCAGCTTTCCGCTCGCCAACAGTGCAACGAGCAGATATCCGATGTGTGCGATAGATGAGTATGCCAGCATGCGTTTTACGTTGTCCTGCAGCAGTGCCAGAAGATTGCCGACGAACATCGAGGCGATTGCGATTCCGCCGAAGACGAGGAATAGAGGCCGGAAACCGTCGAGGTTCAGCAGGGAGAAGTAGCGAAGCAACAGCGCGAAGACGGCGCCTTTTGATGCGGTCGCGATGAAGCCGGTCACCGGAGCGGGCGCGCCCTCATACACGTCGGGAGTCCACAGATGAAACGGCACGATGGCGAGCTTGAAGCCTATGCCGATGACGATCATCGCAAGCCCTGCGAGAAACAGCGGAGTATATGAACGGCTCGCTGAATTCACCATGGTTGCAATACGCGAGAGTTCCATTGTGCCGAGATCGGCATTGACCAGAGCCATTCCAAAAAGCAGAAACGCTACAGACGTGGCCGCCAGTATGAGATATTTGATGCCCGCCTCGACGCTGTTCACGCCCGATCGCACGTACCCAATCAACACGTACAACGAAACGCTGAGGAGTTCGAGTCCAAGGAAGAAGGAAACGAAATGGCTGCTTGACACCAGAATGGCGGAACCGAGCGTGGCGATGAGCAGAATGGGATAAAACTCCTCCTTGACGCACCTGCGCCCTTCCAAATAGCCATAGGACAACATGGCGACGGCCACGCTCGCGGCGAAGAGAAGCCCCATGTAGAACAGGGAGTATCCGTCCACAATCAGGTACGACTTTATCTCCGCGGGCGATGCAGACGATGAAGCCGACAGGGTTAACAAACACAGCGCCAGGGAACACATCGTCATCAACAAAGTCAACACATGGTTGCGATAGAATGCGATTACCAGCATGATGACCACAATCGATCCACTCAAGACAATGAGTGGCAAGAGCATTGTCAAATCAGCGACGGTCACGGTCTGCTCTCCCCTTCAGCGCCCCGAAATCTGACGTGGCGAGTCGGATTTTCTTCGTGAAATTCTCCTGCTGCTTCTTGCGAGTGAACCGTCTGCCAACGCAGGGCGTCTGCTTCAGAGATCCGTGGGTCAACGTTTCCGGCGAGTCTGTCGGGAATATTCTGAGCCGCCGATTTTCTCAATGTTTCGAGCGCGGGTTCCGCCGTGCTGAGCACGGGCTGCGGATACAGCCCCAGCCATATGACGCCGGCCATCATGACGCTGAACACGGCCATTTCGCGCAGGCCCATGTCGCGGACGTGCCATTCCTCCCGACTTTCGCCGTGGAACGCGCGCATGATTATCCAGAGAGAATATATCGATGACGCCACAAGCCCGAGGGCCGCGACTGCCGCCAGCGTGGGGCTAACCTTGTAAGCGCCGACGAGCACAAGGAATTCGCCGACGAAATTCGCGAGTCCGGGCAGCCCGAGAGATGCGAGCGCGAAAAACATCGCAACGCCGCCCATCCGCGGCACCTTGCTCCACAGGCCTCCCATGCGGTTCATGTCGCGCGTGTGGATACGCTCCTGGAGAGCGCCTGCCATCACAAAAAGCGCGCCGGTAGTGAGACCGTGCGCGAGAATGATGATGACCGCCCCTTGCAACGCCAATTTGTTCCACGCGGCTATGCCCAACAGCACAAATCCCAGGTGGCTGACGCTCGTGTAGGCTATGAGCCGCTTGAGATCCGTCTGGGCAAATGCGAGAATCGCCCCGTAGAGAATTGCGACGACCCCCAACAGCATGGCCGCGGGCGCCAGGTCACGCGCGGCTTCGGGAAAGAGCGGCACGGCGAACCTGAGCATACCGTAGGCGCCGGTTTTCAGCATCAATCCTGCGAGTATCACGCTTCCGGCTGTGGGCGCCTGGGTGTGGGCATCCGGCAGCCACGTGTGAAGCGGCACGGCCGGCAGTTTGACGGCGAACGCGACAAAAAAGCCGAGCAGGAGCCACTTCGCGGCAGGTTCAGCCAGGGGCGTGCCGAGAATCTGCGAGTAATCGAACGTATAAGTGGCGGTCGTTCGGCCGTGGATGAAGTACAGTCCGAGTATCGCAAGGAGCATCAGGAGGCCGCTCGCCTGGGTAAAGATGAAGAATTTTATCGCCGCATACACGCGGTTTTCGTGTCCCCATATGCTTATAAGGAAATACATGGGGACAAGCATGAGTTCCCAGAAGAAGTAAAAGAGGAAAAGGTCGAACACCATGAAGACGCCGAGTATGCCTCCCAGCACAAACATCAGGTTGAAATGAAAGAAACCGACGCGCTCCTGTATCTCGTCCCAGGACGCCGCAACCGAGATTATCCCGAGGAAGACCGTCAGAAGCAGCAGCAACAGGCTGAGACCGTCAGCAGCGAGATGAAAGCCGATCCCCAGCTCCGGAATCCAGTTCCAGCTCACTTCTGCCAGCCATGGGCCGTTGCCGGAGATGGCAAATTGAGCGGAATGCCCTCTCCAGAGCGTGAGAACCAGCACCAGGTCGAGAAACAGCGCGGCCAGCGAAATCCACCGGCATAGCCCGGTGCTCCACCGGCTCGACACCCACGCCAGCAGGCCTGCCGCAAGAGTAATGATGAGCAACCATGCAAGTATCATGAGAACACCGTGAATGCCAGAACGATTATCGCCCCAATGACGATACAGGCCGCATACCATCGGACATTCCCTGACTCCGTCGGAGAGAGAATTCGGTTGAAAGCCGCCGCGAGCCATGCGATGCCGTCATACACGAGGTCGATGAAGTCATCTTTGTTTATTCGAGCGAGCCATACGTAGGGCTGAACAACGAGCTTGTCGTAAAACCAATCGAAGCCCCAATCCGCGAACCACAGTTGATGCAGCCGGGAGCCAATGCTCGTACGAAGCATATTGTCAACGTATCGGGGGCTCTTGAGGAAGAGCCAGTATGCCGCGAGGATTCCCGACAACGAGACGAGCCCGGCCACGATTTGCAGGATGGACTCGACCCGCACGCCCGCTGACATGGCGGGCATCGGCGGCAGCGCGGTATGCAGGAAATTTGTGAATGTTCTATTGGCGATGAGTGTGTCGGGCAGTTCGACCCATCCACCGATTATCGAGAGGACAGCAAGGATTACCAGCGGCACGCTCATGAGATACCCGGGAGCGCGCTCGACAGTCGCCTTGGCTTGTCCGAAGAATGCGATGAATATCACACGGAAAGAATACATAGAGGTGAGAAAAGCGCCCGCGAGTCCTGCGGCCCACAACCAGCGGCTCCCCTCAGCCGACGACCATACCTGCCAGAGAATCATGTCCTTGCTGTAAAAACCCGCCGTCACCAGCGGCACGGCGGAAAGCGACGCGCATCCAACAAGGAACACCCAGAAGGTAAGGGGCAGTTGCGTGCGCAGGCCTCCCATTTTAAAAATATTATGCTCCTTTCCGAGGGCATTGATGACCACGCCCGCGGCGAGAAAGAGGAGCGACTTGAAAAACGCGTGCACCATGAAATGAAAGATACCGGCCGCCCATGCGCCGACCCCAAGCGCGAGGAACATATACCCGATCTGACTTATCGTCGAGTAGGCCAGCACGCGCTTGATGTCCGATTGCGTCAGGGCGCTGAAGCCCGCCAGCAAGAGCGTCACCGCGCCTATGACCGCGACGGTCATCTGCACGGCAGGCGCCTGGCTGAACAGGACATGCGTTCGCGCAATGAGGTACACTCCCGCCGTCACCATGGTGGCTGCGTGGATAAGAGCGCTCACGGGGGTGGGCCCTGCCATTGCGTCGGGCAACCAGGTTTGCAGGGGAAGCTGGGCCGATTTCCCGAGTGCGCCAATCAGGAGTAGGATTGCGGCAGAAGTGCACAGGAGAGAACCGGCCGGATACTGGGCGATTTGCTGCATGAGCGGTTGAATTCGCAACGTGTTGAGCGATGAGAACAGCAGGAAAAGACCGATTATGAGCGCGGTGTCGCCCACTCTCGTCACTATGAACGCCTTCAGGGCGGCCCGGCCGTTCTTCGCCTCTTTGTACCAGAAGCCGATGAGCAGATAGCTGCACACGCCGACGCCCTCCCACCCGAGGTACAGAAGCAGGAGATTGTCGGCAAGGACCAGGACGAGCATCGAGCCGACAAAGAGGTTCATGTAGGCGAAGAAGCGACTGTATCCCTCCTCGCTCACCATGAATTCGGTGGAATAGACGTGGATGAGCAGCCCAACGAAAGTAACGACGAGTATCATGACCAGCGACAGGGCATCGAGATAAAAAGTAATGCCCGGGGCGAGGCCTCCGACGTGCATCCATGACCACAGCGTTTGGGAATAGGCATTGCCCGCAGGAGGCGAGCCGACGAAGCTGATGCCCACGAGTATCGCGACAACGGTGGACGCGGCCACCGAGCCGACCGCAACGACCGCAACCGCGCCGCGCGGTATCCGCGCCCCGACGACCGCAAGGGTCGCGAACCCAACAAGCGGCAGAATCGGGACCAACCACAATAATTCGAGCACGTTATCCTCGCATCCTGCTTATTACATTCGTATCGAGCGTCTTGAATCTGTGATACATCTGAATCGCGAACGCCAGGCCGACAGCCACTTCCGCCGCCGCCATCGCGAGAATGAAGAAATACATGATCTGACCGTCGGGCTGGTTCCAGCGGGCTCCTGCGACGACGAAGGCCAGGCCCGCCGCGTTGAGCATGATTTCAATCGACAGAAGAATGAAGATAATGTTCCGCCGCACAAGCACTCCGATCAGCCCCAATGCGAACAACAGAGCGGCAATGCCCAGCCCGCATTCGATAGGAACCGTTGCCATTACGGATTCTCTCCTCCGGGATTTATAGCCTTGCGACCCAGGTGATACGCGCCCAGAAGCCCGGAAAGCAGAAGCATGGATGCCAGCTCGACGCCCAGCACATGGGGGACGAAGAGGGCGATTCCCACCTCTTTCGCGTCCAGCATCCTCGCCTCCGAAAGGCGTCCGCCGAGTCGGACAATAGTATGCGCCAATTCAAGGATGAGAATGAACGCCAGGATCGAAGGCCCTATCCACATGCGCGGACTGAGCAACCGTCGTTCCTGGTCCGCGGCGTGTGGACCCAGGTTGAGCATCATTACCGCAAACACGAACAGCACCATGATGGCGCCGGCGTTGATAATGACGACCAGCGCGGCGGCAAACGGCGCGCCCAGAACAAAAAACATGACAGCGAGAGACAAGAGCGACACAATAAAGTAGAGCAGGGCATGGACCGCGTTGAGTCGAGTGATGACCATGACCGTCGCTATGATTGCGATTGCGGCTGAGATGTAGAACGTCAAATCCATCCGGAAACCCTCATTTGAGCACACTCTCTTCTATGGCATAAGAGTACGCACTTCCACGGGCGGCGATTCATTTTCGGCCTGGCCCTTATCCTTGCCGGCAATCGCCAGCCCGGCTACCCTGTAGAAATTGTAGCCCGGATACTTTCCCGTTCCAGCTATGAGCAAATCTTCCTTTTCATAAACCAGATTCTGCCGCTTGTACTCGCACATTTCGAAATCCGGCGTAAGCTGTATGGCGTAGGTGGGGCAGGCGTCCTCGCAAAAGCCGCAGAATATGCACCGCGAGAAATTGATGCGGAAGAATTCGGGATACCGCCGGCCATGTTCGTCTTCGGCCGCCTGGAGCGCGATGCAGTCCACGGGACACGCGACCGCACAGAGATAACACGCCACGCATCGCTCGGCGCCATCCGGGTCGCGTGACAGGATTATGCGGCCCCTCCAGCGAGGCGGAAGATGCGGCTTCTGCTCCGGATATTGAATCGTAACGCGCCTGCGGAATGCGTGCAGCGTCACAAGCCACATGGCCTTTATCACACTAAGCATCGTGATTCCTTTCTACCTGTGAGCGAGCAGAATCCCGCCCGTTACTACCAGGTTCAACAACGCCAGCGGAAACATCACCTTCCACCCGAACGACATGAGCTGGTCGTAGCGGGGCCGAGGCAGCGAAGCCCGCAACAGGATGAATATGCAGATGAAAAAGAACATCTTGATGAAAAACCACACGACGCCCGGAAGAACCGGACCCAGCCAGCCGCCGAAGAAGAGCGTCGTTATCAGCGCCGATATGAGTGTTATGCCGAGATACTCGCCGACAAAGAACATGCCGAATTTCATTCCCGAATACTCCGAATGGTATCCGGCGATTAATTCGCTTTCCGCTTCGGGCAAGTCGAACGGGAGCCGATGGGTCTCGGCAATTCCCGCTATGAAGAACACGATGAAGCCCAGCGCCTGCGGGACACAGAACCACATTCCCCTCTGCGCTTCGACGATGTCGGATATGTTGAAAGAATTGGCGAGCATGACGACGCCCATGAGCGAAAGCCCCATGAATACCTCATAGCTCAGCATCTGGGCCGCGGCGCGCAGTCCGCCCAGCAGCGCGTATTTGTTGTTGGACGACCAGCCGCCGAGCGCGAGGCTGTACACACCCATGGATGACATCGCAAGAAAGAAGAGCAGACCGATGCCGAGGTTGATGACCGTAATGCCCGGAGCGAACACGATGATTGCGAAGGACAGCAGCGTCGTGACTATGATTATCGCGGGCGCAATTATGAAAACAGGTTTATCCGCGAAGGGCGGAATCCAGTCTTCTTTCGTGAAGATCTTGACCATGTCTGCGAACACCTGGAGCAGCCCAAAGGGACCCACACGGTTTGGGCCGTAACGGTCCTGCCAGAGACCCAGGAGCCGGCGTTCGAGCCATATCAGACCAGGCGCAATCGTGAGGGCCACGATGAGAACGCCGAACACGATGACCAACGACCTGATTATCTCGTGCATATCAGAACGTCCTTTTCGGATTCGTCAGTTTGCGCCACGCAGGCAGTCCGTCCCATTGGAGGCCCGACAGCCCCATGGGAACCGCCGCCACGCCAGACGGAATATCGAAACTGATCTTCGCCGGCAGTTGACACGAGCCGTTTGAAAGGCGAAGCTCAACCGCATCGCCATCATTGATCCCAAGATTGTCGGCATCCTCGGAGTTGATGGCGATGTAGGGTTCTGCCGAAAGTTGCGCAATCCCGGGCGACTGCATGCTCAACTCATCGGAGCCGAAGATATGGTAAACGGGCACGACGAGCTTTTCTTCATCGCGCGGCTGGAACGGGGGCAGTACCTGGGGGAACCATGTCGGACTCTCGAGCCTCTTCGCCTCGATGAGGCGTTTGCCGGGGTCGCCGCCACGGAGAAAACCCTCGACCTCTGTTTGAAACTTATTGACGGATTGCACCGAATTCCAATGAGGCGCCCAGAAATGAGTGATCAATGAGGACGGCGGCTGGCCCTCGTAGCCTTCCATCGAGAACGAGAGCGGCGAGTCCGGGTCTTTAGTGGTCTCAGGCTCGCTGACGTCGATATTGGCATGCATCGCGGTTCGTCCGCTGTAACGATGCGGCTGCCGGGGTACCTTCTGTCCGACGATGCGGAAATCGGACCGCGGAGCAGTTTCGGGAACGGCTTTGAATACCGGTATTTCCCCGGCCAGTGCCGTTATCACGTCATCCATGCCTTGCCAGTTTTCGGCTTCGGAGCGGCCGGATGCGAGCATCATATCGCGAATCCATCGCCAGCTTTCCTGGACGGGCTCCTGGGGCGTGAGAACTTGGAGGAACCGCTGTGCGCGGCCTTCGTTGTTCACCAACGTTCCGTCGGCTTCGGCAAATGTCGCGGCGGGAAGTACATAGTGCGCCTTGCCGGTGGTCTCATTGTTCAGACAATCCACGACGATAACGTGCTTGGCGGCTTCCAGCAGTTTGTCGGCGAGTTCGGCATTGATGTGGCGATAGACGTTGCTTTCCAGGATGACGAGCGTGTCGGCCGAACCGTCCCCGAGCGCCTGAAGAGCCGAGGTAATCGGATTGCCGCCGATGAGCCCCAGCCCCATACTGTTGCAGCGGGACATGGCAAAACAGATTTGCGGGTTCAGGTTCAACGAATGCAGCGCGTAGGCTACGTTCGCCGCGGCTTCGATTATGGATTGACTCGCGCACGTCGTGCCCGAAATGACCAGGGGACGCTTCGAGTCCTTGAATGCATCCGCAATTCTACCCGCGAGCGATTGCCCGTGGCTTGACATGTCATGGACGGGCGGCGATTCGGGATTCAGCGCGTGCGCGACGGCAAATCCCAAGCGGGCGATGTCATCCGGAGCCGCCCGGTACGTCTCCGTCGCGACGGAATCGAGCTGAGTGGCGTCGGGCGTTGCGATGAAAAGGGGGCCTTTCTCGCTCTGCAAGGCTTCCCTGACGGCCGCATCGTTCCATTCCTCAATGTGGAGCTGCTTTGCGATTGCAATCGGTTTGCGAAGGATGGACTTGCGCAAAGACAGGTCCAGCATGGGCGCCACGTTCGAGACATCCTCTCCTAGTATCAATACCGCGTCGGCCAGCTCGACGTCGTGAAGTGATGCGGCGGGAACGGGACCCTCCTTCAATATGTCGATCACCGTGCTCACCTGCCGGGATTCAGCCTCGGATGTGCCGAGGAAGAATCGCTCCGGTCCGACGAGGGTTCGAAGCGCAAAATTGGATTCGAGAGATGCCCTGGGCGAGCCTATACCAATGACCCTGCCGCGATTGCTGAGCAGAGGCGCGATTTCGCTGAGGGCGGCCTCTTTCGTCACTTCTTCCAACTCTCCCGCCGCGCCCCTGCGCAGCGGTCGGCTTATCCGCCGAGGACTATTTACGAATTCATAACCGAAGCGTCCTCTGTCGCAGATGAAATAACCATTGACTTCTCGATTGAAACGATTGCGTATTCGGCGCAGCGTGCCGTAGCGTTCTCCCGGGATGATGTTGCACCCAAGACTGCAATGCACGCAGATGGACGGCGCGGTTTGAAGGTCCCATTTTCGCGTGTAATGCCGCTTGAAGGTCTTGTCCGTAAACACGCCTGTGGGACAAATCTCGACGAGGTTGCCGCTGAACGGGCTTTGAAGCACCCCATCTTCATGCCGGCCGAAATAGACGCGGTTGTGCCAGCCAAAAACGTCCAGGTCGCGGCCGCCCGCATAATCGACGTAGAATCGAATACAGCGATAGCACTGTATGCAGCGATTCATTTCATGGTTGATAAACGGGCCGAGATATTGATTGCGGTAGGTTCGCTTCTTATAGCGGAACCTGCGGTACACGTGACCGCTCAGAAGAGTCATATCCTGGAGATGACATTCGCCGCCTTCGTCGCAGACGGGGCAATCGTGCGGATGATTGGTCATGAGCCATTCGATTACGCTCTTGCGAAACTTCACGGCGTCCGGATCATTAATGGAGATTCGCGTGCCGTCGCTGGCAAGGGTCATGCACGACATCACAATTTTGCCCCTGGTGTCGTTTTCGTCCTTGAACAGTTTGACGGCGCACATACGGCAGGCGCCGACCGAATGCATTGCCGGATGCCAGCAGAAGTACGGGATATTAAATCCCAACGAGAGGCAGACGTGCAGAAGATTCTGACCTTCCCTGACCTTGTACGGTTCGTTATCTATGTAGATGGTCGGCATTCATTGTCCCCATGGACAGCGGTGCTCGGCGATGTGTTTTTCGAAATCCTCTCGAAAATATTTGATTGCGCTCTGCAGGGGTTCCATGGCTCCCGGGGCAAGCGCGCAGAATGTGTGTCCGGGGCCCAGCAGCCAGGTATGCTCATGCAACAGTTCAATGTCTCCGGGCTGTCCGCGTCCGTGTTCTATCTCACCCAGAATCTCGGCAACCCACGGTATGCCCTCGCGACAGGGCGTACACCAACCGCACGATTCCCGCACGAAGAACCTCTCGAGATTGAGGACCATTCCGACCGGACAGGTTCTGTCATCGAGGACAATCATTGTCCCCGTTCCAAGGCGGCTGCCGGCCTTCTGAACAGAGCCAAAATCCATCTTCACGTCAAGGTGTTCCTCGACGAGGAAATCAGTGGAAGCGCCGCCGGGAAGCAGGCCGCGCAGCTTGAATCCCTCTTGCATGCCTCCCGCGTGTTCTTCGAGAATCTCCCTGATCGCGGTTCCCATGGGAAGTTCCCAGAGTCCCGGCTTTTTTACCCTGCCACTGACACCGTACAACTTCGTGCCGCTGTCAGCCGAGCGGCTTAAGCCTTTGAACCATTCCGGGCCCTTCGCGATGATATGAGGAATGTTGGAGATGGTCTCGACGTTATTCACCACGGTAGGCTTGCCCCAGAGGCCGCAGGTTTGGGGAAAAGGCGGCTTGGTGCGGGGCACGGCACGCTTGCCCTCGAGGGCGTCGAGGAGGCCGTCTTCTTCGCCGCACATGTAGCGGCCCGCGCTGACGTGCAGGTACATTTCCAAGTCATAGCCCGAGCCGAGTATATTTTTCCCCAGATATCCGCCTTGGTAGGCCTGCTCGATGGCTTTCCTGATTCGCTTGGCGGCAAGCCTGTACGCCCACCGAAGGAAGATGTATGCGGCATCGGCTTCAATGGCGTACGCGCTGATGATCGCCCCTTCGATCACCTGATTGGGGTCGCCTTCGACGAGGAACCGGTCCTTGAAGGCGCCCGGCTCCATCTCGTCAACGTTCACAGCGAGATATTTCGGACGGCGCGCACCGGGACCCATCGGCACGAAACTCCACTTCTGACCGGTCTGGAAACCGGCGCCGCCGCGACCTCGCAGTTCTGATTGTTTCACCACGTCTTGAACTTCCTGCGGCGACATACGCAGCGCACTGCGCAGAGCCTGGTAACCCCCGGCTTCTTCATATTCCTTGATATCCATCGGCTCTTTGCCGGGCCTGATATTTTTTGTGAGCGGTCTTTCCATGAGGCGCTCTATTGATGTTCCTGAAGAATCCTGTCGATCTTTTCAGAGTCGAGGTTGCAGTACAGTTCTTCGTCGATAATTATGGC
>CAZSKP010000067.1:0-11897 GCA_964607485.1 uncultured bacterium | reverse complement strand
GCGCCTGTCCTCATCGACACGCTGGGCGATGCCGATCCCATCGTGCGCCGGGCAGCGGCAAACTCGCTGGAAAAACTCCGCAGGTACATCGAAGTGGAACGGGAGCTTCGGGGAGCATCGGCAAGAGACATGAAAACGATGGAAATATCCTTAATCGGCGAGCATGACGAGCACAAATCGGCAGACGAGCCGCTGTTCGGAGAAGACCGCTCCAGGTGGCGGCAATGGTGGTCGGAACAGTCGGCACAGGGATAGAAAAAGAGGGAAAAGATGCGGCAACTGTATGTTCCATCGAAGATGTCGTACGTGAAAGGAAAAAGGCCGAGCGTGGACTGCATTCTCTGTGCCGTCTGCTCAAGGGACCCGAAGGTTTCCAAGCTCGAGGTGTACAGAACCCGGCACTGGGTGGCCTCTGCCAACCTTCATCCTTACAACGCCGGCCATATCCTCCTGTTTCCCATCCGGCACGTTGTGGATGTGCGTGAGCTCAAGAAGGCGGAGTTCTCCGAGCTTCAGTCGCTTCAGAGCCTGTGCCTTGACACGCTCGACGCGGCCTATGGGCCCGTCGGCTACAACGTCGGCTTCAATATAGGCCGGCAGGCGGGCGCGAGCATAGAGCACCTGCACCTGCATATCGTGCCCAGATACCCGAACGAGGCGGGGTTCATGGACATCCTCTCCGATACGCGCACGATTGTCGAGGGTCCGAAGCAAACGGTCGAGAGGCTCAGCAAATATTTCAAGAAGTTGTCGAAAAAAGGGCGGGGGAAAAGATGACCCGACGCCACATGAAGGCCGCCCTCGGCTATGTGGAGTCGGCGGCGACGGGCTCGGCCGCCGGCGGGACCTCGATAGGATGTCGATAAATGTGCTTCCCCTCGGGGTCGCTGAGCAAGATATTGTATCTGCCCGATGCGCCGGCCGAGGGAAGTGAATAGAGGTCGCCGGCGCTTGTGAGCGGGCCGAACACCAGGTTCAGCATGAGGACGCCGCCGGGCTCGACCTTCGTCGGGAGAAGCTCTCTCGATTTTTCCGTCATCAAGCTGTCCATGGGAGTATCCGCCCAGTAGTCGCCCACGCGATAGTGTCGCTGTGCCGAAATGATGAAGTCGGCTTCACGGGGCTTTGTCGTGGAGCGCAGG
This sequence comes from uncultured bacterium, assembly GCA_964607485.1. Lineage (GTDB taxonomy): Bacteria > Abyssobacteria > SURF-5 > SURF-5 > SURF-5 > CAZSKP01. The sequence continues at coordinate 10,755 of CAZSKP010000067.1, read as the reverse complement.
CCCAGCCTCAGTCTTCCCCAGCCGTCGTTGAGAATGTTCAAGTGCACCCCCAGCGCCTGGCCTTCGGGAACTCTCGCCTCATATTCCTCGTGCCATATTCTCGGTTCCCCCGTCAGGTATCCAAACCACGCGGTAAGATTTCCCGCAATGATTATTCCGGTGGAAGCGATAATCAGCGTGAGAATGGCGATTCCCAGACGAGTCTGCCACAGCGTCTCTATGCCCGAGAACAGAATAAGCGCAAAGGCGCACGCGAACACATAAAAGCCGTACCTCAGTGCGGAAACTTGAACCGGCATGCCGGCTTCAAACAGAAGGCCCCGGATGGATGGATAGAGAAAGAACGCGGCAACGACCAGAACCTCTATCAGAAGCAGGTGGTATATCGCCCGGGTCAATCTGAGGTCGGTGAGCAGCGGCAGCAGGAACAGCACGGCAAGGATTATCGGAAAGAGCCAGAGGTTGACCGAGAGGATGCCCGAGCCGACCATTTGCGTGGTCAACTGCTTCAGCGTCACGGAAGCGCCGCCGGGGGCGGATTCCAACCATGGGAGGAAGGGGGCCGCGGCAAGCGAGCAGATTCCGACAATCGCGAGGAGCCGGGGAAATGCAAGCGGACTTTCCTTGCTCTCTCTCTTCTTTTTCGTGAAGGAACTCGCTCTCTTCGGCATGGCGTTCTCGAAAAAATCCGGGCAACGGCATTCCTTCGCGCGAGTTTAATTGATCGTTGTAATAGTATCATAACGCTCGAAGATTTGTCCAGCCGCCTGGCGGGAGAGACTATCGAATTATTGCGAAGACCGGGAAGGCTCGACACCGGCTTGACATCGACGATAACGCTGTGTTACATTTCGACCGAGGCAGTCGAAATTCTTTCAAAGAGGTGTTTATGTCTTCGACAATAGACCGGGCCAGAGAGGTCTTGAGCGTAGAGGGCGGGGCTTTGCTCAAACTTCGCGACAAGGTGGGGAAGAGCTTCGAGCAGGCCGTTGACATGATCCTGAAATGCAGAGGGCGGGTGATAATCACCGGAATAGGGAAGCCGGGCATAATCGGCCGAAAGATATCCGCCACCCTCGCCAGCACGGGCACTCCCTCGCTCGCTATGCATCCCGCCGACGCCATCCACGGGGACCTCGGTATGGTGACGAAGGACGACGTCGTCATCGTTATCTCGAACAGCGGCAAGACCGAGGAGATAACCCGCCTGCTGCCCATCATCAAGAAGATAGGCGCAAAGCTTATCGCGATGACGGGCGATACCAATTCCCCGTTGTCCGAGCACAGCGACTGCGTGTTGGATTGCGGAGTCGAGGCCGAGGCCTGCCCGTTCAACCTGGCGCCCACCGCGAGCACGACGGCGGCGTTGGCGATGGGCGACGCGCTCGCGGTCGTGCTCCTGGAAAAACGCGGCTTCCGGATGGAAGATTACGCGTTGTACCATCCCGGCGGCAACCTCGGGCGACAGCTCCTCAAGGTGCGGGACGTCATGCGTGTGGGCGTGCGAAACCCCATCGTCTCCGAAGATGCCCTCGTGCGCGAGGCCCTGATTGCAGCGACGCGCTCGCGTGCGGGTTCGGCCGTGATAGTGGACGGGGACGGGCGGTTGACTGGCATTTTCACCGACGGCGACCTTCGCCGCTCGCTCGAGAAGGATCCCGAGCTTCTCACGAAACCTGTCAGGAATTTCATGACGCGTTCGCCCCTGACCATCTCGCCCGACAGACTCGTGGCCGAAGCGATGCGGCTGGTAAGAACCGAGAAGAAGAAGGATTTGCCCGTGATAGATGAGGAGGGCAGGCCGATCGGCTTCCTGGACGAACAGGACCTTCTGGGAATGTGAGGGAGGCCCGCCCGCCGGAGAGCGCCTCGTTCAGCCGTTCGTAACGGCCGCAATAGAGTTCAGCAGTTCCTCGCCCGTGAAAGGTTTCTTCACACAGCGGTTGGGGACTTTCGCGAGGAAACTCTCCGTCTCGGCGTCCAGTGTGTCTCCGGTGATGAAGATAATCTTGTGCGCCAGCTCGGGTTTCTCTTTCAGAATAAGGTGATACAGAGCCTTGCCGTCTAGGTCGCCCGGCATTCTCATGTCGGTTATGACCACGTCGAACTTCCTCCCGTCAAGCATGACCTTGGCCTTCGTCCCGTTTTCGGCCGTCGTTACCTGAAAAGAGTGGTTCTCCAGCAATATCTTCGTGCATTCGAGTATTTGCTCTTCGTCGTCAATCAACAGTATTCGTCTGGCAACGCTCATTTCTGTTTCCTCCGGCGGCGTGAACGCGCAAGAGCTTTTCGGTTCGACCGACTCGATGGGGATTCTCACGACGAACTTTGCCCCTCCCCGATAGCTGGCATCGAGCCCAATCGAGCCGCCATGCACCTGCATGATGCCGTAGCTGAGACTCAGTCCCAGGCCGGTTCCCTTTCCGAGAGGTTTTGTGGTGAAGAAAGGGGCGAATATCTTGTCCTGGACCGATTCCTCCACGCCGGGACCATTATCGACAAACTCGATGTTGATGAAGTCCTCGCCCGATTCGTGAGTGCGCACCTCCAGCACACCCTCGCCGTTCGCCTTGCGCATGGCGTCGAAAGCGTTGTTCAGCAGATTCAGGAAGACCTGTTGGAGTTGGTCGGGGTCGCCCGTGGTTGAGCGCAAATTGGTCTGGTACTTCCTTTTCACCTCGATATTGCTCACGCGCAGGTCGTATTCCCGCAGCTCAATCGTCCGGTCGAGCAGCTCGTTGATGTACACCTCACACTTCTCCGGAGGTTTCCTTCGAGCAAAGCCGAGCAGGTTTTCCACGATCTTCTTGCAGCGCTCTGCGCTGACCTGGACTTTTTGCGCCATGTCAACCGTCTTCTCGGAGAGGTCCTTGTTGATGGACAAGAGCTGAGAGTAGCCCATGATGGCCGTGAGCGGATTGTTCAGCTCGTGCGCGACTCCCGAGACGAGTTGTCCTATGGAAGAGAGCTTTTCGGATTGTATGAGTTGCTTTTCCAACTCTTTCTGGCGTGAGAAGTCGGCGAGAATGAGCAGGGCCCCCTGAATCACGCCATGCTCGTCCAGCAACGGAGAACTGAATGCCTTCACGCACACATCTTTTCCGGTGATACGAGACTGGAATTCGTACGTGTCTTCAATGGTTTCGCCCTCCAGAACTTTCCGGAGATCCCTATCGTGACCAAACTCTTTTACAGTTTCAAAGTCAAAAAAGTTCCGATGCAGAAGCCCGTCCGGTGAACCAAAGCCCAGAATGTGCAAGTAGGTCGGGTTGACGCTCGTGAAAAAACCGTCTTTATCAAATGTGACGATTCCCACCGGGGCGTTGCGAATTACCTGCTCGTTCAGCGCTTGAAGTTCCCTGATCTGACGCTCCGTCTCGAGCCTCAGCCGCAGGTCGCGAGCTATCGCCTGGACTCCGACTATCTCGCCGTTTGACCAAACCGCGTTCAGGCTTGTTTCCACGGGTATTCTTCCGCCGCTTGAGTCCATGAATTCCAATTGAAAGACCGACGACTTTCTCTTTCCCAGCAGGTACTCCTGAGTCCACTGTCGGGTTTTTTCCACGAATTCGGGCGCGATGATGTCGTAGATGTTTCGCCCCTGCCATTCTCCGGGTTTGAGACCGCTTACCTCGATGGCCATTTTGTTCGCCGACAAGATTTTTCCTGTGATATCACATGTGATTATGATATCATTCGCATTCTCCAACAAGGCTTTAAGGTGGTCACGACTTACCTGCAGCTCGCGGGTGAGCGTTTTCCGTTCCGTAGCGTCCAGGAATGTATAGATTCTGCCCGCGGAAACCTTATGGGCATCCCTGACGGTACTCTTTGTGACGAGTATCACTCGTCTCGCTTCCCCGTTAAGCGTGATCTCTCTCTCGCCTTCCTGATTCCTGGAAAACCAAGCCATGAAAGCCTCTTTTTCGGTCGACTGTTCTATGCGGGAGGCGAGTGTCTCAGCCAGCTCCTCGAAGCGTCTCCCCTCAATGCTGCGATTCAGGTCCAGCACTCTTGCCAGTGCCTGGTTCGATTTCACGATGTTGCCGTCATAGTCGGTCACGACAATACCGCCGTAGAAATTCTCGAAAATCTGGCCCAGCGCGAAGGGCAGGGGAGCCATGAATCCGTACCTGACCATGCTGTAGCCTGCGGAAACCGAAAAGACGAATATGACGGACACGGAGAGGATGTTCAGCATCCACGTTTCGGGAGTGATGAGGGGTATGAGGATTCCGCTGACGATTCCCATCGGAAAAACGACGAGAAGGCTTCCCCACAGAATCTTCAGCTGTTTCCTGTCCAGAGGATTTCGGGCCGCCTTCAGCTTCACATACAGGTTTCGCATGCCGTACATCACAAATCCGCTGAAACACAGCGAGTAGAACGTCAGGTAGATACGGTTAGCGGTGTGGGGCTCGCTGATTTGCCCTTCGAGCGTGTTCGTAAAGAAGGGAAGGTAAACGATCCCGAACGAAATGACGAAACAAGAAGTCGTCAACCATCTCGGGGGCAGCTTTGACTTGGGAAGATAGCAGGAAAACAACGCGAACGTGGGCGCGATCAAAAAGCCGACCGCATAGGTTGAACGATCCCAGAAAACTTGAAGCTCAGGCCTGTCCCAGTTCAAAATCAGCATCGAGTTCGCAATGGCCCAGAGAAAACTCACGGTCGTCACGAGAAGAAAGGTCTGGTTCGCTCTTCGAGAGGCATTCTGCAGGCAGACCGCTATGCCGACCACGAAAATAGTCAGGCCGATGGTCATCGGCAGAGGCCAGTAGAAGTTAAGCATATGACACCGCTACCTTCGGCATGGATTCACCCGCATGGGTCGTTTTGTCGTGCGAACTCTTGGTACCGTAGTTTCAACCGCGCTTCGGACTCCCTATGCCTCTCACGGACCTCTGCTTGTGTGCGAGCGTGCACACTCTCTGTCCAAATTTTGCGGGACGACAGGCAGTGTGCCGGCCCATGGCGTCATCTAACTATTTAGCGACATTGGTGTTACCGTGTCACACCACAGACGCCCGAGACGCACACGTATTGACCATAGCTTAGGAGCAAAAAGCTTGCCAAATTTGGACTTACGTCGTATGGGGCCAAAACCGTCCGCGCGGCGGACGTGAGGGACGGCCTGCAGGCGCACATTCTGACAAAGGAAGCGGAAGGGGCCCGGGACTGGGCGACGCCGGCCTGCGGGAGCTGTTACCTGCCTCCGCCGCCCACGCTCTTGTCCCACTTGAACGTGAACAGGCTAACCGCAAACAGGCAGATCAGATACGCTGCCAGCACGAGCTGTTCCCCCCACAGCCCCCGGAGTCCTTTCTGCATGTTCATCAACTGGCGGAGGCCGTCGGCAAGGTGGGTCAGGGGAAGGAGCCATATAAGCGGGAGAATCTTCGAGGGCATTATCTCCAGCGGCAGGAATACTCCACAGAGCATCAACATGGGAATAGAGACCACGTTGGCGATAGTGGAAGCGACTTCCGGAGTCTTCGCAAAGCCCGCTATCACGAACGAGATCGCCGTCCCGTTCAAGTTGCCCAGCACGACGAAGACCAGCATGGACGCCACGGGAAACGCGAGGTCTGTCTTGAAAAAAGCCAGCCCGACCGCGACGATAAGCACCATCTGTGCCGTCGCTATGGACAGCCTGAAGAGCACATGGCTCGCCACGAAAGAGACTCTTGTGAGCGGCGTCACCCAGAAGCGACGCATCACCCCCTGTTCTCGAAGGCGGACAATCGTAGGCGCAAGCGAAAATATGCAGCTCGGCATGAGCGCCATCGCTATGATTCCCGGCACGAGGAAGTCGATGAGCCCGAAGAAATCCTCCACGCTCTTAATCCTCGTTCGCACTATTTCAACGGGCGGTGCGGTTCCCGCTCCCGACATCAGGGCGTTATCGACCTTGTCTCTCAGGATGTTCAGAGCCATGTCGGTGAGCGGAAGGGCTCGCGTGTCTGTGACGACATCTATCCGAGCCTTGGCGCGTGCCAGCGCCTCTCCGAAGCCGGCGGGGAAGATGACCACCACCCTCTGCGTGGCCTGTCGGGCCTGCTCCATCGCTTCCTCTTCGCTCAACTCCGTGACGTTGAATTCGGAGCCGCTCCGAAGCGCTTCGACAAATCTCTTCGAGGTGATGCTGTGGTCGTTGTCCACGACGCCGATACGAAAGTTCACGTCTTCGAGTCTCATGCTGCCGATTCCGGCCACGTCTCTTAACACCAGCCCGAGAAGCACGAGCAGGAAAACCGGCAAAAAGAAGACCCAGAATATTTCCTGTCTTACGCGGAAGAACATCCGCGCGTTGGCGACAAAAAGATGGCCGACTCCTCTCAATTCATAGTCCTTTCGCACCTGCGCAGGCAATGGCCTCCTGCGGCGGTCATGGTGATGGGTGGGACAGAAACATAATACCACATCGCGGGGTCAAGAAAAAGCCGTGTTGAGCCACGGCGCTCGAAGGATGAGGAAATGCGGGGGGTGAAGGTACCGCCGAAACGGCGCGCTGCAAATTACTCTATCAGGTACTGATACGGGTTTACCAGTTTGCCGTTCATGCGGATTTCATAATGGAGATGTGGTCCGGTGCTTCGGCCGCTGCTGCCGAGATAGGATATGACATCACCACGCTTGACATTGTCGCCCTTCTTGACGTTCAGCTTCTCATTGTGACCGTAAGTAGTGCGATATCCGTATCCATGACGTATCTCGATGCAGCGACCCAGCCCCTCGCGCCAGCCCGAAAAAGTCACCAGTCCATCCGCCGGTGCGATGATGGGTGTTCTCCGCGGAGCGACTATATCGGTGCCGTCGTGAAATTTTCTCTTCCCGTTGAACGGATCTTCCCGATAGCCGAAGCCAGAAGATATCCATGCGTCCGGCGAATACACCGGGTTTATCGAAGGGATGCTCGAGAGGCGCCGCTGTTCCCTTTCAAAGGCATCGAGTATTTCGGCGAAACTCTCCCGCGTGTCTGCGATTGCCTGAAGCAGCTCCTCCGGACTCATGTCCCTGACTTGGGTTAAGAGCTGCACCTCAGGGTGCTCGTCGTTCTCATACAGAATTGCCTCGGCGAATTCGGGTCCTCCCTGTCCCCCGGTACCGACCTCGTCGGTCTTCGGCTGGCGCGGTTTGAGACCGGCTATAGCCCGAAGCTTTTCTTCGAGCACGATCAAGCCTGCAAATTCCTTCTTGAGCGACCCGAGCTCTGTGCTGCGCGCCTCCAATTCGGCCTTCAAGTTTTCGGCGTGCCTGATGTTGCTTTTCTTCCATGAGTGTAGCGAGGCGACGCATGATGCAAAGCCGGCGATGATAAATAAGAAAATGGCAATGATGCTTATCTTTAAGGCGTTGGACGTTACACTGATGTTGTATCCCTGCTCGGAGGTGTTCGGGATGATCATGATGCTCCACTTTTTTTCCATTTCAGCTCCCTGAACCATCAATTGCCCTAGCCAGACAGGGTCGTCCAATTTTGCAGGAGTGCACATACCGTGCCACTGACAGCCGCACAGATTAGAAGGTGTGTAAGATTCGGAAAATTAAGCACTTAGGATGATTGGAGGGCCAGGTGATGCCGCGTCGAGGTTGGGCGGAAGCGTCGAAAATTGTAATTCGGGGGCGCTATTACGCTATTTTCGAAAGTCTTCGGCACACGGCAAATAAATCGAGGCAGCCGGTGAATTCGCCGTGTCGGAACATGAAATTCTCGTGCGTGATGCCGAGGCACAACTCCGGGTCGTTACGCTTCAGGCGCACTCTCATCAACCGGCTGACCGCATCGAACAGCCTCTGTTTGAGCGCGCGGGGCAGGTGCGCAGACAGGTTGAAGACATCCACACGCATGAAGGCGTCCGCCCACCTGCGGTTGCTTTGCCAATATCGCATGAACGATTCGTCTCCGAACACGCCGAACATCTCCACCGTGTCGAAGTGAACCCTCAGAAGCTCCTCAAAGTCTTCGGCCGAGAATTCTCGTATATGGTAAGGATTGTCGCTGATTGTCTCGTCTTTGTTCACCGTGGCAAACAGGGCGATGCCGCCGTCGCGCAAAACCCTCCTGACTTCGGCCACGAGCACTCCTGGCTCTTCGAGATGTTCTATCATTTGAAAGCAGACCGCTGCGTCGAAGGACCTATCGGGAAAGTCGATGGGGGGAACCTCCATCAGGGTGAACTCGACGTTGCCTGCGCCGTACCGTTCGCGGGCGACGCGGAGCGCCTCTTTCGAATAATCGACGGCCACGACCGCCGCCGCCCTCTCGGCCAGCAGCGAGGCGCCGATGCCCTCGCCGCAGCCGATCTCGAGCACGCGTCGGCCCTCGACGTATTCGAGCGACCTGTGATAGGCCGCCAGTTGCCGTTCCCTGATTGGCTTTTCCGCGGGATAGTCCGCGGGAGTTCGCTCGGCCGAGAACTTTGCTGACAATGAATCGCTCCGCTTCTTGTTGGCACGCCGCCCATGCGACAGACAACAGTATAGCCCTGCCGCGATGCGCAGGTCAAACGGACGCGCGTTGCGGCGTCGGGGCATTTGGTAACGTGAAGTTCGTGTGCTAGAATAGAAAGGTTGTTGTTTGTGTGAAGAGATTCGCCGGCGTCCGCGCCGGTCACGGAAGGGAGAACGACATTGAGAAGCACTGTGTATTTCGGCGATACTCGCACGAAAAAGGAGGCCAGCATGCCGGAGAAGGTGGAGCGCATGAGCGGCGAGCTGGCTGTACTAAAGAACATCAAGAAAGGCGAACTCGTGGCCATCACGCTCCACTTCGGCGAACGAGGCAACACGGGGTTCGTCAGGCCGCTCTACATCAGGCGCATCGTGAATCTCGTGCGAGAGGCCGGCGGAAAACCTTTCCTCACCGACGCGAACACCCTCTATCGCGGCTGCCGCTCGAATGCGGTCGATCACATGAACCTCGCGATGGAACACGGTTTCAGCTACGCCACCGTCAACGCCCCCGTCATCATCGCCGACGGCCTTCGGGGAAAGGACTACGTCGAGGTGGAGGTCAACGGGAAGTATTTCGAAAAGGTCAAGGTGGCTTCGGCTGCATACCACGCCGACTCGCTCATTTCGGTGGCCCACGTCAAGGGACACATGCTCTTCGGCTTCGGCGGAGCGCTCAAGAACATCGGCATGGGCCTCGGCGCGCGAAGCGGAAAGCAGATGATGCACGCCGACCTCGAGCCCGACATAGTCTCAGAAAAATGCATCGGCTGCGGCCTGTGCGTCGAGTGGTGTCCGACCGGTTCGCTCTCGCTTGCCGAGCCGCCGGGACGCGATGTACCGCTCTCGGTCCTCAATCCGGCCACCTGCATCGGCTGCGGCGAGTGCGTGGTGACATGTCCTCATGAGGCCATCAAGATTAGCTGGAGCGGCGCCCCCGAGTCGGTTCAGGAGAAGACGGTCGAATTCGCATGGGGCGTCGCCAAGGGAAAACAGGGAAAGCTGGGCGCGATAAATTTCCTCATGAACATATCTCCCGATTGCGATTGCCTTCCGCGCACCGATTCTTCCGTCGTGCCCGACATCGGCATCCTCGCCTCCGACGACGTCGTCGCGGTCGACCGCGCGTCCATCGACCTCATCAATCAACAGGCCTCTCTCCCGAACAGCGCCATTCCGGAAGGCAAATTATGCGAGGGCGACAAGTTCGGCGCGATTCACGGAGTCGATTGGACACACCAGTTCCGATACGCGGAACAGATCGGGCTTGGGAGCACTGACTACGAGCTGATAAAGATGTGAACGTCAAGGCTTGTGGCAGTCTCTTTTCGCCCGTGGTATAATTTACTTGATGAGACCCGGTTGGCCAAAATCTCTGCAAAGGAGTGGTACGATGAGAAAGCTGGCACTTCTCACAGTTGCGTTGATTGCGCTTCCGTCGGCAGTGGCAGCGGACGTCATATTTTTCAAGAGCGGCTCTGCCAAAATCGGAATCGTCGAGGAAGAAACTCCCACAACCGTCAAATTTAGGGTCGAGGACAAGGTCGTCAGCTTACCCCACGCCAGCATCGATCGAATCGAACGTGCGACGCCCGAAGAGAATGAAAAGATCGAGCGCAAGTGGAAAGAGGAAAAAGAACGCATTGAAGAGGAACGCAGGATCAAACAGGCGGAACGTGAAAAACTCGAGGCGGAACAGCGGGCGAAGGGGCTTGTGAAAGTCGGCGACGAACATTTATCGGCCGCCGAGGTGGAAAGGAGAGAACAGGAGGGAATCCGCACTGAAATTGAAAGACAACGAGCTGCTGCTGCCGCAGCCAAAGAAGCCCCGAAACCGCCAGAGGAGCCTGAGCTGCCTGACTTCGTGCGGGGTTTGTCCGACGAGGAAAAACAGCTGTACATCCAAGACCTCAAACGGATGAAGAATATACAGGTCGGGTCGGTTGCCGTGGACTCGGATCGCCCCGGGCAGACGGTCCTCAGGGGAACGGTAACGAACAGGGACGAAGCTGTCGCCGGGAGAATCGACATTGAGGTTCGATGCTACGACGAGGCCGGCGAGGTGATTTCTCTCGATAACGCAAAGGTTTACAGCCTGAAACCCGGCGACTCAGGTTCGTACTTCGTCACGACAAACGTCGATAAGGAGTTTATCAAGCGCACAGATGCGCGGGTGGTCGGCGTGCTGTGGCGGTAGTTTTGAGCGTGGCGATATCTCCGCTTCACCAGGTTTTGCGCTTACATTCATCGAGACCCAACAGCGGCGCCGGAATTTGACCGGCTCCGGAAGCGCCTCACGGG
>CAZSKP010000066.1:0-12017 GCA_964607485.1 uncultured bacterium | reverse complement strand
ACCTGTTGGCCGACTACCAGTACACCGAGGATCTGAATCTGCGCGTCGGTTGGGCGCACTTCTTCGCCGATGACGCGATCAAGAATTCTTGGGGCGTTGGCCACGACGACGACCTCGACTACGTGTACGTACAGGCCATGCTGGTCTTCTAAATCCTGAAGGCCGGCATAACCGGCAACACACCTCCCCCGGGAACGCAAACGCGTTCCCGGGGGATTCTTTTTGTGTGGCCCCCCGCCTCCGTCCCAGAGCGCAATCGTGTCTGCGAGCCTGCTCGACCAGCAACGAAGATTGACAGGAGGACAGCTGGATGATATAATTTTAAGCGAGGGAAAATATGGGTCAGCGAGCGCTAAATCCACTCGTTTTTACTACATTATTGCCGAATCAGCTCGATCCGGTGCTGAATCCCGTGCGCAATCCACGGACGGGCGCCAATAACTCCGCCGACAGGCTCGGTGCGGAGGACACCGTCCGGGGTTCGCGCAACGACCAGATCCTGATAAACGACATGGACAACGCGGTCGGCGGGCTTCAGGCCGAGGACACCACGATAGACGAGCAGCGGACCCCCCTTACTTCTCCGGACCTTCAACAGCAGACCGGGCAACGAGGGCTTGCCGAGCGGGGAACATTTCTCGACCTGATCGCCTAGGGCTTTCCCTCGTTGGCGAGGAAATTTCGCGAATTCCCCCAAAAAGCGGAGTTCCAGAGAGGGCGAGAGGAGTCTCAGAAGCGGACATATGATAGCGGCGCGGAGCCGCAATGTTTTAGCCCGACTCAGTTCGAGAGCCGGGCTTTTCTTGTGCCTCCGTGCGGGTTCGTTCCTGACTACATCCGGGGCGAGACGCTGGATTCCAGCGTAAACCATGTCTCCGTGCGACGCTTGTCGCCTTTATGAAACCGCGCGGTGACGGTAACCATGTCGGTGGGCGAAACGGCGAACTGAAGCGACTCGGCATAGCTGGCGATAACGTTCTGCGTGCCGTTGACGGTCTGGACGATCTGTCCCCAGTTCGGAGCGGTGGGCGCGAGAGGCGCCAGGCTGTACTGGACCTGGCTGCCGTCGGAATTGTCGACAAAGCTGATGGTGGCGCCTCCGTTACTCACGACAAAGGGGGAGGGCACTACCGTCATGTCGGCCCGACGCATCCTCTCGGTCATTATCTCCATGGCGCGCTCGGACTGCTGCTTGGTCGTCACGACGTTGCCGTCGAGACTGAACGCGTCCGAAGTGTCCATCCAGAACTTCAGCACGACAATTATGATGAGAGTCATGACCACCAACGATATTGCAAGTTCAATGAGCGAGAAGCCGGATGAATTTCTGTGAGGACTTCGCATTTCTCTTATCTTCATCGAATCGTCGCTCCCTCTTCTTCACGGCTGCGCGATGTAGGTGGTTATTTCCGAGAGCGGAGACCCAAACCTGCGCGGCAGCAGGCCGCCGGGGTCCGCGTGCTTGACGGGGTCCACCGCCGGCTGCACGGAGTTCTGGTTCGCGTAATAAATACGGACCGTTATCCGTTTGAGCAGCCCCGTCGCCCCGCCTACCGTGATGTCATCGATGAGCAACTGGTACACGAATATGCTTTTGCTCGACATCCCGAAATCGGCCACTCCGTTGCCGTCGAAATCGTTGTACAGCCGGTCATTCGCCGGTTCGGCCGCAATCGCCGGACGCACTCCCGTGATGGCCTGCTGAGGACCGGGCATGGCCCCCTGAAAGTTGTTTTGTATCAGGTTGCCGAATTGGGTCGTGCCCTGCGAGGCATAATCAACGATCTTTTCCGTCAGGCCTGCCGCCAGGTTACCGGCTATGTGGCGGTCCTGGTTATACGTGTCGGCCCTGAGAGACGTCGTGAGCATCGCGCCCACACCGAGCACAAGAAACATCAATATCGCGACCGATACCACGATCTCTATGAGGGTAAGACCGCGGTTGCTGCGCACGATGCCCATTGAAAATCCCCTCCTTTACCGGTTCCTGCTAGAAGACGATTGTCTGGCCCTCTGGAATCTGTTCAGCCATCTCGCGGAGCATGCGTCGGTGCTCTTCGGGCGAAAGCGGCGCGGCGGCGATTCCGTGCGGTCCCGCCCGCTGGTCGAGCAGGTGGGGTTGCGCCACTGCCGAGCCTGTCTCATAGACCGCGATCGTCGGTTCCTGCGCCGCAGGCTGTACGCCGACGGACGGGGCGGCAACGGCGGTGCTGACCGGAGAAGCCGAAGCTTTCTCGGAAGAGCTTCTCGCCTGTAGAACCAGCAGGGCCACGGCGCAGAGCAAGATTATGCCGAGACTCAGCCCGAGCAGCCTCAGGTCTCCGTACCGCCCGGAACGCCCCCTGGCCATCAAGTCCGAGATGCCGCTAAACGAAAGATGTCCTTTCACACTCATGTCTCACGCTCCAGTGGAGAAGTTGGGATTGAGACTGGCTTCACTCGAGGGCACCTGGAAAGTCTCGGAATTGCCCGGCACATAACTCCGCTGGGAGCTCCAGGCAGTCTGATTGAACGTCGAGTTCGCCGGGTTGAATACGCTGGTCGTCGGGAAGAACGGCGGCGCAAGACCCCCGCTCAGCCGGCGGTCGTACACGAAGTTTCGAGAGTATCCCGTCTGGTGCCCGTCCCTGCTGAACGTGCCGAACGCGCCGTAGTAACTGGAGATGACTCCGCCCAGTATCGTAGCCGTCCCGCGCGGCTCTCCATAATTGTAACTGTCCACCTGAACGACTCCATCGGATTGGGAAGTCATCAGCGTGCTGTGAATCATCACGTCATCGGGTGCGCTCGTGCCGATGCGAATGTCGCCGCCGGGAGTGAATATGCCCAGCACGTTTGTCGCGTCGGGCATGGTGAGCGGGTTGTCCTCATAGACGACGTCACGAGTGATTACCACGTCTCCCTCGGAGAAAAGGCTCACAGCCGTGTCTGACTGGATTGCGGGCGGCCTTGTACTTTCGTCCGGCCTGGCAGGTCCGCCGAAGGAATTTACGTTGCCCGCCACATACAGCGCTCCGTTGGGCACTCCCTGATAGGTGATACCATCGACCGTCGTCTGGTCGTTTGCTTGGTCAACGACGATGCTTGAGCTCATCCCGTTTGTATGCGTGATCTGATAACACTGTCGTTCGCTTCCGTCAACGTATGGCTGGATGTCGTTCACGTTGCCCTGAACGTATATTCCCCCCGTGAGCGAGGTTCCGTCGTTCGGAATATAGATACCGTTGGGAGGAGGATCGGTGCTTGGCGCCAATCCGAGCGTCGCCCGCAGCTCGGCGTTGTCGGCAGCCGGCCCGCCCACCGCGGCGGCGCGCTGGTCGAACGCGTTCGGCGGCAGCGTGATCGGGTCGGCTGCGCGTTGAAAGCCCTCGCCGAACACCGGAACGTCCCTGGGCGCATTGTTGTCGGCGTCACGCAGTACGGGGCTGCCGTTGTTGTAGAAATACGCATTGGTCGAGACGCTGGAGACCGCTCCGTTGGAGAATGTCGGAAAGAAGGCAAACGCGAATCTGCCGTTGGTGTGCACTCGACCGGTGAAATTCGTGTCGGTGGTGAACCATACGCGCGTGCCGTTGGTCATCGTATGTGTGCCCGTGAAAAGCGCATAGTTGGCGAAGCTCTGCCTCTGCACCTGAATCCAGAAATTGCCGGCCGAGGAAACGGTTGCGAGACGGTCGGGGTCATCCGGGTCGGTCCCCTGAGCCGTGATGTTGTACGCGAATTGGTAAGCCTGGCTCGTCGGCGTGATCACGGCGGGGGCGACAAATGCAATATTGGCCTGTACCGTATCGTAACAGGTTCCGTTTGGAAGCCGCACTCCCGGAAGCGAGACCTGGTTCGCGAAGAAAGTCGTTGGATTGGCAAGGATGGGCGTACCCATGCCCCCGGCGCCCGTCCATGCCGCCTGAAACGCCGAAAACCTTGCCAGCGCATCCTGCCTTATGGCCGCCTTCATCGCCTGTTCGCCCGCCTGGGCTGCGTAGAATGAGGCCATGTTCTCGTCTCTCGTCGCGGTGGAATGCCTGTCGTTGACCGTCCTCGTGGCCGCCACCGTGACGAAGGCCGCGGCCAGCGTAAACACGACGGCCACGGAGACCAGCAGTATGCCTCTCTCATTGAGGCCGGCACCCTGCCAGCATTTCCTTGTAAATTGACGTAATCTTCTCACTGGTTTCCTCCCTCACGTTCCGCCTCTAAAGACCATTTGCCCGCTTGTGTAGGTTGCAAGAAGACTGCCACAAGCCGAGGAGCAGAACTCCTCATCCCCGCGGCACATGTAAACATTTATTCTGTAAAATGTTACGCGCTATCCAGCGGTGTTGGCCAGAGACTTTTGCCTCCCTTGTTTGGTGTCGAGACCATCAAAAAATTGTCTGGGACTGCCGGAAATTGTCAGAAAATTCGTGAGAACGAGGATTTCGCGGCAATCCGGGGACCTCAGCCCGTGGCTCTCCCCCCTCGTCGTGAACCCGATGTGGCGCGTCTATTTCGCGTCGTAAACGACGTTGAACACCGAGGCGCTGATGGGAGTATAAGGCGGCAGATTCGCCGAATTGTTGAAGTCGGTATCGTAGTTCCAGTCACGAACGGGCGCCGTGTAGTTGTCGCCGCCGTACACCCAGAGCCCCTGCGCATACTGGCTGTTGAAGATATTGACGAAAGAGCCGCGGATGTGCAGCGGCACCCCATTCCAGTTTTCGTGGAACCGGGGCAGATTTTCCAATCCGCCGTTATACGCGCCGGCCAGCGTGTCGTAAGCGCCCGAGATGAGCGCCGCGTTGAAGATGGTTTCGCTGGCGTTGGGCAGTGTGCCCGCGCTCTTGGTGTCGTTCCATGCGTTGGACAGGATGTTGACCGCGTCCGATATGATGGCGGCGGGCTTCTTGTTGACGCTGTTGTAGTCTCCCCAGGAATACACCGGACTGTCGGAACACACGGTGAAGCCGTCTCCCAGCTCGGAGGCGTTTTTCAACCGAATGCCGTTCGGCTGAGCGGCCGTCGTGTCGGAGCGTGTAGCATAGACGAGCGCCCCGTTCGGGTCGGAGTGCCCGACGAGAACGCCGCTGTCGAACAACTTCTTGACGTCGATCTCAGTGACCGTGATGTCTTCATTCTCGCGGCCGTCGTACATCGTCGCGGTGGTGATTGTGCCGGGCGGAAGCATTGCCGTCACGTCCGCGCCGGCCTTGTTGTATGCCACCCCGTCGATGATGGCCAGGTCGGCCTGGCTGTGGTAGTAGCCACGGGTGGAATCGCCCGTTCCGGGAGCCACTTGCGTGTACGTCCCGTCGCCGTTGTCGACGTAGTCGCCCCCTGCCTCGGGCACAAAGGCGTCTATCGTTTGCACCGAGGGAGGCGTCAGCTCGGTGATGCCGTGGTCGGTGCTTTGGACGGTCCCCATCCACGTGTTGAGCGCATCGACGGTCCACGTGGGCGAGGTGCTGTCGAACGTGAGGTCAGCGAAGGTGCCCGAGCCGTCGTTGACCTCGATCCTCACCGTCCCGCCCATCAAATCCAGCGGGTCGTCCTTCCGCGCGAGATAGATGTTCCCGGCCGAGCGGAAGTAGTTGGAGTCGACGGTGAGCGTGTTGCGGCTGCCCACGTAGATGTCATCATTCGAGTGGACCCTGCCGGAGAGCGTCATGTTGGGGCCGGGCAGGAGCTCCAGGTCGTCGTCGTAGAAGATGGCGAATTGAAACAGCGGCATCTTCGAGCAGCCGATTATCTTCTCGACCGTCGTGGGGACGTCATCGGCCGTCGCCGTGCAGCGGAGCAGATAGGCCTGAATCTGGCTCATGAGTCCGTCGGTGTCGAAGACGGTCTGTTCTGCGTAGAGCGGGGTGATGGAATAGGAGACCGGCTGACCGTTGAGAGTCACCGTGCCCGTTGCGCCGACGGGGCGATAATTGGCCGTCTGGCTCAGAATCCTCGATTTGGCCACCTCCAGCACCCCCTCGGCGGTGTAGAGCGCCTCTTTCTTTCTCAGGTTTGTGTCCGCTTGGCGGTTGTCGGAAATGGCGTTCTGCAGCATGATGGCGGTGAACGCGACACAGAGCGACATCACTGAGGCGATGATGACGAGGAGGGCTCCGCGTTCGTTATTCAGTGGTCGAACAAGAAACATCTTCATGTACCCCCTTTGAAGTGATTAGTTGCGCATTGCCACCGAGAAGCTCGTGTTGTATGTCAGCGCGTTCTGCTTGACTGTGTTCTTGGACATGGTAAGCTGAACCCTTACCTCCCCGAGGGCCACGCTTATGGGGTCGGTGTCGAAGTCGTCGAACCGGACGCTCTGGACGTACCGGGCGAACACCCGGGGATTCGCGCCGTTGACCCGCCGCACCAGCATTCCTTCGCCGCTTGGGGCTTGCTCGATTCTGTACTGAATCACGTTTGCAAGGTCCCACTCCACATCGCCGACGTTATAAAGAGCGCTGGCGGGCGGACCCTTCGTGAGGTATCCGTCCGCGTCCTGGTCGGTCGGGAGGACGAACTGGATGGCCGTTCCGCCCGTGATCGTGGGGTAGGCGTCCGGACCGGTCGGGTTGGGCTGAATGCCGGCTTCCCTCAGTTCGGCGCACATGAAGTTGATGGCGGCACGGCTCTGTTCCTGCAGGGCCACCTCGTCCTCACCCAGCGTGAACATCCCGAAGGAGTCGCCCAGCGTGCCGAGTATCGCCAACAGCAGGATGCAAAAGACAACGACCACGACCGCGATCTCGATGAGCGTGAATCCCCGCTCGTGCTTCCGGTACGCCGCCGGTTTTTCGTCGTGCATACTCGCTCCTTCACCGTTTAAACGTTCGTTCTCATCGTGCTCATCGTCACCTCTCGATGAGTGCCCCGGTGGGTCCGCCACCATATGCGCACCCGTATTTCGAGAGGATCCGCTCCCGGGCTGGGATACTCGACCCACACCCGCTCATCCTCCAGATTCCGGTCCCTGTACGCCGGAATGCTCGTGTCCAGCGCCGGGTTCACGTTGTAACAAGGGGGCGGCGTCTCCACCGATTGGCCCGCTGGCCTGGGCGCCGATCCCGGAAACGAAGCCGACAGATTGATGAACGGGGTGTTGTAGATTTCCTCGAGAATGCATTCCAGCTCAGCCGTGGCGATGCTTGTCTCGCGGGCGGTCTTCGAAAGGTTTATCGAGGCCAGAATGGCCATGTACGTTCCTGTTGCGAAAATAACCAACACAGCGGTTGCAATCATCAGCTCTATGATGGTGAAACCGCCTCGGCCACGGGCCGGCCTCAAGCAGCGCCTCCTATGTTCACACACGCGGGTGTCTCCTCTCCTGTCGCAGCCCCCGTCGCTCGGCCGCGCGACCCTGCCAACGGCGAAAGCCATCGGTGACTCTCATCCCCCCTCTGCGATTCGGCGGGCAAGAACCGTGCCCTCGGGATATTGGGTGGCATGCTTCGATTTAAACCCTTTGTTATTAGGGTACTTACGAGGATTTCTGGCACATCCCCAGACACGTCACCCCTTTGCATGTCACTGGCTGCCGATTACGAAATTGTTGCTATTCTCCAGCGGCGAATAAATCCTCATAAACCTGAGCGCACGCTGATACTGTAAGAATTATCTTATAACATATATGGTCTATAGATTATATCATCCAAAGCCAATCGTGTCAAGCGATAAGCGTCAAAATTGATGGGTCTCTTGAACGGCCAGGATGGGAACCGCAGAAGGCATTATTGGGAGATAATTTTACGGGAAAGAAGCTGGTGTCGCGTCGCTTGAAGGCGTCCGCAAATCTCCTTGTCGTGTGGGTAACTCAGACATGTCATTCCCACGAAAATGGGAATTCATTCTATTCTATGGCAGAAATTCCTGGATTCCCGTGTTCACGGGAATGACAACGGGCCCAAGGAAGGCGGAGCATTATCCGGGTTACTCTTGAGGCAGAAAGCCGACGGGCGGGTCAGTCCCGCAGCATCCTTCCGGTGAGCTCGATGAACACGTCCTCGAGCGAAGGATTGCGGAAGCGCATGTCCTTGAGTTCGAACCCCTTCTCGTGTGAAAGGTTAAGCAACTCCAGGAGGCATTCCTTCACGTCGCCGGTGTAGAGCACAACGTTTCCGCCCGCGATGTTGACCGACGTGACGCCGCTCAGCCGGGCGAAGTCCTCCCGCGTCGGCCCGCCATCGGTGGAGAACTCTATCACGTTGCCCTTGTTCAGGTTGGCGACGAGATTTCTCGGGGCGTCGTGCGCGATTATCTTTCCGTTATCGATGATGGCGACCTCGTCGCTCAGCTTCTCGGCTTCGTCCATGTAGTGGGTCGTGAGGAAGACGGTCTTGCCCCTTTCCTTTATGGACTCTATCACCCGCCACACCTCCCGGCGGGCCTGCGGATCGAGGCCGGCTGTCGGCTCGTCCAGAAACAGTATTTCCGGGTCGTTCACGAGCGCGAGCGCCACGGCCAGCCGCTGCTGTTGTCCGCCCGACAGCTCAGCTACCAACTGATCTTGTTTTGAATCGAGCGAGACCGCCGCCATCACCTGTTTCGTCGGAAGAGGACGCGCGTAGAAAGAGCGGAACAGGTCGATGATCTCGCGCACCTTGAGACGTTCGAGGAGGCCCGTCGTCTGCAGTTGCACGCCCATCGCCTGTTTCACCCGCGCGGCCTCCTGCGGCAGCGCCATGTCGAGAAGCAGTATCTCGCCCGAGTCCGGCTCCTTCAAGCCCTCGATGACCTCCATCGTCGTGGTCTTTCCGGCGCCGTTGGGCCCGACGAAGCAAAAGATCGTGCCCCGCCGGATGGCGAACGAGATGCCGTCCACCGCGCGCACGCGTCCGTAGTACTTCTTGAGGTCTTTGACTATCAGCGCATATTCAGACATCGAACCCTCACTGTTGCGATGGGGACTGTCCCCGGAGCAAGAAACCCGCCTCGCCTATTCTACTCCGAACATCCCGAAAAACCAAGCCATTGTTCGCGTCAGCGATAAACATCCTTTCGCTGGCCGACTTTTATCACCCACACTGTCAGCTCATCATCGTGAATCGAATACACAATGCGGTATCTTCCCTGACGCACCCGATACCTCTCATGCCCGGTCAATTTTTCGCATCCTGGGGGACGGAGGTCTTCGGCGAGAGCTTCGATGCGGCTGAGGATTAAGCGACGGGGACTGTCCCAAGAATTACGGGCCGAGCCTGTCGAGGCTGTAGATTCGGGACTGTCCCCAGAGCAGGCAGCCTTCAACTCTTTTTCCACCGACTTCTTGAAAAACAGTTTATAAGCGGCCATCTTTCTTCAGCCTCTTGACCATCTCCTCATAGCTGATCAGAGGCTCATCGGCCCGCTCTTCGAACGCCGCAAGGTCCTCGGCATCCTCCGAAAGGGCCTCCCGGACGGCCTCGTTCACCAGGTCGGATACGGACCGCGATGTCTCAACCGCCTTCAGCCGCAATGCTTTATGCAAGTCTGGGTCAAAGTAGATCGTGGCACGCTTGATCTTCGTCGCCATAGCGCCACCTCCCACTGTCACTATAACATTATAGCGTTATGACGTCAAAATGTCAAGGTGGGGCTTGGGTTGGAGCGAAGGGGGTCGTCGGAAAGAAGTAGAAAATGAGTCTATCTCCTTTTTCCTAGTTCTCTACTGAGCGCGGCTGAGCCAAATCTTCTTGCAGTGATAGTCTTCACCTCCAGAGATGTTCGTGAGGGTTCGTTTCACACGCATGATCTTATACTCGTTTTCTATGTCCTGTTGGTCTTCAAAAGTCGCATAGAGATTGTTGGAGAGTAACGCCTTGTACTGGGGGTTCTTGTCTTTCTGTCCGATGGCTCCTTGGAGACGTGCGGCCACGTTGAGGGGACGACCTGTATACTCACGTTGTTGATTCATGACCACGGGGATGCATGAGCCAATATCCATTCCAAAAGTGAGCCCGACATTTCTAATTCGCCTCGTGAGCACGCTCTCGATACGGCCTTTGTATGTCGACACAAACTCATCCGAAAGTTCGTCAAGAAAGTCGAGTATCCCAAGTCCCTCCGGTCGCGGTTCAAGAAGAAGTACCCATCCGTCACCGAGGAATTTGTATATTTCAAAGTCCACTGCAGCTCGCTCGGAACGAAGATAATTCTTTATGTCGATCAGAAACCTCTTCCACAGTTTTTGGTTCTCCGTCATGATTAAATCTTCAAGAATCGAGGTGGAAGAGCAGACATCAAAGAAGAGCACTATTTTCCTTGTGATGACAGATTTCTCGAATCGCCTAGCCATTCGATACCCCCTGGAAATTAGGGAAATTTCACGCACCACCACGAGGCGATTTTGCTGGGCTTTCGCCCTCCGGTATCGGCGGTGGCGGCTCAGGAGGAGTAACCTCCTCCGCCTTCGCCTCGTCAAGCGTACGAAACGACTCCGCAAGCTCGTGAAATTGATCGACACCGCGAACCACAGCTAGCCCTGGAAGGGGTTCCCCCGTAGCGCGATTAGGAATATATGCAGAAACGACTCCCGCAAGCGTGCTGTTCATTTGGATGAATGCGGGACCGCCGCTGACACCGTTGATAGCAACTCCATCCACCAGATAGGCACTTTCCGCAGCAAGCCATGCGCTAATCCGTCCGGAGAAGAAACACAGACTAGCTCGGGGGATAGCTGGATAGCCTAGCCAACCGATCTCAACTCCGGGTTTGAACCACTTAGCCTTTGGTGTAAGAGGCAACATCGTCTCAGGCAAGGCCAGGTCGCTACGCCAAAAGGTGATCGCTGCGGTATCGGTTGTCGGGTTTGTCTTGATAGCCCGATCTGCTGGCCGTAAGAGAAGAGTCTTGGAAGAGGCTTGATGCTCAATGCGGATTGGTTCCTCCCAGTAGTGCGCATGGCTAATCACGTGGTCGGCTGTTGCAATCGCACAGAGATTTGTGGTGCGACTGTTCGATACTACGAATCCCGTGCCAGAGCTTTGGGGCGTCCATATTCTCACAACGTAAGGCATCAAGATTTCGACTACTTTATGCCACTCAGTAGTAGGCATCAACAACTCCTTGGTTCATGCACTAACTATAGCTTGTCATGATCTCTTCATAATACCATTGTGCCACGAAATCGTGGCAAAACGCTCCATAGCGAATCAAGAACTTTACATCGAATCTCACAGGCCTCTCCGCAAATTATATCAGAAAGCAATAAGTTCTTCATCAAGCAGTCCGGGGGAGAAGCACATTAGCCACCAAGGCACAAAGGCACAAAGAAGACCCTCTCTCGATTTCTTCCTTGGCGCTCCCCGATCGTTGTCGAGGACAGGCTTAGTGGTTCCAATGTCCGCGCTGACTCTCTGTGTCCTCGGTGCTCTCTGTGGCACAGCCTCCAGCGAGGGCACTTGACAGAATTAGGTTGACGCCGCATTCTAGAAAAGATATTATTCTCTCGGATTCGTAGCGCGGCACAGCCACAACGAAGAGAAGAAGAACAGATCGGAACCACAGATGCACACAGATGGACACAGATTAAATACCATCACCGAGAAGGTAATCGGATGCGCATACAAGATAGGAAATTCGCTGGGATGCGGTTTCCTGGAGAAAGTATATGAGAACGCGCTCAAAATCGAACTGGCGAAGTCGGGGCTTCTCGTGAAACAGCAATATCCTATCACGGTTCTCTACGATGGACAGAGTGTCGGAGAATATGTCGCGGACCTTCTGGCGGAAGAAGAAATAATCGTCGAAACCAAGGCGGTCAAGAGAATCGAAGATATACATCTCGCACAGTGTCTAAATTATCTGAAAGCAACCGACCTGAAGGTGTGTCTCCTAATCAACTTTGGCACTACACGGGTGGAGGTGAAGCGGATTGCCGGACCTCCTTGATCCGATTTCTTCATCTGTGTATATCTGTGTGCATCTGTGGTTTAGAATATACTTTTGAGCTTTTGGTACCAGAATATTTTGCACGAGGCATCTTCGCGATGCCACGCCGGAGACCAAGCATGAAGCGAAAAGAGAGGTTGCCGCTGCTTGCGGCGGTTGTATTGGTTGTCACGCTCTTG
>CAZSKP010000065.1:0-12757 GCA_964607485.1 uncultured bacterium | reverse complement strand
CCAACGGAGTGCGGATGTACGATCAGAATCTGACCGAAGAACAAGTGGCCGACGTGCTCGCGTATCTGAAATCCCAAGAGCCGAGTCAGGCGGCTCCGAAAGACCCGGCAAAGGAATCGCCGCAGGCATCGACCGAGGGTTCTCCCGATAAGGGGAAGGCAATATTCGAGCAGAAGTGCACCATGTGCCACACCATTGGCGGAGGCAAGAGGATAGGGCCGGATCTCAAGGGAGTGACGGAAAGGAGATCGGCGGAGTGGCTCGTCAAGTGGATTTCCGACCCCGAGAAGATGCTCAACGAAAACGACCCCATCGCCGTCCAGTTGCTGAAGGAATCCAACGGAGTGCGGATGTACGATCAGAATCTGACCGAAGAACAAGTGGCCGACGTAATTGCCTATCTGAAATCCAAATGAACGCGCGGCCGCACATTTCTGAGAAAGAGGTGTGAAAATGTCAGGGTACAAGATCGAGAAGCTGGTTCTTGCGCTCGGAATTGCCTTTCTACTTATCGCAGTAACCGCAGGAAACGCCGCAGCGGTCCCAAGTTTTGCGCGTCAGACGGGCCAATACTGCAACGCCTGTCATACGCTGTTCCCGGAGTTGACCCCGTTCGGGAGAGCGTTCAAGATGGGCGGATACACGATGAGCAGGAGCAGCAAACCCTACGAGTTTCCGCCCCCGATAGCGGCGCATGCGATGATATCCTTTACCCACGTCGAACACGGGCTGCCGGATGACTCGGTAAAGGACGAGTGGGCAAGGGTTTCCGACTCCGATACGAATGATTTCTTCTATTTGCCGCAGGAAGCAAGTCTATTCTACGGAGGACGAATCTACCAAAAGACTGGTGCATTTGTACAGGCCACTTACAGCGGCGTCGATGACGAATTCTTCCTGGATATGACGGATATCCGATATTCAAACAACACGTCCCTTGGCGGCAAGAATCTGATTTACGGAATTACCGTCAATAATAGTCCTAGCGTCGAGGATGTGTGGAACAGCACCCCCACATGGGGCGTTCCTTCTGCAGGTTCGGATGTGGCCCCGACTCCGGCAGCGGGCGCCATCATAGACGGCGGGTTGGACCAACAGGTAGGCGGAATTGGGGTCTATGGCTATTGGAACGACTTCATTTACGCCAATATCAGCGTTTACCGTACGGCCGACGAGGGCATCACCGAATTTCTTGGCGCCGGCACACGCACCGACGTAATGGTGGACGATGCCGTTCCATACTGGCGTCTTGCCTTACAGCACCAATGGGGCAACCAATCCCTGGAAGTGGGCACGTACGGCCTGGTCGCCGATATCTACCCTGAAGGCATGAGGCATGGTGATACCGACCGGTTCACCGACATCGCGTTGGACGCTCAATACCAATGTATAACCGAAAAGCACATCTTCTCCGCGCAAACCACGTGGATTCATGAAGACCAGGACTGGGATGCGAGTTTTGCGTTGGGAGATACAGGTCGGCGATCCAGCCACTTGAATACTTTCAGAATCAACCTCAACTATTACTACAGGGCGCCCTTCGGGCTCGTCGGCGGGACGGCTGGTTACTTCGCGACGACGGGCCCCAGGGATAATACCCTCTATGCTCCGGAGGAGGTTGACGGAAGCAGAACAGGCAAGCCGAATAGCAACGGCGTTGTCTTGGAAGTGGACTATCTGCCGTTCAACGGCAACCGCCGGTTCTTTCAACCCAAGTTCTCTCTGATGTACATCGCATATGACAAGTTCAATGGCTCGCATTCGAACTACGATGGATTCGGCAGAGACGCTTCTGACAATAACACGCTATTCTTGCTTGCGTGGCTTGTGTTCTGACATCTCCCACATCCCCTCAAGGGGAGTCCACCTGTTTCGGACATGACCAGCCGAAACACCAAAGGGTTCGTCCTCATCGGCAGATTCCCGGCCTGAAGCATACTCCTCTTCCTGCTGCGTCCGCGGCGTTGACTCCGCTTGGCAGGTTGCCGAGCGTGGGGTTATTTGTTATCGCTTTCCCCGGAGAGCTTCTGCAGGGAATTGTACGCATCCTGCAGGTGGTCCGTAAGAGTGTCGAGGTCGAAGCGATGCCAGTCGAGCTTGGCGGTGTGGAGGTCCGACTGGGCGTCCGTCAAATATGCGGCGTCGGGACTGCCCTCCGCGGGATGATATAGCTTACTGGCCGCATCCGCCAGGGCCATGCTTTCCCTCAGCAAGAGGAGAACGGCCCTCGCCTTCTGGGGGACGTAGGGGAATATCCCCATCCGCTCGTTATGGCATCTGTCGCACACGGCCGCCACGTCGTCGGGGCTGAGGACGGTCACGACCATTGAGCCGTGGCAGGTCACGCATGTAGGCCCTTTGCCCTCGGATTCGAGCATCTCGTAATGGTTGCTTCGTGAGAACTCGTAAAGCTCCGCGCCGTGGCACTTGCCACAGGTGGAGGGGGTGTTCTTGAAGTAGACGCTGCTCCGGGGATCGCTCGAGCCGAGGACCCCGACGTGCGCCTCCTTCTGGTCGGCGGCATGGGGGTTTCCGCCGTGGCACTTGTCGCAGGTGACGCCGTGCTTCTGGTGTACTGAGCCCTTCCAGTCGTGCGACCTCACGGCCACAAAGCTGCTTGTGAGGAGCTTGAGGTGGCACTGGACACAGTAATTCTCCGTCTCTTCGCCCCCGGCGGGCCGGGCCAGCGGGGCGAGCACCAGGACGCCGCCCGCCACGAGAAGAAAGACCAGGACATTATGAACCTTCGACATCGCTACCTCCGTTCACTTTCTGTTGTAAAGGCGCAGCGCCGCATAGGAGAAGGCCCATGCCGCCACGCTCGCAATGACGAGGTAGACCGTCATATCCCTGGGCGTAATGTGGAGCACGTCTATATAGCCGGCCACGACGGTCATGCAGAAGAATACGCCGCCCCCGACGCCGAATGACGTCATGAAGGGCCTGCGAAGGGGATTTTCGATGTAATGCTGGGGTTCCTTCGCTCTGTCAAGAAACGGTATTAACGCAAAAACAAGAAAAGACAGCCCGGGGAATATGACGCCGCCGATGGTCTCAGGGGTAATCTTCCCTCCGAAGACCGAAAACGACAGTGTCCCCGGTATCAATTTAAGGATACCGTAGACCACGAGAAAATACCAGTCGGGCCGCATGACGGGGGTCTCGGGCGAAGGCGGTCCGTATTTTTCTACGGGGTTCAAGGGGATATGGGTAGCTATCAGGACGATGACGAATAAGAGGAAGAGGTAAAAAGATATGCTGATAACGGCCTGCTCCGGCCATAAGGGGATGCCGATGAGCCTCTTGCCTCCCTCCGCCTCCTTCCTCTTTCGGTTGGACGCCGGCTCGGTGTGCTTCTGCTTCACAAGTATTACCAGGTGGAGGCTGATGAGCCCTATAATCACCGCCGGTATCAGCATGACGTGCAAAAAGAAGAAGCGGGGCACGGTTCCCTCCGACGGGAACCCGCCGGCAAAGAGGAGCCTCGAAGCCCAGTCGCCCACCCACGGCACGGACTTCGCCACGAAGTAGGCTATGGACGTGGCCGTCACCGAGAACTGGCTGTAGGGCAGCAGATACCCGGTGAACGCGGCGCCCATCGACATGATCCAGAGGCTCAGGCCGACCAGCCAGTTTATCTCCCTCGGTTTCCGGTAGGCCGAGGTGAAGTAGACCCTTATCAGGTGGGCGAGGATCGCGGCTATCATTATCATCGCCGACCAGTGGTGTATGCGGCGTATTATCATGCCCATTGGCAGGAGGTCTATCTTCACCACGCTTGCGTAGGCCGAGGGGACCATCGCGCCGAAGAGGGAGACCGTCTTCGTGGAGGGCTCGTAGAGGAATCCGAGAAAGACGCCCGTAATGACGAGTGTGATGAATGAGAACAGGGCTACCTCCCCGAGCAGAAAAACGGGGTGGGTGGGGAAGGTCTTGGCCAGAAACTTGGCCTTGAACTTTCCAAGTTCGAGCCTTTCTTCGAACCACCTGTAGAACATCTGCCCTCCCGCGTCTATACCTGCGGCCCTATCGGGCCTTTGAAATCGCTTGTAAAGGCGAGCGACCCGTCAGCCGTCACCTTCACGCCTATCTGCGCCAGCGCAATGGGTGCCGGGCCCCCAATGACCTTGGCCCCCCGCGCCGGGTCGAATATGCTGTTATGGCAGAGACATTCCGTGTACGAAGCGTCGGGCGACCGCTGGTCTTCCACCCACGATACTTTGCACCCGAGATGCGTGCATATGGCGCTGTAGGCCACAAAACCCTGGTCGGTGAGCGAAATGTCGGTGGGCGGGGTGAACGCCTTTTCATCGAGTCTGATGAGCTGGACGAGGTTCGCGAGATTCGAGGTTTTGCCCTCTGGATAGGCGAGCACGGCGTCGCCCGGCTTGAACGAGGAGGCCTTCATGGGGTTCCCCTCGTTTCCGCCCTCGGCATAGATGAGGCGGTCTCCCGGCTTGATGGTCGTCACGTAGCCGCCACCCCGTTTGGCGGTGGACAGAACCTTCAGAAGCGTAAAGACGGAGCCCACCGCGCCCGCCACGGAGGCCAGGAGCAGGCCAAGGGTGAACCTTCTCCGGGTTATTCCCGCCTTCTCTTCTTTGCCGTTGGCAATTCGGCTTACCACAGGAGCTCCTCGTCGCGGTCCTCCGATACCTCCCTGAATCCCATGAAGTACCGCGCATATACGATGACCTCGGCTCCGGCGACCAGAAACTCAAAGGCCAGCAGCATTCCGAGCACGTAGTCGCTGCCCTTGCCGGAAACCATTAGATAGGCGAAGGCGGCCGCCATGCCCAAAAGCAGGACGGCCAGCGCCGCCATGGCCGCCATGGCGCCTTTGGAATACGAAGGCTTCTTTTGCCCTATAACCTTGAAGCTCACGCTATCTCCCTCTTTCAAGCGCCATATGGACAATATAGCCTATTGCAAGCAGGACGATAACCGCACCGAAGGCCACGAACCCTATCTGGAACGATTCGAGGTCTTCCGGGAACTCCGGAAACAGCGGGGGCCTGTTGCCGGCCGTCTTTTCCTGAGCAAGCCTTATTCTTATCCCTGAAAGCTCCGCGATGGTCGACTGCGTCACGTTCATAGGGTCTATGCGGTCAAACCCGGCGATCTCCTTGTGGCATCTCTCGCAGGTCTTCGGAACCTCCGGCATGGCATTTCTGTGGGCGTTGTGGCAGATGATGCACGAGGGTCCCCCCTTGTTCTCAAGATACGCCTTGCCCATGATGCTGTTTGCGTACCTGTCCACTGAGGAGCTGTGGCATTGTTCGCAGACGTCAAACAGGGCCTGACCCGAGGGTATGCCCACAAAGCCCTGGGCCTTGGACATGGCGCTGGCCTGCTTACTGGTAAACTGCTCGGAAGACAGCCCGCGTATATTGCCCACGTCCACTTCAGGATTGCCGTGATGGCAGTAATCACACGTGACTCCATTTTGCTGGTGGATAGAGCCCTTCCATTTTTCGACGGGCTCGGCCAGCGAGCCGCCGAGGAATTCGTGGCAGGTGATGCAGGCGTTAGGCTGCTGGGCCCGTGCATTTGCCGCGTGGAGGGCGAACAAGAATAGAATGGCGCCCAATGCTGAAAGCACGCATCTCTTGCTGTTCATATGCTTTACGGTGCAGATGGTTATGACCTCGGACAGACTTGACCCTTTGTCGGGAATTCAATAGGCCGCGCCGGCCGGGTTCCCCTTTCAAGCCGGCAAGGGTGCAGCAAGGCATCTGTTACAAGAATATCACATATGAGCCCATTCGCAAGAAACTATTTAAAAATTCTCTGCCTTCCGAGACCTTCGCCGATGCGTTGGGGCGGGCTATCCGTTCATGGCACGCACCGGACCCAGTGAGCGCCGGACAATGGATTTCATAGCGAATCGGGTTGAAGACGGGCGCCGCTTCAGGCCGTTGACGGCGCTTGAGCCACCCGCCCGCGAATCGCTCGCCGATGTGCCGGGCATCTCGTCGACGGGCGAGCGGGTTCTTTCCTGCCCGGAGAATCTTCGGAAGATGCACGGTATGCCAAGAAGCATCCAGGTGGATAACGGTTCCGAGTTCTACAGCAAGGCGATGGACGGATGGGCGGAGGTTGCACTCCGAAGAGGCGACGAAAACTGAGGCTCTTGGTACCGCAATCCCCGATGATGTATACTTCCTTGAAAAAGAGGGAGACTTCATACAAGAGACAATGCTCAAACTGGAATCCTCCGGCACGCCAGAATCTCTCAATGGCGTGATGGCGTAAATCTTTCCGTGAACTGAACAACGGTCTCGGATACACGCGGTCCCGTGGTAGCCACAGTGTTTCCCTCGTACGTGAAGGCGGGTGTTTTGCCCTCAGACATGAAAACGGAATGTGCGCTCGAGGATATATCATAGAGGAAGGCGTATGCGATACGGATGAGTTGGTCCACCAGAAGAGACCGGAGCGGATGGTCATTGATAGGAGAAGACCATGAATGTAATGACCTATCAGGGGCAAGTTGAAATCATTACTATCGGACTAGGTCCAAGCGAGATGCTTCTCGAATCCATTGAGGAAGCGATCAAGAAGCATGGCATCCGGAACGGGGTCGTGGTTTCGGGAATCGGGACGTTGAAGACCTGTCGTATGCACTACATAATTCACACAGATTTCCCCCCGGAAGACGCGATATTCGCTTTGGAGCAGCCGCTCGAGCTGCTTAGTGTGAGCGGCATAATTGCAGATGGAGAACCGCACTTGCATGGTGTTGTTTCCTGTGCGGACAAAGAAGCTCAGGGCGGACACATCGAGCATGGATGCGAGGTCGCCTATTTGGTGGAGATCGTGATTTACAGATTCGATGCCCTCGAAATGAAGAGACATTTTGATGTGGAGAGGGGAATTAGACTGTTGGGGGCAAAATAAGAAGCCGCCAGAATCCGCAGGCGAACAGTGGACGGCCAGAGATTAGGTTCCACCGCCGATCTTTACATTGAAGATTCAAGCGCGGTTGGATGGGTGGAAGGTGCGCTTTTGCACAGCGAGGAGATGGAAGATTCGAACAAGAACTCTGGCCGGGTAACTACCTAGAATTCTGCGTCGATCACACTTCTTACCTTGGAAAGGAGGGCATTTGACTGATAAGGTTTCTGGAGGAATCCCATGACACCGCTATCAAGGATTTCCTGCGCTCTTCCATTCTGACTGTAGCCGGAAGAGAGAAGCGCTCTGAGCCCTGAATGGCTTTCCCTCATTCTTAAGAACGCCTCATGGCCTCCCATATTCGGCATGACCATGTCGAGTATTACCAAGCTGATGTCACCATTATGTTCCTCGAAGACTCTGACGGCCTGTTCCCCATCTTCGGCCAAGATTACCCGATATCCATTGGTTTCAAGCACAACTCTTGCGAAGTCTCGAATGGTCTTTTCGTCATCGACAACAAGAATCAGCTCACCTCTCCCATAAGGCACCGGAACTTCCAATGACTTTTCATCCTCTGCCTTTCCACTTACCGGGATGTAGATTTTGAACGTCGTGCCGTGGCCGAGCTCGCTATACAAGGAAATATACCCCTCATGATTCTTGATGACGCCATAGACCATCGCTAAACCGAGTCCCGTACCCTTGCCGTCTTTTTTTGTCGTGAAGAATGGCTCAAAAATCCTCTGTTGCGTTTCTTTGTCCATGCCGATTCCTGTATCAGTAACGGACAGTCTCACGTACGAACCCGGCTTGGCACCCATATGCAAGCGAGCGTATTCCTCACTCAACGTCTCTGCATCGGTTTCGACAATCAGTCTTCCTCCGGCCGGCATGGCGTCGGCGGCATTGACAAATAGATTCATCAGAACTTGTTGCAATTGCCCCGCGTCTGCCTCAATCGTCGGAAGTGACTGGCTCACCCGAGCCTCTATGGCAATGGATTTGGATATAGTCCTTTCAATAATTGCCAGTGTTTCTTTGACGACCTCATTGAGGTTCAACGGTCTTGTCTCGTATTTTCCACGACGCGCGAAGCCAAGGAGCTGGGCAGTTAGCTCGGCGGCTCGCATTGAGCTTCTTTCAATAGTATCAAGGTACTTGAAGAAGGGATGATCGGCTTCGACCTTGGATTTCATGAAGGAAGCATAGCCCAAGATGCCACCCAATATATTGTTGAAATCATGAGCGATTCCGCCTGCTAGCGTGCCAATGCTCTCCATCTTCTGGGCCTGGAGAAGTTGTTGTCGCAGTTGCCTCTGCTCCGTAATGTCACGAGTGACTCCAAGGATCCCGATTGCCCGGTTGTCCAGGTCACGTATGAACGTCATCTTCGTCTCTGTCCAGATTGTAGAACCGTTTTTGTGGAATTGCTCGAGTTCGATGGTTCGAGAGCGCAACAGGTCTCTTTGCGGGTCTTCCTCCATGGCCAATTCTTCCGCCAATGCCTTGTGCGCCCGTTCCAGGGAATCGGGCGTCACGACTTCCTCGATGCTCTGCGACAGTACCTCTTCAATGCTGTAACCTCGGACTTGGACGGTAGACGGACTGACATAATGAAACTTAAGGTCGAAGTCCATGGTCCAGATGACATCTGATACGTTCTCAGCGAGCAAGCGATAGCTCCTCTCGCTCTTCAGCAATTCCTCCTCTGCTCGTTTTTGCTCGGTGATGTCGCGGAAGATTCCCTGCATAATTGTTCTTCCTGCTACCGAAGATACAGAGGCGGTTATATGAACGGGGACTATCTTCCCTGAACTGGTAATGACCTCTGCTTCCTCATCGGCAGTGCCTTTCTCCTGCAGATGCCGCTTGAACATCTCGGCATAGTATTCCGACTTTTCCGGCGGATGCAGTATTGTTTGATTATGGCCAATTATATCTGCCCGGTCTTTCTCTAGAAGAATTTCAGTCGCCTTGTTGCAGTTCGTGATCAGTCCTGTCTCAGGGTCTGCCCAAATAATTGCGTCCTTTGCGCTTTCAAATGTCAACCTAAATTCTTGTTCGCTTTTTCTCAATGCTTCTTCTGCCTGTTTTTGCTCGGTGATGTCGCGGTAATTCACAACAAGGTTATCCGTATTGGGGAATCTCTTCCCGAAGGTTTCGATCACACGCCAGGAACCGTCCCTGTGTCGGCAACGGAACTGCTCATGAGTGATTGTGTCCGGGTCATTTGTTGCTTGAGTGAGCGCATTCAACATTTTTTGTCTGTCATCCGGATGAACGCCCTCCAGTGAGTTTTTGCCGGCGACGTCTTCCGGTTTATATCCCAGAATCCTTTCAATTGATGGACTTTCATAAAGTATCGTTCCATCGCCTTTCATAATCCCGATGGCATCCAAAGCATTCTCAATCAGTAATCGGAAGTGCTCCTCGCTGCGCCGTATGGCTTCGTCTGCCCGCTTCCGTTCGGAGATGTCGCGCGTTACACCCAACAGCTCAACGGGTTTGTTCTCCGAATCCCTCACGAAAGTCACCGTAGCCTCGACCCATTTTGTTGAGCCGTCCTTACAGATTTGTTCCAGCTCAATGGTGCGAGACCAGCTCACACCCTCTTTCTGCACATTCTCCGGGGAGAGTTCCTCCAAGAGCGCTCTCATTGCTGCCTCAAAGGAAGCGGGAGTCAGGACTTCCTCCAAGCCCTGCTTCATTGCCTCCTCAACAGTGTAACCCCGCATCTCCTTCACGGAGGGACTGAAATACGTAAATCTCAGGCTTTCCAGATCCATAGTCCAGATCACGTCCTTCACATTCTCTGCGAGGATCCGGTGGCGTTTCTCACTCTTCTCGAGCGCCTCCTCTGCCCGTTTGCGATCGCTGATGTCACGCGCAATACCCAGGACCAGGGTCTGGTTTTGTATTTCAACCGGATGGGTGCGGATTTCCACCACGAGCCGGCGGCCATCCTTCCGCTGCAGAATGAACTCATCGGGTCCCGTGGGTTTTCCGTGTCTGTTTTCACTCAGAACCAAAGAAGCTTTCGAAAGCTGGTCTGAAGGAAGCAAATTCAAATCCAAGATACTCTTCCCGATCAGCTCTCCTTTGCTGTAACCGGTCAGTTCCTCTGCAGCTTTGTTGCCATCGACAAAGGTGCCCTGCAAATCATTCAGATAATAGGCATCCGGCGCAAACTCAAAAATGATTTCAAGCTGTTTGTTGGCAATCGTCAGTTCCTTCGTACGCTCCTGTACATCCTGCTCCAGTCGTTTCTTGCTTTGTATCAGCTTCTGAGATAGCGTGCCCAAAACGCCCGCAGTGACGAAGAACAGTATATAGTTGCTCAGCAGCTTGTAATAAAGATAGGAGCTATCCTCATGAAGATACGCCGGATGAATCATATGAAAATCCACGTGGGGGATTATCCCTGCGAACTCCCCCAAGAGCAGTGCTGAGTAACAGAGTGAACTTACGGTGGCCACATATATACCGATCTTGATGCCATGAAGCGATGCAACTGCGACCAGCAGGACAACGTAAACCCATGAAAAATTGCTCTCGATTCCACCGAGGTAATGGAGTGCGATAGTGATCAGAACAATATCGACAGATATTGCAAAATAGATATTGTATTTGAGTCCGCGGCCCCACATTATCCAGAGGAGGGAAATCAGATTGCTTATGAATCCAATGAGGCAAAGCAGTAGGACGGGAAGGAAGAAATCAGTGCTTAGGAGTGGACGAAAAGCAACCGCTGAGAGGATAAAGCATGCAATAACGACGAAGCGAACCTTAATCCGCTTCAAGTGAGACGGCTCGTTTTCGCAAATCTTCCGGTATAGACCTTTCAGGTGCATGTCGATATTCAGTCGAAGTTTGCATCGACCGTCCTGCAACTCCTCGCGGCGACACATCTCTATTGGATTAGAGGCCGGAGCCGGCACACTTGGACCCCTTCACCGCAGCGAAACGGCATTTTTCGTGCCACTGGGAATTTGACCTCAACGAGAACCCTTGGTTAGTCATAAGTTATTATTCATAAGCACTTTATGTTTAGGCAAGCTGCGCATTTCCGAATCCGCCCACACCAGACTGGTGCACATTCCCGGACATCTTGCTCGCTCCTTTGAACCTCGAAGAACCAAGGAGGGATCTCCTCGTCACGACACTGCAGAGTCGACCCTGGCAAGGAGAGATGACATTGGGAAACGTCGGTCAGGCGACGAATCTGGCAGTCAGACCGTGTGTTCCAGAGTGAATAGTTGAACGGTCGGATGGGTTGAAAGCTTCACTTTCAGGAAATAGGGAAAGGTCAAACTTTCGTCAGCAAAGGCTGACGTTCTTCTCTTTCGGACGCGCCAAACCATTAGCGTCAAGAAGCAGGAGCGTGACTTCACCGCACGGAGAGCGACTGCCGAACAATGAGGTATGTGGAAGGTACATATACCATCCCTCACTGTTTATGGTCTATCCCTCATGTGAACGCAATTCGCTTTCGCTGGATATCTCAAGACTCTGTGGTTGCACCAAGAATGCTGCGAAGCAGATTCTCATTCTTCACCTTCCGCGACCAGCGAGTCCCCGCAATCATGCCGCCGTCCACTACGAGATTGTGGCCGTTCACGAAGGTCGATTCGTCGGAAGCTAAGAAAACAGCAGCCTTGGCGATATCATCCGGCAGCCCGGCACGAGGGATGGGCTGCGCATTTGCCATACTATGTTTCAGAATTTCCTCAGTCTTCTCAATTTCCACCGAGGATAGTCCCAGATACTTTCCGAAGATGCCGGTGGCAATAGCGCCGGGAGAGATGCAGTTGACTCGTATGTTGCTCTCTCCCAATTCGAGTGCGACATATCTCGTGAGATGGATAACTGCCGCCTTGGCCGCGGAGTAAAGCATTCCTGAAATGCCGCCGCGCACGCCACCCACACTTCCGCAATTGATGATACTGCCGGAGCCCTGGGCTCGCATCACCGGCGCTGCGTGCTTCATCCCGAACAAAACGCCTCCCAACATCACTGCCATGGCGGTCTCGTACTCTTCCCAGAGAACGGTTTCGATACCTCCCTGCGGCCCACGGTAGCCGGCATTGTTGAAAAGACAATCCAGGCGCCCGAATCGTTCCACCGCGTAGTCGATCATAGCCTTTATATCCGCTTCAGATGAGATATCCGTCCGCAGAAAGTCGACTTCGGGACCCAGAGAATCGGCAAGCATGCGCCCCTCTTTTTCCCTTCTTGCGGCCATCAGAACCGACGCGCCTTCCTGAGCGAAAACCTCAACGGTCCGCTTACCAATCCCACCGGTCCCTCCCGTTACGATCGCCACCTTCCCTTCCAAACGCCTTGCCATAGTCTGCCTCCTTCCGTAGTTACTTATGGAATAATATGATTATATTGGTTGAGTGTTTCAACTTCAACGAGTGAGTTCAAAACGGAGGATATGTCAAGACCTTTCGTGCAGGAAATAAGGATGGGTGGAAGGTGCACTTCTTGGGGCACCCGAAAAAGTTATCTCTAAGAGCCAAGGTCAAGATTTTGTGCATGCCTTTTTCGCTATTACATGCCACAGGCTATTCCTGCCATCTCCACAAAGCCCAAGAGTGATTCCCCATGCGGCGACCGTCGATTCCGAGCGATGCGACCGTTACCGATCCAAGCCTCCAGCTAGCCACACGATAATCGGGTGCTTGCTCCCTTCGTCGCTTAGTTGAGGGGGCGGATGAGAGTATCCGACAGAGGGACGTAGCAATTGTGTTCGACACAAAAACGAAAAGAAGGGGAAGACTTTCTGTCTTCCCCTTCATAAAAGCGCAGAGGGAATCGGTCAAACTGCTATCAGCTTACGGACAATATGCCAAGC
>CAZSKP010000064.1:0-14608 GCA_964607485.1 uncultured bacterium | reverse complement strand
GCCGATGCTTATGCCGGCGCCGAGCGCGCCAAGTCCAGTCAGATCCATTTCTTTTCCTCCCTTGATTGATTCAGCCGAATGTTCCCGAAACGTTTAGTGATGTTCCCGAAGCGAATCGCCGATATACAGCGCAGCGAGTATCGCAAAGATGAACGCCTGAATCAGAGCAACGAATATCTCGAATATGAGCATTAACACGACCCCGACGAAAGGAAGCGGAAAGAGCACGACCCACAGCCCGGCCCCCAGGAGCGCGGCCGTCATGGTGGCGAACACGAGTATCACGGTGTGGCCCGCAAGCATGTTCGCAAAAAGACGAACGGCCAGGGCGAAATGTTTGGCGAAAAGGCTGATTACCTCGACGGGGAAGATCAGCGGAAGCAGCCAGACGGGCACTCCGTGGGGTGCGAAGCTCTTGATGTATCCTCCAATCCCTTTCTTCCGAAGACCCGTCACTACGACGACGGCAAAGACCAGTACGGTGAGGGAGCCCGTCACGTTTATGTTCGACGTGGCCGTGAACCCGTAGTGACCCAGGGGGAATATGCCCACTATATTGCAGAAGAATACGAAGAAGAACAGAGATGCAATGAACGGAAAGAAGGGCAGCCCTTCATGCCCCATGGTGTCGAGCACCATTTTTTCGCGGATGAGTGTCAGAATCAGTTCCATGAACCCCTGGTATCTTTTCGGCACCATGGATCTCTTACCGGCCAGATAGATCACGAGGAAGACGACAAAGCCGGCGATGAACATCCATATGACCGCCTTATTGATGGAGAATATCCCCCACTCGGTGAGATTGCGAAGATGTTCGTGCTTGATTTCCAAAGTCACTACCTCCTATCGGACACTTGCTTCTGTTCCCGACCGACGCCGGCAATCGACCTGAGGGCGTGCCCCAGTGTGAGGACGGTGAACGTGCCGGTCAGCCCGATGCACGCCGCCAGGAAGTTCACGTTGTTCGCACGCGAGAGCGTCCAGAGCAGAACCCCTATGACGCCGAGCCGAAACATGAATCCCGCCATTATGACGGCCTGAGCGGCGCGGGCGTTGGAGGGCCGAATCATGGACGCCACGGCCTTTGCCAGCGAAAAATCCATCGCGCCGATGATGACGCCGACCGTCACGCCGACTATCGTGGGTATTGTGATCACTTCTGCGACTCTTCCGTTTCAGAATCCTCGCCGGGGCTCTCCTCTGGTGAGCCCTCGTCCTTCTTCGCGCTCTCGAGCGTCTCGGAGAGCGTCCTGTATGCCGACCGAATGGCCGCTGCGCCTCCGAGAATCATGCCGATGATGGTGAACCACGGCTCCTTGCCCGTCCGCGCGTCCAGCCATCGTCCGATGAGTATCGGAACGATCACGGCGATGGCCATCTCGACGGCCAGCGAATAGAACTTGGAGAAGCTGCCTACCTGTTTCGTCCGTCGGGGGTACGCCACTGCACTTCATCCGTCCATAACGATCAGGCGTCCCTGTTTCCACCGGCGACAAGTTCATCCGCAACGTTATGAAAAAGACCTTGTGCCCTATGACAGCATTTGCTGTATCGTGTACCGAGCCATTCCGATTATCGTGCCGGGAGCGATCCCGAACAGGAGTGTGAAAATCGAGCTGGCTATGACCGCGTACATGGTCGAGCCGGTCGCGTCGCCCTCGACCAGCGCCTCGCCCTCGGGCTCGCGCATGTACATGTACACGATGACCCGGACGTAATAATAGGCGGCCACAACGCTGGCGAGCACGCCTATTACGGCGAGCGGCACGTGGTCGGTCAGTATCGCCGCCTTGAATATGTACAGTTTGCCCACAAACCCAAAGGTCGGCGGTATGCCGGCGAGCGAGAACAGGAGTATCGCCATCAACATCGCCGTCAACGGCCTGCGCTTGGCCAAGCCCGCGTAATCCTGGAGCGACTCGCACGGGTCGCCGGCCTTCCCCAGCGCTATGACGACGGCAAAGGCCCCCAGGTTCATGAACATGTAAGCGAACAGGTACACCATCACGCTCATCATCGATTCGGAGGTGAGCGAGGCGGCGAGGGCGTCGTTGTTGGTTACCGCGGTGGCCGAACCGGCCGACACGATCCCTATGAGCAGGTAACCGGCATGCGCGATGCTCGAATAGGCGAGCATTCGCTTTATGTTCTGCTGAGCGACGGCGACGACGTTGCCGACGATCATCGTAAGCACCGAGAGCATCCAGAACAGCTGCGTCCAGTCGGGAACGAGTGTGTCGAAGGCGGTCATATAGACGCGCATGATGACGGCGAATGCGGCCACCTTGGGGCCGACCGACATGAACGCGGTCAACGGCGTCGGCGCCCCTTCGTACACGTCGGGAGTCCACATGTGAAACGGCACTGCGGCGATCTTGAACGCGAATCCCACGGTCATCAGCACCAGCGAGAGAGTTATCAGCCTGGAGTTGAGCATGTTCTGCGTGAAATCGAGGTACCGGGCGAT
Organism: uncultured bacterium; assembly: GCA_964607485.1. Classification (GTDB taxonomy): domain Bacteria; phylum Abyssobacteria; class SURF-5; order SURF-5; family SURF-5; genus CAZSKP01. Next base: position 12,141 of record CAZSKP010000064.1, on the reverse strand, counting down.
GCCATGAAGATTGGTCGTGCCCGTGATCCCGTAGAAGAAAGACATCCCGTAGAGCAGTAACGCCGAGGCAAAGGCGCCCAGCAGAAAATATTTCATCGACGCCTCGCACGAGCGCGGGCTCTCCCTCTGGAATCCGGCCATGAGGTATATCGAGATGGCCATGAGTTCGAGCCCGATGTAGATGGTGACGAAGTCGTTTGCGGCCACCATCACCATCATTCCCAACGTGCAGAACAGTATCAATTCGTAAAATTCGCCCACGCTGATGTTATAGAGCTCGAGGTATCGAGGGGACATGAGCACGGTGAAGGCGGCCGACAGGATGAATATCAGCTTGAAGAACTGAGCATAGGGATCCACGGCGACCATCCCGCTGAAGCTGGTCTCGTTTCTGTCCCATATGGCCATCGTGGTCAGCATCGCCAGGAACAACCCTGCCAGAGCGATCACGGCGAGCGACGTCTTGCGCTTCGGCTTGATGAATATGTCAACCGACAGAACGAGCAGCCCGACCAACGCAATGGTCACCTCGGGATAGACAGATGTAAAATCGATAGCCGGGAGTTGCATCATTCCACTCCGCTAATGGCCCGTCGAGCCAGGTTGTTCGGGCGAATGTTGTGGCATATCCGAATGCGCTTCCGGTTGGGCCGGGGGCATAACCGGCGGATGGCCGGGCAAAACGACCTTTGGGTGACCGGGAGGCATGACCCTTGGATGACCGGCAGGCAAAACAGGCGGATGGCCGGGGGGCAAGACCACTTCGTCCCCCTGGTCGGCGGCCTGCGCCTGAATCTGTTGCATTTCGGCAAGAGCCGCTTCCGGATTGGTGATCAACACGGTATTCGCAACGGCGGCGTCCATAAACCGGAGGAACGGCTTCGGGTACAGACCTATCCAGAAACACATAACGACGATAGGAATCAGCGTCGCGACCTCGCGCAGGTTCAGGTCTTTGAGTTTCGCATTTTCGGGATTTTCGAGCTTTCCGAACATCACGCGCTGATACATCCAGAGCATGTAGGCCGCGCCCAGCACGATGCCGCTCGTGGCGAGCAGCACCATGAGGGTGGACAGGCCGACACTCCATTTTGCCAGACCCAGAAAAGGAATAACGACGACCGACTTCATCCAAAGAGCTTTGAAAGCTCCAATCAGTATCGTGAATTCCCCGATGAACCCGTTCAGGCCCGGCAACCCTATCGAGGAAAGCGTCACAATCATGAACAGCGCCGCATACACGGGCATCTGTTTGCTGAGTCCTCCGAAGTCCTTGATCATGCGGGTGTGCCTGCGTTCGTAGACAAGCCCGACGACCAAGAACAGCGCGCCCGTGCTGAGGCCGTGGTTTATCATCTGGAGTATTCCGCCCTCGACTCCCTGCTGGTTGAGCGCGAATACGCCCAGCATCACGAATCCGAGGTGGCTCACGCTCGAATAGGCCACGAGCTTCTTCATATCGGGCTGCATCATCGCGGTCAGAGCGCCGTACACGATCCCTATCACCGCGAGCAGTATCCCGTATGGCAAGAACCACATGGTCGCCTGGGGAAAGAGCGGAAGGCTGAAGCGGACGAACCCGTAGGTGCCCATTTTCAGCAGAACGCCCGCAAGAATGACGCTGCCCGCTGTCGGCGCCTCGACGTGGGCGTCGGGGAGCCACGTGTGGAAGGGAAACATCGGCACCTTTATCGCGAACCCCACGAAGAAGGCCAGAAACAGCCACTTCTCAATGTGAAGTGGGATGTCGAGGTGGTAGAATTTCATTATCTCGAAGCTGAGCTCGCCCGTGGCGCGGAACTGGAGGAAGTAAAGCCCCAGTATCGCAAGCAGCATCAGCACGCTGCCGGCGAGCGTATAAAGGAAGAACTTTATCGCAGCGTAGAGTTTTCTCGGCCCGCCCCAGACGCCGATCAGGAAGTACATCGGCACGAGCATGACTTCCCAGAACACGTAGAACAAGAAGAAGTCGAGCGAGAAAAACACGCCCAGCATGCCCGTTTGCAGAAGCAGCATAAACACATAGTATTCCTTCACGCGCTCCTGTATCGCCGTCCATGAGCTGAGCACGGCCAAGACGCCGAGGAAAGTCGTGAGCAACACGAGCAGGATGCTGATGCCATCCACACCGAAGAAGTACTGAACCCCGAGGCTGTCTATCCACGGCACCTTCTCCACAAACTGCAGGACGTGCCGGTCCTTGACGAAGCCTTGAATAAGGCGCAACGAGATCAAGAAATCGACGAGAACGACGATGTTGGCGAACCACCGAATCGTGTTTTTGCGGCGCAGGAAAAGCATGATGATAATCGCGCCCATGACCGGAATGTACGCTATCACCGAGAGGATAGGCCAGCTCAGGCCCATTTCATAGTAGTTCAGTATCTCCGGAGTCAACGCTCAACTCTCCCTTCTCTGGAAGGTTCCGTGATCGATGCGACCAGTCCCCTCATCCTTCGTTCACCTCAGAAGTATGTAAATGCTCAAGAGCACAAATATTCCGATCGCCATCACGAGCGCGTAATTCTGAACATATCCGGTCTGAAGCCGCTTGAGCACGCCGCTGCCAACCTCGATGATTCTGCCCACGAGGTTCACGATGCCGTCTATTATCCCACCGTCGAAAAGGATGCTGCCACTGCTCAGCGCCCGCGCCATGAATGCGGTCCCGTTGACGATACCGTCAATTATGTGAGCGTCGAACCAACAGAGCAGGTTTGCGAACTGCTTGGTCCCGCCCACAATAGTGAAGTTGTAAACCTCATCGACGTACCATTTATTCAGAAGAGTCCTGTGGAGCCGGGGCAGCTTGAATTGAACCAGAAGCGGGATATTCGTATTCTTGATGTACATATAGTACCCAAGGGAGATTCCCAGAGCTCCGATCAGGACCGATACCGCCATCATGAGAATCTCCATCCACCGCGAATGCGCCTCAGCATGCTCGGCGCCTATCTCCACGTCTTCGACAGCCAGTTCCTCTTCGGTGACGAGCGTTTCAGCTTCATGGTGGACAGCCGACACGGCATGACTTGCTCCGTGGCCACCCCCTCCCCTTTCGACCACCGGCTCTAGAAAAGCGCGAAAATGGTGAGAACCGCCGAGCGAAGCCGGAATGCCGGCCCATCCGCCGACGAGCGACAGGATGGCAAGGGCCATGAGCGGATACGTCATCGAGCGGGGAGATTCATGCAGATGGTGTTTGGCCTCGTCCGATACGCGGGACTCGCCGAAGAAAGTCATAAACACAAGGCGTGACATGTAGAACGCGGTCATGAAGGCGGCGGCGGAGCCCACCGCCCAAAGGAGCTTGCCCCACATCGGTCCGAGCACCGGCGAGCTGTACACGAACGCCTTCTCCAGTATCTCGTCCTTGCTGAAGAAGCCCGCGAACGGCGGAATTCCCGAGATGGCAAGGAAGGCGAACAAGAACGTCCACGTCGTATGCTTCATATACTTGGACAGCCCGCCCATGTTGCGCATGTCCTGGTCGCCACTCATCCCGTGAATCACACTGCCGGCCCCAAGGAACAGGAGCGCCTTGAAGAAGGCGTGTGTCATGAGATGGAATATGCCGGTCGCATATGCCGCCACACCGCACGCGAGGAACATGTACCCGAGCTGGCTGACGGTGGAATATGCCAGAACTTTCTTGATGTCGTACTGCGCCATGGCGATGGTCGCGGAGAAAAACGCCGTGGCGGCTCCTACACCCCCGACGAGGAGCAGACTGGCGGGCGCCATCGTGTAAAGCACGTTGCAGCGCGATACCATGTAAACACCCGAAGTGACCATCGTGGCGGCGTGAATGAGCGCGCTGGTGGGGGTCGGGCCCTCCATCGCGTCGGGCAGCCACACGTACAGCGGAATCTGAGCCGACTTACCCATCGCGCCGACGAAAAGGAGCATTGTGATAGCTGTTACGGTGGCGCCGCCGAAAACGAGCTTTTCGGGTGCATCGGCGAACACCGTCTGATAGTCAAGCGTGCCGAACACGGAGAAGATAAACATCATCCCTATGGCGAACCCGAAGTCGCCGACCCGGTTGACGACGAAAGCCTTCTTGCCCGCGTTAGCCGCCGAATCCTTCTCGAACCAGAATCCGATGAGCAGGTACGAGCACAGGCCCACTCCCTCCCATCCGATGAACATCAAGAGAAAGTTGCCGCCCAGAACGAGGATGAGCATCGCGCACGTGAACAGGTTCATGTACGAGAAGAACCTGTACTGGCCCTCATCTCCGTGGATGTAGCCGTGCGAATACACGTGGATCAGGAAGCCGACGCCCGAGACCACGAGGATCATGACCGACGACAGCGCGTCGAGCTGGAGCTTGAACGGGACCTTGAAGGCGCCGACGTCTATCCACGTGAAGACCTCGCGCGTGAACACGCGCACCCCGTCTTCGTTGGGCGCGACATGTCGAAGGGCGAGCACACACAGCAAAGACAACGCGAACGAAAGAAAAACGGACGTGCAGCCGATAACGGAGGGGACTATCTCCGTCTTGCCCTTGAAGAACTTCCTGCCCAGCAGTCCTATCGTGGCAAATCCGACGGCGGGGAACAACGGAATCAGCCAGATATAGTCGAGTACTTGCACCATCGTTCGGGCTCTATCGCTTAGGAATTACCATTTCAACGCGCTTGCCTCATCGGCATTGACCGCGCGACTGATTCTGTAAAGCGCAATGAGTATGGCCAGGCCGGTAGCGGCCTCGGCCGCGGCCACCGTTATCACGAAAACGGCAAACACCTGTCCGTGAGCGGAATGGAACTGATTGGAAAAAGCAACAAGATTCAAATTGACCGCATTGAGCATCAGCTCTATCGACATGAAAATCACTATGATGTTGCGCCTGATGAGGAAGCCGAGCATCCCAATGCAGAACAGGGCTGCCCCGAGCGCCATGGAATGGGTAAGCGGAATCATCCGGTCTCTCTCTCCTCCGAGGATTTCGGGGGCGTCACCCCCCGGCGCGCCAGGACGACGGAACCTATCATCGCCACCAGCAACAATACCGATGCAATCTCGAAAGGATACAGATACGTAAGGAATAGTTCCCTTGCAAAGGCGCGCGTCGTGTCGGCCGCTGCCGTCACGCTCGCCGTCTCTTCGATCGTGAAGGGCACGATGCCCTGGATGCTGACCCACAGAACGACGGCCAGCAGCAGGCCCGCGAACACGATGGCGAACAGAAGCTGCCTCGGCTTGCTGAACGCGGCCCGCAATGCGGCCTCTTTCGACAGGTCCACGAGCATCATAACAAAAATGTACAGCACGAGCACTCCGCCGGCGTATATGATTACCTGTACTGCGGCCACAAACTCCGCGTTGAGCAGAAGGTATATGCCCGCAAGACTCAGGAAGGTCACCAGCAGCCACAGAGCCGAGTGCATCGGGTTACGGCGGGTCACAACCATCAACGAGGAGAACAGCATCGCCGCTCCCAATATGTAAAACGACAACACCATGCTCTCAATCCTTTGCCGCGACGATGCCGGCAAACCACACGGGCGCGCCCTGTTCCGCCCTGAAGGTCGAGGCGTCCAGCTTCGATATCAGTTTCTGAATAACCTCAAAATCATGCGCGGGGACGCTGACGACACCCTGCGGCAGTTCCCTGCTGATTCGTACGGGCAACGCTGCGGAACCGGCCCCCTTTACCTTCAACTCCACGATCGTTCCGTCCTTCACTCCCAAAGCTCTTCCATCGTCCTCGCTGAGTTCGACCACCCCATCCGCCCTGATCTTTGCCAGGCTGGGCGAATGAATAGAGGTCGCGCCGCCGAAGTGCAGCATGTTGTCAAAAGTCAGAACGTAAGGATATGCCCCATCAGTCTCCGACCGGCTTTCCGTCACCGCGGAGAGCTTATGCCTTGCGCCTGAGGCGACCTCCGAGTAGTCCCATGCGCCGACTCCCTGCAGCCCGCGCGAGCCCGCCATGAATCCGTATATGGGAACCGACGAAGCAATCTGGTCTCTGACGGCCTCCGCCGAATCCAGCGCCGCCAGGCCCAATCTGTGTCCGAGGTCGGAGAGGATCTCGAGGTCGGGCCGACACTGTCCGATGGGTCTTATGGCGCGCGCACTGTGCTGGGGGATACGATAGGCGCTCGTGTAGGAGCCGTCGCGTTCGGCAAAGCTGCACGCGGGTAGGACCACATGCGCCATCTCGCTCACCGGCCCGCCGAAGACATCTTGCACAACGAGCAGTTCGAGCGACTGGAGCGTCTCCAGAGGCAGGCCGAGCAGGGCCATCTCCCGCCGGATGTCGCCCCCCATGAGGTAAAGTGCCTTTATCTCGCCCGATTCCACGCCCCGCAGGACGTCAAAGACGCCGAGAGGACCGTTGCCCGTCCCGGCGGCCTCTTTGTAGCCCGGAAGAAAATCGGGTGAAATTCCCATGTCGAGAGCGCCCTGAGCGTTGCCTTCGCGCACCAGCGAGAGCACCTTGCCGCCCTTCAGCACGGCGAGGTTCACGGCGGCGCGGGCAATCGAGGAGTTCACGGCGGAATGCAGACTTCCCGGCGAGAGGACCAGCAGGAAGTTCTTCGCTCTCGCGATCCCTTCGGCAATCTCCGAGATGACCGAGGGATCGACTCCGGTTCGGACGGCCGTTTCGGTGAGTGAGTATCTCACCAGGTGCAGCTTCAGCTTGTCGTAGCCATCGGCGCGATGCGCGAGCGCATCGTCGTCCAGGACGCCCTTTTCGACCAGAAGGTTCGCCAGACAGTTCAAAAGAGCCGTTTCCGACCCGGGCATGGTTCTGGCAAACTGGACGCACTGTGTGCTGAGCTTATTCGAACGGTGACCGACGACGAATACGTTCGCGGAGCCCGCGTTATGAACGCGCAAAACCTCCAGCGCGGCGACCGGATGAGTGCAGATGATGTTCGAATCGACGACGAGCACGGCGTCGGCTTCGTCGATGTCCGATAGGGTTGCGGTGGGGGCGGGCACGCCGTACACGTCGGTCATGGTCTCTATGAGCGCGAGATTGTTCAGATGAGTGGGCATGTCGAGGCGGTTGGTCCCCAGCCCTTCGCGCATCAGTCGCTGGAACGCGAAGAGCGCCTCGTTCGAGCATCGAGCCGATGCCAGCCCGGCGACGCTGTTGCCATCCTGCGCGGCAACTATCTCCTTCAGCCTGTCGGCCGCATAGTCGAGAGCTTCGTCCCAACCCACGTTCAGCAGGCCGCCGTTCTTACGGACTGCCGGGCTCGTCAGGCGCGATTCGCTGTGGGCCACGTCTCTGCCGAACCTGCCGACGGAGCAAAGATTGCCCCTGTTGTATCCTTGAAAATCGCGGACAGTAACCCTGTAAACTTTATTCTCGCGAACGTTCAGCTCATACGAACACCCGACGCCGCAAAACGTGCATATCGAATCTACCTTCGTGAGCTGCCATGCGCGCGCGCTGTAGCGGAACGTCGAGTCGAGTATCGCGCCCACGGGGCACACGGAAAGGCACTGCGTGCAGCTCTCGCACGGATAGCCGCCATGCTCGGTCGGGCCCACCTTCGAGACAAAGCCGCTCCGGACAACATAGTCGACCGCACGCGCGCCCTGGACCTCCTTGCAGATCTGCACACAGCGCCCGCACATGATGCAGCGCGTGTGCCACAGGTCGACGACGGGTGAAAGCTCTTCCTTCGCCTTCTCAGGCTTGGCCGACCGGAAGGGCTGTTCCAGTATGCACATGTCCACGGTGATATCTTGCACCTCGCACTCGCCCGCCTTGTCGCAGACGGGACAATCGAGGGGATGGTGCAGGAGCACGAACTGCAGCATCTGCTTTCGCTGACGCGCAATCTCGTCGGTGTTCGTGCGCACGACCATGCCTTCACGCACCGGAGTGTCGCATGAGGCCACCGGCCTGCTTTCGCCCTCTACTTCCACAAGACACACCCTGCAGGCACCTATAGGAGACAGCTTGGGATGATAGCAGAGGGTCGGGATTTCGATCCCGACCGAGGCGGCGGCCGCGAGAATCGTCGTGCCTTTGGGAACGCTCACGCTCTTTTCGTCTATCGTCAGGTTGACCATCGGGAACTTCTTTGCCTCACAAAGTGACCGCCTCATCAGGCGGTCATGATAATCCTATAACACCTCATGCAGCGCTCGGCCTCGGCGACGGCGGTCTGCTCGCTGAAGCCCAGCTCGACCTCGTTGAAATTGCCGATGCGCTCCTTGGGCGGAATGGCGGGCATCTTCGCCCGTTCCAGGCCGCTCACTCCCGCGCAGTGCTCCGAATCCTCGACCGGCCCGAGCGCTTGGACGATCTTGCGCATCCGCATCAGCGTGTCAAACTCTTCGTGTTTTCCGCCGCTCAGGTACTTGTCTATCGAGACGGCCGCCTGCAGCCCGGTCTGGACCGCCATGATGACCGACTGGGGGCCGGTGGCGGCGTCGCCGCCCGCGAACACGCCGGGCAACGTCGTTTGCATCGTATCGGGATCGATCTCGAACGTGCTCCACTTGGTCACGCCCAACCCGTCGATCTTCTTGAAATATTCCATGTCTGGCGCCTGGCTCACGGCGGCGACGACGAGGTCGGCCTCTATCGTGAACTCGGAGCCCTTGATGGGCACCGGCCTGCGGCGTCCGCTCTCGTCGGGCTCGCCCAGTTCCATCCGAATGCACTCGAGCCCCGTGACCTTGCCGTCCTTGCCGAGGACGCGCGTGGGCGCCGCCAGAAAATGCAGTTTCACGCCTTCGTGTTCGGCCTCCTCGACCTCCCACGGGCTGGCGGGCATCTCCTTGCGGGTACGCCTGTACACGATGTTCACGTCTTCATAACCGAGGTGGGCCGGCACGCGTGCGGCATCGATGGCGGAGTTGCCGCCCCCGATGACTATCACCTTCCTGCCGATGCGCGATTCGTCGCCGAGGTTGACGCGCCGCAGAAAATCCATGGCGTCCATTATGCCCTCGTTTTCCTCTTCGCCGGGGATGCCGAGCTTTCTGCCCTTCATGGCGCCGATGGCGAGGAAGACCGCCTTGAAGCCCTGGTCGAACAGGTCCTGAATCGAAAAATCTTTTCCAAGGGCTGTGTTGGTCTTGACCTTGACGCCATAAGCCTGTACCTGTTCTATCTCGCCGTTTACGATATCGCGCGGCAGACGATACGCGGGGATGCCCAGGTGCGTGGTGCCGCCGACGACCGGGGCGGCCTCGAATATCGTGACATCGTAATCCCACGCGGCAAGCTCGCGGGCGCACGTGGCGCCGGCCGGGCCAGTTCCTATGACGGCGACCTTGCCCTTCTCGCCCGTGGAGACGTGGGGCGCGAAACGGTATTGTTTCTGTTTTATCAGCTTCTTTTCGTAATCCGAGACGACGCGTTTGAGGTATGCTATCGAAATCGGCTCGTCGACGGTCGAGCGTTTGCAGAGAGTTTCGCACGGATGGAAACAGGCGCGCCCGCACACTGCGGCAAACGGATTGGGTGCTCGCGCCACATCAATCGAGGTGACGTACTTACGCTCCCTGATGAGCTCGATGTAGCGGGCCGCATCGGTCGAGGCGGGGCAGCCGACGTTGCAGGGAGCTATCATTATCGACTCGGTCTTGGGCGCGTCGCACTTCTTCCCGTTCAGATGGGCCTCGAATTCGGCTCTGAAATTCTCCAGCGCATCGACGAGCGGTTTTTCCATCGCTATCCCGAAGCCGCACAGTGCCGCGCTTCGTATGTCGGTCACAAGCGGCTTCAGCTTTTCGATATCACGGGCCTCCCCTTCGCCGGCTGCTATGCGGCATAGGAGGTCGTATACGACCCGCGAGCCCACACGGCAGGGAAAGCACTTGCCGCAGGATTTGGCCTGGACCTGCTCGAAGAAGCTCACCATAAGCTGCACGGGGCATACCTCTTCGCTCAGAAGCACCAAGCCTCCCCATCCGACGACCGCTTTCAAGTCGGCGGGACACTTCGTGCCCAGAAAGAATTTCTTATGGGCTTCCGGGACGGAGGCAAGCGTCTGCTCGCCGACGAGTTTGCCGCAGGGTTCCACAAACCAACTGTCGAAGAATATTTCCGCCAATGTGATTGTATCTCCTAATACTCTAACTGCCGTGCAACATATGGGGCGACTGCACGGCATCTGTGCCGGTACGAGGAGGTGGGGGTATTCTTTTGGGAAAGGCCGGCTTCGGTGATGTCGCAAGCGGCGGCGCATCCCCAAAAGTCACAGCATTACCTTATAGCATTTTTCGTGGATAATGTCAAGGGCTTACGCGGGTGGGAGAAGAAAAAATATCGAGCGGCGTTCGGCTGCCCCTTTCGCGGCCCATAGTGAGGATGCGCCTTCGCCGCTCGCTGCGGGGTGACCGGTCTTATCGAGGGAAATATGTTGTGGAAAAAGAGGAATATCGAAAGAAGGTGCGCAGATGATTCTACAATAGAGGTCGCCCCTAAAAGGTGTGGACAATTCGTCACATTTTTGTTAATATTCTTCCCTGACGCTCGCAAGGGGCGGGTGCTGTTTTCACTCGCGAGAGCGGCAAACCGCAGTCAAGAGATGTGGTGAAAGCCTTTGTCTTCAGCCACTCACAAGGACTCCCATTCTCAATTGGCATCCCTGCCTGCCAGTTCCCTCGTGGAGAAATGCACACAGTACGAACAAGATGCGTGGGACGAATTCCTCCGCCGATATGGTCCTCTGATTTACGGTACGGTGGTCCGAAAATTGGCCTCGCTCGGGCTGGCCGACGCAAAGGCCGATGCCGACGACATCTTCCAGGAGGTTTTCAAGGACCTCGTGGAGAACGACTGCCGGGCGCTCGCTTCGATCAAAAATCGCGACAGGATAGAGTCGTGGCTCTGCGCAGTCGCCCTACACAAGGCGATCGACTTCGTTCGGAAGAAGGGCCGCAACTCGCATTCCGCCGCCGCTCATTCCCGTGTGGCGGAACAGAGAGCCTCATATTCTCCTTCCGAATCGAGTGACTCGGAGACGATGGAGCGGGTGTCGGACGCCGTGAAGCAACTCCGTCCCGATGAACAACTCCTGCTAAAATGGTATTATGTTGATAGCCTGAAATACAAGGAAATAGCCAACGTCGCGAACATTCCAATAAATACGGTTTCGACCAGGCTGTTCCGAATAAAGAGAAAGCTCTTCAGGCGTCTGAACAAGGTGGGAATCGCATGAGTCGTCTCCTCAAGGCTGCACCCGGGAGGAAGTGAGAAAAGTGCTGCGACGCCATCCATCATTAAAAGACCTGAGCGAATACGCAAGCGCACAGTCGGATGAGTTGCGCCAGGGCAAACTCGCGGAGCACATCCGGTCTTGTCCTCGCTGCGCGAAAAAGGTTGAGTCGTTCAAGCGCTTCGATTCTCTCGTGCGGAGCAGCCTCGTCGCGCTCGACTCCAAGGCCGCTCCCCCGGGAGGCACGGCTTCAGGCTGCTTGCCACCGATAGTGCTGGCGAACTACCTCGAAGACTTGCTCTCACCCGAGCAGCGTACGGGAGCCGAGGAGCACCTTGCCGACTGCCCTGCGTGTCGGGACAACCTTATCCAGATTCGTAGGGCGCTGGAAAAACAAGAGGAAGAGGGTTTTGCAGAACCCGACAGCGATACGCGAGAAAAAACGCTCCGCCTCATAAAATCCACTCTTCCCCCTGCGCACGTGAGATGCCCGCTGTGCCATGAGGAGAATGCGCGCGAAGCGTCCACATGCTCGAGCTGCGGCGCTCAGCTCAAGCCGGCGACCGTCGCGCTCCTGTGCATATCCTGCCGTCAGCCGATTCCTGCGGCCAGCCGGTTCTGCCCGACCTGCGGCGCGGTGATCGCGCCGCCAAGAAAGAGCCTGGGGTTCCTATTTGCCCGGCGCAGGAGCATCGGGGAAATCATTCGCGCGCACGTCTGGCTCGCGGCCGCCCTCATAACAATCGGCGTTTCGTTCTTCACCCATCGCTACTTCATACAATTCACTGCCCTGGGACTCCTTTTCGGAGCGAAGTGGATTCTGGACCAGGCGCATTTCAGGATATACAATGAAATATTGAAGTCACTGAGGAAAGAGGCCGAATCGGACCGGGAGAGGAAGAGGCACGTCGGCAGAGGCCGATAGGCCGAGCTCTGAACCAACCGGGAGAGGAAAGGGAGGAGAAACTTTATGGATAAGAACATGGAAAAG
>CAZSKP010000063.1:0-16594 GCA_964607485.1 uncultured bacterium | reverse complement strand
GGCCCGCGTTGTGCTTGGACTTCAAGTGCCGCTCGTAGTATTGTCCTCTCGCGCCATCTTCAGCACGGTTCTGCCCTCGCTCGGGCTCGACTGGCAGAGTCCGGGCCGGTCCTCGAAACGAGCCGTGGGCATGCTGGTCGTGGCCGGCATGGTTGTCTTTACATTTCCGAGCACCTTCTGTAATATATTCGAGCGCGTGTCGCGCTTGAGGAACCATCCGGAAGCGTTCTGTCTGACGCGCGACGAGGTTGACGCGCTCCGCTTTGTTCGGGACACGCCGGGAGAAGAGGTCGTGCTCTCGGGCGATTGGATCGGCAATTACGTGCCGAGGCTGACGCACAAACATTCGTGGCTGGGGGTGTATGACCTCCCTTCTCACGATTCGCGCCTGGCGCGAGCAAAGACGTTCTTTTCCGAAAAGACGTCCCCGTCCGAGCGGTACGATTTTCTGAATCAAAACGACATTGGCGTTATCTATTACGGCCAGGAGGAACGGGTTCTCGGCGGGTTCGACCCGAGCCAGGCGCGCTTCTTGAAGAGCGCCTTTCGGAACGATTCCGTCGTCATCTACCGGTTTGAGTCGCAGGACGCAACCGGCGAGGAAACGCGTTCTCTATGAAAAAAAAGCGACGATATCCCGTCTATGAACCGGTTCTGGGGCGGGAGGAACTGGACTACTTGGAGGATTGCATCCGGACAGGGTGGATTTCCTCGCTGGGAAAGTATATCCACCGCTTCGAGCGTTCGTTCGCCAGGTTCTGCAATTGCAAATACGCGGCGGCCACTTCGGGCGGAACCTCGGCGCTGCACCTGGCGCTCGCAGCTCTCGGGGTCGGCAGGGGCGACGAGGTCATCGTTCCGGATTTGACATTCGTGGCCACGGCCAACAGTGTGGCCTATACGGGCGCGAAGGTCGTGCCGGCGGATGTGTCCGCCGATACGTGGACCCTCGACCCGGAGTGGGTCGAGGCGGCCATCACGCCGAAGACGAAGGCCGTCATCGCGGTCCATCTGTACGGGCATCCGTGCGATATGGACCGTATATTGAAACTAACGCGAGGCAAAGGCATCAAGGTGATAGAGGATGCCGCCGAGGCGCACGGGGCAAAGTACAAAGGGAAAAGGGTCGGTGCGCTGGCCGATGTCGGGTGTTTCAGTTTTTACGGTAACAAGGTGATAACGACCGGAGAGGGCGGCATGGTCGTCACGAATAACTCCAGGCTGGACTCGCGTATCCGCTTTTTGCGCGACCACTCGATGGATCCCCGAAGGCGTTACTACCATCCGGAGGTCGGATATAATTATCGCATGACCAACATGCAGGCGGCGGTCGGCTGCGCGCAGATGAAGCGGATCGCCGGACTGGTGGCGGCCAAGCGCAGGATTGCGAAAATGTATTCCCGGCGCCTCAGTGAAGTCGAGGGCGTTGTCCTGCCGACGGAGAAGCCGTGGGCCAGGAGCGTGTACTGGCTTTACACGATCGTGCTCGACCGGTCGTTCGGAATTACATCCGCCGAACTCGCGCGACGGCTTGCGGCGGGCGGCATCGACACACGGAGGGTGTTCGTGCCGATGCACAAGCTCCCGATGTATGCGACCCGAAAAAAACTGCCCGTCTCGGAAAGGATATCACAAAACGGTTTGAGCCTGCCCTCTTCTCCGACGCTTGTCGAGGAAGACATCGATTACATATGCGAACGGGTACGGAGGGCACTGCGCTGAGCATGAGGTCCCTGCAAGGAGAGGGCCGACAGACTCAGTTGGTGAGTCACGTCGGTGGCGGCGAACGGCGAGCCGTTCCTTGGTCCTGTCGCGTGCCGGTTGAGCGCCGACTCCATCGTTCCTCTGTGAGCCGGGCCCTATAGAGATGCCATTTCCTGCCGTAGAATTCGAACTCGCTTATCCATTCATAGCCTCTTTTTTCAAAGAATGCGTGGGCGGCCTTCTTGGTCCGTTCTGCTTCCTCGTCGACAATCGTGGTAAACTTGTAGCAGTCTAACCCGACATTGACCATTTCCTTTTCGCAAACGTTGAAGAGTTCGGTGCCCAGACCATGACCATGATATTTGGGGTCAACCGCCCAGAGGATCATCTCCGCCTTGATGTCGTCCAACTTCGCTCGCGATTTGTAAAGGAACGTTTGTAGAATTTTTTTGAGGATTGAGGGATTTTGGAGCGTTTTCAAGGCGGCCAACCAACCCAATTTGAAGAATCCCTTTTTCAAAGTTGCGGGGAAAAGGTTGTCCACGTCGGGAGTGAATATGCAGAAGCCCGCTATTTCTTCGTCCACCATACCTACAAAGCCAATGGCTGCCTTTGCCCTGAACATGGCATCGTAGAGCGCCACCAGAAATCGCGGCCCGAAGCTCGGAAGAAAATCTCCGGCATACCCCTGGCTGTGCAGCTCGGCAATGCGACCGTAGTGCTCTTTTGATATGGGGATTATCTTCACATTGAATTCTTCCATCTCGGATTTTTCCCTCAAAAGATTATTGCATGGACCGCATTGGCCGGATCCCTGATACGATTGGGTTAATGAGGAGAACTATTCGTGTTTCTCATTGAAAAGATGAAGAGGAATCGACAGCGACGGACGCTCTTTTCTGCTTTCCTTCAGCGTATGTTGAACGGTTGGGTGAAATGGTATAATATGTAGCCTACGCCTGTCAAGGTTTTCCGGCGCGTCTGCGGACGATGATTCCACACCTTGGGCGGGAGAAATTCGGCAAGCTGACATTAGCCGGCGGATGAAGAAGTGACGGCGTGGGTGTTGCCGGGAAAGAATACGTGACCTGGATGCGAAATCTCACAGAGGCAGCGAAACCTTTTACGAACAAGGTCTCCGTCGTCCTGCCTACTTATAACGAGAGGGACAACATATCGGAAATAGTCGGGCGCGTCATACGCACTCTCGAGGGAACCGTCGATTATGAGGTCATCGTCGTCGATGACAACAGCCCCGATGGGACCGCCGAGGTTGTGAGCCGCGCGTTCGGACAGAATGAAAGAGTCCGGCTGCATGTGAGGAAGAATGAACGCGGGCTTGCCACTGCCATACGCAAGGGAATCGAGCTCAGCACGGGCCCCGTCATCATGGTGATGGACTCCGACTTCAACCACGACCCCGGATACATACCACAATTCCTCAATCTGGTTCAATTTTACGAGGTCGTTGTGGGTTCGCGATTCCTCTACGGAGGGGGGATGTACAGTCGGTGGCGCTATTATGCGAGCTTCTTGTACAATCTGTTCATACGTCTTTTCCTCGGGATTCCGATAAGGGACAAACTCAGCGGATTCTTTGCGATAAGAGGCGAGGCTCTTAAGAAGTTCAATTACGATTATATATTCTACGGCTACGGCGATTATTTCATAAGGTTCCTGATGACGGCCGTGGCCCTCAAGCTGAGCATCATAGAGATACCCGTCTTCTATGACAACAGGCCCGCGGGCGAGAGCAAGACGATGTTTCTGAAAGAATTCCTGCGTTACACCGCATCAGTCATAAGAATCAGGTTCACTCGTAAACCGACCGGTGTGCGTGAGGGGACGTGACAGCGGAACCCGTATCGGATGATGCGCCGAAAAAATGATTGAGAACGCCACAGCGCTGAAACTGTTCTTGCGTGTGTACATGTTCGTCCTGGGAGCGATGGCCGGCAGCTTCCTCAACGTGTGCATCGTCCGGCTGCCCGACAGAAAATCGATCGTCTGGCCGAGCTCGCACTGTCCGAAATGCGACCAGCCCATCAGATGGTTCGACAACATTCCCATAATCAGTTTCATAATCCTCAGGGGCAAGTGCAGGAATTGCGGCGGCTCGATATCCTGGCGATACCCGCTCGTGGAACTGCTGACGGCTGTGCTGTTCGTTCTGCTCATTCTCCGTTTCACGAACGTTGTGGCTGTGGCGATTTACATCGTGTTCGTGTGCTCTCTCGTCGTCATCACGTTCATCGACCTCAAGCACTACATCATTCCCGATGAAATATCCATTCCCGGCATCTTCATCGGACTGGCCTTGAGCCTGCTTCCCGCCAGGCTGACGGGCGGTCAGCTCGTGAACGGCTCGTTCCTCAGTTCTCTCATCGGATGCATCGCCGGGGGCGGAACACTTTACCTGGCGGCACTGTTCTCGCTGTTCGTTTTCAAGAAGGAGGGCATGGGCGGCGGCGACATCAAGCTGCTCGGTATGGTCGGCGCCTTCCTGGGCTGGAAGCTCGCCATGATGACGATCGTCGTGGGCTCCGTGCTGGGCGCGGTGGTCGGGGTGACGCTCATCCTGTTGCGGCTGAAGACGAGGAGCGAATATATTCCTTTCGGGCCATACCTCGCGCTGGGCGCAGTGCTCTCGCTGTTTTGCGGGGAGCGCTTGCTGGTGCTCTATCTCTCTTTCGGCAGAGGACTGAACGATTTGGTGTTGCGGCTGCAAGGGCTGTGGGGTTCGTGAGGCGAGTCGGCGTCGGTCAGTGCACGCTTCTGTCGCCCTTCCAGTATTTCTCGCGAAGCAGCTTCTTCATGACCTTCCCGGTGGGATTGCGGGGCAGCTCGCTCACGAACTCGACGGACTTGGGCTTCTTGTAAGGCGCCAGGTTCTCTCTGCAGTATTCGATAATCTCCTCGGCGGTCGCCTCGCACTCCGGCTTGAGCGCCACGAAGGCCTTCAAGCTTTCGCCCCATTCATCGTCGGGCACGCCGATGATGGCCGCGTCGAATACCTTCGGGTGATGATTGAGAACGGCTTCGATCTCGGCGGGATATATGTTGACTCCGCCGCTGATGACCATGTCTTTCTTGCGGTCAACGACGTAGTAGTACCCCTCCTCGTCCATGTAGGCCATATCGCCGACCGACAGGTAGCCGTCGTGAAACGATTCGTCCGTCGCCTTCTTGTTCCGGAAGTAGCCGTCGATGAGCATCGTGTTTTTCATGAACAGCTCGCCGACCTCTCCCTGCGCGACCGGTTTCCTGTCCTCGTCGAGAAGGAGAATCTCGTTGCCGTCGAACACCTTGCCGCAGGAGCCGATCTTTCTTAACTGCTCCTCCGGCCTCAGGATGGTGTTGATGCCCGTCTCCGTGGAGCCATAGAATTCAAACAGACATTCATCGCCGAACAGCTCTATGGCGGCCCTCTTCGTGGCTATGTGAAACGGAGCGCCGCCCACGACGAGGTTGCGCATCGAGCGGACGTCGTATTTCTTCTTGATGTCGGCCGGCAGGCTCGCCACCCTGTTGAGCATCGTCGGCACTATGAACGTGCTCGTGATTTTTTCCCGCTCGATGGTCTTGAGAAAAAGCTCTGCGTCGAACCTCTCCAGCACATACACAAACGCGCCCAGTATCGTGTGCAGCCCCGCAAAGACCGGGGGCGCGCTGTGGTAGAGCGGGCAACAGATAATGTGGCGGTCGTCCGTCGTGATGCGGAAGTTGGAAACGATGCTCATGATCAGTTGCAGGTCTCGCGGCCGGTTGTCTCTGAAGGCTCCTTTGGGGAGGCCGGTGGTTCCCGACGTGTAGATGATCGAAGAGCTCGATTCCTCGGGGCTCAAGTCGGGGTCGGTGTCGGGCGCCGATTTGAGCCGGTCCTCCAGCCGCGTCGCCCAGGGGAGGTCGCCGCCGCAGACGAGAATCCTGTCGGCAGTCACTTCTTCCAGGCGACCGATTATGGGGCGGACAACCTCGTCGAACTCGGCGCCCATCAGCAGCGCCTTCGAGCGAGAGTTGTTCATTACATATTCAACCTCTCCGCTCTTCAGCCTGTACCCGATCGGCACCGCGCTGGCCTTCAGCTTTCCGACCGCATAGGGAATCGAGAACGCCTCGAGGGAATTGTGCATGAGCACCGCCACCCGGTCTCCCCGGCCGACTCCGAGGCCGGCCAGCACATTGGCCATCCGGTTCACCAGCAGGTAGAATTCCCCGAACGTGTATCTTCCTTTTCCGTCGGCCGCAGCCTCTTTGGCTGGAGTTTCCTGCGCGTAGTATGCGAGTGTGAACGGAAGCGGCTGAGTGCCGCCAGCCATTTCATGGGATGAATCGCTCACTCTGACCTCCCTGCTTTTTCCCCCTCATCAAACACGAAAACGATTATATCAGATTTTTGGCGACTTATGTAAAGTATGCCTCTCCCCGCGAACGAATTGATGCAGAAAAACCGGACATGCTATAATCATCTGCATGCGGACCGAACTCCCGGCCGAACAGAAAAGGCGCGCGGCGTGCGGATAGGACGACGCGACATAATCGCGTCGGCGCTGCTGGCCTTGCTGGTTGTCGTGTTCTTCCACAACGCCCTCCTCGGCGGAGAACAATTCTACGCGGGCGACACCTACCGGTTTTTCTATCCCCTGAAGAAGATGGTCGCCGATTCCGTGCGGGGCGGCGAGGCTCCCGTATGGAATCCGCTGGTTCACAGCGGGATGCCCCTGCACGCGGCGCTTCAGGCGGCCGTATTCTATCCGTTTTCGCTCCTGTTCTATTGCCTGCCGTTCGACCTGGCGTACAAGTGGCACATTGCGCTGCACGTGCTGCTTGCGGCGCTGGGCACGTATTTCCTGATGCGCCGATGGCGGCTTGAGCGCATTCCGGCGGCATTGGCGGGCGTGACGTACGCTTTCAGCGGATACATGATTTCGTTCATCGACGGGCTCAACATCTTCTCGTCCATCGCGTGGCTGCCGGTCGTATTCGGTCTGTTCGAGCGTGCGGTGGAGAAGCCCGGCATATTGTCGGTCGCGTTGGCCTCGCTCGCCGTGGCCGCACAGACGCTCGCGGGCGACCCGGTCAGCGGCTATTACACCTTCCTCATATGCGGGGCGTATTGGATGGTTATGCTCACGCGGTCGGCGGTTCGCCGCCGACCGCGGGCCGAAACGCTCGCGAAGGTCTGCGTTCTGCCGGCGATAGCCATTCTCGCTTTCGTGCTCTCTTACGTTCAGATCGGTCCTTCGCAGGAACTCACGCGCTACTCGACGCGCACCGTGGCGGTGAGCTATGAGACCGCCACCCGGCATTCGCTCACGCCGTTGCAGCTTCTCACCCTCTTCGTTCCCTACCTGTTCGGAAACCCCATCGAAAATATCCACGACTGGGGCCGAATCTTCACGCTTCATTTTCCGCTGGTGCGCAGCCTGTACGTGGGCGCCGTGCCGCTTGTGCTCCTCCCCATCGCGGTCGTGACATTTCGCGAGAGGAGGATGTACTTTTTCGGGGGAGTCTTTCTGGTGAGCCTGTTGCTGTCGTTGGGGAAATACACGCCCATCTACGGAATCGCATACAGCGTCCTGCCCATGCTCGGCAAGTTTCGATATCCGACGAAATGTTTTTTTGCGACCACGTTTGCCATGGCCGTTCTTGCCGGATACGGGCTGCAGTATTTGATCTCGCAGGACGAGGGTGAAATTCACCGGCTGAGGCGGGTCTCCGCCACGTTCGTCAGTTGGTTCTCGGTCCTGGTGGTTGCAGTGGCTTCGGCGTGGCTGGTATTTGCGTTGTGTGACAGGTTTGCGCTCCACTTGAGCGACGGGCTTCTGTTGAAAATGTCGTCCGCCGACAGCGCGCTGACGCGCCGGTTGATCCCTCGCATGAAGCGGGAGATGCTGCAGGCGAGCATCATGTTTACGGCGCTGGGGTTTGGCCTGTGGGCGTGGCGGAAGGGCGCGCTTTCACGGCGTCTGTTCGGGATCATTGCGGTAATCTATGTCGCTGTCGACCTGTTGCCGGTGAACTACCGCGCCATGGATACGATACCCGATTCGTTCTACACGCCCCCGCGCATCGACTCCGTGTTGAACGCAGACCCCGGCTTCTTCAGGCTCTATCGAACTCCAATCGACGTGGAGCAGCACATCGCAGGGCTGGACATCCACACGCCCGCCGATTACTACATGTGGAACCGTGAAATCCTTTCGCCGAATTTCGGAACGCTTTTCGGATATGCGTACACCGACGGCTACGAGAGCGCCAATCTGCTCTGGCACAACCTGTTCATCAGGTTCGTCGAGGGAGCGCCGCCGCTCATCAGGCCGCGCCTGCTCGGGCTTGTCAACGTCAAATATATTTTCGCCTCCCACCCTGTCACTCATCCGGACCTCGTCCTGAAAACTTCACTGGATGGAAACGTGTTCCTGTACGAGAACGCCCGCTGCCTCGACAGGGCATATTTCGTCCCGCGTGCGATCGTGGCGCCCACCGAAGACGTCGCGCTCGCGGCCTTGGCCTCCGATAGATTCGACCCGTATGAGACGGTGGTGTTGGTGGAGAAGGGGGGACCGGGCTCATTGAATCCGCAGCCCGGCGCTGGCGGGTTCGAGGTCGCCACGCCTCCCGGTTTCAGCTTTCAGACGATGGATGTGCTCAATGAAAAGTCGGCCCCGCGGATGCCGCCGCCTAAGAGGACGCCGTATCCCGCAAAAATTCTGAAATACTCGCCCAACTCGGTGGTTCTCTCCGTCGATGCGCCCTCCGACGGATACGTTGTCCTGTGCGACGCCTACTATCCCGAGTGGCGGGCATACGTGAACGGCAGCGAGGCGAACGTGCTGCGCGGCGACTGCACGGTGCGAGCCGTGCCCGTGTCCGAAGGAAGCAACACCGTCGAGTTCGTGTACGACACCGACTCGTTCAGGCGGGCGGCCATGGTGAGTCTGGTTGCCTTAGCCCTGTGTGTCGGGGTCGGCGCTATCGATGTGGTCGTCCGACGCAGGCGCGCCCGCGGCGGCAATGCGCCTCGACCGAACGCGTAAATACAGGAGCGCGCACACAACCGCCGCGATGGTTGCGGCGCTGATGAGTTTACCAAGCAGGAGCGACAGCGGAGCGAAGAACAATCTCACCTTGTGCTTTCCGCTCCTCACCGGCACGACCCTCAAGAGAAAATCGCCTCGCAGAACTTTCGTGGCCGCTCCGTCCACCTCGGCCCGCCAGCCCGGATAGTACACCTCGCTCAGCACCAGGAAACCGTCGGCGGGCGCATCGACCGACAGGTCGATCTCGTCGTTCCGGTAAGAATCGATCTTCACGCGCGCGTTCGCTGCGTTTTCGCTCTCGCCCGGATGGTATCCCGGAGGCGGCTTCTCGTGCAGGAAAACGGTGGTCTCAGGGTCTATTCCCGAGGTAAAGAAATCCCTGGGCGAGCCGATAACGTAATCGGACACAAACAGCGCACGGGGAAAGAAGGAGTCGGCGCGGTAGAAGACGGGCTCATTCCCCTCGCGCTCAACGGAGAAATACTTGACGTTCAAAATATTATCGACGAAGATTCTTTCCCGCTCGAAAAGGCGCCGGTCCATCTCGTAGTAGGGGAGTGTTCTGACCGGGCTGATGCCCGACAGGGATTCCAGGTAATCTTCGAAAAGCGTGAGCCCGAGCGCGTTGTGCCCGTTTACGTCGAAGATTCCGAAAAACTTCGCGCGGCTTCCGAAAAAGACCTTCAGCGGGAACCACACCCTGAAATACTCGGCTCCCTCGTCGCGCTCGACCGATTCCACGAGCTCGTCGTTGCCGCTCACGTAGCTCGTATCGACAAGCCGTATCCTCCCCGTGCTCATGACAAGCAAATCGACGATGATGAGCCCGGCGAGCAGGCGCTTCATGCCGGTATCGCACCTTCTGAGAAGGAGGAGCGCGGCGACGAATGTGATAAACACGGCCGACATCGGCAGGAAGATTCGCGGATGCCACAGGGAAGTTACCGGACCGCCCTTATCAACGAGGAAGCCGAACACGTGGCTGGGCGAGGGCGTCTGGAAGCTCAAGGCCGTTTTCTTAAGTAAGAAGAGAACCGCCACGACGCAGACGGCCGCGGCAAACAGTCCGGCTGCAACCGCCAGATTCCTTCGGATTTTCACGGTGGCATCGAGCGGATTGTTGAAAATTTTTTCCCAGCCCATTCCCGCCCAGAGCGCGAGCACGAGTATGAGGCCCACCTCCGCCCTCGCGTGAATCCGAAACAGCTTCAGGCCGGGGATGATTCGCATCAGAGCCGGGAAGACGGGCGTGTGCCTTCCGAGCATTATCAACACGGCGACGAGGCCGACCGCCCCGAGCGCACGAGCCCGCCGGCCTTTGAGCGAAGGCAGCATGGCCAGCGCGAGCGCAAGCGGCAGGATGCCGACATAGCAGCTAAACTCCCAATTGGCGATCGCCTTTCCGACGTCCAGGTACGGAAGCAGGAAATGGATGAAATTTCTCGGGGGAAACGAGTACGAGCCGACGAACTCGATGCTCGTCTGCGCGCGCACGCTGTGGAGAACGAGCTCGACCGACGGGAGCAACTGAACGGCGGAAAGCCCGATGCCCACGCCCCCCATCAGCACGAGGTATCCGAGGTCGCGTCCCAGCAGCGTGAATCGCGAGCCCGGATTCATCTGAATGTTCTTTGCCACCGCGTATATGAACACGAATATCGCCGTGTAGAGAACCGGCTGCGATGCGCCGGTCAGCACCTGGAGTCCCACGAACAGGCCTCCCAGGAGACTCCAACCGACTTTTCCGCTCTGCGAGGACAGCTCGTAGCAAAGGAATATCCACGGCAGATATGCGGAGCACATGACCAGTATCTCATGGCCGGCGGCGATCCTGTCGATGTAGTAGCCGCTGAACATGAACGCGATGGCGGCGATCAAGCTGCCGCCGCGCTTCAGTCCGATGGCCCTGGCGAACAAAAGCGTGCCCGCCCCCGCGAGAAACACGTGCAGCGCCATGTTCAGGCTGATGGCCTTCGACACGGGCATCAGGAGGAAGAATTTGTTGAGCGGATAGAAGACGCAGTTTCCCGGGTCGGCCGCAAACGGCATCCCCGCGTACTCGTACGGATTCCACTTGGGCAGCAGGCCTCTGAGCATCGACTCGCGCGTGAAGGCGCGCGCATAGTAGTGATAGACGAGGATGTCGTATCCCGCTATGATCTTCGCGCTCGCTGAGAACAGGACGCGCCAGAAAAAGATCACGCAGAGTGCAAGGAGGACGGCGAGTTGGCTGCCGGGGCGGGCCTGGACGGCGCGGAACGCCGGCTTCCCCTCAACGGGAGAAGCGCCGGTATCGGACATCTGTCGGTCTCCAATGTTCATCTTTCAGAGGAAGCGCTCGGAGAGTCGAGCGGACGGACTTCGATGTCAACCCCCTCCTCATCGCGAGATCACCCACTTGCCCATGCGATCATATATGCGGTTCCATGTGGTGGCCTCGCCCATGTCGCACAAGTTCAGGTCGTAGCTGTTGGTGCTCAGAGTCTCCTTGCCCGAACGCAGGCGTGCCCGCAGCAGCCAGTTGGGGCGGTCGGGCAGCTTGAGCCCGAAGTTGAGGTACGGCCTGGATGAGTCGGGAGGAAGCGTTCCCACATCGAAGCTGAGGTTCATGAAGCGCTCGCCCTCTTCCTCCATGTAGATGTCCAGCCTGCAATCGTCCACGGACCGGAGCAGGTCGTTCACAATCCATACTTCGATCGGCACAATTTCTCCCGCCGCATGCGGTTCCAGTTCGTACTTGAGGCTGATCAGAACGGGATTGTATATCTCCTTCAATTTCTGGTACGCCAGCTTCGGATTCCTGTAGTAGTCGATAATGCTCCAGCTTATTGCCGGCCACGGCTCGTTGAACTGCCAGAAGATGGTCCCGCTGCATTCGTATTTGCGCCTTCGATAGTGCTCGATGGCCGTCTGGAGCGCGAATGCCTGCATTTTCTGGCTGGCCTCGGCAAGATACTCCGGTCGGGAATAATTCTCCAGCGGGCCGACGTAGCGCTGGAGCTTTTTCGCATCGACCTTGTGGTATTCCCATTCGGCTCCCATCGGCCACAGCGCCCGCCTGCTCAAGAACCGCTTGAGCGACTCCTCCGAGGGCACGGCCTGCAAGCCGAACTCGCTTGCGAACGGGGAGTTGTCTTTGCGATAATCCCTGATGTTTCCGAAGCCATGCCATATGAACCAGTTATGATGGTCCCCCCGTCCGGGTGAGGCGGGGAGGAAAGGACGGCTGTCGTCGATGCCACGAACCGTCTGCGCCATCCTCGTGAGCAGCTTCGAGTTCCGGCGGGGGCTGAACTCGTTCCCGCCGCAGTACAGAGCGACACAGGGATAGTTCATCACCGACTTGACGATGGAGGCGACCTCCTTCTCCGCCAGCCTCAGGAACGGCTCGTTCGTCGGGAGACGGCCGAGAAAGACGCACGCGAACGGGAACTCCTGCCACACGAGAATCCCCTCGCGCGAACAGATTTCGTAGAAATATCTTTTCTCACGCAGCCCGCCTCCCCAAACGCGGAACATGTTTACGTTCGCCTTCTTCGCCATGCGTATCAGTTCGACGTAATCTTCCTCGCGCACGCGGCCCATGAGGGAATCGACCGGCACCCAGTTTGCGCCCCGGATGAACTCGGGCTCTCCGTTCACGACGAACGTCCAGTCCGACTTTCCCCCGGACGTGCGAAGGTTTTGCGCCATCTGGATGTCTCTCAGTCCGATGAGGCCGGTCACGCGGTCGGAGAGCTTGTCTGCGTCGTAGAGCCTCACGGTCAGCTCGTACAGGTTCGGCTCGCCCCTGTCCCACGGGTTCCACAACTGCGGCTTCTCCAGCACGATGTTTCGCTCGATTATCTCGGTTCCCCTCTTCACGAAGGCGTTGAAGTTGAAGTTCTGGGTGGGTCCGTCGAAGTTGGCCGGGCGGAGTCGAATCTGGATCTTCAGAGGGGCGGCGACGATGGAGTTGAGATGGAGCTTTATCTGCAGCTTTGCGCTGTCAAGCTCGCGGAACACGCCCGTCTTCACCTGGATGTCTCCTATGAACACGTTCCCGCTGCCGATGAGTTTGACCTCGTCCCAGATGCCCATCGTGCGCATGTCGGGCGCGAAATCCCATCCGAACCCCATCTGGCACTTCAGTGTGGCCGTCCGCTCGGGGAATACCTCCATGTCGTTCTGCAGGGGCGACGCGATTCTTCCCCAGACGCGCTGCCAGGGGGTGAGCGAAGGCTTCGGCAGGAAGGCGGAGCCCATGATTCTCACGTTGACGACGTTCGTACTCTTCACGAGCGACGACACATCGTAGAGGTGGCGCGTGAACATTCCTTCGTTCTGGCCGAGCTTGCGCTGGTTGAAATACACCTGGCTGCGGTAGTCTATCCCCCGAAGTTCGAGGAAGAAGCGCTTGAATCTTCGCGCGGGCCGTTCGAACTTTTTTTCGTACCACCACACGCAGTCGTTGACCCATTTGGCGCGCTCGTTGTTCGAGTCAAGGAACAGGTTGGGCAGCCTGTTGGCGGCCATCAGGTCGGATCTGACATTGCCCGGCACCGTCGCGTCGAACCATTCGGTCATCTTGCCCACTTCCGCTATCGTTCCCGACGCGGAGCCGTCGTATATCTTCTTATACCCGACCCGCCAGTCGCTGCCTTCGAGCGATATTGAGTGATAGTGTTCCACTGTGGCTTTCCCTGTGGTTCGTCCCCTGCAAGCCTGACCGATGGAGGGTCGGCAAAAAACTCAATTTCGCGAGACGGCGGCTGAGTAGAATTCTTCCGCGAGCGCGATGATGTCCGTCGAGTCTTTGAGGTCTTCGACCAGACCGCGCGGGATTGAGGAGATTCCGTTGAACGCGCCGCTGATCGCTCCCGTGATTGCGCCCACGGTGTCGGTGTCGCCGCCGGCGTTTATCGCGCCCGTGACGCTTTCGATAAAGCTTCGAGGCGTCCTGAGAAAGAAATACAATGAGCAAAGGACCGTCGGTATCACGTATGGCGTCACCCAGCCGGGCCGGCTCGGGCCGATGTCCGGGCTTCCCGCCGCATAGATGAGCGGAAGCGCCTCCATGGGTTCCAGGCTGTGCCATTCGATGAGCTCATCGACGCTCCGAGCGAAAAGTGCGCTCGTTTCTCGGACGCTGTCCGAGATGTCTCGGAGGAACTCAAGCGGCGCGACAGCCTCGGAATTCACGCACAACTGGACCGCCTTGGCGACCGCGATCGTGCCCGCGACGGAGCGGGAGTCTTTGTGCGTGACGATGCTCGATGTCGCGGCGTCGCGTTCGATTTGTCCCGGATGGGCGTGGTTCCAGAGCCCGATGGGCGCGGCGCGCATGGCGGTGCCGTTGCCCGCGCGTCCCTCGGGGGTGCCTGCGTCCTCCCAGCTCATGCCTCGAGCCACCATGTTGTGAACCGCATCGCTGCAACTCATTCCGGGGCTGACTATCTCTCCCGTTTGCCAGAGCGCGACAAACTCGCGGGCGATCTCGGCGCCGTCCACTCGCTTGGCGCGGCAGATAGCTCTGATTGTAGCGAGCGTCAGTTGGGTGTCGTCGGTGTATTGCCCCAGGGGATAGCCGCGGATCTTTCGGAACCGGATGTGCTCGTCCGGGCTCAGTCGGATCGCAGAGGACAGCGCGCCCTCGAACGGGGCGCCCAGCGCATCGCCGACCGCGCAGCCCACTATCGAGCCCAGAAACCTCTGACGCAGCATGTCCATTTCTCGGGTTTCTTCCCAAAAACGCCGCCTCGCTGGCATGTTATCAGAAATGTGTTTTTTTGTAAACCTCGTATTTGCCCTCACCTTGACACCGACTTGTCGTTGTTGTAGCATTATTCTTCAAGAGAAACCCGCGTGTGTTCGTCAGGGACAATTTTGGAGGTCGCGGAGCGTCGTGACCAAAAACCTTGCAATTTTCCTCGCTTTCTTTGTCTCGGCATGCGCGTCCGTCGCGAGGCCTGCCGCGCGAGAGCAGCCGCTGGTCGTGCTGCTCACCGATTTCGGCTGGAAGGACCACTACGTGGGCGCGCTGGACGGGGCGATTTACAGCGCCAACCGGTCGGCGCGTATTGACTCCATCACGCATGAGATACCCAAGTTCGACGTCGAGGAAGGGGCCTACACGCTGGCCGAGGCGGCCCGTGAGTATCCGCCGGGCACCATCTTCGTCGGCGTCGTGGACCCCGGCGTGGGCTCATCCCGCAGGGGGATTGCCGTGAAAACGAGAAACGGCAAGATATTCATCGGTCCCGACAACGGGCTGTTGTGGCCGGCGGCGAAGGAGGCCGGGATTGTCGAGGTCCGCGAACTGACCAACAGGTCGCTCATGCATCCGGGCGAGATATCGAACACGTTTCATGCTCGTGACATATTCGGTCCGGTCGCCGGACATCTGGCGGCAGGCGTCCCCTTCGAAGAAGTCGGCCCGACGGTCTCCCACATGGTCGAGCTTCCCGCGCGCAAGGCGACGGAGGTCGGCCGGAGGGTGCTCGGACACGTCGTTCACGTTGACGAGTACGGCAACGTGCTGACGGATGTTTCGATCCCCATGGTCGAAGAGATAGGGTTACACCTCGGCTCCTTCGCAAAGCTCACGGTCGGGACGAAAGAGTTCAAGGCCCGGTATGTGCGAACATACAGCGATGTCGATGAGGGCGTCCCCCTGTTTCTAAACAATCGAGGACTTCTGGAGGCGGCGGTAAACAGGGGGAGCCTCGCGCTGATGACGGGCGCCGCGCCCGGCATGGCGGTAGTGGTAGAACGCTGGGATGGGACAGAGTCGCCCGAATAGGGCCGAACATCGGCCGGATGGCAATCGGCGGCAGGTTCGGGCCCGTATTCTGCCTCAGCGCTTGCGAGCCACTATGAACATCTGCTTGCCGAGAATGCGCTGAATTACCGGAAACTTCAGATACGTCTTCACGAAGAATCTGCCTTTTGGATAGCGGCTTCGGAAGGTATAGGGCAAGAAGCGCGCCTTGAGGATTTCTATCGTGAAGCCGCATGTGATGAGCGCCTCGCGCATGCTTTCTTCGCTCAGCGCGATTTGATGGTCGAAGTAGTCCCAGTATTGCATGTAGAGGTATTTGACGTTCGGCTGTATGATGATGAGCTTGCCGTCCGGCACGAGCACGCGTCTGGTCTCGGCCAGCGTATCGACCACGCACTGGCGGTCGGGAAGGTGCTCGAAGAAGTTGGACGCGAACACGACGTCGATGCTGGACTCTTTCAAATCGAGCGACGTTCCCGCGTCCGCTCTTATCACGCCGACGCCTTCCGCCGCGTGACTTTCGATGTCGGGATTGATATCGTACGCGAGCTTCCCGCCGCACCTGATGTTGTTGATGAATTCGCACGTGCCCGCCCCCATGTCGAGCACCGTGTCGGAAGGCCCGATGAATTTCTGGAGGAAATCCTCGCAGATGACTTTCCACACTCTGTTCTTCTGCTCAAGGGCGCGTTCGTCGAACCTCTCCCGGTAGATCGCCGGCAGGTTGCTCAGGGGCGATGGGCGGTTCTCCGGGGCCATGGTCATTCCTCTCGAATTGTGCCCGCCAGCTTCTTCGCGAGCCCGATCATTCCGCTGATCGTCCGGTCGGACGGGTAGAGCTGGGTGGAGTCTATCAGATAAAGTCCCTTGAACGGGGATTTCTGCTCGGGGACCACCTGCGAAAAATTGGTCGTGCAGATAGCCTGGGCGTACGCGTCGCGGAACACGCGCCAGTCTTGAATCCAGGCAGGGCTGAAGTCGGCCGAGATGAGCCTGAGCGATGACGAGTACTCCGCCAGGAGGTCCTCGTCTTTGTAGGAATATCTCTCGTTCGATGTCATCAGGTAGAAGGGGATGTAGGCTATCT
>CAZSKP010000062.1:0-17617 GCA_964607485.1 uncultured bacterium | reverse complement strand
GCCGGGCCCTTGCCGCGATTGAGCATGCGGAACTGGATGCCGGTCGCGTCGGTCACCTTGCCCATCACGCCGCCGAGCGCGTCGATCTCGCGGGCGAGGTGCCCCTTCGCCAGGCCGCCGATGGCGGGATTGCACGACATCTGCGCGATGGTGTCGAGCGATATGGTTAGAAGAAGCGTATCGCAGCCCATCTTCGCAGCCGCCAGCGCCGCCTCGCACCCGGCATGCCCCGCCCCGACAACAATTACGTCATATTTCTTGGGATAGATGTACATATCAGAAGACACTTTACAACCGCGAATGGACGCGAAGGCACGCGAATGCGGCACCTTCTGTTCGCATGCCGCTTGCGGTCCATTTACATTCGCGTGCATTAGCGTTCATTAGCGGTTCCTCTTGTGTTGGCGTATCGCTTCCACTCCATTTTCTTCCCGCCGAAGTTTATGATAAGGCCCAGGGGCAGCTTTGTCGCCCTAAGATAATTAATCAACTGAGCCTTTTCGGTTTCCGTAATGCTCCTGATCGCCTTGATCTCGACTATTATTTTTCCGAAGCAGATGAAATCGGCAATATACTTCTTGTCCAGTATTCTGTTCTTGTAGCTAATGGTGATTGCCTTTTGCGCTTCAAAAGGGATGCCGCTATCATGAAATTCCATTCCCAAGGCTTCCTGGTAAACCGCCTCGAGAAAGCCACATCCCAGATTGTTGGAAACCTCTATGGCCGCGCCGACGATGCGATACACTTCATCCTTAAAGATCAATTCTTCGTTACCTTCGCGCATATTCGCGTTCATTAGCGGTTCCTCGTAAGAACTAGGTCTTCCACGCGTTCCCTCTACATTATTCTACCCCGAACGTCCGAAATATCCAACATTCCATTGATGAAGCCACCGAGCGCACCCGCCTAAACGGCGAGGCTGGCTGGCAGATTTCTCAGAGAGATTTGAACATCATACATGTCTCATGAATAGGACCACAGGAATCTCGGGGATCTTGTTGCGGCAAACGGCAAAGAGCGCAGAGCAGAATTCTAAGAATTATTGTAATCTGTGTAATTAGTAGTCTGGGATCGCGATTAGGCCCGCTCGACTATCTTCTCAAGGTTGGAGAGCAACGGTGGAAGGTCGTGCTTGATTGTATCCCACAAAATATCGAGGTCCACGGTGTCATATTCGTGGATGAGACGATGGCGCATGCCGGTTACACTCGCCCAGGGGATTTGCGAGTACTCTTCGCGGGTTTCCTGTGCAACGTGGCTGGCCGCTTCACCGATCAACTCGACGAGTCGAGTCAAAGCCAGCTGGAACATTTCGTCCTCGTCCAGGTGTTTGCGCTCGCGTCCCTTTGCCATCTCGATAGCCTTGCGTGCGTAATCCCTCATGTGAAGTAATCGCACCATGGGATCACGCTGCGGCATATTGTACCTCCGCCTCGGCCAGCACACGGTCGCGGATGTATCGGCTGAGTCCACGGGGTGTGTGAACATCGACCCTGCGACCGCCGAGAATGCGGGAAAGCTCTTGCTCGACGTCGTAAAGTCCGAAGAATCCGATAATCGCGTCGGGCTCGAATTCCACCAGCACGTCAACGTCGCTCTGCGAGCCGAAGTCCTCACGCAGCACCGAGCCGAAGAATGACAGCTTCCTGATGCGATTGCGGCGGCAGAATTCGGCAAGCTCTTTTCGCGGTACCTCTATTTTGGCCCTCATAATGCTCTAATTATACCAAAATCGAGTTTCGAGTCAATTGACAGGCAGGCCCAAGGGCAAAAGGCGAAGGGCGAAAAACCAAACGGATCTCTCTGCGCTCTTCGCGCCTCTGCTATGTACACTGCGCTGGTTCTTTTCATCCCGCCGATTACTCCGTTTGTCTGGCGGCTGCGAGCATGATACAGACTGCCAAAACTTCCATCGCTTGTTCGATTTCTTCAACCGATGGAAAACTGGGGGCTATCCGGATGTTTGAGTCGTTGGGGTCCGCTCTGTACGGAAAAGTCGCTCCGGCCGGAGTCAGCTTTACTCCTGCCTCAGCAGCAAGAGCGACCACTTTCTTGGCCAGACCCGGCTTCGTATCCAAACTGACGAAGTAGCCGCCTTCCGGTCGGCTCCATGTCGCCAGACCGCTCCCGCCGAGTTCTCTGTCCAACACGGCCTGAACCGCTTGGAACTTGGGCAACAGGATATCGGCGTGTTGACGCATCAAAACATTGATGCGGTCCATACTTTGCAGGAAGATATAGTGCCGAAGCTGATTGACCTTGTCCGGCCCGATTGTGGAATATTTCTTGTGTTTGAGATACCACTCGAGGTTTCTCTCAGATGCAGCCATCATTCCCACGCCGGCGCCGGCATGTGTTACCTTGGAAGTCGAAGCAAAAAGAAGAAGCTTGTCGAGATTTCCCTCCTGCTTGAATGCCTCGAACACACTCTTCTGCTTCTTGGGATTCTTGGTCAAATGATGAACACGATATGCGTCATCGCAGAAGAGGCGAAAATCTCTGCCTGTTGGCATGCGTGCCAGCCTGTAGATGACCTCGTCGGAGAAAACTTGTCCGGACGGATTACTGTACCGAGGCACAATCCACATACCTACGACTTTGTTGTCGGAGATAATCTTCTCAACTTCGTCCATTAGAGGTCCATTCTCGTTCATACCGACGCTTATCATCGAAATTCCAAACTCTTCGCAAATTGCAAAGTGCCGGTCGTATCCCGGCACAACGCACACAAAGCTTGCGCCAGGGATTCTTCCCCACGGGCCGGAGCCACCCGGAACACCGAATTGCAGCGCGAAATTGATGTTGTCGTACATCATCGAAAGGCTCGAGTTTCCTCCGACGATGACTTCGTCGGGATCAACTTCCAGAAAATCTGCTGCCAGCCTGCGCATCGGCTTTATACCGGCCAAACCGCCGTAATTTCGCATATCGGTTTTCGATCCGTCAGGATCATCATAGAAGCTGAGCGGACCGCTCGGTATATCAAGCAAGCCGGCGCTGAGGTCGAGCTGTTCGGGTGACGGTTTTCCCCTCGACATATCCAGATTCAAACCACGGGTTTTGAGTCCTTCATAACGCTGCAGCAATGCGCTGACTTTACTCATTTCGAACTTTCTCCCTTATTTACATATTCCTGCGCACATTCCGGGGACATAATACTAGTCTATTGATAGCTTTGGGTGTCTGCCCATCTGTCGCCCGTTGAAAAATAGGTATTATGTCCCCGGAAATCGGAAATTTACCAGCCTCTGGAATCAAGACTCAAGATTTTTCCCAACTGCAATGGCGGGAAGAACGCTGAGGAGAACTCTAAGAAGTTTTCGCAATTTCTGTAATTAGTGCCCTGGAATCTAACCTTCTTGCATGCGTTCCTGTCAAGAGCGTAGACTTAGGGCTTCTCGTTAACCTCTACTTTTGAAAACCTTATAATTCAAGACGCGGTACTATCTCGCCTTGTAAACGTTCGAGTGCATCTGATATTTTCTGAATAAGTCTTTTTATCCGACGATTCCAAGGGAACCTGATTGCTTCTAGTTTTAACCATTTAGATGCAGTTCTAAGGTATCTCTGTGCAGTTTCATCTACATATCTTTCGCAGTACATAAGTGCATTCTCAGAGTAGACAATCACATGGTACAGTTTCAAAACATCAAGTGAGTAGCAAGATTCTAGGATCTCCATACTATGTCGGAGAGTTGCCTCAACGGTACCATCTGTCTCCTGAGCTTCAATATTTGCATTGAAAAGAATGATCGCATGGCTATTACGTATGGAGAGAATCCTTCCCCCACTTTGCGTTATCGCTCTATCAATCCACTTAAAAGCTTCTCTATGCTGTTTCTTCCGACTGAGATATATGGCCATCTGTTGTAAGGTAAAAGGGGAAGGGTCAAGGGAATATACTTCCGTATAGAACTCTTTTCCTTCTTGCCAATCAGGAAAGGCCTTCTTCATTATATCGGCATCAAACGCTTTTCTCTTAAAAATATCATACCTGCATATCCGACAACGTGAAACCTGTTGGCAAAAGCGTCGCAGCATTCGTCGAAGGCTTACGCCAGATGCTTGTTCCATGACAGCTTCTGCTATAATTATTGATCGAGGAATGAAGTGATCCTGCTCTGTGTCTGCGAGTTCCCCGACGTAGTCTTCAATCATAGCGCCCAACTGCTGACACATTCGGTAGATATCCTCATAGCTTTCTACCTTATCGCGGAAGAAAGCTAACAGCATATCCATGGATACAGGTGTGCGACAACTATGCACATAGCAGCATAAGAGCAAGAGATTCAGTAGATCTTCGTTTTCGCTGGAAAGATGCTTCAGCACAGAGCGAAATCTTTTTCGCAAAGTTGGCTTTGTGATGTTTGCCTCGATAAGTTCAAATATTGAGATGGGCATACCCTTAGCCGTTCGGATTTTTGTAGAAGGTCTTCTGTAAGCTATAGTTGTGGGAATCTTTGAGAGAATAGATTGGATTTCATAAGAGGACAATTCAGTAACATCTACCAATTGAAATTCGATGTCAGTGAGCCTATGAGCTATTCTCTCAAAATTGTAATCCCTGTCGAAAACAGCTACTCTAATATTTGGTTCCCTGGCAAGCTTCTTGAGTGCAAAGATGGAGTCCGCAAAATTATCAATGAAGACTAGTGCAGGTTTCCCGTTGAGCTTACAAATTATTAGGTCAGCTTGTTCTGTCGACAATGACTCACAAACAAGCTTGTGGCCTGAAAAACGAATATCGGCTGCAACCTGCATTAAAAGGGTCGTTTTCCCGCAGGCAGGTAAACCGATCACAACGGTGTGCTTTCCTGAATTGATGGCATCCCTTATCTTTCCATAGTGTTGTGTTCGATGAAGATTCCCAGAAAAAATATCGTACCAAGAAGGTGCCGCCCCCAAATAGAAATCTACAATTGGCCTGGAATGAACGCTTGCTATATCTGGAATTGCTTCTTTGGGGAAGAGTTGAGATGTCGAGGCCTCGGAGTCTGTCACATCCGGTGACGACTTCCGGATATCAGCATGTTTAAGATAATCCAATATTTCCAATGTGTCTGCCTCTATAATTTGGAATTCCAGAGCATTATAATATTCCAGATTCGCTTCATCATCAGACGATGATACGACCATCCATTTGTCCTCGTGAGGTCTCCCGTGTACTGTCATCGGATGGAGAGCTTCAAGAATGTCAGCATCGGAAATGCTAGTTCCCCAGAAGACTGTAGGATAAGCCTGTAGGCGTTGAGTCAAATAATGCCACCGGTCAGGATCAAAACGGAAGGCCGCTGCCACGTCGAGCGCACTAAATGTAAGCGGGCGCCTTGGATACAGAATGCATCCATGTAAATAAACCAAATCAATGGCGTTCCGGTCATGGAATGTGGGCCCTCTCAAGTCGATATCGTTAAGATAGTGGTTGCTGCATTTCTGCCATATTTTATGGAGAAGATTATCTATATTTGTTGTAAATATGCTCTTAACATTTATTTTGTCAAGCAAAAGATAATCCTGATGAAAATCTCGAACAATAAAACGCCTCCTGAGGTAAGCTTGGAACGATTTCCTTTGAGATCTGTCGAGAATGGTGCAAATTTTTGGCAGATCCAACGAAGATACATTATCCATCTTGAATTCTGCGATAAGCTCATTCCTCAATTCTCTTCCCGTTGGCAGGGGGGTGTCGTCCCTGTTTTTCGCTGCAACAGAGAAACCAGAACCCAGCAAAAGATTTAAGCCCTCTGTCAGGGCCTTTCTGAAGTTATGTTCATTCTGAATTTTCAAGATTTCGTTCCTCCAAAATCTAATTAATGTAGAGATGATTGTTGCAATAACGCTTGCTTGGTATGTTCGGCAATCTTTTCAAATCCTACTCGTGTGTAATAAGGTCAAATCCCTATTCCTTCTTATGAGCTTCCGTAAAAACCTTCGCAAAGCAACACATACCGAATTCAACAGCTACAAAATACTACTTTCAGTTAAAGAAGTCAAGATGAGAGGAGCTCGACGGCTCCGGGGGAAATCCATTCGACTGGCGCTCAGGTCAAGATGGTCAAAAGGGGAAGGGGCCGCGTTGCAACGGGTCAAAAGGTCAAACGGGGAAAAGTGGAAATGGGGAATTCGTTGCACGAGATTCTTCGCCTTCGGCTCAGAATGACAAAGTGAAATCAATTACTTCCCAATGCAGAATTCGCCGAAGATGCGGTCGAGGAGGTCGTCGGTGACGACTGCGCCGACAATTTCGCCCAGCCGGTCGAGCGCGTCCCTCAGGTCGACGGCTGCGAATTCGAGTGACAGGCCTTTGCCGAGCGCGTCGGAGGCGGCGTCGAGAGCTCCGCGCGCGCGTTCGAGCGCCTGCTGGTGCCTGAGCCCGCTCACGAGAACTTCCTCGGGCGCGATTGCGGCGCCGTCGGTGATCTCGTTGAATACCGCTTCCTCCAGCTCCTTGATGCCTGTGCCCTCGGTGGCCGACGTGCGCACGACCTTCCTGCCGGGAAGTTTTGCGACAATCTCGGACAAGTCGGCATCGGGCTTGAGGTCGGCCTTGTTGGCAGCCACGATGACGTGCGGCTTGCGCGCCAATCGTTCGATAATTCTCGTGTCCTCCGAAGAGAGCGGGCCGGACGAATCGGCGACGAAAAGGACGAGGTCGGCCTCCTCGATGGCGCGCTCGCTGCGTTCGACACCGAGACGCTCGACCTCGCAGCCGGGCTCGCGGATTCCGGCGGTGTCGCTCAGCCTCAGCGCGATTCCGCGTAGGTCAACCGACTCGACGATGACATCGCGCGTCGTGCCGGGCTCCTGCGTGACGATGGCGCGTGGCTCATTAAGGATGGCGTTGAGAATGCTCGATTTGCCGACGTTGGGTTTTCCGACGATGACGGTGGACACGCCGTCGCGATAGAGCATTCCGCCCCGGGCGTTTATGAGCAGCGCGTCGATGCCGTCCGCGATTTCCCTCACGGTCCCGAGCACGCCCGCGCCGGGCAACGGGGGCACCTCGTCTTCGGGAAAGTCTATCGTCGCCTCGACGTGCGCAAGACAGTCCGCCAGCCTTTCGCGCAGCGACGTGATGCGCTCGCTCAGCCGACCCTGCAGTTGATTCGCCGCCGCCCTCAGCCCTGCGGCCGTCTTGGCGCCGATGAGGTCGGCCACGGCCTCCGCCTGCGCGAGGTCGATGCGGCCGCCCAGGAAAGCGCGCTTGGTGAATTCGCCCGGCTCGGCCAGCCTCGCGCCGGCTCTGAGCATCAGCTCGAGCGTCCTGCGAAGCGCGACGATGCCGCCGTGGCAGTTTATCTCGACGACGTCCTCGGTGGTGTAGCTGTGGGGGGAACGCATCACGCTGACGAGCACCTCGTCGATAACGGCGCCCTCGTCGAGCACGCGGCCGTGGACGAGCCGATGGGCGGGCTGTTCGGGCAGGGGCCTTCCGTTCGACGCGACGAAGAACCGGTCGGCGATGGCCACGGCCTCGGCGCCGCTGAGCCTGACGATGCCTATTCCGCTGTGCCCGAGCGGCGTCGATACGGCGCAGATTGTGGAGTTATCGTTCATATCGTTCGCAAGAGACCGTTTCGCTTGCATGCTCTGGGGACAGTCCCGAATCTACGCGGCAAAAGACGGCCGCCGTAATTCGTGGGACAGTCCCCGACGCATCCACCAAACTGCACGCCCCGGGGCCGGTGTGCGGGCTCCGGGGCAATTGCGATAAAAGGTTCTTGTCGGAAGAGGCGACCCGTTTATCGGGACCTTGGCTTTATGACCACATTCTTATACGGTCCGTCGCCTCGGCTCTGGGTGCGCACCTCGCCGTCATCCCTCAGCGCCATGTGAACGAGACGGCGGTCGGCGGCTGAGAGCGGCTCGGTCTCCACTTCGCGCCGGGAGCTCTTCGCCTTCGCGGCCAACCGCTGCGCCAGCAACTCCAGCGCCTCCTTGCGCCTCTCCCTGTAGCCCTCGATATCTATCACGACCGGCTTGACATTATCGTTCTTCCTCGCGCAGATGCGATTGACGATATATTGCAATCCGTTGAGGTTCTTGCCGCGACGGCCAATCAAGATGTTGCTGTCCTCGCCCGCCTCGACGGCAAGGACTATCTTTTCTTCCGTATTCTTCTGTTCGATCCTTGCCGTGAAACCCATCAGCTGCAGGAGTTCTTCCAGAATCTCCTTGGCCGGAGCGTCGTTCAGCGTGCGCGCCTCGTGGTCGCGCGTTATCGGCTGAGGAGGCTTCGTGGCGGTGACCGACGGACGGGGCGAGAAACCCGACGCCTCAGGCCTGGCGGTCTCAGGTTCGCCAAGCTCGAGGAGCGTCGCCCTGACTTTTGCCTGCTTGCTCCCTATCATGCCGAACAAGCCCTTGCTCCCCTCGTCGAGGATTTCCACCTTCACCTTTTCGCGGGGAGCGTCGAGGACTTCGAGAGCCTTTTCTATCGCTTCTTCCGGAGTTTTCCCTTCGATTTCAATCGATACCATAATGTGCTTCCTTTCTATGCGGGACAGAATCAAACCGCCTTTTGGACGAAGTACTGCTGCACGAGTCCGAGCACCGTGGAAACGAGAAAGTACACCGTGAGGCCCGAGGGCATGCTGTAGAACAAGAACCCGAAGATGACGGGCATGTACTGCATCATCTTCTGCTGGCCCTCGCTTTGTCCGCCCGCCGTCATGGGGGTCATCTTTTGCTGAATCAGCATGGCCACGATCACCAGCAGCGGCAGCAGATTGACCGGCAGGTGAAACGGAACCGTCAAGGTGAACAATTGGTCTGGCTCGGAGAGGTCCTTTATCCACAGGAAGTGGGCCCCGCGCAGCTCGATTGCATTTCTGAGCGCTTGAAACAGCGCAAAAAATATCGGCATCTGGAAAGCCATGGGAAGACAGCCGCCCATCGGGTTGACCTTATGGTCGCGATAGAGCTGCATCATCTTCTTGTTCATTTCCTGGGGATTCTTCTTGTATTTTTCTCTCAGCTCGGTCACCAACGGCTGGAGCGTCTGCATCTCTCTCATCGATTTGTAGCTCTTCTGGTTCAACGGAAAAAGTCCGACGCGAACGACTATCGTGAGAAGTATGATTGCAAGCCCGTAGTTTTGAACGGCCTTGTTGAACCACAAAAGTCCCTCCATCAGTATCTTCGCGAAGAGGTCGAAGAATCCGAAATTGAGTATCTGGCCGAAACCCGGCCCGCACGACTCCAGAACGCTCTTGAGCATCGGGCCCGCAAAGAGGCGAATGTGGCCGGCGGCCGTGTGACCCGGCTTTATCTTCATAGGAAGCATGTCGAGGGTGATGCGCGCGCGTTCCTCTTTCTCGCTAAGAGGCTCCACCGACGCGCCCATCAGCTCACCGCCCGGCTCGAGCGTGA
This sequence comes from uncultured bacterium, assembly GCA_964607485.1. Lineage (GTDB taxonomy): Bacteria > Abyssobacteria > SURF-5 > SURF-5 > SURF-5 > CAZSKP01. The sequence goes on along the minus strand of CAZSKP010000062.1, from coordinate 8,245 downwards.
TGAAGAAGTATTTCCTTTTGAGGCCGACCCAGACCAACTCTTTGGAAAAGCTCGTTTTCCACTCTTCCTCTTTCTTCCTTGATTTCAGCCCCAACTTGACAAGAATCGTGGCAAAGATGCCTTCTCTTCTCATCACTTTTTCCTGCTGGAAGTTCTTTCCCTCAAGATACACCGCGTAGAGCTGGTCTTGTCTCGGTGAGCTTTCCGAGCTTTCCATCCCGGGCACCCAATTAATTGAATAGCTCGCCTCCCCCCGGCCCAGGTTCAGAGGCTCGGCCGAGGTGTTGCGAAATATGGTGTGCATGTCGAAGGAATAATTCTTGTGGTCGAACACGAACGCCTTTATCAGTCGGAGCGACGGCGTCATCTGGTGGGAAAAAATCAACACCTTGCTGTTCGAGAGGCGTTCCGCTTGCTTTGTGAGGAGCGCGTCGGCAGTCCCGCCGCCTGAGGAGACTGTCTCGCCGGCAATCGTGAGCACGAGCGTTCGAAGGTCCTCGTTGCCGGCGCTCTGGGGAAGGCAAAGGCCGAGTTGCCGCCGGACCTCCGCCTCGTCGGCCTGGGAGTAAACCCTGCCCGAACATTGACGCAGCTCATCGGCCAGCTTTCTCAGAGCATCGTCCGAGGGAAGGTAAAGGGTGGACTCGTAAAGGAAATTTTCGGTGCGCGTTCCGAATTCCGGGTCGTTGAACTGGAGCGCAAGCGGCCACTGCATCCCTTCGCCTTGAGGAACCAGTTCCACGTCGCCGCCCAGCTTCGACTGGTACTCCGGCAGCCTGAGAGAGGTCAGCTTTCCGCCGAGCGTGGTGAAGGTGGCGACCATGTGAGGCGTTTCCACAACGACGTCGCGCGCCTTCGCGAGTTCTTCCGGAGGAACGGATTCTTCGACCGGCTCGGGCTCCACCTTGGTCTCGGGAGCCGCCTTCTCGGGCTGCTTCGCCACCTGCTCTCCCGTCTGCTCATACGCTTGCTCCGCCGCCTGTTCCTGCTTCACCGTCTGCTCGGGTGGCTTGGGCGCGAAGAAGCGCATCCAAACGATCATGATGAGGACCGAGAGGACGATCGCGACCAGCATGTTTTTCTGCATCTCTTTGTCCAAAAGGAGAGCTCCTTCTTCCTTCGAAAATATCGCAGGGCCTCGCCCCTACGCGCGCCCCGTCAGGGCACGGGGTCGAAACCGCCCTCACACAGCGGATGGCACCTCAGGATTCTCCTCAGGGCCAGATATGTCCCCTTCAGGGCGCCGTGTTTCTTGACGGCCTCGAGGGCGTACTCGGAGCAGGTAGGGAGAAAACGACAGGCAGGGGGGAGAAGCGGAGACAAGACTGCCTTATAAACCTTTATGACAAAAATGAGCAGTGTGCGCATCAAAGAGCTCCGCTCTTCCGGAGCAATTGAAGAAGCTGTTTGGCCAGTTCGTGGTGCGGAAGGTCGAGCGCAGGGCGTTTTACAACGATTGCCAGGTCCGTCTTGTCGTTTATGCTGTGTTGATTCTCTCGAACGGTCTCTCTTAGGACTCTTCGGATTCTATTGCGCTCGACGGCCTTCCCCAGTCGCTTTCCGGCCGCGATCCCTACCTTGCCCCTCCGGCTGTCTATTCGATTAGAGTAAACTGTCAGGTATTCGTTCGACTTCCTCAGCCCGGTTCTGTAAAGGCTCTTGAATTCGTGCTGTTTAGTGAGCCGCCTGCTCCTCGGGAAACCAAGCTTCTTCATTCCGGGCCGCGGGGTCAGCCGCTGACAGTCAATCGAGAACGGCCTTTTCGCCTCCTGCTGCTTATTGTGCTTCGCCCACCCTTCGTCTTCATTCGGGCTCTGAAGCCGTGCTTCCGCTTTCTTTTCCTGTTGGATGGCTGAAATGTTCTTTTCACGACAATATCCTCGTAATGTGCCCTGTCGCGCAGGGACCGTGGGCCGTTCAGAACTTCAATATCAACTTTTTATTATAGCCGCACGGGACAATCCGTGTCAAGTGCGCCGCGTTTTTTTGAGCTTGACCCAACGGGGAGGATGCACTATAATGAGAGGCGGAGTGACCACTTAAGAACGGCGAAGTCCGTCGCAAGCGCAAGCGGCGGCTTCTTGCTAAGGTGGTCAGGTAACGCATGCTTGCGTATCACGATGGTGCAAGGAAAAATGGAAGACCCTGGCAGTAGTAGCAGGCATTATCCGACAGTAAGGCTTCTCAAGAGAGAATCGGAACGTTTCGGACCAGTACCAGCCACGGTGGCCCACCCGGCACATGAGGCTCAGGCCATGCCGGCCTGAGAGCCCGCCTCACCTCCGGCCGCCATGGCGGCGGTCCTTCCGGAGGTGAACGATGAAGAACATCCTGCTTGTCCCCGAGTTGCGAGAAATGCTCTCGACGGGCGACTCCGAAGGTTTGCGCGAGTTCTGCGATTCAACTCACCCCGCCTCCATCGCGGAGTTCCTCAGCGGGCTGGACGTCGATGAGGTCAGGAGCATACTCTCCTACGCCGGCCCGCGCGCTCGGGCCATGATTTTCGGCTACATGGATATTACCGAGCAGTTGTCTCTCGCAATGGCTATGGGCCGTTCGGAGCTTGCCGCACTCGTTTCGAACATGTCGCACGACGAGCGCGTCGACCTCATAAAGAAGATGCCCGAGTCGGAGACCAAGTTCCTGATGCCGGCCATGGCGCAGGCCGAACGCGAGGACATTCGGAAGCTCGCCTCGTATCCCGAACACACCGCCGGCGCAGTCATGACCTCGGATTACGCCGCCCTCTCTCCCGACCTCGCCGTAGAGCAGGCGATCGAAAAATTGAGGCTGGAGGCGCCGGACAGGGAGACGATCTATTACGCGTACGTGCTCGACAACCAGCGCAGACTCAAGGGCTTCATCTCGCTTAAGGACCTGATACTCGCCCAGCCCTACCAACGCATTGAGGACGTGATGCACCCCGACGTGATCTCCGTGCGGACCGATGAGGACCAGGAAGAGGTGGCGCGCACGATTGAAAAATACGACCTCCTCGCCATCCCGGTCGTCACCGCCGACGGCGCGCTGGTGGGAATCGTGACCCACGACGACGCGTTCGACATCCTGCGCGAAGAGCAGACCGAGGACATGGAAAGGCTCATGGGCCTGACCGGCGAGGTCAGGGAGGAAGACTATCTCTCCATACCCTCGCGCGTGCATTTCCGAAGGCGAGTCACGTGGCTGGTCGCTCTCGCCGCGCTCGGGCTCGTGTCGGGAGCCATCGTGCAATCGTTCGAAAAGACCCTGAGCACGATGCTCATCCTGGCGTTCTACATGCCCATGCTGGCCGACACGGGCGGAAACACGGGCTCGCAGTCGGCGACGGTAGTGATTCGCGCCCTCGCGCTCCGGCAGATACGGTCCGCCGACCTGCTCCGCGTGCTGTGGAAAGAGCTCAAGATAAGCCTGATGCTCAGCCTCATCCTCGTGCTCGTCTCGCTCGCGAGAATTCTCTTCTTCTCGACCGGCAGTCAAGTCGCGGGAGGATTCTCCTTACTGCAAGTCGGCGCCGTAATCGCGCTTGCTCTGGGATTACAGGTCATATCGGCCACCCTCATCGGCGCCATGCTCCCCCTGTTGGCCACGAAGATGAAACAGGACCCGGCGGTGGTGGCAAGCCCCGCCCTGACGACGGTGGTGGACATCACGGGGCTTCTCCTCTATTTCGGAACGGTGAAACTGCTGCTGGGCCTCTGAGCGAAATCCGCCCGCCCTGCCCACACAGGCTTGCCTCTTCGACGTCATTCCTGAACACTTATCTGTGTATTGTCTGAATGGTTCCTCGCCCAATACGCTCTTCCTGCCTCGTCATTGCGAGGAGCAAAGAGCTGCAAGCTCGGGCGACGAAGCAATCCCGATGAAAAGGGGGGAAACGCTTCCGAGATTGCTTCGGTCGAGTCTATGACTCTCCCTCGCAATGACTCTGAATCGTTTGGGCAACACGCCATTATGACTTCACATTCCTCCGGCAGCGTGAAATTCGGTCGGGAATTTTGTTATAATGAAGGTTGTCTCCGGCGGTGGCACAGGAGGATCAGGGAACAATGGAAAAGATAGCAATCTGGGGACCGTCGAGCCGGTTGAGCGCGCGCGTGAAACGGCTGCGGGATGAATACTTCGACCGGGAAAGCCGGTCGTTTTCCAACGAGGTGCTTTCCTACACCACGGGCGCTCCGTGGGACGTCGTGTATCGACGGCACGAGGACTACGTGGCTCCCGAGGTCGTTCCATTCATGAATGCGGTCGGCGACAGCCTGCTTGCGCTCGCCGAGGAGGTTTCCCTGCCCGAAACCTTCTGGGACGAGCCGCTCATCGTCCGCCGCGCCCTTCTCTTCGCGCAGGTTCTCAGGCAGATTCCGGCAGACATCCTGGAGGGCGAGCTCATCGTCGGCGGCCGGTATAATACCGCATTGTCCAACTGCCTCAACGAGAAGGAGACCGAAGAATATCGCCGGATAGACGAGAGAGAATCGCGCCGCACGGAGTGGCTGATAAGCCACGGCATCAGCAACTGCGGCCCCGTGCCCTCGCATATCATACAGGATTTCCCCAAGGTGCTCCGGGTGGGGTTTGAGGGAATCAAACAGGAGGCTGAGCAAAAACTCTCCGCCGAGACGGACGACGGGAGGCGGGCGTTCTACCGCACCGTCGTCATCTGCTGCGACGCCGTCCGCAAGTTTGCGGCGCGCTACGCACGCGAGGCGAGGGAGCAGGCCGAACACGAGCAGTCCTACGAGCGCCGGCAGGAGCTGCTCGAAATCGCGGAGATATGCGACCGCGTGCCCTACCTGCCCGCGCAGGGATTCCACGAGGCGGTGCAGTCGGCATGGCTCACCCACATGATCGACATGATAGCCGAGAGCTACCCCGGCGCCGGCCTGTCATACGGCAGGTTCGACCAGTACATGTTCCCCTACTACGAGCGCGATGTCCAATCGGGCAAAATCTCGCGAGAGCAGGCGAAGGAAATCCTCGAATGCTTCTGGGTCAAGCACAATTACGCCTACGACCGCTACTATTTGGGCGGCAGACACGGCATCAACTCGGGCTTCGGCCAGTTGATCACGCTCGGCGGCTGCGGGCCGGACGGCGAGGACGTGACCAACGACCTCACCTATCTGATGCTCGACGTCATCGAGGAGATGAACATGCTCGAGCCCAAGCGGTCGATACGGCTGCACGAGAAAACGCCCGACAAACTGATGCGGCGCATCTGCGAGATGGTTGCGCACTCGCAGGGCTCGCCGTTCCTGCTGAATTTCGACAAGACGAGCATCATCGCCCTCGAAAAGGAGGGGATTTCGCGCGAGGAGGCGGTGAACTACGGCATCGTCGGCTGCATAGAGAACACCTCGCACGGCAACGACCTCTCCGGCACCGTGGACGTGAACGTCAACCTCGCAAAGGCGGTCGAGCTTGCGCTGAACGACGGCAAGTGCATGGTGACGGGAGACCAGATCGGCCCCTCCACCGGAGACCCGGCCGGGTTCAAGGATTACGGCCAATTTGTCGATGCGGTGAAAGCGCAGCTCAAGGATATCCTGCTGCAAACGATAGACGTGTACAGCGCATGGGACGCGCTCAGGGCGAAGTTCCTGCCCGTGCCGTACCTTTCGTCGCACATCGGCGGATGCATGGAGAGCGCGAAAGACGTCCGCCAGGGAGGCGCGAAATACAACTTCATCACCGTCGAGGGATGCAGCGTCTCGACCCTCGCCGATTCGGTGGCCGCCGTCAAGAAGCTGGTCTTCGAGGACAAACTGATTCCGATGGCCGAGCTTGTGGAAGCCCTCAAGCAGGATTTCGCAGGCCACGAGCAAATCAGGCAGATGCTCATCAACCGCGCGCCCAAGTTCGGAAACGACGACGGCTACGTCGATTCCATCGGCCGCGAGCTTTCCAGGTTCTGGTCGGAGGAAGCGAACAAGCACGTGTCGCCCGCCACCGGCAGGCGATACACGGCTGGCTACCTGTCGTGGAACTACTTCATCTCGTTCGCCGAACACACCGCCGCCACGCCCGACGGCCGCCACAAGGGCGAACACCTCTCGAACGCCGTCGCGCCCGTCCAAGGCCGCGACATGCTCGGCCCGACCGCCGCGATGAAATCGGTCACCCGATACGGCTTCGACGTGAACCCGCGCGGAGCTTCCTACACCATCACGCTCAACCCGTCCGTCCTCGAGGGCGACGCCCAGCTCGAACGGCTCGGGGCGCTGCTGCGCGCATACGGCGAGCTCGGCGGCACGTCGATCCAGATTAACGTCATCGACAAGGCAACCCTCGTGGAAGCCCAGGCCAACCCGGAAAAGTACTCGAACCTGCTCGTGCGCGTCACGGGATACAACGCATACTTCGTGACGCTCGGAAGAGGAATGCAGGACGAGATAATCGCGCGCAGCTCGCACGGAAGACTTTAGGGAGCGATGCAGTCATGGCGAAGATGCCACAAGTCGTACTCGAAAAGTTCGCCGACATGGAAGCGGCGAAATTCATGGCCACCGTCGATGAGAACGGCACGCCGAACGTCGTCCCCATCCTGTCGATAATGCCGTTCGGAGAAGAAACGCTCGTGTTCGTGGACATGATGATGAACAAGACCCGCAAGAACCTTCTCGCCAACGGGAAGGTCGCGGTGTCGGTGCTCACGAAGGACGGAATCGCCTATCAGGCGAAGGGCACCTTCCAGGAGTTCCAGACGTCCGGCCCGCTGTTCGATATGTTCGCCTCGCACCCGCTTCTCAGGTACAACGCCTACTCGGGCCCACGCGCGGTCGGGCTGATACGCGTGGATTCGCTCTACACCGCCTGCCCGCCGCTGCCGGGCAAGGAGATAGCCCACACGTAGGGGCGGCGCGATGACCCTCATCGGAACCGGAATCGACATCGTCGAGGTCGCGCGAATCGAGCGGCTACTTTCCCGCCAGAAACGAAAATTCCTCGACCGCGTCTTCACAAAGGCCGAGGCCGAATATTGCATGAAGAAGGCCCAGCCCGCCATGCACCTCGCGGCCAGGTTCGCGGCGAAGGAGGCCGTCGCCAAAGCGCTCGGCACGGGCTTCTCGAAGGGCGTCCGCATGCGCGACATCGAAGTGGTCGCCGGCGACAACGGGCCACCGCGCGTAAAACTCCACGGCGCAGCCGCCAAACGGTACGACGCCCTCGGCGCCGCCAACGTACTCCTCTCCCTCAGCCACACTTCCGAACACGCTCTCGCCCACGCCGACATCTGTTGACAAGCCGGGAAGAAGGCTGTCTCTCCCTTCGCGAACGTAGAAATCTCTGTAGGGGGACAGCACGCTGCGCCCGTTGTAAGTCACGGATTGACAAGGCCTTTCCCCTTTCGTCTTTCCGCCTTTTGCCCCCGCGAAGTAATACACACATAGCCCTTCAGTATTGTCGGTGTGATACTTTATAAAAGGGTCGAGTGAGTATCGCGTGTAAGAGATGGGATGTGAGAAAGATAATGCGGCCTAATAAGGCTTGGAAAATCACTCTTTATGCCTTTGCGATTTCCCTCATCTGGTCTGCCATGGCGTTGGCCAATCAACGCGAGGAAACCTGTCGGTCAACACCGGTTGCCCCAGAATTCCTTGATGAATCGGCCGAGACTGATGAGAGCCCGGCAGCCGCCGACACAATGCAAGACGAGTTGTCGGTTCCCACGCAAGAAGGAAGCCCCTTGGTGGTCGCCAGGGAAACTCTCGAAGGTTCGGAGGAACATGAGCAAGCTGTGACGCTTCGGACAGAAGAAAAATTACAGCACGAAAAAATCAGTCTTGATCCTCCTCTGCTTGATCCGAAAACCGACCCGCCCGAATCGGAGATCAGCATTCACCCTCTGCCGCGACCAAAAGGAAACGCCAAGCCCGCCCTGCTGGTGCTGGATGACGGTCCCATGAGAGACGAAAAAACCTTCTACGGCTTCCTGTCCTATACAATCCACTGGTAAGCGCCAGCCATTCTGCAGCCATCGGCGTCAATGAATCTTCCCTTTGCGTTCTTTGCGTCTTTGCGGTGAGAGAGAGTCTGGAGTCCGGAGTCCAGAGTGGAAAGAATCAGCGTAAATCTGCGCAATCTGCGGATACAGTTCCCTTTCGCCTTTTCCCCTTTTCCCCCCGACGAAGCCGCTCCGCCGTTTATTAACAAGAACTTCCTTGACCGCTCCCTCGGCGTGTGGTTCAATGTGCTTGAGTCAACCGATTGTAGGGGCGCATGGCCATGCGCCCTTGCCAAGACAGCC
>CAZSKP010000061.1:0-17644 GCA_964607485.1 uncultured bacterium | reverse complement strand
ATGTCATCTTGCGGACGGCCTCCTCCAGCGTCATCAACTTGAGGTCGCGGACATAGTGGCCGAGGATGCGGGGATAGTTGCCCCACGCGTTCGGGTATTGCCAGCCCTGCCGCGTGATTGAGCAATCGGTCTCGAAGGAAGCGAGAGGATGCGCAAGCACCCTGCGGAGCACCGATTCGTCTTCTTCGTTTCCGCTGTATTGCGCCAGGAAGATGCGCCCGAGCCCCTTGCTTTCGACCACAAGGTAGCAGTACGTATCGAAGGGGTCCTCGCCGCGCGCCTCTGCGATTTCCCCTACGGTCATTCCTTCGTATTGGGTGAGATTCGGCGACCCTCCCCACATCAATATGAGGTCGTCGTACCCGAATTGAAGCATTACCTTCGCCATTTCCAGCTCGCCCCGGATTCGCTCGCGGATTTCCGGATTCCGCAGGTTGTTCACCAGGTCGGGCAGCGCCCAGGCCGGAAACACGACCGCGATTGTCGAGATGCCGACCGTGTAGGCATACACGTCGAAGCCGACATCGACGCCGCGACGAACGGCTGCCTCGATTTCCCCGAGCACGGCGTCGGTCGTCTCCTCCCACGTCTTCCGTCCCACGAAGATCAAGTGCGATATCTGAAGCGGCTGGCCGGTTGTCTCGCCCACTTTTATGAACTCCCTCACCGAGCGCAGGTTGTGCGGCTCGCCGCCGATTTCCTCGTACGCGGGCGACACCCAGCTATACGCCTGCAAATGTGAGGGAAACATGCCTCCGTATTCTTTTGTGACCCGCGCGAATTCGACGATCTCCTCCTGCGGGCTGAAGATGCCCGGCGAATAGCCCAACCCGGTGGAAAAGCCGAAGGCGCCCTGTTCGAGGCTTTCCCGCGCGAACCGCTTCATCTTCTCGAGTTCGTCACGGTTCGGTGGAGTCGTGTCCTCTCCCTTGACCGCCTCGTGAATGGTTGCATGTCCCGCGAGCTGGGCGACGTTGAACGCCACTCCCCTGCCGGAAAGGTGGTCGAGAAATTCGCCCATCGACCTCCATCGAAACAAATCCTGCGGCCGCTTGCCCTCAAATTCCAATCCTCCGGCCAACCGCATTATCGCGCGCTGTATTGCAACGTCGCCGAACTCCTTCGACAACGGCGCGGGCGAGAAACCGCAGTTTCCGGTCACCATGGTAGTCACGCCCTGCCTGACGAGCGGGCTCAACAGGTCGCTGTGGTCCGGGTCGATGATGGGCCAGTCGAAGTGAGAGTGGATGTCTATGAAGCCGGGCGTCACTGTGAGGCCCGACGCGTCGATCTCACGCTCGGCCTGCGCCCCGCCGAGGTCGCCGATTTCGCCTATTCTGTTGCCCTCGATCCCTATATCCGCCCGGCGGGCGGGTGCGCCTGTTCCGTCAATCACGTTTCCGTTCTTAATGATCGCATCGAATCCCATGCCGAATTCCTTTCTGAGCAGTACAGACAAATCAGGCAACGTAATGAGCCCCATTATAGTCGAGCACAGGCGAAAACGCCAGTGCGACAAGATTCCCATTCGATTTGCGAAGGTGACAATTGATTGTGACTTCAAAAATATCAGGTATAATATCTATATGCGCTTCCTTTAAGCGCCACCACGAGAGGAAACGATATGATTTCCTTCAAGTGTGCCGCTTGTGGCATCGACTTCAAAGCGGAGGAAGGTGGAGCCTGCGCTCGATGCCGGAATCTGTTTTGTCACTCGTGCTTGTTCATTCAAGAGGGTCGGAAGAAAGAAGATGAGGCCGTCTGCACGAAATGCAGGAAACCCAATAAGAACTATGTAAGAGCCTCGAGGTTCTTTGCCTCAACTGTCGAAGGACGGAAGAAATTTACCGAGAGAAACCGCGGTCGATGAAAAAGAGACAGGAATATTTTCTAACAGCCTTGTTGGTTTGTGTCGAGCGGCGGTTCGTATCGCCCCCGTCCTCTCAGTCGGTGGGCCTCAATTGCTCTTTAAGTACTGCCCGCGCACCTGTATGTCGCCGCCGACCGTGACGCTCTCCGTTGTGTCAGACGTTTTTTCAGACGCCTCGCGCTTGGGCGCCGTCGTCTCGCACCCGACAAACAAGAGAATAAAGATGATCGTCAACATCAATAGAATCCGCATACTTACCTCCCCGGATATCGTTCAGGCTCTCCGACAACTCTAACATATCGGGCAATTATTGTCATGTTTCCCTTATCAGGGGAGGTAGAAGGACCTTTAAGCAAGTGACCCCTCTTCTGTTTGCTAATGTAAACCCCCTCGTGACGCCCCAACTTCTCATTTCAGGCCAAGCACAGCTTCTGTATGGACCAAAAGGAGGTATAAGACGACGACTGAAAACCTGAAGGACGTACCAAGAAACCATTCAACTCTTTCAGTCTTCTCGATTCTTAATGTCATGATTCTTATCTCTTCCACGTCATCTATCCATCTGCGTATCATGCAGTAATATCTGGCTAGAACTAGACAATAGAAAGCCACCAAGAAAGCACCACGATTCGAGAAAAATGCGAGAAGCGAGAAACCGATGATCTGGTAAAGTATGTGCCAGGAAACGATCATTAAATTCCTTGTTCGAGCGGCAGATTCTTTCTCGGAATTCATATTTAGGACCGGCCCCCCTTCCTAAGCAAGGTTGCCTGGGGGAAATGGGAACATACCGCATTTTCCCCTGAATTAGAAATCGAGTATGCATATCCAATCGTCTTTTCGTTTAGTCAGCCAGTATCTCTTATCCTCCCTGGAAGCAAGTGGTCTCTCCACCGAAGTGGTAGACAAAAAATCAAGAGTTGTATCTAAGCTGTCGTTTCGACCCTTTGATATAATTCCTGCCCGGTTTTCGGAAACCCTAAAATATTCATATTCATGCTTCCACGGATCAATTCGGGGGAGGGTGGGGAACTCGACTTCAAACGACCCCTTCAGGAAGCGGTCCAATTGCTCTAACGAATCCGGGAATGCACCCTCCTCTTGTTCATACACAATAGCCAGCTGCGCGATGTTCCTAAGATCTGTAGTTACCCTGACTCTATCCTTTGAATGCAGTCTTGTAAGAAGAGGTGGCACAGCAATGAATAGAACAATAACTAGCGCGAAGGTTACAAATATAACTTCGGCCTCAGCTTTGAAATTAAAGTGCATTTCTTATATCCTTGGACTTCCAGAAAACTCTAACACATATTAACATATTGCGCCTACCGGCGAGGGCGGGGAGCGGTTTCGAGCAGCATTTGCTTTTTTGAAGTCATCATCGAGCGGATGTATTCGGGCGTGACGACCGCGCCGGCCTGAATCTGTTTCCTCAGCGCGAGGTTGCGCCTGAGCGCCGCCAGTCCCGACAGGTAGCCGCGCAGGTTCGTCAGGTCTCTGTGTTCGACGATAGACGCGGCCGTGTTCTTGAGACAGAACCACACTATCGCCCCTATGCGGCGGAGGAGAAGGCGCCGGGGCATGTTTTTCGTCGTGACGGCGACGAGATGGCGGCAGCTATAGAACCGCGCGGTCTCGCCGTGATACGGCACGGTGGCGCCTCCCGCGTGATAGACGACCGCGTCGGACACGTACATGCACTTGTACCCCATGAGCTGCGCGCGAAAGCTCAGGTCGGCGTCGTCGTAGCAGAGGAAGAAGTCTTCGTCGAACAGGCCCACCCTGTCGAGCATATCGCGCCGGAACATCGCCGCGCCCCCGCACGCGCCGAAGACGAGCCGGTCGCCGGCGAACGGCTGGCCGTCGGGCAGATAGAAGCCGCGGTCGTACGGCAGCCCGTAGTCGGTCAGCCCGATGCCCGCGTTGTTGACCAATTGCTTGTTCCACAGGAAAAGCATCCTGGAGGCGCAGAAGCCGACGCCCTCATCGGCCTGGAGCGGACGGAGCAAGCGTTCGAGCCAGTCCTCATCGGCCACGGCGTCGTTGTTCAAAAGCGCCACGAACTCGCCCGTCGATTGGCGGATTCCCGCGTTTGCGGCGCGGGCGAACCCGGCGTTTTCGCCCATTTCGACCAGCTTGACGCCGGGATACTGTTTCCTCAGGAATTCTCTCGAGCCATCGGTGGATGCGTTGTCCACCACCAGCACCTCGGCGGGCTTCAGCGTTTGAGACAGGACGGAGTCGATGCAATCGGCCAGAAACTTCAAGCCGTTGTAGTTGGTGATGATCACGCTTATCGCGGAAGTATCAGGGTGGAGTGGAGTCTTCATCTGTCCGAGTCGAAAACAGGCTGGATTGTTTGTAACGCGCGAGCGCCTCGCCCAACAGCACTTTTAGCACGGCGGCAAGCGGCACGGCGAGGAGTACTCCCAGAAAACCGAGCAGGTTGCCGAACACCAGGATCGCAAGGATAATCACCACGGGATGCAGCCCGACGGATTCGCCCATGATCTTGGGAGTGATGACGAACCCCTCCAGCGTCTGGCCGACCGCAAAGACCAACACGGCGGCAAGCGGATGAACGAAATCGCCGAACTCGATCAGGGCCAGAAGGGCCGCCGGCGCAATCGCCAGCGCCGTGCCCAGATAGGGCACGACCTGCCCGTATCCTCCCACGACCGCTATCAGTAAAGCAAACGGAACGCCCACAATGCTGAGTCCTATGGCGTATAACACGGCCAGAATCGTGCACGTAATCAATTGGCCGCGGAAGAAGCTCCTTAGATTCGCATCTATTCTCTCCATGATGCCCAATACGTACTCTTTGTGGGCAAGCGGGATGAGCTGTTTCGCTTTGGCCGTGACCTTGTTGAAATCGTTCAGAAGATACACGCTCACGACCGCGAAAAGCAGAAAGTTCACGATAGACCCAACGACGCCAAACGTGCCGGTTACGATGCTGCCCAACACTTTTTGCATGGATTGCAGCATCTGCGGTATGCGGTCCTGAAGCGCCCCCAGCGCGTCCTCGATGCCAGCGGTGACTTTTTCGGCCACATGCGAATTACTGAATCTCACGAGCGCGTCCTGCAATTCTCTCTGTATCGCGGGAAAGTTTTGCTGGACGGACTGCACCAGATCGCTCGTTTCTCGGACCAGTCTGGGAACAACTATCAGGAGCGAACCGGCGAGAACCGCGAGGATAAGCACGAGGAGCGCGGCTATGGTTAGTGCGCGCGGTATCTTGCGCTTTTCCAGGGAATCGACGAGGGGATTGAAAATGTACGCGACGATGAAAGCGAGCGCCAGGGGTATCAATATTCTGCGTAGCTCATAACAGAGCCACAGAAGCAGGGCGCTCAGCCCGAGAACCACGATCAGCCGGAACCAAACGTTATCCCAGAGCTTTCCCACCACCCCTCCGAATCTCTCAGGAACCGCAGAAAATCATCCCGACATATCCGACGGCCATACGGAATTCGCGTTCCGGCATCACGTCGTAGCTGGTCGTGTACTCGATGGTTTGGCCTGCGGCGCATCCCAACGCCTTCGCGGCGGCGACGGTGGCTGCCATGGCCCCCGCTCCGCACGCATTCTGGTTCCTGGCCGCTTCAGGCACAATCTTTTCCGCTTCCAGTCCTGTCGCAAGCTCGATGATCCGCGCGTCGTTCCGCTTCATCCAGTCGAGCGCAGCCGGGCCGTATCCGCCGGGCGTGAACCAGTAGGCGTCGCCATAGTGGGTGAGGTCGGTCGTTCCGACAATGATCGCATCCGACCCGTCCTGCTTGAGAAGCTCACCCACGCGCCTGCCCATGTCGGGCGCCCTCTTGTCGGGAAGAACCGAGATGGGCACCGCCTTCGCCCGGGGGAAGAAATGTTTCAGAAAAGGCATCTGCACCTCGATGGAATGTTCATGCTGGTGGGCCGACTCATCCCGCTCGAGGAAATCCCCGACCTGCTCGAGAATCCGGTCGGCAAGGTCTTCGTCTATCATCACCTCGCCGAACGGCGTCAGCCAGGAGCCGCGGGAATAGACAGCGTTATCGGGAATGCTCCGATGAACCGTTCCGAAGAGAACAAGCGTTTCCGGCTCCCTCTGGGATCTTATTGTTCTGAAGACCTTGGCCGCCACTGCTCCGGAAAATTCCCAGCCCGCGTGAGGAACCAGTCCTGCGACGGGAGACGCGTCCAGCCTCGGCGGCTCGAAGCCCTTCAGGGCTTTTTCAATCCAGGCTTCCGAGGCCTTCGAGTAGAAGTTGGCCGCATACTGTTGTCGAGGCATCGTCACCACTTCCCCTACGCATGTCACCAAAAAAATATGCCCTGGACTGCCGATCCAGAGCAGGCTTTCAGAGCAGGCTCTCTCCGAACACCTGTGCGGAGAATATATAGAGCGCCGCGTCGGGCTCCTCCCACGCGTTGCCCGCAAGGCCGGCCTTCCGGCAGGTCTCCTTGAGGAACTGCAAGCGGTCCCAGCCGAATTCGACGGGAACCTGCGGCAAGAGCAAACCAGATGAAGACCCTTTTCTTATCATGAGTCCGTGCTCGCCGACGCGGACTTTTTCGGCATCGCGGACCTCTTCGAGCGGACTGAGCACAGATATTTCCAGGTCGAGGTCGGGAAACTCGTCGGGGGCGACGGCGTGAAACCTGGGGTCTCTGGTTGAGCAAGCAATGGACATGTCTATGATTGTTTGCAGGAGCGGCTTGATGGGTTCGACGTATCCGATGCACCCTCTCAGGGCACCGCTTTTCTCATGCAGGGTGACGAACGCCCCGCGTTTTTGTTTAAACTTGGGATTGTCGCTGGTGAAATCGGGCGTTGTATTGTCGGTAACGTATTCGACGATTGTCTTGCGAGCGACTTCGAGCAGAAACTTTCGTTCAGCTTCGTCAAGCAACTGCTGCGGGGCGTCCATGTGTGAGCCCCCCTTTACGGCATCGTTGCCGCGCGCACTCGCGGCAGGATGGTCACAGCATCGCGTCTATCTTCGCCTTTATTGCGGCCTTCGACTCGGCGCCGACGAGCCTAGCCATTTCTTTGCCGTCTCTGAAAAATATCATCGTCGGAATGGCGTGTATCTTATGCTCCGTGGGAGTCTGCTTGTTTTCGTCCACATTCAACTTCGCTATCACCGCTTTGCCCTCGCACTCCTTGGCAAGCTCCTCTATCGTGGGGGCCACCATCCGGCATGGTCCGCACCACTCCGCCCAGAAATCGACCACCACGGGAAGCGAACTCTTCAGGACTTTTTCTTCGAAATCGGCATCGGTCACGTGGACGATCTTATCACTAGCCATTCCTGCCTCCTTGTGAAGAACCACCAAATATCATTCTATAGAAACCTGCGCAAACCGGCGCTTGCCCGCTTGGAGCACATCGCCGTTTCTTATGCTGATGTCATGGTTGTCGCCCGTGATCTCCTGTTGATTTATCTTGACGCCGCCCTGCTGTATCAGCCTTCGCGCCTCGGCGTTCGACTGGGCGAACCCCGCGCGCACGAGCAGCTTTATTATCCATATCTTGCCGTTGCTGAGGTCGGTTCGACTGAGCTTGAGTGGGGGTATCGCTTCGGGCAGCTCCTTCCGCGCGAACACCCTTTCGAATCCCTTCTCGGCGGCGAGCGCCTCGGCTTGCCCGTGATACAGGGAGACGATTTCGCGCGCGAGCCTCTGCTTCGCCTGTTTCGGGTGCATCGAGCCCGATTCAACCTGCCCCTTCATTTCCTCGATTTCGTTCTCCGGCACCTCGGTGGCCAGCGCGAAATATTTCCACATGAGCTCGTCGGCGATGGACATCGTCTTTCCGTATATCTCGTCGGGCGGCTCGTTGATGCCGATGTGGTTGCCGAGGCTCTTGCTCATCTTTTGCACGCCGTCCATTCCTTCGAGCAAAGGCATCGTGAGGACGACTTGAGGCTCCTGCCCGTATTCACGCTGCATGACGCGTCCGACGAGCAGGTTGAACTTCTGGTCGGTCCCGCCGAGTTCCACGTCGGCCTCGAGTGCGACCGAGTCATATCCCTGAACGAGTGGGTACAGCAATTCGAGAACGCTGATGGGCTGATTGGCGGCCATGCGCTTCGCAAAGTCGTCCCGCTCGAGCAGGCGCGCCACCGTGTAACGTGACGTGAGCCCGATCACGTCCCCGAACGTCATCTTCCCGCACCACTCGCTGTTGAACACGACCCGGGTCCTGTCGGGGTCGAGTATCTTGTATATCTGTTTCTCGTAGGTTTTCGCGTTTTCAGCTATTTCCTCCCGGGACAGGAGCCTTCGCGTTTCGGTTTTGCCCGATGGGTCGCCGATCATTCCCGTGAAATCGCCTATCAGGAAAATGGCCTCGTGGCCGAGGTCCTGAAAGTGTTTCATTTTTCTGAGAACGACCGCGCTGCCTATGTGCAGGTCGGGAGCGGTCGGGTCGAAGCCGGCCTTTATTTTCAGCGGCTTGCCCGTTTCCTTGGAGCGCCTGAGCTTTCTCAGGAGTTCCTCTTCCGTGATGATTTCGGCGGCGCCACGATTGATTGTTTTGAGCTGTTCTTCAGGCGTCAATTGGGTGTCCCCTGCCTGCAAAATGCCGTGGGAGTAATGCTCCTCACGCGCCATTATATCATTGCGTCACAAATCATTGCAAGGGCCTGGCTCTGCGTCTCATTAGCAGGTGCACTTTGCTATAGCGCCTCCTGGCAGCGGGCTAACTCCCCGGTCAAATGCCATGGCGAGCGACGATATCGGGCGAAACTTGATTTCTTCGGTCCTCCCTTGTAGAATTCTTGCTAGGCATGGGTCATTCTCGAAATCTTCTCGGAGAAAAATCCGCCCAACCATGCGAGCAATGATCCTTAAACAGCCGCGGCCCGTGGCCGAACACCCGCTGGCGGAGACGGATTTGCGCGAGCCGACTCCCGGGCCGACGGAAATTCGCATACGAGTCCACGCCTGCGGGGTGTGCCACACCGACCTGCACACGGTCGAGGGCGACCTCTCTCTGCCCAAGCTGCCCGTCGTCCCCGGTCACCAGATCGTGGGGGTGGTGGAAGCCGTCGGCGCCGATGTCACGCGGTTCGGATTAGGCGACAGGGTCGGGGTGCCGTGGCTGCACTCGACGTGCGGCCGCTGTGAATATTGCGAGCGCGGCGTTGAAAATTTGTGCGACGAGGCCCGCTTCACAGGGCTGCATGCTGACGGCGGATATGCGGAATACGCAATCGCGCCCGCCGAGTTTTCCTATCCCATCCCCGACGGTTTTCCCGACCTGCAGGCCGCTCCTCTGCTGTGCGCCGGGATAATTGGTTACCGCGCGCTCAGGCTGAGCGGCGTGGAGCCGGGCCGGCGGCTGGGGCTTTACGGGTTCGGCGCGTCGGCTCACGTGACGATACAGGTAGCGTGCCATTGGGGCTGTGAGGTGTATGTGTTCAGCCGGGGTGAGGCCCATCGAAAACACGCCGAAGAACTCGGTGCCGCCTGGACGGGCCGCGCCGGCGACTCTCCGCCGAAGGCTCTGGAAAGCGCCATAATCTTCGCTCCGGCGGGCGAGCTCGTGCCGGAGGCGTTGAGGGTCTTGCGAAAGGGCGGCACGCTCGCGCTTGCGGGCATCCACATGAGTCCCATCCCGCAGATGGAGTACAGCCTGCTCTACGGCGAACGCACGGTGCGAAGCGTGGCCAACAGCACGCGCCGCGACGCAGAGGACCTGCTGCGGCTCGCCTCGGAGATTCCCATTCACACCGAGGTCGAGACGTTTCCGCTGTCGGAGGCGAACCGCGTGCTCGAACGCCTCAAGCGGGCGGACATCCGTGGCGCGGCTGTCCTGGAGGTGGCTTCTAGATAAGATTTCGTGAGAATGTATCGAAAACGGAGGTTGGATAAAGGGGAAAGGATGATGACGATGAAGATGAGAAGCGTTGTTCTACTTACAGTTCTGCTCTTAGTACTGGCGCCTGGTGTGTGCTTCGCCGTCGAGGTGGCCGAGGCCGTCGTTTGCTCGGACGTTCAGGACCGGCAGCCGGTGGATGTGGGGGTTGCGTTTCCTGCCGACGTCGGCAAGATATGGTGCTGGTCGAAGATAAAAGACGGCCAGGGCACGTCGATCATGCACATCTATTACTATGGTGAAAAAGAGAAGGCCATCGTCAAGCTGGATATAGGCTCGCCGATGTTTCGCACTTACAGCTCGAAGCGCATCCTGCCGAGCTGGACCGGCAAGTGGCGCGTCGATATCACCGACGCCGACTGCAATGTTCTGCAATCGCTCGACTTCACCATCGGCGAAGAAGCACAGCCCGTGGCGAGCCCGCCGGAGGAAACGGGCGCGACGGAATAGCAGAACCTTCGGATTATCGTTCAGATTTCCGGCTTGGAAAATCAGGCAGGGTTCAGACCTTATCCATACCTTGGAGAGATTGATTGCCATGACCCTGCCGCGATGTTTTCCCGATATACTAAGAGAATTCAGCAGCGGAAAGTTGAGCGCAGACTGAAACAACGCTCCCCTCAAAGAGCAGTTGGTGACGCAATGAGAGATAGAGCGAGAGGTTTTTGTTACAGTGCCTGTTGATTTCGACGCCGAGGATATTTATCAGCAAGGACGGATGTCGGGAAATTGGTAGCTACGGAGAAAGCGGATTGCAGTCTCTTTATCTGTAAATTGGGCCTCGATCCGATCCCCGTTGTTGTAACGAATTTCGACCTCATACTTGACGACAGGTTGGAAATTATCCTTCTCGACGTAGTTTTCAATGAAGGCGATGGCCTCGCCGACAGAAGTCAGTTCGAACTTGGTTCCGTGAAGCGGAAGCACGAAAATGCACTGAATTTCTCTTGTAACCGCAACCTCGAGGGCGTGCATAAACTGCTGTATTTCTGTTGAGTTAATGTCAATGAGTGCCTTGGACACTTTCTTAGACTCAGAGGCAGGTAAGTTTTCCCATGTTCGAACCTTCCTCGCGAGATTGGCATCGGGGGTTCGCTCATCGAAATATGCATCTATACCTACATCACTGAATGCAGCGATAATCGAGTCGTAAGGGAAATAGAGAATTCTAAAACCGAGCGACATCAGCTGAGTCAATGCTCCTTCAGTGAAAACTCCTGCCAATATCACTCCGATAAAAGGGGCGACATTTTGGTGACTCGCGACAAGTGGCAATATGGCACCCTGTATTTCCTGTGCTTTGTTTCTGGAATGTTTTGTATATCTCCGCCAACTTGTCTCTATGAATGCGACAGGATGTCCCATTTCGGTAGGCGTGCCATCTTTCTCCAATACGTAGTCCAAATCATGTGAATTTCCGTATTTGTCGGCCCATCTCACTTTTTTCCCTGTTCTTGCAGGACGTGGTCCTTTCTTATCAAGGTAAAGGCCATGTCTATCAGCAAATTGTCGCAGGAGTGGCTCAACGGCTGCTTCTAACACGTCGCCGAGGATCTGGCCGAACTTGTGCGATGGAGATTTTGCCATCTATTATCCTTGTATCCAGAGATTTCCTTCATGAAGGGGAACTCGGTGTTTTCGGTTTTTCCATTTCACATTCCTATCTCTGGTTTTTTCAAATCGAAACGATTCGAAACCGGCGGCAAGAGCTAGCTCGCCTAGCCAGGTATCCACGGGAACATGGATTCCATATGGCGCGGAGTCGCCGATGACGAAACAAACCAGGCAGCCTTTTCGTGCGACTCGTCTTAAGGTCACCCATATTTTGGCCATATCCTTGAAGTATGCGGCTATCATCGTATGGTACGGCTTCTTGCCAGCGTGTTCTTTTCTTTCCGTCTCTAGTTTTCTGCAGGTCTGGATAATTTCCTTTCTTATGGGATCGAGAAGGGAATCCTCGATAATTGTGTAAGTCTTGTCTTCAAGAACAGCTACGTGTTGGGTACAGGACCGAATGAGGTGCTTACGGACCGCGTCTTGAAGGTCACTCCAGCGCTTCACTTCACCAAAGAAACTCATCTCGAGACGTGTTGCATCGGCGTAATCATAGTTATTGGCGTATGGTGGTGAAGTGATTATTAGGTCTGCCCACCCGTCGTCAACAGAAAAACAGTTTCTGGCATCTTCTGATTTGAGTACAGCCTTCGGCCCATGGTGACGACGTTGTCGTTTGGTCATGTCATCGCTCACCAGGTAAATCTTTGCCTCAAACGCTTCATAGGGGGCAAGTGGCTTTGCTTTTGTCTTTCTGGGAAGAACATACTGCCATTGCGCGGTCCCCACCGGTGAGCATTCTCTCAGGATGGACGCCAAGGTTAGCCATGCGAGTTCAGAAAGGGCAGAGCCGTCAGCCAATTTTGTCCATGCTCTTCGTAAGCAATCGAGATGACATAATACCTCTGGCGGAAAACACTTCTCGATAAGTCGAGGATAACCTGTGATGTCCCCTTGGCTGTTGCGAGCTTCATTCAGGATGGAAAGAGCATACTCTCTGTAGGCTTTAGGGTCTTCGCGCCACAAGAGTTTGGCCTTAGCAAGACGAGCAACAAAGGGATGTGCTTCAATGCCAACTGAATGAATATTACAAAGTTCTGCTTCCAGAAGCACAGTAGCTGAGCCAGCAAAGGGGTCGAGGACCGTTCTTCTCCCTTGCGCTTTCTCGCGATCTATCACATCTTCAGCCCAGAGAGCGGAAAAACCAGCCGAGTAGCGAAACCATCGATGGATAGGGAGGGAAATATTATCAGAAAAAGTGGAGTTACTATGCCTTTTCTCGGTCTCAAAATGAAAACTCAACTGTCGGATTTGTGTCCGCCGATCCATGTAAAACTCCATGATCCCTTATTAAAAAAGGCGTTGCAAAAATCACAATCAGTTTATTATAGCAGAGGAAAGATATTGTAAAAAGCCGAAATGTTCTTGTTCCACAAGGCCGCCTGCGTAAATTGGGCGGTAGCCGGCTGCATTACAAGGGAAAAAGTTAGTTGAAGAAGAAAAGAAACCCCGCGCCAAAAGGAGGGGATTTCTTCCATTTCTGTGAAGCCGGTTCCATTGACTATCCTTGAATTGAGGGCGTCCCCAAGGGGAGTCGAACCCCTGTTGCCGGCGTGAAAGGCCGGAGTCCTGGGCCACTAGACGATGGGGACAAGTTGGGGTGAGTGGGGAGGGACTCGAACCCTCGGCCACCGGCTTAAAAGGCCGATGCTCTACCACCTGAGCTACCCACCCATCGGTCCGGAAGGGCGGTCTCTCACCACGCCTTCAAAAAAAATGAGCCTTGAAAATGTGGCAAGGCTCCTCCCGCCCCACGACAATTATACACTTTTCTCTCTTATTGTCAAATCCGCTTCGGGCGACGCCATTCGCTCCGTTCCTCGAAGAAGAGAAACTGTAACCCATGTGGTGGCATAGCCTGTTACCTATGCCTCGTCACTTCACACCGAACGCCCCGTACACTTTGGGTGGCATGAAAGCCGTCCCGGGCATCCGCCTGCCTCGCGCTCCTCCTACCACAATGACCGCCCTCCACTTTTTCACCTCTTAGTTAAGCGTGGTTGCCGTCGTAGGACCAGCCCCGAACTTATCGAGGACGCTGGGGGTATGGCTGCTTCGACAAGACATCACACACTGGAAGACCTATCCTCAAAGAGATAAACCGCACGACACCGGCTATTAATTCTAACTCCATAATGTTCAAATAATTAAAAGGGCTTGACTTCCTTCGTTCCGATGTGATATATCTCGTTTCACCCCAAAGAGACGCTCTTAAACTCTTCCGGCATGCGGGACAAAACATAGCACTATTTGCTGTGCAACTAAAATAATCCCTGTGTTATGTTCTCGCTTGGGTCCGGCTTTCCCCAGGCGATTGAAATAGCGGTCGTGGTGTCGAGAGTGCTCGGCGCGTTCGGCCTTACAAGGGAGGAGAGTCTGCACAGGCTCGCGGGCACAAACAAGGAGTGGGTCATGAGGCGCGGAGACCATAAGCAGATCACGATTCTTGGGTCAGCACTTCTTCTCGTCCTTTTCTGCTTCAGCACTACTGCGATCGGGGCGGTTCTCAAAGAACCGCTCGGGGCCGAGGCGCTCGGCAAAGTTCGGTCGCTACACGTTCCGTTTGTGGAGAACAAAGGCCAGGCGGATGAGGCGGTGAAGTATTACGCCAAGACGTTCGGAGGAACGGTTTTCGTCACGCACGAGGGCGAAATCTTCTATTCCTTCCCTGCGACGAAGGAGGATGAAACTGCAGACGAGTTGACTCTCAAAGAGGAGTTCTTGGGAGGTACGAGCAAAGAGGTGCGAGGCCTGGGAAGATCCACAGCCACACTCAATGTGTACATCGGAAACGATCCTTCACAATGGAGGACAGACCTTCCCACATTCGACCTCGTCAGCCTCGGAGAGGTGTATAGCGGGATCGAGGTCAAGCTCAAGGCTCATGGAAACAACGTCGAGAAACTGTTCTGTGTCAAACCCAGCGCCGACCCCGACCGAATCAGGATGAGCATTCACGGCGCAAAAACTCTCTCGGTTACGTCCTCGGGAGAGCTTGCAGTTGAAACCGAACTGGGAACGGCGACATTCACGAAGCCGGTGGCCTACCAGGAAATCGGGGGGAATAGACAGTTTGTCCAGGTTGCCTATACCCTGGAGGGCGAGGAATACGGCTTCGCCGTGGGCGCATACGACAAGTCCAAGGACCTTGTCATCGACCCGCTTCTCGCTTCCACTGTTCTCGGCGGCAGCAGCGCAATATATGCTGAAGAAGTCAGGGCGATAGGGGCCGACTCCGACGGAAATATCTATGTGGCCGGCTTTCACGCATCGAGTGATTTCCCGACTACGCCCGGAGCTCACGACACGACCCTCAGCGCCATTGACGGATTTGTTTCCTGCCTCAGCGGAGATCTGACGACGCTTGTAGCCTCGACATATATCGGAGGCAGCGTCGATGACTACATCCTGGATATGGCCGTGGACCCGGCCACGAAGACCGTGTGGGTGGGAGGATACACCTACTCGACTGACTTTCCCACGCCGGGAGGGGCCTACACGACGAACAACAGCGTCATCAACAGCACCGAAGTGTTCGTGGCCAGGCTCAACGGCGCCAACATGACTCTGCAATCCGGCACCTATCTCGGCGGCACGAACGGTTACGATGGAGGACAAGGAGGAGCCAGCGAGTACCTTTCGATCTCACGCGGAAAATATGGAGGCATCTTCGTTGGAGGCTCGACGAACTCGACGGATTTCACAACGACGACGGGCGCCTATGCCGAAACGGTAGATGACATAAAAGTATTGGCAGGAAATCCCGGCGCTGCCAGCACTGGATATAATGCATTCGTGTCGGTCTTTTCCGACGATTTGTCAACGCTGTCCTATTCGACCCTTTTTGGAGGGACGAATAACGACTACGTCAAGCGCGCGGACGCCTCCGACGGTCCGGTGTACATAACGGGCGCAACGTATTCGATAGATATACCCATTACGACGGGTACGCAGAAGGCCAGTTGGCTGGACGCCGGTGTCTTCGTAGCATGTTTCCAGGACGATCTGGACACGCTCGTTGCGTCGATCATTCTCGACGGCTCCGGTGATGACATCCCTACCGACATGGGAGTACGCAGCTCGGTTCTCCTGGTGAGCGGGTACACGAGTTCTTCGAACATTCCGATCCATTGGACGGGATTGTATGACGACACGCACAATGGCAGCAACGATGTCTTTGTGGCCAAGTTTTTGTTGTCGGACCTGTCATACACAGGTTTCACTTATATAGGCGGCACGGGAAGCGACATTGCCTACGGTCTCACGGGAGCTGCGGACGGAGTTTATCTGGTTGGCCAGACGGGCTCATCGAACTTCCCTGTGACTGCTGGTACCTTTCAGACCAGCCCGAAGGGCGACGCCGATGTGTTCGTCTGCAAGATCAGTGATGATCTGGAAGTGCTCTCACCTTCCACCTATATTGGCGGCACGAATGCGGACAGGGGCCAGGCAATCACGATGTCGGGCGGGAATGTGTGTATCGCGGGAGTAACCTCCTCTTTGTGGGGACCGCCGAGCGGATATCCGACGTATCCGAGCGGCGTCTATGATGAACTGTGGGGATTCCCGACCGGTCGCGGCAGCAGCGAGGCTTTCATCTCGAAATTCGACGCCGCACTCAGCGTCGGCCCGCTGGAAGAGCCCGAAATCCAGATCGAGACGCAAACAGGGATCAATACAACAATCAATATAGGAAGCGAATCGGCTCCTATATATGTCGGGCAGACGTGGTCCGGATGGATTCGGGTTCGAAACATTGGCCGAGACTACTTGAATGTCGGGACGGTCGCATCGGCGAACCCGCTTGCTCCTCCTTTCTCCAAGGGCAACGATTACGCATCGGGAGCAAGCATTCCGCCGGGACCGCCAACGGACACTCAGAACTACCGCATTATGTACGTGATTTTTGAGCCGACGAGCGAAGGCACGTTCAATGATACGTTCGATGTCCCTTCGGATGATTCCGATGAACCTTCGATCACCATCACGGTTATCGGTGTAGCGGAGGTACTGCCGGCGCCCGAGATATCGGTCTCACCCATGAGCCACCCGTTCGGCAGCGTGACGGTCGGCGCTGCGTCGACGCCTCTGGAGATCACCATCGCAAACAACGGCACCGACTGGTTGTATATCAACGATCCACTGACGCTCTCCGATACGACGAACTACACATTGAACCTCAACGGCGGATCAAATCCCATTCAGTGGGTACCGAATTCGCTCAATGTCGGACAGTCCCGTACCCTCACGGTGACGTTCAACCCGACGACCGCAGGACCTCTCAATGCGACGCTGACCATCAACCACAGCGACTATACCACCGGAACCCCCACCGTTGTCACGTTCAGCGGGACGGGAATACCCGACATCGCGCCGGATATATCCGTCTCATCGACAACCCTGGATTTCGGCGGAGTGCACGTTGGAAGTTCATCGTCCGCCCAGGATGTCGAAATATCGAATGTCGGCGACGATGACCTTGCGATAAGCAACATCGTTTTGTCGGATGCGAGCAACTATACGCTCACCGGAAGCACCTCAGCAACGGTGCCTCCGCTCGGCACGCACACAGTCAGCGTCAGTTTCAACCCAACGACAGCAGGCTCGCTCGACGGGACCCTCACCATCTATTCCAACGACGCCGACGAACCTACCGTCGAGGTTTCTCTGTCCGGCGACGGACTCGAACAAGACATTTCCGTGTCGCCGCAGGACCATGACTTCGGCGCTTTGGACCTCGGGGGCTCGGCAGATGTGACCATTCGTGTGACGAACGATGGGACAGCCGACCTCACGATCGGCACCATCGATTCGCTCGCCGCGCCTTTCAGCATCGTCTCCGACAACTGCTCCGGCCAGACCTTCCAGCCGGGGAATTGGGGTGAGTTCACCGTCCGGTTCGAACCGACCGACGAAGGAGAATTCACCGACAGCGTGCAGATTCCTTCGGACGACCCCGATGAAGGCACGGTGACGGTAGACCTCATCGGAAACGGCGCCGTCGCTCCCGTCGTCGTCGAGGCGGATCTCCTTCCCTATCCGGGCCAGGGGATTGACGACAACCAGCGCGTGCCGACAAGTACATGCATTCGGGCACGGCTATTGGATGAAACGGGAGTCTCATTCCAGGAAGCCCTGTCGTTACTTGGCCCGACGTGTCAAACGGCGATCGCCGCCTACGGAATCTATTCGGGCCCGCCGGAAACGGCCGAGCCAATCGTCGGAACGACTAAGTTCCGTGAGACCGAGCCGGGAAACCCGACAGACGTGTGGGCGATGTTTGTGCC
>CAZSKP010000060.1:0-20445 GCA_964607485.1 uncultured bacterium | reverse complement strand
GATCGAGGCCGGGATTGGAGCCGAATCCCGGGTAGGCGAACAGTTGAATGATTGTCGGAGAGAGGAAGCCCTCCGAATAGTTGGCGTAGACGCTCGTGGTGTCGTTGAAGTTGTATATCGCCCCCACCTTCGGGCTCACCTCGTCGAAGGTTTTCGAGTCGTCGTTTGCGGGGACAAGTTCGTCGTCGAAATCGAGGCCTTCGGAGTCATACCTGACACCGGCAGTCAGCACGAGCTTGTCGGTGACGTCGAAGCTGTCCTCCACGAAGACGCCGTACACGTCCTGCCCGGTGTCCGTACGGGAAGACAGCGCAAGCTTGGTCCCGGAGAGGTCGGTCATGAAGCCGCTGGCGTCGAAGTCGTTGCGCGTGTACTCGAAGCCCGTCGTCAATACGTTTCTGTGTCCCCAGAATTCGCGGTCGTTCTTCAGTTGGCTGGTGAACCCCGTGGAGATGTTTTCGGAATCGGTCGAAAAGCCCGTGCCGAAGAAGTGAGCGAACCTGCCCGTCGTGAGCACGCTCGTGTTGACCTGTCGGCGGAACGCATTCAGGTTCAGGTCGAAGTCTTCGAGAAAATTCAGGTGGTAGTTGAGCGAGAATATGTCCGAGTCGGCCTTGCTGCCGTCAACCGAGTTGAAGGGAGCCTGGGTTCGGCTCTGCCTGAGTTCCTCCTTCGTGAGCGCGCCCGGCTGGTTGAAGCTGTTGTTCACGTAATCATACGAGAAGGATATGTCGGAATATTCGCTGAAATCGTATCCCAGCTTGAGATGGAGCTTCGATTCCCTGTACCCGCTGTTGTCGCGGAAGCCGTCCGAAAGGTTCCTGGCGAACCCGACGTAGTAGTTGAAGTCCTTCCACCGACCGCTGCCGGTGACGTGGTGCATCTGTGTGTAAAACGACCCGATGGAGCTGCCGAACGTGACGGTCGGCTGTTCGGAGACGCCCTTCTTGGTGATGATATTGATGACGCCCGCGAACGCGCCCTCGCCATAGATGGTGGACGCGCCCCCTCGAATGATTTCTATCCGCTCGATGTCCTCCGGCGGCGGAAGCAGCTCGAAGCTGACGAAGTTGTCGTTCGGCTCGTTCACCCTGACGCCATCGACGAGGACGGACGTCGCCGTTCCCTGATAGAATCCCCTCAGGTCAACCACCGCCTGCACGCCGTTTCCGACCTGGTCGTATATGACGAACCCGGCCTCATCCTTCAGGAACTCCTGAACGGTGGGCGCTCCGGAACTTTCTATTTCCTCCCCGGTGATTATCGTCACGTTCGTGGGAATCCGGGAAAGCTCCTCTGGTTCACCCGGCAGACGCTTGGCCGAGACGACAACCTTCTTAAGGGTCGGCGCTTCCTTGTGCGGCTGCGCTTTCTCGACGGGCTTCTTCTCGGGCGGTTTCTGTTCGGCGGCGATCGTCTCTTCCTGAGCCTCGTCCGCCGGCTGGGGCGGCAGCGCGTGGGCCGGCGAACCGACGCCTAGGGCAAGAATGAACGCGGGGACTACAAACCACTTCTTCATGTTTCTCCTCCTTTCCCTGGAAAGGGCGAGTGGTGGGCCGAACGGCAAGGTTTACTGACTGACGGCGTCGCCTACTCCCCGCGCCTTCCCATCCGTTTGGGTGCGAACAGTGGCGTCGTGCGGGTTTCGTGCCGATCACAGTTGCCGGGCAGAAGCGGACTCTCACCGCTTTCCCTACATCCGTTCGACGGGGTTCAAAAAGGGCGTGCCATCTCAGCGAAAAAAATCCCCAATTCTCATGGGAGAACCGGGGTTCCTTCGCTCCAGCCCTTCACATTCTCCCCACGGAGAATTTCCTGTGTGAAGCGGCATCGGACAGGTCTTCTGGCTTACGGGTCATCCTACTCGCCGCGCCTTCCCGGCCACGCGGGCCAGTGGCTGTAGCGGCTTTCGTCGCCGATCACAGCGGCGGGGCCGCGACGGATTCTCACCGTCTTCCCTCACGTTTCCCCTGAGGAAACGCCCGTTGCCCCTTATGTCGGAGCATATTCTATTCTGCATCTCGCAGAATGTCAAGCGGAAAAGTCTGAGGAGCGGCCGCTACGGCGCCATGATCGTCTGGCTGCGCTCCGGGCCGACGCCGATGAGCGTGACGGGACAGCCGATGATTTCCTCGAGGCTCGAGACGTAGCTTTTCGCCTTCTCAGGCAGGTCGGAGTATGAGGTGACGCTCGAGGTGTCCTCTTGCCAGCCGGGAAGTTCGGTCAGGATGGGCTCGCATTCGTACAGCATGTCGGCCTGCTCGGGGAACTCGGTCAGCCTTTCGCCGCGGTACGAGTAGGCCTCGCATATCCTTATGGTTTCGAGTTCGTCGAGCACGTCGAGCTTGGTGACGGCGACCTCGGTCAGTCCGTTTATCCTCTTCGCGTGTTTTGCCACGAGGCAGTCGAACCAGCCGCACCGGCGCGGTCGGCCCGTCGTGGCGCCGAATTCGCCGCCCCTCGCGCGGAGGTATTCGCCCGTCTTGTTCTTCAACTCTGTAGGCATCGGCCCGTTGCCCACGCGGGTGATGTAAGCCTTCACGACGCCGATGATCCGCTCGAGCCTCTGCGGACCGATTCCCGCCCCGACGCACACGCCGCTGCTTATTGGGTGCGATGAGGTGACGTAGGGATACGTGCCGTGGTCGATGTCGAGCATCGTTCCCTGCGCTCCCTCGAACAGCACCGTCTTGCCTTCGTCGAGCAGCCTGTTGATGAGGAGCGAGGTGTTGGCGACAAGGGGCCTTATCTTCTCGGCGTACGGCCCCAGCTCGTCGGCGATCTGTTCCGGGTCGAACGCGGGGATGTCGTACAGTCGTTCGAACACGACGTTCTTCTCGCCCAGCGCGGTCCGCAGCTTCGCGAGCAGCCGTTCCCTGTCGAAAAGGTCATTCACGCGTATGCCCATGTAGGCATGCTTGTCCGAATAGACGGGCCCGATGCCGCGCGCGGTCGTGCCGATGCTGTTGGCCCGCTTGTTACGCGCAACGTCGAGCGCCTTGTGGTACGGCATCACGACGTGCGCTCCCTCCGAGATGCGGAGGTTCTTGTCGACCGTCATGCTGCGACCCGCAAGCTCGTCGATTTCGCTGCAAAGCTGCTGCAACTCGACGGCGACGCCGCTGGCGATTATGCACATCGTGTCGGGGTGGAGAATTCCGGACGGCACGAGGTGAAAGATGAACTTCTCGTTGTCAACGGCGACCGTGTGTCCCGCATTGGCGCCGCCGTTGAAGCGCACCACCGCAGCGGCGCTCTCGGCCAAAAAGTCCACCACCTTGGCCTTCGCCTCGTCTCCCCACTGTGTTCCTACGACCACATGTGCCGGCATAACGCTTGGGTTCCTTTTCGAGAGGACGCGCCGTCCCCCGTTGGGTTACGGCTTTGGCGCCTTCTTGACATATTTCATCCGGAGCTCATAGAGCACGTTCTTGAGGGCTCGCTCCTCATCGGGGGTGAGGTTGCCTGCGGTTTTTTGCTCCAGCACGCCCAGCTCGTCTATCAGATATTTCGCGCGGTTCAGATCCTCGATGGGCTCGTTGGTCTCGGGGTCGGGAATCTCGCCCAAAAAAAGAGTCGCCTGCATGGCAAGCTCGGTTATGAGCATCGCGAAACTGGCCTGCACAGGGGGAAAACCGGTCTGAGCGGCGCGGGCTCTCTGCGAGGCATCCTTCTCCTTTTCGCGCTGCGCCCGCTGCTTTTCCCTCGCGACCTCATCTTTCCACGATTCATCTACTCTCTTTTCGGTATTTCCCATGAGAATGCTCCTCCGCCCGTCGGGCGGACGCGCTAGTAGATCACCTTGGTTAGAGGAAACTCGATTATCCCCTGAGCGCCGGCGTTCTTGAGCTTCGGCACGATCTCGCGGACAACCTTCTCCTCCAGCGCGGTCTCGACCGCCACCCAGCCGGGGTCGCTCAGGTTTGAGATGGTGGGATTCTTGAGCGCCGGCAGTTCGGAGAGCACCTTGCCCAGGTCGGAACGATTAACGTTCATCTTGAGGCCGACCATTCCCATAGCGTTGAGCGCGCCCTGCAGGAGGGTGACGAGGTGTTCGGCCTTCTGACGTTTCCAGGGATCCTCCCACGAACGCTTGTTCGCAAAGAAACATGTCTGCGATTCGGTGACGACATCGATAATCCTGAGGCCGTTGGCGCGGAGCGACGTACCCGTCTCGGTCAGCTCGACTATCGCGTCGGCCAAATCGGGCGCTTTGACCTCTGTCGCTCCCCACGAGAACTCGACAGTCGCTCGTACGCCGTTGCGTTTCAGATATTTCTTGGTGGTATTGACGAGCTCGGTCGCAATCGTCTTGCCGTCGAGGTCGGAGACCGACTTGAAGTCAGACTCCTCCGGCACCGCCAGCACCCATCTCACCGAGCTCTGGCTCTGTTTCGAGTACGCGAGATTCGCCACCCGGACGACGTCGGCGTCGTCTTCCTCGATCATATCGGTGCCCGCTATTCCCACATCGAGTATCCCATGGTCCACGTATCGAGGTATCTCCTGCGACCTTATGAGGAGCGGCTCGATCTCGGGGTCGTCGATAGCGGGATAGTATGAGCGTTCACTGAAGACAATCGAATAGCCGGCTCGCCGAAACAGCTCTCGGGTGGCTTCTTGCAGACTGCCTTTGGGCAATCCTATTCTCAGTTTCATCTGCTTACTGCTCTCTATAGACAAAAGCTACCCTTGAAGCCTTCTTAGCGATTCTTCTTCTTGTGGCGGTTGGCGCGCATCTTCTTCTTGCGCTTGTGTTTCGCTATTTTCTTCCGCCGCCGCTTGCGCAAACAGGGCATAGGCCTCCCTCCTTTCAAACAGCTCATTATTATATCCTCTCTGGGGGTCTGACGTCAAGCGCGCGCCGGTGTGCGCGGGCTCATTTTGAGAGGGATTTCTCCGGCGGGCTGGTGACGGGCGTTCCGGCCTCTGCGAGCCGGGGCACGAATTTCCGTGTGGTTCCCCCTGCCGGTCGGTCGGGAGCGTCAGAGCTCGGGAAAGAAGTACTTGACTTCGAACTTGGCAGTGTCGAGGCCGTCGGAGCCGTGCACGATGTTGTTCTGGATGTCCCCGCCCCAGAGCGCGCGAATCGTGCCGGGCGCGGCCTCTTTCGGGTTGGTTGCTCCGTTGAGCTCGCGCACCTTGTCGATCGCGCCTTCGCCGCTCCATGCCATCACGACGACCGGGCCGGAGGTCATGAACTCGATGAGCGAGGGAAAGAACGGGCGCTCCTTGTGGACGGCGTAGAAGCCCTCAGCCTTCTGGCAGGTGAGCACAAGCCGTTGTATCGCCACGAGGTTGAGCCCCGCTTCTTCATACCGCTGTATTATCTTGCCGACGAGACGTTTCTCGAAACCGTCCGGCTTCACTATCGCGAGCGTCATTTCCTTTTTGTTGTTCAAACGCACACCTCTTAATATGAGACCGTTGGACTTTCCGATGCACCTAACCAGACTGAACTAAAGGGCGCAGCATGCTGCGCCCCGCATGTCAGAGCCTGAATCGCGACGGGGATGAGCCCGCCGCGCGTGTTCTCACATCCCGGCCGTCGTTGACCGTGTCACTTTTGGCTGTGGTCGTGGCTCGCGCTGTACGCCTTGATGTACGAGTCGCTGTAGATGGCCTTGTTCATCAGAAGCTCGGCCGTGATGAACGCTCGCTTCATCTCTTCATCGGCGGCGTCCATGATGGCGGCGTCGAGCCCGTTCAATACGCCCATCACTATCCACGTGCGTGTCAGGAGCTCCCTCTCCTTCGCGCCCTGCCCCAGGTTGCTCAGGCCGACGACGATGTGAGGGGGAGGGTCGCTCAGCATCCTGAACTGCGACATGGCCTGCAGCACGATGAGCGCCTGGTCCTGCGCGACATTGGTCGGCATCACGATCGGGTCGATAAAAAGCTTATCCGTATCAACGCCGTGTTCCATCGCCTTCATGGCAATGAGCGCGGCGGTCTCGACCCGGCCGTTGACATCCTTCGGGATTCCCTTCTCATTGATGCACAGGCCGATGATGGAGGCGTTGTGCTCCGCCGCAAGGGCCATATATTTGTCCAGCTTTTCCTCTTCGCCCTTGCTCGAGTTCATAAGCTTCGGATTCTTGCACGCCTTGAGCCCCGCCTTCATGACCTCGAATCTCGGGGTGTCGATGC
Source organism: uncultured bacterium (assembly GCA_964607485.1). Lineage (GTDB taxonomy): Bacteria > Abyssobacteria > SURF-5 > SURF-5 > SURF-5 > CAZSKP01. Next base: position 14,295 of record CAZSKP010000060.1, on the reverse strand, counting down.
TGAGGGTGATGTCGGTCACCTCCTGGATGCTCTCGACAAGCCACACCATTGTTTCAAGCGGCTTATCCGACGCGGGGCCGACACAGACATCCAACGCATTCGCGCCCGCCTTCACCTGATCGAGCGCCACTTTCTGGATGATCGACTTGTCTTTGGCCTGGATGCCTTTCTTGACATCCAGGAACATGCCGTTCAATCTCTCGCCGATTACGAACATTCTCTCCTCCTTGTGTGCCTCTTCCACGAAAGTCTCGAACGACGAGACGTTTCTCCCCGACGCGGCAGTCGGGTCATGAGGTGAACTTTTGTACCAGACTCTTGAAGCTCTTGACGGCGTCGGGATGACGCATGACCATGATTTCGCCCCCCGCCTGGAGCAGCGTGGCCGCGCAGGTCGCCTCCCAGAGCGGCCCTCTCTTTTTCAGCTCGCCCCAAGTCGGAAACTCCTGCTCGGAGCTCTTCGCCTCTTTGACGCGCCACGTCTCGGGGCCGACCGTGCAGATGACGGGCTGCGCGAGCATCTTGTCGCCCGAGAGCCCGGCCGTGCGGCCGCGCTCCATGATCGAGTAGCTGTACTCTATGCCGTAGCCGAGTGCGCCCGTTGCGGGAAACACCACGATGTCTTCCAGCTTGAATCCCATCTCGGAGATGAGGATGTTCACCTGCTTGGCGATGTTGATGTCGAGAGGCGACTCGCCGATTATCTTGTGTCCGTCCGCCAGGCACGATGCCGTGAGCGTCTTGTAGTTCTTCTCCACGGCGGTTCCGAGCAGGCAGTTCTCTCCCTTGGCCACCTCGCTCACGCGCGGCATGACGTTGTTGTCCTTGTCGAAATCGCCGCAGCCCCATATGATGAGCGGCACGCCGACGGCACCGAGCACGTCTTTCACCACGCCCGCCGTCTCGTCGGGCGAACGGTTGTCGAAGTCGGGGTGCGTGCCCTTGAGCGTCAGGCATATCAGCTCGGCTCCGTACTCGACGGCCTTCTTGGCCCACTTCGCCGGGTCGTCCCACACGTCGCTGTAGGCGTCGGCGAGCGGCGCGGGCCAATCCGTCGGCTTTACGTCCCATATCTCTATGGCTATCGCGGGCGGGTTGGGCCATTGTCCCTCGAAATTCAGATACGGCAACGTGCTGCTTCCGCCGATGGTGACCGTCTTCTCGCGTGTGCCGCCCTTGTCCTTTGTGGCGCCGAGAGTGACGGTGTTCACCTTCGTGGTCCACTTTTCAACTACGCTGTCCATAAGCTCCTCCGTTTCTCATTGAACGTATGCAAGACTTCACCGTTTTTCCCGTTACTACAACACCGACGGAAACAGCTCCAGATTGGTGTGGGGCAGGAACAGGGCCGAACTGTATTCGTCCATGAACTGCCTGTTGCTGCTCAGGTCAATGTAGGTCATCTTCTGAGCTATCTTTTCCACCTCGTCGTATGCCTCTCTGGAGAGTATCGCCAGCTTGGCTCCGCTGAGCGAACTGTTGCCGATAAACCTTATCTTTTCGAGCGGAATGTCGGGCAGGAGCCCGACGGCCACAGCGCCCGGAAGGTCGAGATAGTTGCCGAAGCCGCCCGCAATGAACAGGTGCTTCATGTCGTCGAACTCAAGGTCGAGGCTCTTGATGATCACCGATGTGCCCGCAAACACGGCGGCCTTCGACCTCACGAGGTTGTCGATATCGGGCTGCGTGATCACGATGTCACGGCCTATCGCCGTCTCGGGGGCGTATGCAAGCACAAATTCGGTCACGTCGTCGGTCCGTCTGAGCCGGCTGCAGTAGCCGGGCTGGGAGAATTTGGCCGTCCTGTCGACCACGCCCTCCCGCCGCAGCTCGGATATGACGTCGATCAGCCCCGAGCCGCAGATGCCCCGAGGCTTCTCGTGTCCGATGACGACCGTCTCCACGACCTCGCCGCCTTGGAGCACCTTCACCTTCTCGATGGCCCCGTGTGTGGCCCGCATGCCGAACTTCACCTCGCCGCCCTCGAACGCCGGCCCCGCGGAAGCCGAACAGCACATCAGCCATTCGTTGTTGCCGATGACGATCTCGCCGTTCGTGCCCACGTCGATGAGCATCGAGAGCTCCGGCGTGCGATAGATTCCCGACGCCAGGACACCGGATACGATGTCGCTGCCCACGTAGCTGCTGACGCCGGGCGCCGTGTAGAGCAGCCCGCGCGGGTTTATCTGTATGCCCACCTCGATGGCCCTGGCGGGCGGAATGTGAGTGGCGGCGGGAATGTAGGGCTCGCGTCTGATGTTGGAAGAATCGAGGTCGAGCAGAAAGTGCATCATCGTCGTGTTGCCCGCACAGAGCACGCAGGTAACGTCCTGAATGTTCACGTCGGCCGCCGTGACCGTGTTGTTAATCAGCATGTTGATGTTGCCGATGATGGCCTCGTGGAGCCGCTCGCGGCCAGCCACCTCCTCCTTGGCGTAGATGAGCCTCGTGATGACGTCCTCGCCAAAGGCTATCTGCGAGTTGTACGTCGCGTCGGTGGCGAGAATCTTGGAGGTGCTCAAGTCGATGAGATGCGCTACCACGGTTGTCGTGCCGACATCGACCGCCACGCCGTAGTTCCTGCTCGATGTGTCGCCCTCCTCTATTTCTATCACCTCGACAGTGCCGCCCCTCTGGCCGAGCGTGCAGGTGACCTTCCAGTCTCCCCGCCGGAGTATCTGAGGAAGCCGGCGGATATTCTTGAGGCCCGTCTGCATTATCGGCGCGTCCACGTGGGTCCGTATCGAACGGAAAAGCCGGCTGAGATCGGACAGGCTGTCCTCGAGCGAAGGGGGAGGTATGTCCAGGAAGAGCTTCTCGGTGAGCGGGGAATGCTCGAACTCGTATTTTTCCAGGTCCACGCGGGCCAGGCCGCTGAACCTCTGGGCGTCCTCGTCAACGACGATCTGCTTGCCTTCCATCCGCGACTCGATGGGAATCTCGACCACAAGGTCGCTGCGCGGATGGCTCGCGCAGGCAAGCACGTAGTTAAGCCGAACCTCCTCGCGCGAGAGCAGCATGTGCTGCTCTTCGAACACCTGCCCCTCTTTGACGACGACCCGGCACTTGCCGCAGATCATGTCGCCGCCGCAAAGCGAATAAACGTAAACGCCCGCCCGCTGAGCGGCGTCGAGAATGGTATCCTCGGAGCCGGCGGTCGCCACCTTGCCGTCGGGCAAGAATGTGATGTTGTATTGAGCCAAGGTCTCAGCCGCCCCAATTGGCTTTGAGATATGAGGGGATTGCGGACGCCTCTTTGGGACCGACTATAACCTCCCAGCCGGTTTCCTCCTGCAGCTTGCCGCTTTCGACTGCGATCAGGCCGGGAATGACGATCTTCTTGTGAGCGGCCACCGCCTCGACTTCATACTTCTTCATCGCGGCCGCGATCTGCTCGGTGGTGAACTTCTCTGCCGCCCACGCGGTCAGAACCGACGTGCCCTCAGTGTCAACCACGAGTATGTCGGTCGGCACCTTCGAGCCTTCGACTTCCCCTTCGACCGTGTAGTAGGTGAGCGAGAAATTCGTCGTCAGCAGCAGCGGCGAGGCCGAGGTCGGCTCGCCCACCTTGTGGATTCCCGGCTGCACCTGCATGGGTTTTCTGGGGTCGGTGTATATGTTCTGCCTGACGGTCAGAAGCGGCATCAACTGCCAGGGCTCTATCGCGTCGGTCACGACGATACCGGCGTACTTCGCAACGTAGTTGGCGGCTTCGAGCACGGTGAGCATCGGGTCGTCGCCACCTGTCGCGCACGCAAGCTGCGGATAGCCGAGCGGCCGGAAGTTTTTCCTCAGCGCGTAGCGGCGCACCTTCGTCAGGTCCTCGACCGTCTCACGCACGTTGCGGTTGTCGGAATTGACGACTATCTCTTTGACGCCCGCAGCGGCTATTTTCTGCGTCAGGTCGGCGAGGGCTTCGAGCCCATCGGCCCTGGCGACGACGGGACAGTTCTTTTCCTTCGCGAGCGCGGCGACGGCCTCGCAGTTGGACGCGTTCGCGCCGCAGAGCAGCGGGCGCTTGTCGGCGCACACCTCGACCGCAGCCTTCAGGGCTTCGGGATTGTCGCTGGCGAGTATTATCGCCATGGGACACTTATCGGCGATTATCTTCGTGGCGGCCGCGAACTTGGCCGAGTCGCCCGAATCGTTCATCACGCACACCATATCGACGGCTATCTTCGTGCCGACACGCTCGAATATGAGGTGAACTATCTTGTCGGCGCGCGCGCCGATTTCCTGTTCCGACAGGCTGTCGGAAACCGTCACGGCGATGCCCGCCGGGTGGTGAAACGTCTCCTCGTGCCTGAACAGGACGGTTTCGTTGCCGACCTCGACTTTGAAGTCGCCGGCGCCTATGGTCACCAGTTGCACCGGCGGCGCCGAGGCGGCGCCCAGTTTGTCTTTCGCCTCGTCGGTCACGTAGGGGCACTCTTCGATTGCGGCCTGCTTTTGAGCGACGCGCATAGCGAAGGCAAGACAAGTCGGCGATTTGCATTCACCACAGTTGGTTTTCGGCAGCAGTTTGTAGATGTCCAGACCTGTTAGTGCCATGTACACTTCTCCTTTGATGTACGGCAGCCCACGGGCAGGACCGTCGTATGGACCGCCATTTCAGATTAACCCGCAACCCTGTCAGATTGTATTTAGAACATCGGCGGCATCGTGAGCGCCGGATGACCAACCTTCTCCAGATAGGGTACCAGATCGGCCGCGTTGTCGCAAATCGTCTCGTCAGCTATCTTGTTGAAGAAATCGTCCAGTCCGAGCTCCTTCGCGCGTGCTTCGAGGGGCTCGCGGATAGTTTCCTTGAGCTCCTTGGGCATCCACACGATGCGCGCCAGGCCGCCGTCGGCCGAGATGAACTTTTTGCTCGTGATGTACAGCTTGCCGACCCCGAGGAAGCCCGGCGTCTGCAGCCCGCCGCCGGTGGTGCTGGCGAGCGTGGAGAACGGCATCCCGCTTGGGGTCATGCCGGGATATTCGCGGTTGACGATCATTATACCGTTGGCCTCCGGCACGATCGCCACGATGCACTCGAAGCAGCCGCACGAGGTCATCGGGTCTTGCATCATCGAGTAGGCGTTGAACCGTTCGATCTTCTTGCTGGATTTCTGATAGACGAACTTGTTGACGTTGTCCCACTGGCCCTTCTCGGCGTCGATGACCTCTCCCTTTTCGACGGGCTGGTTGGGCCCGGTGGGGTTGATCTCGAAGGCGGCCTTGCCGTCGAGCCAGTTGTATGCGCCGCACAGCCCCAATCGCTCGGGGCTGATGATGCAGACGTGGTTGGGTGCGAACGACTGACACAGCGTGCATGAGTAGAACGTGTCCACGCTTTCATCCGTCATTCCCGCCACGCGTGCGTCGCGCTCGGCGTAGCTCTTCCTCGCCTTTTCGAGCATTTCCAAGACCTTGTCTTTTTCCGTGTAGATGGTCACCTGCACCTTGTCGGCGATGGCTGGGAAGTTCTGCAACAGTTTCGCGTGGATGATATCGCCCAGGTGTCGGACCCGGAAGCCTTTGGCTTTGGCGTCCTTGCTGATGCGAATCCACACGATGTCGCGCTGGCCGACGTGCATGACGCCCATCGCGCCGTTGATGAGGTGGTGAATCTGGCGCTCGAGGATGGGCTCGAAATCATGCTGCATCTTCCGGCCTGCAACATCGGCCACTATCGCGAGATTGAGCGCGCCGCCGTCCTCGACGGTGTCCACGTCGGGTCCGACGACGGTGATCTTGCCGTCCTCGACCTCGTTCAGGTCCTTCATTTGGAGCCACTCGCAGGCGGTGGATTTCTTGCCGCCGAACTCGACCGCAAGCTGGTCTTTGCGCACGCGTTCGCCCTCGAACGCGGCCGCGTAGTTGACGGGGATGGGCACCTTCTCTATCTTCACCTTGACGCCGCGCGTCTGTATGCAGATGGGCACTATCTTCTCGTAATCGGTCTCGTGCACGAGCGCCTCGAACAGGGTCACTCCGCTGGGCCGAATCTCGGGTATCTCGGTGTCGGCGATGACGCAGAAGCCCATGTTGATCGCGCCCGCTCCGACGGCGTAGCGCCTGTCGGTAACCTCGCCGAACACGAGTCCGAACGCGAACACGCGGTCGCGCTGGTATTCGAGGCACTTGACGAATTCGCCCCGCTTGTGTCCGCCGAAGGTCAGCGCGCCCCGCATGGCCCAGTTGAGCGCATAGATGCCCGAGGCGAGGTCGGGCCCGAGGGGCACGATGTAGGTGTCCCAGCCGAGCTCGACGTTTTCCTGCTCGAGCTGCTGGCGCATCGTGGTCCCGTTGTTATGGTCGCAGAGGAACACGAGGATGTTGCGCTGCTGCAGCTCGCGCACGACCCTGACGGCGATTTCGTTCGTGGGGGCGGAGCCGAGGATGGCCGCGAAGCCGGGCATTCTGCCGTCAACAAGCTGGATGCCGAGCGAGCGCAGGATGGTGTCGGAGATGAACCCCTGGTCGCCCTCGGCGGGAAGCTCGCCGCGCAGGTATCTGAGCGCGGTTATCATCTCGGTCGCGAGCAGCGTGGAGATGCCCGCGTCGAGCGTCGGGCCGAGATACGGGAGCCACACCTTGTCGCTGGGGACCTCCGGCAGCAGCTCTCGCGCGCGGGCCATTATCTTCTTCGCATCACCGAGGGTTGTCGCTTCCATTCCCAGAAGCGAGTACGCCATTGGAAGGAAAAAAGCGGTTTCGGGGAATTCGACCTTTTGATCCTCGCCCTTTTCCTCTATTGCCTTTTTGAGATCGGCCTCCGCCTCCTCAACCCATGAGTGAGCTCCGCGGATGGCCGCCGACGCTACGATCTTTGACATTGTTCTCTCTCCTCCGTGGTATCACATCGCTTCTGAGCGAATATTACCTCTGGGGCTCAAACATCCACCACGTTTATCGCATCGAAGGGGCACTCGACGAAGCAGTTGCCGCACTTGATGCACTTTGCCGTATCTATCACATGCGGGGTCTTCTTCGCCCCGGTGATGGCCTCCGTGGGACACACCTTTATGCACAGGCCGCACGCCTTGCAGGCCTCGGCGTCGATTTCGTACTTGATGCGGCCGGTATGCCATTCGAGTGCGCCGGTGGGGCACCCCGACACGCACGCTGGCAGCAGACCCTCCTTCTGGCGTTCGACGCACTGGTCGCACTTGAGCACGATCTTGCCCTCGCGGTTCATCTGGAGGGCGCCGACGGGACAGGCCTCGATGCACACGCCGCAGCCGTCGCACTTGCTCTCATCGAGCAGTGTCGGCGCGCTCCCGTCCTCTTTGTAAAGCGCGCCCGGCGGACAAGCCGCCACACAGGGCGGATTCTCGCAATGACTGCAGACCACCGGAACGACGACCTTCCTGGCCTGTTTGAGGCCGATCCGCGCTTCCGGCAGAGGGTCCTCGCGTATTGCTTGGAGAATGTTCTTCGATTCCGAGTGGGCCAAAGCGCACTGCAGCTCGCATGTCTTGCAGGCGGTGCAGAGCTTCGGCCTCACAACTGTACTTCCCGCCATGGGTTCACTCCTTGGTCGATTCGGTCCTTTTCAGGCAATGGCGGCCGCCCTCGATGGGGCCGAAGGCGGCCCTCCGAAAAATCGTTCTAGCTGCTTGCCGCAGTGGCGGCCTTCTTCTTTGTCGCCGCCTTCTCGGTCTCCCCGTTTCGAGGAGGATACATCATCGGCTTGAGCTTCAGCGCCTCGCGCTTCTTGTCGAGCACCTCGATAATCTTCCTGGCGGATTTCTTGGGGTCCGCCTCGAAGATGAAGTGCGCCCCGAAGTCTTTCTCCATTCCGCCCGAGAGGTACTCGAGCACCTTCGGTCCGCCGTGCACCTGGAAGGGCGGATTGAAGTGCGTCGTGATGCCCGACGCGACGACGTAGAGGCCGATTGAGGTCGCCTTCGTGCTCATCGCCTCGGGCGCGGAGCCAGCCACGGGAAGCTGGCTGATGTCGGTCCCGATGCCGCCCTCTTTCACCATCTCGACACAGGCGGTGAGAATGCGTGAGTTGTCCACACAGGAGCCGACGTGCAGCACGGGCGGAATGCCGACCGCCTCGCAGATTTCTTTCAGGCCCTCTCCGGCGTATTCGTACACGCCTTCGGGGTCCAGCAGTCCATGCTTCGACAGACAGCCGGCCGAACATCCCGTGGTGACTATCAGAACATCATGCCTCAGAAGTTCCTTGACGAACTCCAAATGGTTCTTGTCGTGGACCACCTTGGTATTGTTGCAGCCGACCACTCCGACGACGCCTCGCAGACGGCCCTGGATCATGCCCTCGTTGAGAGGCTTGTACGAAGGCCGGAATCGCCCGCCCAGATGGTAGAACACGTTATCGGTGGTGAAACCGGCGATGAGGTCGTGGGATTCGTTGGGAATCTGCACGCGTGCGCGGTTGCGATTCGGGTAGTTCTCGATGGACTCGGTGACGATCTTCTTGGCGATGTCGAGCGCCTTTTCCTCTTCGAATTGATAGTGAATCGCCCCGGGTATTTTCACCTTCTTGCTGGTGGTGATGAGCTTCGTGTGGTAACAGGGCGCCACCTGGTTGAGTCCGGGCATGATGCACTGAACGTCCACAATCATGGACTCGACCGCGCCCGTGACTATCGCGAGCTCCTGCATCAGGTAGTTGCCCGCGAGCGGCGCTCCCTGGCGCATGAGAATCTCGTTTGCCGTGCAGCATATTCCGGCCACGGTGACATCCTCGGCGCCCTTCTTCTTCGCAAGCTCCTTCATCTCGGGGCTGCGGGCGACCTTCACGATCATCTCGGAGAGGGTCGGCTCGTGTCCGTGCACGAGTATGTTCACGGTGTTTTCGCCCAGCACGCCGAGGTTGGCCTTCGAGCGAACCGGGTTGGGGCTGCCGAACTGTATGTCGGTCAGGTCGGTTGCTATCATCGAACCGCCCCATCCGTCTCCCAGAGCGGCCTTGATGGCGTGGAGCAGTGTGTTGTAATAATCCGCATCCATCCCCATGTGCGTCATATGGAGTACTTCGACGATTTCGCGGTCGATGCCACGGGGCATGACCTTGAGTTTGCGCCAGCGCTCTTTCTGCTTCTCAGGAGCGCGCTGCGCCATGAGGAGCTCACCGTGTTGCTGGCCAAACTCGGCCAGGCATTTCTGCGCCACGTCAGCCGCAATCTTGTTAGTGTCGCCGCTGGAGGTGTCCACGCCGAGTTCCTGCGCAAGGGCCATGAGTCTGCGTTCATCTTTTATCTCATAGCCTTGCGTTTTTCCCTTCGCGGTCATGTAGAGGTTGTGAGCGATGTCGCGGCCGTGGTCGGAGTGAGCCGACGCTCCCACCGCCGTGGCGCGGGCGATGTTCCTGGCCACGATGCCGTCGGCGTCGATGCCGCAGGCGCCGTACTGGGCTCCCTTGCCGAACGGGTCCACCCTGCAGGGCCCCATGTAGCACTGCTGACAGCACACGCCCAGGTCTCCGAAGCCGCAGCGGGGCTCCTGGAGGTCGGAGCGGTCGAACGCGGTGCACACGTTGTCGCTCTTCGCCTTCTCCAGCATCTGCAAAGTTGCCTTGTCAACGGATCTTTCTTTCATTTGACTCTCCTTGCGAACCAATCAGCCGGGGATTATCTGGGATGGCTTCAGGAAGGTTCCGAAAAACCTATTAATTATACCAAATTTACCCCGTCGATTCAACCCAAACTCGTCCTTTTCCGGTCCAGACGAAACGACGCTTTCCGTCGCGTCATGGCCTGGGAAGGAGGCCGGCGCGCTCGACGATAATGGGAACCATTTCCTCCCATTCGACCGCCATGATGTGAACGCCCCGGATGCCTTCTATTTGTCTTACTTCGTTTATCAACTCGACCACGAAGTTGATGCCTTCCTCCTTCGGGTCGCTTGCTCCCTTCATCCTGTCCACGAGCGAATCGGGAATCAACATTCCGGCCACATTGTTCTTCATGTACTTGACCTGTCCCGCCGACTTGACGGGCATGACGCCCGCGAGGATGTACACCTTCTCGTGTAGACCGAGGTCAACGACCTCTTTCATCCATTCCTTGAACCTCGGGATATCGAATATGCACTGCGTCTGTATGAAGTCGGCGCCCGCGTTGACCTTCTTGGCCAGCCTGATGGCGCGGAACTCAAACGGGTGAGCGAAGGGGTTCTCGGCGGCGCCGAGAAACATCTTCGGCTCGACGATGGGCGCCTTCTTGCTGTTGCGTATCTCCTCGCCGCACTGGAACACCTTGTCATCGCGCATCCCTCTCATCATGCCGAGAAGCTGGACGGAATCGATGTCGAACACATTTTTCGCGGTCGGATGATTCCCGAACTTCTGATGGTCGCCCGTGAGGCAGAGCATGTTCTTGATTCCGAGCGCGTATGCCCCCAGCACGTCGCTCTGGATGGCGATGCGGTTGCGGTCGCGGCACACCATCTGCATGACGGGTTCGAGGCCGTTGTCGAGCGTCAGCTTGGCGGCGCCGATGCTCGACATGCGCACGATGGCCGTCTGGTTGTCGGTAATGTTGACGGCGTCCACTTTCCCCTTCAGGAGTTCCGCCTTCTTCTTAATCACATCGGCGTCGGCGCTCTTGGGCGGGCCCAGTTCGGCCGTGGCCGCGAATTTGCCTTCGCTGAGAATTCGCTCGAGGTTGGTGCCCGCCTTCATGTCTTCACTTCCTCCTTCACGTCTTCCTTCACGTCCTCCCTGACAATCTTGCGGGGACCGCCGTCGCGACTGGTGGTCCAGTCCTTCGGAGGGATCACCTCTGCGAGTTTATCCAATTGGCCCAGCTTGGCCATGCGGTCGTATATGAGCTGCCATCCGCAATCGACCTCGGGGTCGATCTCGCACTTGCCTCTCTGCGACCCGCCGCACGGGCCGTTCAGCAGCGATTTCGAACAGCGCGCTATCGGACAGATGCCTCCGGTGAGGTGGAGCACGCAGTTGCCACACTGGGCGCAACGCTCGGTCCACACGCCCACGCTCTCGGTGACCCCGATGAAATTCGTGTTTATCGCGGGGAACACCGGCTTGTCCGCGTAGAGCTCGGCCATGAACTGGACGCCGCAGCCGCACGCCATCGAAAGCACCGCGTCGCACGCCTCGACTTTCTCCTTCAGCGGCTCGATGTACTCCCTGTCGCACTGCCGCTCGACGGCATCCTCGACGATTTCAAGCTCGACGCCTTCTTTCTGCGCTGCGATCCGCAGGAGCGAGCCAAGCAGCTCTACTTCCTTGTCGCCTCCGGCCATGCAGACGGCGACGCAGGTGCGGCATCCGAGCACCAGAACTTTCTTGTACCCCTCGAGCATCTGCCTGATTTCGCTCAAAGGTTTTCTCTCGCCCATTATCACTGGCTTAAGACCTCCGTCCAAATATTAAGTTTAACAAAGAATCGCGTTTCTTACTGTAATATTGATAACAATTTAGGCTATGCCGTGCTCCAGTTTGGCCGCCCGAATCGTGTTGTGGAGCAGCATGGTTATCGTCATCGGGCCCACGCCGCCCGGAACCGGCGATATGGCGCTCGCCTTCTCCTTGACCGCCTCGAAATCGACGTCGCCCACCAGCCTGAAACCCTTGGGATTCGATTTGTCTTCGACCCGGTTCACTCCGACGTCGATGACCACCGCGCCGTCCTTGACCATGTCGGCCTTGACGAACTCGGGCACGCCGATGGCGGCTATCAGGATGTCGCCGAGCCGGGTGACCGAGGGAAGGTCCTTCGTGCGCGAATGGCAGATGGTGACAGTGGCATTGGCGCCCTTGGCCTTTTGCACGAGAATGGCCGCGACGGGTTTGCCGACGATGTTGCTGCGCCCGACGATGACGACGTGGCTTCCCTCTACCTTCGCGCCGCTTCTGACGAGCATCTGCTGCACTCCGTGGGGGGTGCAGGGAAGGAAGATGGGGTCGCCGACGAGCATGCGGCCGACGTTGAACGGATGGAACCCGTCAACGTCCTTCGTGGGCACGATCTTGTTGAGAACCTTGTTCTCGTCTATCTGCTTGGGAAGCGGGAGCTGCACGAGGATTCCGTGCACGGCGTCGTCGTTGTTGAGCTTGTCCACGAGCGCCAGCAGGTCGGCCTCGGGCGTGTCTGCGGGCAGTTTGTGTTCGATGGAGTTGACGCCTATCTGCTCGCACGATTTCTTCTTGTTGCGCACGTACACCACCGACGCGGGATTCTCACCGACGAGCACGACCGCCAGCCCGGGAACCAGGTTGTGCTTGGATTTCAGCTCATCGATCTCCTTCTTCATCTCGGCCCGCATCTCTTCCGCTATTTTCTTGCCGCTGATAATCTTCGCTGTCATTTCGTCTCTCCCTCATCTTTGTCGGTCACGGCCGCTTCCATCTCCTCGGGATGCTCCTTGCCTCTCAACGGGCTGGGCCCGAGCCTGCGCACCCGTTCGGTCATCTCGTCGGCGGTCTCGGCAAACTTCGGTCCCATTGAGGCGGACATGTTGAACATCTCCAGCCGCTCAGGCTCGATGCCGGCCTCCTCGAGGAGCTTCTTGGTGTACTCGACTCTTTTTCTAGCTCTTATATTTCCTTCCAGGAAATGACATTGCCCTTCCAGTCACCCGGCGACGAACACGGCGTCGGCTCCATCCTCGAATGCTTTGAGGATATAGAGGCTGTCGATCTTGCCCGTGCACAAGAGCCGTATGATGCGCACGTAGGGCGAATACTGCAGCCTCATCGAGCCGGCAAGGTCTGCCGCGTTGTACGCGCAGTACTGGCAGCAGAAGGCAACGATCTTTGGCACGAAGTTCAGCCGTTCCAAGTCTCAACTCTCCTCTGCTTGTCCGTCGTTGACCGAAATGATGCCGGCGGCCATCGCCGCCGAACGTAAGTTGGAGCGTCCTCTGTCGAGCTTCAGGTCTTCGAGACCTCGTACAGCACGTCGCACTTCGAGATGACCTGCCTGTCCTTGTAATGCTGCACCTGTATCGCCTTGTTGGGGCACACTCCGGCGCAGATGCCGCATCCCTGGCAGGTTGCGGGCTCGATGTAAGCGACGCCTTCTTCTTCCGAAAAGACGGGTACGTGGTACGGGCAGACCCTCACGCACGTCAGACAGGCGACGCATTTCTCCGGCTCGACGACCGATATGATGCCGCCGACCGTGAGAGAATCCTTTGAGAGCAGGTTGGCCGCCCTCGAGGCCGCGCCGCGTGCCTGCGCGATGCTTTCCTCGATGTGTTTGGGCGAATGCGCCAGCCCGCAGAGGAACATGCCGTCGCTCGCAAAGTCGAGCGGCCTCAGTTTCAGGTGCGCCTCAAGGTAGAAGCCGTCCCTGTCGAGCGACACCTTGAGGAGCGGTCCAAGCTCGACGTTCGTCTCGTCGGGAACGATTCCCGCGCTGAGGACGACGAGGTCGGGCCGGATGTCGAGCGTGGCGCCGATGCTCACGTCGTGCGCCCTGACGCTCAGCTTCCCGTCGGTCTGGGCCACCTGAGGCTTGTGCTCGGGGTCGTAGCGGAGGAACAGGACCCCCTTCTCGCGCGCCTTCTTGTACGCGAGTTCCTTGGCGGCGTATGTTCTTATATCCCGGTGAAGCACGTATATCTTCGCGGCGGGGTTGAGCTCTTTCAGCTTGAGCGCGTTCTTGACGGCCTGCGTGCAGCACACGCGGCTGCAGTACATGTGCTCGTCGTCGCGCGACCCCACGCACTGTATCATGACGATCGTGTTTGCCTTCGCGACCGCGTCGGGTTCGTTGACAACTTTTTCTTCGAGTTCTAGCTGCGTGAGAATGTTCGGACTCTTGCCGTACAGATATTCGGTGGGCCGATATTCCCGCGCGCCGGTGGCGACGATGACCGCGCCGATGTCAACCTTTTCGGTCTCGCCGTTGGCCCTGACGGTGGCGTGGAAGTTGCCCACGTGGCCGCTGAACTCCGTGACCTCGGCGTTCGTGAAAATCTTGATGCGCTTCTCGCTGTCCACCTCGGCGACGAGCTTCTCAAGCCGTTCCCGAACGTTGTCGCCCTCGAGCGTGTAATGGAGGCGGTTCAGCTGGCCGCCCAGCTTGTCGCTCTTTTCGACGAGGTACGATTCGAACCCCTGCCGCGCAAGCGAGAGCGAGGCCGTCATGCCCGACAGCCCCCCGCCAATGACGAGCGCCTTCTGTGTCACGGGCGACTGCAACTGCTTGATCGGCTCCAGCTCGAGCGCGCGAGAGACGGCCATCCGCACGAGGTCCTTCGATTTTTCAGTGGCCAGCTCGGCGTCTTCGTGCACCCACGAGCACTGGTTGCGGATGTTCGCCATCTCGAACAGGAACTTGTTGAGCCCCGCCTCCCTGAGCG
>CAZSKP010000059.1:0-23320 GCA_964607485.1 uncultured bacterium | reverse complement strand
TAAATGAGCTGAACATCTCGAAGCTGGCATACGAGTCCCGACACCTGACATACCGCAACTATGCGCAACTCAAACAGGCAGATTCTCCGGAGCTTGTCCCGACTGAGGACTGGGTGGAAGACTTGCGCGCGGTCAAAGACGACCCGGAAATCCGGCTCATTGAAAAGGCCGCCTCGATTGCCGATGAGGCCCTCGCGAAGGCGATTGAAGAAATCAGGCCCGGCATGACCGAACAGAAGGCGGCCAACCGTATCAACGCGCTGATTCGCTCCCTCGGAGGCAAGAAAGAGGCCTTCGACCTCATCGTCGCCTCGGGGCCGCGGTCAGCGATGCCCCACGGCGCGTCGTCGGACCGTCCCATCGAGGCCGGTGAGCCCATTGTTATCGACATCGGGGCTCAGTTCGGGGGATATCACTCGGACTTGACAAGGACCGTGTGGTTGGATAAAATGAGGTCGCGGCAGGTTGTTGAAATATATGATATCGTTGAAAATGCGCAGGCCGCCGCAATCGAGGCGATTCGGCCTGGCATGCCGTGCTCAGAGATCGACGCCGTCGCGCGCAACATGATTGCCGACGCCGGATATGGGGAATTGTTCGGTCACAGTCTCGGCCACGGCGTGGGACTGGAAGTGCATGAATCGCCCGTCATTTCCCGGCTTGGGAAGGGAAACGTCAAGCCCGGCATGGTCTTCACAGTTGAGCCGGGCATTTATATTCCCGGAGTCGGTGGAGTGCGGATTGAAGATATGATCGTCGTCACCGACGGCGGCTGCCGCAAACTCGCCGGTTCGGCGCATCGACCGGAAATAACAGTTTTAGCGGAAGGGGAAGACCGGCCATGAGATTTATCAAATCGACCATACTGGTATTCATTTCGGGCATTCTGTTCCTGCTCGCGCTTTTTTTGGTTTTGGCCGGACTGATGGCGCTCGACCAGCAGTTCACTTCGCTCGTCATTCATACCGTCACCAGGATAAACATGCCGCTTGCCTATATCGTCGTCGGCCTCTTTGTGTTTCTGGCCAGCTTAATCGTGTATAGCCTGGCCGGTCGGGCTCCCAGTTCCTCCGCCACCTTTACATTCGAGGGCGAAAAAGGCCCGATAGACATCTCGCTCCGCGCGTTGGAGGATTATATCGCCAAGTACTTCGCGGAGAAGCCCGTCGTCAACAGTGTTCGAACCAAGGTCGGCACCTCAAGGGACCGCCAAAAACTCCGGGTGCGCGCCTCTATCAGCGTTTGGTCCGAACAGAATCTCAAGGATGCGGGCGACAGGGTGCAGCGGGAGATAGCCCTCTGCCTGAAGGAAGGGCTCGGACTGGACAACGTGGAAATCATACCCGTCTCCGTGGATAGGATAATCGCGAGTAAATCCCCCAAACCGGTTTCGGCAAAGGCGCCCGCCGATGAACTCCCCTGAAGCATTCTGCCCGATGGAATCCGATACGAGGTGTCTCTGATGCTCGCCAAGCGGATAATTCCGTGTCTCGACGTCAAGGACGGGCGGGTTGTCAAAGGCGTCAATTTCGTCGGGCTTAGAGATGCCGGCGACCCCGTCGAGATAGCGCGAAGATATGACGAAGAGCGGGCCGACGAGGTGGTTTTCCTCGACATAACGGCCTCGTACGAGAAGCGGGGCATAATGCTTTCGGTCGTCAGCCGGACAGCGGAGCAGGTGTTCATGCCGCTCACCGTCGGCGGCGGAATTCGGACAATTGATGACATGCGCGAGCTTCTGCGCGCCGGGGCCGACAAGATTTCGATCAACACGGCTGCCGTCGGCGACCCGCAGCTCGTCGCGCGTTCGTCCGACCGCTTTGGCAGTCAGTGTATTGTCGTGGCCATAGACGCCAAGCGGACTGAGAAGGGGTTTGAGGTGTTCGTCCACGGCGGAAGAACGCCCACCGGCCTGGACGCGATCGAGTGGGCCGAGCGCGTCAACGATCTCGGAGCGGGTGAGATACTTCTCACAAGCATGGACTATGACGGCACACAAAAGGGTTATGACATCGAGCTCACCCGGGCGATTTCGCGGCGCGTGTCCATTCCCGTCATAGCGTCCGGAGGGGCGGGCGCGCTGGAGCACTTATATGATGCCCTGATAGAAGGCGAGGCCGACGCCGTGCTTGCCGCTTCCATATTTCACTACCAGACATACACCATCGGCGAAGCGAAGGAATATCTCAGGTCACGGGGAGTGTGTGTCAGAGAGTTTGCCGGAGTCACGAATGAGAATTCTCGACGACATCAAGTTTGATAAGAACGGGCTTGTGCCCGCAATAGTCCAGGAAAGCGAGACGGGCGAAGTGTTGATGCTGGCCTACATGAACCGCGAGGCCATCGAGACAACGCTCAAGACCGGCAGGACGCACTTCTACAGTCGTTCGCGCAAGCAACTCTGGAGCAAGGGGGAAATCTCGGGCAACATCCAATCGGTGGACGAAATCTTCACGGATTGCGACTGTGACACGATACTCATAAGGGTCAGACAAAAGGGCGCCGCCTGTCACGAGGGCTACAGATCGTGCTTCTACCGAAAACTCGAAGACGGCTCGGCATGGAAAATAATCGGGTCGCCGATGTTTGACCCAAAGAAGGTGTACGGGAAGAAATAGCCGCTTCCTTGCGGCCGGAGCGAAAAATGTACACACCGACATTGGAGGAATTCAAGCGGATGGCCGGCGAGGGGAATCTCATCCCTGTCTATCGCAAGGTGCTCGCAGATCTCTTAACTCCGGTTTCGGCATTCATGAGGATTGACAAAGGTGAATACTCGTTCCTTCTGGAAAGCGTCGAAAGCGCCAAACAAGTAGCAAAGGCTGAGCGGATAGCTAAAGGAATCAGTTTTGTCAGCCCTAGCGATATCAGCACCCCGGTCAATATAGGTCAATATTCTTTTCTTGGCTCAAACCCGTCCATAATATTCCAATCTAAAGGCAGTGACATCACAATCACGGAAAAGGGGAGAGCGAGGCATTTTCAATCCGATGACCCGTTAACCTGCCTGAAGGAATTGATGCAGCCATACAAGCAACCCGTCGCAGTGAAGGGCGTGCCACGTTTTTTCGGTGGTGCAGTTGGCTACATCGGTTACGACACCGTGCGTTTTTTTGAGGAACTACCTGACGATACTGAAGATGACCTGAACTTGCCCGATGTTTTCTTCATCATTACTGATAAAATCCTTATCTTTGATCATGTGAACCATAACATTATGGTCGTTTGCAATGCGCATGTGAGTGATGGCAGGAACCCTGAAGCCGCGTATCGTGAAGCGATCCGCGAGATAGATGCAATGGTCGACGCCCTTGAGCGACCGTGCGCTTTTCCAAAATACAATGCACCAAAACCGCCTTCGAAGGTGGAGCTGTATTCAAACTTTGAGCGGGAAGAATTTGAAGAAGCAATCCGGAGAGCCAAGGAATACATTCGGGCCGGCGACATATTTCAGGTGGTGCTCTCCCAGAGATTCTCGACGAAAGTCACGGCACCGCCCTTCGACATTTATCGCGCGCTCAGGTCGGTCAATCCGTCACCTTACATGTTTTACCTTAACTTCGGAGTGCTCAAACTGGTGGGCGCCTCGCCCGAAACGCTGGTGCGCGTCGAGGGGGACACGATCGACCTGCGGCCGATAGCCGGCACGCGTCCCCGTGCGCTGAAGGAGTTTGATGACGCGGAGCTCGAGCGCGACCTGCTCTCCGACGAAAAGGAGCGGGCCGAGCACATCATGCTCGTTGACCTCGGCAGGAACGACGTGGGCCGCGTGGCGGAGCTGGGGTCGGTTCACATGACCGAGCAGATGGTAGTCGAAACGTATTCCCATGTGATGCATATAGTCTCCAACGTAAGGGGGACGCTCCGAAAAGATTGCGATTGTTTCGATGTCCTGCGCGCCACCTTCCCCGCGGGAACCCTCACCGGCGCTCCCAAGATTCGAGCGATGGAGATTATCGAGGAATTGGAACCATTGAAGCGCGGTCCCTACGGCGGTGCTGTTGGATATTTCAGTTTTTCCGGGAATCTTGATTCTTGCATCATAATCCGCACGCTGATTATCAAGGACAATGTGGTATACATGCAGGCGGGAGCGGGCATAGTCGCCGATTCTAATCCCGCTAGGGAATACGACGAAACGCTTCATAAAGCACTCGTCGTCGTCAGGGCTATTGAAATCGCAGAGGCGGGAGTGGAAAATGTGTCTGGAATTGGGAGTGGGGACTCCAAGATTACGAATACAAGGTAAACTGCGATGATTCTCATAATCGACAACTACGACTCGTTCACGTATAACCTCGTTCAATACGTCGGCGTGCACAGGCCCGACTTCGTCGTCTATCGGAACGACAAGATAACCATCGACGAGATTTCGTCACTCAATCCGGACCGCATAATCATCTCGCCGGGGCCGGGCACCCCGCTCGACGCAGGCATCTCGAACGATGTCATCCGCTCGTTCGGCCATAAGATTCCCATACTCGGCGTTTGCCTCGGCCATCAATGCATCGGATACGCGTTCGGCGGCGACGTCGTCAGGGCCGACCGTCTGATGCACGGCAAGACCTCCATGATATACCATGTCAAGAACGAACTTCTCGCCGACGTTTCCAATCCCTTCGAGGCCACTCGCTACCATTCGCTCATCGTAAAGAGGGAGACGCTGCCCGACTGCCTCGAGATCACGGCGTTCACCAAAGAAAATGAGATAATGGGGCTTCAGCACAAACGCTACCCGGTTTACGGCGTCCAATTTCATCCCGAGAGCATTTTGACCCGCGAAGGGCCGAAGATCGTAAACAACTTCCTCAAGATTTCCTGCCGCGCCTGAACCTATGCCTCCTCTTTGGGGCGCTTGAACGTGGATACCACCCGTCGCAGAATGTTCCCGTCGCTGTATCCTTGATAGATCTTCACATTCGGAAGGCTCTTATCTATCTGGAACCGGGACACTTAGGGCTTCGATTGCCTCAATTGTGGGAAGCTTCGACCGACAGGGCTGAAGGCGAGAAGACGGGATCGGCGCATACGCAGAAAAGTGAAGAATGTTGACAAATGAGATTTTAGTGATTTACTTATAACGCTGATTAATTATCCACCAGCCTATAGCGGCGCGAGAAGAGGCTACGGGTGAGGGTCCCGTTGCCTCCCACCATAAAGACGTAAGTCACTGTCCTGCGAGCATCGCGGGTGGCAGTCCCGCGATATTGCATAATCTGTTTCCTTCAGCAATCGACCGGTGTGACAAAGGAGAGGATTCACTTCCTGACAGCGGCGTTTGAAGGGACGCTGCTGAAGGGGTGAATGTTTTTGATGTTCAGATTCGGGAGAGGGTTGGGTGTAAGCTAGGAGGGATTGAGTGTGAGAGAGAGAGACAGAGCGCATTTATATTGGCGATGGTGTTCCTTCTTGTCGCGGCCTGCGTGGCTCAGGCGGAACCCCTGCAACTGAGCTCTCAGTATGCGGAGGGAGAGCTGCTGGTTCAAATGAAGCCTGGAATCAGAGCCGCCACGGCCCAAGGCGTCCATGCCGCATTGGGAGCTCGCGTCGTCAAGACTATCACGGGGACCGACGGAGTCCAGCTTGTCAAGCTTCCGTCGGGAACGTCGGTCCGGGAAGGTCTGGCGTGGTACAACGACGACCCCGTCGTCTTTAGGGTCGAGCCGAATTACATAAGGGAGATATCGCAGACGCAACCCAACGACGAATTATTTTTCAATCAGTGGGCGCTTCTCAACACGAGGCAAACCGGAGGCCTTCGGGATGCCGACATTGATGCGGTAGCCGACCCACTCATCGGTGAGGCAACGGGAGCCTGGGACATCACGGTCGGTGACGACCCGGACCCGGCGGCGCGCAAGTGGGTTGTCGTGATACTGGATACCGGAATAGATCACAATCACCCCGACCTCTCGGGCAACATGTGGAGAAACGAGCCCGAGCTGTTTGGCTCTCCCGGAGTCGACGACGATGGCAATGGCTACACCGACGATATTTTTGGAATAAATGCACTTGTGGAGGATACTTCCAGTACTGCAGCCGGAAATCCGATGGACGACAACGGACACGGCACCCATGTGGCGGGCATATACGGCGCGGTGGGGAACAACTTGATTGGCGTCAGCGGGGTCAATTGGTATGGCCGGATGATGGCCTGCAAGTTCCTCAATTCCGATGGCACGGGCACCGTTGCCGACGAGCTGGAATGTCTGTACTATATAGCCGACATGGCGGACGCTTTGGAGGCGGACCCGGAACGGCCCGAAAAAATCGTGGCCGTCAACGCGTCCTTTGGAGGCTTCTTTCCCACCGAGTTTGAAGTCGCCGCCATAAACGAGTTGCGCAAGAGAGGTATCCTCCTTGTTGCCGCTGCGGGAAATGAGGGTACGGATAACGACGCCCTGTTTGAGTACCCCGCTAGTTACGACCTTCCCAACATAATCTCCGTGGCTGCTACAAACAACAACGACGTCCTTGCCAATTTCTCGTGTTATGGGCGGAGAACGGTTGATGTGGGCGCGCCCGGAGTCAGCATATGGAGCACGTTGCTGCGCGCGACCCCGACCGATCCGTTGTACGGACCTCTGGGAGGCATGTCGGGAACATCCATGGCCGCTCCGCACGTTACCGGCGTCATTGGGCTCCTGTATTCCCAGTCCCCATCATTGGAGCCGATCACCGATTGGCCCCTCGTCAAGAATCGTGTGCTCACCGGAGGCGACCCCAATGAGTTGATGGCGGGCAGGTCGGTATCGGGAAGAAGGCTCAACGCCAGGGGCTCCTTAGAGTGTTCCGACACCACGATTCTGGCCAGGCTCACACCGGTCACCAGCGAGTTCAAGGACTGGCTTGTGGGCGACCCTCTCAATCCGGATATTTGGCTCGCGAAGGTGTACGGTCGCAGCGAGGTGACGGTTATCGTGGGAACGGACAGTTTCGGGAATTCGTTCAGCAATTATCTCGGCCTCTCGGCACTGCACGTCAATTGCGGCGAACCTAACGGGGACGTGGTGGTGGATGTCGGGGCGACGCAGGTGACTCTTCTGGATGACGGCGACGGCTCCTACGATTATGCCGCCGGAGATGGAGTGTACTCGGCTCACGTGCACCCGCCTGCGTTTGAAAGCGATTATCTTGTGACGTTTCCCAATACAGGCACATCTATGGCGCCGTTTGTCGATAGGCTCACGGTTCACGTTCGCGAAAGCAGCAATCCCTTCGTAGTGGCCGACGCGGGAGATAGCAGATTGGTTCTATCAGCAACTAAGAACGTGATGCTCGACGGGTCCATCAGCAGCGGCGGCCCCGACTCGATTTTCAAACCGCTTTTCTACAAATGGGAACAGGTCGGAGGCAATGTGAATGTCTCTTTCAAGGACATTCCGGAAACGCCTTATGACGACACCGTCTCGCCTTGGCCGTTCTTCGACGTGCCCGCAGTGACGGGGGGCGAGCCGCTGTCTTTGCTATTCAGGCTGACGGTGACCGACCTCGATGGGAATTCAGACGTCGACTTCGTGGGCACCACAGTCTGGCCCGACTTGACACAGATAACCTTGCTTTCTCCCGCCAACGCGTCGGTCTTAACATCGCCCCCCACATTTTCATGGGAGGTTGACGGCGGACTGAGCAATCTTTTTGCAGTAGATCTGAGCTATTCGGCAGACTTTGCCACGTTCTGGTCCACATACAAGAATCGCAGACAGCTGATCCGCCGCACCTCGTGGCCGATGCCCGCAGCGCTGTGGAATGCGATCGATGTCGGCACGGAAGTGTTCTGGCGCGTACGAGGAATGGATTTGGCTGCCGATAATCCCGAAATCATAACCAGCACAGAGGTGCGGTCCTTTACGAAGGAGTAATGAAGGAGGGAGCGAGCCGGGAGGTGCCCAGCGCTCGCTTCCGCACGAGCTTGCCTAGTACAAAAGAAGGCGTCTGTTCCCTGGTCCTTTGGGAAGGGAGTATTCCCCCCTTTCCCTCTTCACAAGAGGGGGAAAGGGGGGATTCTTATGCGGGACGGATGCAAAGAGATGCGGGGGCACACTGCTTGCATACAATTGCAGAAGGCTATGAATCACAAATCGGACTTTGAAGGGATGGCTCATTTATGATATAATAAAAAGGTTATATTCTGCTCGTGTGGCGATTTGAGGACCCCGGCATGGTCAGGCTAAAGAATATTCTGTTTCCGACGGACTTCTCCGATTTCTCAAGTTACGCGGCAAGTTTCGCAGTGTCATTCGCCACCGATTACAAGGCGAAACTGCATGTCCTTCACGTGATTGAGCTGCCGCTCGGCATGCCGGAAGTGCTTTCGTTGAAGATATCCATGGAGGAAGTCAAGGCCAAGGTCATGCAGGACGCCCGCCAAGAGCTTGAATCGGCCGCGACACCGGCCATTCTCGGCAAGCTCGACTACGAGATTGTATGCCTCAAGGGGAAACCCTTTCTGGAGATTATCAAGTTCGCCGCCGAGAAAGAAATAGACATGATAGTCATGGGCACGCACGGACGTTCGGCGCTGGAAAGCATGTTGATGGGAAGCACGGCGGAAAGAGTGGTGAGGCAAGCCGCGTGTCCCGTTTTTACCGTTCGAAAGCCGGGTCACAGGTTCGTACTGCCGACCATGGGGTAGGAGCACGCATGAAGATGGAGTACAGGAAACAGCAAATGGGCAGTGTCGTAAGGCGACTGCTTGGGATATTGAATTTCGTGGTTCTCGTCGCCTCGTGGGTGGCGCTGGCCTCAGGCGAAGCATATGCATGGGGGCCGGGGATTCACGTGGTGAAGGGGGCGTACATCCTTGACAATCTGCACCTTCTCCTTCCGTCGATAGCACAGTTGCTGAGGGCGTTCCCGCGGGATTTCTTGTACGGATGCATCAGCGCCGACTTTTTTATCGGCAAGGGCCACCGAAGGAGGGACGATCACTGTCACAACTGGTCCGTCGGGCTGAAGATGCTCGCCGGCGCGGACACCCCTTCCACTAAGGCTTTCTGTTACGGCTACCTCGCACATCTGGCGGCAGACATCGTCGCGCACAATTATTACATCCCAAACCAGCTTTACCTCACCTCTTCGACGAAGCGACTGGGGCACTTGTACTGGGAGTTCAGGTCGGACAGCCATATCGATTCCGCATACTGGGAACTCGCCAGGAGGGTTGTCGAGGGGCGGAATCACGCAAACGATGCGTCGCTCGAGAATGCGGTAAAGAGGAAGATTGTCTCGTTGAAAACGAAGAAGAGAGTCTACGTCAGGGTGCTGAACCTCACCGACTTCGAGCGATGGCGCCAGGCATGCGATTTTGTCGAACGGAATTCGCGGTGGAAGATTTCTCAACGGTACATCAAGGACCTCAGGGACCTCTCGATATCCCTCGCGATTGAGTTCCTTCGCGATCCGGAGAATTCACTGTGCCTCGACTACGACCCCGTCGGTACGCGGAACATCACCCGAGCCAAGCGGCTGAGGCGGAATGCCAAGCGAGTGACCGGGACGAAGCCTGTGAACGGGATATTTGAGCTTCCGGCCGACCTCGCCAGGCAGGACAAGGATTCCATCAAGGTGCGCTCGGGCAGCCATCATCTGATTCAGCTCAAGCCCTCGTTACTAACCTAAAATTGTTCATCTGCGACATTTTTTGCCCCTGTTTCTCAAGGTGTTCCTTCCTGGAATTTGTCCATTCCACAAAGTGAGCGCGCGAGCAATTGTAGTATTTACCAGCGCCCTTGGGGAACCGCGCATAATGTGTTTGGCCCCCGTCTCGGATTGTGCAATTTTTGCCTACTTGCGGCAAATGGTCCGAATATTGCCCGTCCCATCAACGTCTAATTCAGTGAGAGGGAAAGGCGATATTGTCCGATTCTACAAGGAGAAGGGAACAAAATGCTGCGTGTCTTAAGGGCTTGGGTACGTTCGTTTGAAGGAAGGATCGGATGAAAGGTTCATTCGTGGGAAAAGCTGGCACAACAATTGCTTATTATTTTGCCATAGCACAGACGAGACATCCTGGGCGGCATCGTTTCGGGGGTGGCAAAGCAGGCCCCGGACGCCCAAGGAGGAGGATGCGAGGATGTTTCCGGTAATAGAAGTCCAATGTCCATTCTGCAAAGCAACGGGGCAGATCATGGCTCCGCCGCCGGGGTCGATTATCGTGGGTCCATGCCCTCGCTGCAATGAGATGGTTCTGCTTTTCAACGGGGCGGTCATGCCGCTCGATAAAGACATCATCGCCGAAGGCTCTGTGGAGGAGAAGAAACAGCACCTGCTCGAGACCATCGTGGACATGGTCGCGGTTAAGATAGATGAGCTGGTCGAAAGCGAGGAAATAGGGTCGGAGCCGAAGCGTGGAAAACGGAAGAAGACGAATGCGGCAAGGAGCAAGAGAATCGCGCCGTCCGTCCCGAACAAGGACGCAACCCCCATATCTCGCGAGGAGGTTCGCGACTTCGTAAACATCGACCTGCACCTGATAGATTCAAAGGCCTATTTTGACAAGGTGTTCAGGAGGAGGAAGAAGGGGCGCTGAGGAGCGCGGGCCGGCCGCGACGAAAGACGGCGTCGGCCAAGGACATCTCACCGGACTTTTTTATTCCGGAATCTGAGCGGATTGACGAATCACGCGGGAACTAAAAAGCCCGCGTGATTTTTTTTGCAATCGGACGGATCGTTTACGGATTCTTGGTATCGTTGCGTCTGTGGATTATGTCGCGCAACTCGGCGGCGCGCTCATATTCCTCGGCCGCGATTGCGGCTTTCAGCTGTTCTTCGAGGCTGGGCGGCGAATTGCGGAGCGGTGAAAGGTCGTTTTCCCACATCTCGCCGATTTCATCATACACTTTCTTGAGCTGGTTCAGTCGCTTTTCCAGCCAGCTCTCGGGAAACGCGTCGTGGTGGACACGGGCGAACTCCCGGAGAAAAGCGGCTGCAAGTTCGAGTCGCTGGCGGGCAAGCGAGTAATCTTTTTGTTTTATGGCGAGCTTGGCTTCGGCGGTTCGTCTGAATATCTCCTGATCGGGCCGAAACTGGAGGAAAAAGGCGCTGAGTTCGGGATTGCTTGCGTGCAGGGTTATCAATTCGATTATCTGGATGCCGATGTTGACATCCCGAATTGAGCGCGCAAAGTCGCCGACTTTGAAGAAGTATTCACGCCGAAGCCTGTAGAGGAACGCCTCCTCGCTCAATCGCTGCACTTCCGCGTCATCCAGCATAAAGCTGCCGAAACCCTCGGAAGAGAGGCGCTCCCTTTTTCGCAGGAACTTGGGCAGTATCGGCTTCGCGCCGTCGGGTCTGCCGTCAATGTCGAGATAGAACGTGCCCCTGTCCGTCACGACCTTTATCTTCCTATGGTGTTCCATTCGGAGACCCCCGGGTTCACACTCATCCCGTGCAAAAATTATATTATCAGCCGGCGCATATGTCAAGGCCGGCGAGACGGCTCACCAGCGTTTTGTTTGCACCGGAAATTGTAATGCAATATAATAACGCCACAGAAGGAAGAATGTTGTGGGCCGATACCGGCGAGAAGAGGTGGCTTTCCGATGAAGGTGGCGATAATAGGGCTTGTGCAATCGGGGAAAACCACGGTTTTCAAAAGCCTGGCAGGCGCCCCCGGGGGCGCCGGTGAGGCCCACGGGCGGACGATTCAGATGGGAAACATAAAGGTGCCCGATGCCCGGCTCGAACGCCTGGCCGAGGTGTTCAAGCCTCCGAAAGTTGTGAACGCCGCCGTGGATTTCGTGGATATAGCCGGCGGTCATCAGGAGCAGGAAGGAGCGGGCCTCACGCCTCAGGTAGTCACGGAAATTCGAAACGCAGACGCGCTGGTCGTCGTCGTTCGGACGTTCGCCAATCCCTCCGTCGTTCATCCGCTTGGCACAGTCGAACCGCTGAGGGACATCAAGAATATCGAGGCCGAGCTGAGCCTGACCGATATGATACAGATAGAGAAACGCTTGCAGAAGATAGAAAAAGAACATTCCGACGGAATGGAGAAGGAGGCGCTGCTGCGCGTCAAGGAATTTCTGGACGGGGAGAAGCCGCTCCGTCTGCTGACGCTGAGCGAGACGGAGTCGAGGACGCTCATCGGCTTCAGCTTTCTCAGTCAAAAGCCTTCGCTGTTGTTGCTCAATGTGGGGGAGGACGCCATAGGCGCGCCGCCCGACCCCGAGGTCGCCAGCTTTGCGGAGAAGAACGGCTACCGTCTGATGCGATATTGCGCCGAAATCGAGCTCGAGATATCAGAGCTTGAACCCGATGAACAGGCGGATTTCCTGGCGGAAATGGGGTTGCATGGTTCTGGGAGGGACAGGCTCCTCGGCGAAGTCTATGAGATGCTCAGCCTTGTCTCGTTCTTCACCATCGCCGATACTGAGATACGCGCATGGTCGGTACCGCGGGGTACTCGCGCCGTTGATGCGGCCGGCAAGGTGCATTCCGACATGGAACGCGGTTTTATTCGGGCGGAAGTCATCAATTTCAAGGATTTCATCCAGGTCGGCTCGATGCAGGCGGCGCGGGACGGCGGACATCTTCGACTGGAGGGGAAGGACTACGAAGTTTTAGACGGCGACATGATAAAGTTTCGGTTCCATGTCTGAGCGGAGATCGCTCCGGTTTCAGGCAAGATGTTCCCGCAAAAACGCCGCCGCCTGTTCGGGCAACACCTCGACGGCGTATTCCTCGAATCCCCTTTCCGCACCCGCCCAATGTTTGTACGGAAGCACTTCCATGTGAAGCCGGTAATTGTACTCCCCCCGAATCTGGTGACAAACAACGCACAGACTGTCGAGGTGAAGCTCTTGATAAAGGATGCGGAGCACGCGTGTCATCATGGCAGCCAGAGACGTTATTTGAGCGTCATCCGCGGACGCAAGCGATGGGGCCGCTTTCTTGAGGATCAGCCACGCTTCATAGTTACTCCGAGGAGCGAAAGGCGTGATGCAGGTCACGCGCTCGTCGTCGCACACGAAGCGTTCGCCCCGCTGCTTTTCCGCCTCTGCTATGGCGTCGAAGATGTTCATGTTCCATTTATTCGCGAAGGCGTTTGCGGTTGCGAGCTCATGCGCAAGCCGTTTTGGAAGATAGGGCAGAGCTCCATATTGCCAGTGGGTGTGCGGCGTGGAAGCGCCCCAGCCCTGGTTCTTGAACACCATCGGATACAGACCGCCTGTCTCGAGGCGTTTACAAAGCTGACGGAATGTGAAAAGCGCGGCGGCTTGCTCCTCCTCGTCGATGTCTTTCAGGCTGACCTTATGCTCGGAGCTCTCGACAACGTTGCCGTGGCCGGTCAACCAGGGATAGAGATTGGGAAATGCCCGCACTCTCCAGCCGTTCTCGCCGATGCAAATTGTGTCGCCTCCCGTTTCCACATCGCGGGGCGTCGAATGTTCGTTGCCGGGGCAGAAGAAGCAGAACGTTTCCTCTGACCTCGTCAGTTGAGGTGCTGTGAACGGCCTCGACGCTCGGGCAAGGTTGAGGTGACACCATGTGTCCGTCAGGTAGTCCTTTCGTCGCCACACCGGCTGTTCGAGCCGTCCGCCTTTCTCAAACTGTTTCAGGGCTGGAGGTATTCCGCCCTCGGGCGGCAGGACGGCCGCGCTGCCCTTGATTTCTCGGAACAGGTCGTCGCTCCAATCCACTTCTGTTTCCTCCTTCCAGGAATGGTTCCTGTAAATCTGGTCGGGTTTGTGCGGTGTTCTCTACGCTCGAAGACGGTGGGAAAGGTCGTTTGGGGTTTCGATAGCGCAATCGTCGAAACTGGTTTGTCGTTTTCGGCGGCAGCCAAAGGCGCGGGACACGGAAGAAGGCAGCCGGAAGGATTACCATAACGATTTGAATTGTGCGTCGGCCGCTTTTTTCTTCTCCTCCTTGTACCATTCTTCCCACTTCTTAATGCTTTCCAATCGGATGCTTCGACTCGCCTTGGGATTGAAGCGGAAATTCATGCCCGTTATCTTCATAAGCGATCTATTCGCCTCTTCGCGAAGCATGAATTTCTCGTCATCCAGCATATGGATCAGGTGGGGAATAGCTTCTTCGGCTTTCAGTGCGCCCAATTTCTTGCATGCGTTTAATTGGTCGTAGATAGTCCTTCCACTTCTCATCTTGTTGATCAGCTTCTCGACCTCGGTCTCACTTGGGGCGGCGGGCGCGGCTACGGTCTCTTCCGGCTGAGTGACGACCGGTTTGACGCTAGTCTTATTTTTCTTCTCACTCGCCTCGTTTTTTGACTGCTCTCGCATCTTCCTGAGCAATTCTCTTGCCCGTGTCGCATCATCGTCGAGACCGGTGGTGTCCGAGGCCGAATCGTCGGAGTTCTCGCTCTCCGAGGAAGACTCTTGCGGTTGTGTTTTTTCAATCGACAGTATCTGATCGTCGTTAAACCAGATCCGCACGCCGCTTCCCTCCAATTTCAGCTGAACGCGGCCCTCTTCTTCGGCGGTTATTAGGCCTTCGTGAACCTGCCCATTCTTCAGCTTTACGGTGTCGGCGGCCGCCGGCGTGGAAGATGCGATGAAGAAGATCGCCAAGATGATCAACGCAGACAGATTTCTGCACATGGCTCAGATTCTCCTTTTCTTCGGGTGTTTTCGAATTGTATTATATCAAAGTAACCGTTGACAGTCAATCAACGGCAGCACACTCACTCGGCGCGTAATCGGGCGGAATCCTGGGTCGGGAACGCATTGACATGCCATAACCCCTGTGCTACACTGAGGTTCAGTCGGCGGACGGAAGCACTTGTTGGAGTTGCTATCGAGCATGGCCGAACTCGACGATGTACAACGACGGGCTGTCGAATCCGATGCCGAAACGGTTATCGTTTCGGGCGGTCCCGGCACAGGAAAGACTCATCTTCTCACACTTCGCTTCGCCCATCTCGCAAAGTCGCGGGGAGTGCCGCTTTCCTCCATACTTCTGCTCACCTTTTCTTCGGCCTCCGCAGCGCGGCTTCGCCGCGACATAGAGGAGATGATACGGCAAAGTTATGATGAACTGTGGATCCACACCTGTCAGTCCTTTGCCAGCTCCGTTCTGACGGAGCATGCTTCCCTCGCGGGTCCTTCACCCACGCCTGTTCTCGTGCCGCCTTTCAAGGAATACCTTGTGATGAAGGAACTCCTTCGTCGGGAGCACGGTCGTTTTCGCAGCGGGCTCAAAGCCGTCGCTCTCAAGGACGGTTTGGCTCGGGAAATCTCGGATTTCTTCGGGTTGCTGAAACAGCACCTCATCGGACCGACCCGTTTCGGGGAAGTTACGCAAAACCTCACTCCGGAACTTCGCGATCTGGGTTGGATATATTCGGCGTATGAGAAATACATGAATGAGAGAAACTGGGTAGGCTTTCGGGACGCCGTTGCGCGTGTGCTTGACATTTTCGAAGCGGACCCGAAATTGCTCTCGCGGTACAGGATGAAATTTTCTCATATACTTGTTGATGAGTTTCAGGAAATCGATTCCGCCCAGCTTCGGCTCATCGAGCTTCTTGCTTCCGAACACACGTGTCTCTTTGTCGCGGGCGATGAGGAACAGCGAATATATCGTTTCCGCGGGAGCGGTGTGGGACAGTTTTCCGACATCACCGAGGCAAGAGGCAAGGCCGACGTATTCAGACTTGGGCAGAACTATCGTCTTTCGTCTGCGCTTCGGAAAGCGTCTCAGAGCCTCATCGCGCACAACAACGCGGAAGAGCGCGCGGCGGCGCCCTTGGCGCTCAGCGAGGAACTGAACGTGAGCCCATACAAGGACGCCATCGAGCAGGCATACGCGATAGCGCGCGACATAAAATGCATGGTCCTCGACGGCGCGGCTCCATCGTCTCCGGTGTGCTATTCGGATTTTGCCGTCCTCAGCCGGAGCACATTCCGGTCGGCTGCGGCATTTGAGGAAGCGTTCTCCTATTACGACATCCCGTATGTCCTTTACAACTGCACCAGCTTCTACAAGCACCCGATGGTCCGCTGCGTGGCTGACCTCGTGCGGTTGCTCGCCAATCCCGACGACGACAGGGCTTTGCTGAGGGTACTCGGCGTTCCGGCGTTTCGGCTGGACGCCGTCGAGCTCCGCCGGCTCGCCGAGCAGCGCAAGGGCGCCGTCGGAACAGCGAGCTTGTACGAGACCTTGCGACTCGTGGTGCATGATGGAGCGCCGAAGGGGCTGGAGATTTCGGATGAGGAAACGGCGCGCGGCCTGAGGGAATGCGTTCGCTATTTTGAGGGCATTCGAAGAGAGGCCTCGAGTGCGGATTGTCCCTCCGCGCTCATCCAATCGATAATGAGTAAATTGTTCTACGAGAAGATTCTCGGAAGCCGGGGCATCGCCGAAGGCGTTCGGGACGCCCGCAATCTGCGCCTTCTTTATGAGGTTGTCGCCGACATCGAGCGGATTTTCACCGAAACGCGCGGCAGGTGCACCCTCTCGGACATCGCCGAATACATGGATCACGCGTTTGTCCATTTTTCGTCCCAGCAGGAGAACGACCCATCCGACGAGTCCGCCGATGGAGTCAGAATAATGACGGCGCACCAAGCGAAAGGAATGGAATTTCGCTTCGTGTATCTCGTCGATATGACCGATGAATATTTTCCCATGCTTGGCCGAGTGTCGTCCCTGTTGGACGGCAAATCGCTCGAGAAGCTTTCCGGGGCCGTTCGGGAACATGGCATGAAGAAGAAGCTTTCGGCCGGCGGCCTTCACTTTCTGATGACCCCGCAAGAGCAGTTGAAGGAAGAACGGCAACTGGCGTATGTGGCCCTTACTCGGGCAAGAGAACGCCTCACCGTTTGCTTCACGGAAGAGTCGCACCTCTCCGAGCCGGTTCAACCGTCTCCTTTCATAGAGGAGCTCATCGGCCTAAAGCCCGACGAGACCTCGAAGGAGCGAAGCAGCTTCGGGGATTCGTCAGATGCCCGTATCCATTTAGCGGCGTCTCTCAACAAACAGGAGATAGAAGGCGCGCTTCGAGCCTGCGTGCAAAGTCTCCCGCTCGGCGTCGATGCCGCGCGCGAACTGTTTCGCTTTTTCGAATCTCTCGGTTTGGACGCGAGTTTTGTGTGCGCTGAGTCGCCGTTTGAGAGGGAACCACGGCAGGCGCCGAACCTCGCCGGTCACAGGTACAGCGCGAGCCAGCTTGCGACTTACGTGGCCTGTCCACGCCGGTTTTTCTTCGAGAAGATTCTCAGGGTTGCGCCGGAACGGCCCGAGGATTTCGGGCTGGGGCAGCTTGTGCACCTTGTCCTCGAGAAGTTTCACAAGAAAGTGAAACGATTCAGCGGCGACCGGAATGCGCTGGAGACGGAGCTGAGGAGGACTTTCGAGACGATCTGGAAAGGGTCGCGAGGGAAGGGAGATTCTCAAACAGACGCCTTCTGCAAGCGATTCGCGACAGCCCTGCAGCGCGCGGCGGTGAGGCACCGGGCTGAAGAAATTCTCAGACGGTATCTCGCAACCGAGCTGGCTCAAGCCGGGGACAGGGAGATCATCGCATGCGAGAAGCGCGTCGAATTTTCTGTGCGCGATTATCCGTTTGTCGCAAAGATAGACAGGATAGAGTCCTCCCCCGAGGGTGATCGCGTAATCGACTACAAGACCTCCGGCGCAGGACCAAAAGGAGCAAGGGTCATAAAGAAGCGGTTTCTCAACGTTGACGGCAGGGCGGACTACACGCCCGAGGATTTTCAATTGCCCTTGTATCTGCTTGCCGCCAGGAACGCAGGCCATGACCCTGTGGCGCTGACGTACTATTGGCTCGCGCAGGAGGATGCATCGGGAATGTTCAAGAAATCCTCGCTCCGAGTCTGCGAAGACAAACCGGATTGTCTTTCGGCCGGGGACATGCAAGTTGTGCAGGAGAGCATCGTGGCGGTTGTCAATCGGATTGCCGCGGGGGAGTTCGATCCGAAGCCAAAATCATCGTTCGAGTGTGCGCGGTGCTCGTTTGATTGTGTATGCAATCTCGAAAGGCAGGACGCAGAGCAAGATGACCGGTGACTTCAAGCCGAACGATGCTCAGCGCAGGGCCATCGAATTCGGGATAGACAGACCGCTCAAGGTGGTCGCTGGCGCGGGAACGGGGAAGACCGCTGTCCTTACGCATCGCTTCGTACACCTTGTCGAAAAACATCGCATGCGGCCTCACCGTATCTTGGCGCTGACCTTTACGAAGAAGGCCGCGGCGGAGATGCAGAGCCGAATTGTGGATGCGCTTCTTGGCGGCGGACTGATGAGCCGGTCGGAGGCGCCGCTTCTCTTGTGGATCGGTAATTTCCATTCCATCTGTCTCAGGCTCTTGAAGCAGAGCCCGCTCGTGGTCGGCCTCGATCCGTCGTTCGCCGTCGTCGAGGAGGCGGAGCAGCGGCTCATCCTTGAAGAGATTGTCAATGATTTCCTGGACAGGAAATTGGACACGGCCACAGAGCTCGACAGTTTCGAAGAACTGATGATAGAGCGAGCCGAAGAGTTCGTTCAAAATGTGGTCGCGGCAGTCAATCGGCTGAAAAGCCATTTCATCACAGTCGAGAATCTTACGCATGCCGTCGGCGAAACCTTGAATGAACAGTATGGAACCATCGAAAGGATTCTGAGAGAGACCGTTGCGAACAAGGAGATTCACCCTGGCACCAGGAAGAAGGCAAGGAGGCGCCTGGAGTCTCTACCGGCGGCAAGGACGCATGAGCGGCTGTCGCTGAACGCGGTCTATGAAATTTTCAGAGCCTATCAGGAGAAGCTGAAGAGACAAGACCTGCTCGACTTCAACGATCTCATCTTTCACGCCTACCGGCTTGCAACAACGGACCCGTCGGTGAAGCAACGGTTCGACTATATTCTCGTCGATGAATTCCAGGACACCGACCGAGGACAATATCGGTTGCTCAAAGCGCTGAGCGCAGACTTCGCGAATGTCACGATAGTCGGCGACAAGAAACAATCCATTTACGAATGGCGTGAGGCCCGCGTGGAGAACATGGAGGACTTCCCCGGCGAGACAATCCTCCTTGACGAGAACTACCGCTCCTTCGGTGAGATACTCGATTCGGCCAATTTCTTTATCGGCCAATCCATGCCCGCCGAACGCCCCCTCAGGCCAGCTCTGAGCGGAGGACGCGGCCGTGCCGGGACCGCGCAGGTCAAATTGTTTCGAGCCGACAACCGGGAGGCTGAGGCCGAATATGTGGCAGGCGAAATCAGCCATCTGCTGGAGATTGGGCTGTGCGGACCCGGAGACATCGCAGTGCTGATGCGGAGCGTTCACGCGTCGCGACCGTACGAAGACGCGTTAAGTGCTTGCAACGTTCCTTATGCGACCGTGGGGGGATTCGGCTTCTACGACCTCTGCGAGACGAAAGACCTGCTGGCGCTTCTCCGGCTGGTATCCAACCCGTTCGACGACCTTTCCATGCTGCGGGTTCTGCAGAGCGCGGTCGTCGGATTGAGCGATGCCACATTGCACGCAATCTGCAAACTCAGGGACGAGCCCCACTCGAGTCTCTATGATGTACTGAAAAATTCCGAGGGTCTCATTGACCGCTTTCGATCCTTGACGCGCGAGAGATTGCGAAAGCTTGTCACAATGATAAGTGAGCTCGCGAATTCGCAGGGGTCGCTCACCCTAGGCGAGCTGTTTTCGGAGCTGCTCGACCGCACCGGTTATCTGAAGTATCTCTCGTCGCTCGAAGGCCCGCGCGGAGCCAGATTCTCCAATATCGCATCTTTTTACAAAATGGCGACGTCGTTCGAGGAGCGCAATCCGGCCGCGGGATTGGAGGAATTCCTATCATACATGGACGCTGCCATGGAAGCCGCAGCGAGCGCCGCTCCCGTCGGTCCCGAGCCGAATTCGGTCCAGATCATGACTGTGCATCAGGCGAAGGGGCTCGAGTTCCCCGTGGTGTTTGTGGTCAATCTCGGGCCGGGCGCGTTCCCCTTGAAGTTTCGCTCGGCGAATCTTGGTTATGACGAGAGGTTCGGCCTGTTCGCGCGGAAGCTTCCACAGGGCGACCCTACCGTGAGATACGAGGGCGGCTATGGGGTAGGCATAGAGAAATGCCTGAGGGAGACGCACTATCTCGAAGAGAATCGAGTGATGTATGTGGCGATGACACGAGCCAAGGACCTCCTCTATCTCACCACGCCCGTTCCCAAGGACGGAGCCGCGGCTGATTTTTTTCAACTTATCGAAGAGTTCGCATCGGAACGCGAGGGCAAGAGCGTGGGATTGGCGACGCCTGTCACAACTGCGGCGAGTATTTCCACGCCCGCAACGGAAGCGACAACACACATGGGAATCGAAGAAATAAGGGAAATCGCTGCAAGAGCCGTGCAAAGAGTGAACCGCCTTCTTCCCGCCCAGGATGTGGCCGGTGCGGCGGGAACGATAGGATTGAGTTACTCGCGCCTTGCGCTGTTCCGCCGCTGTCCGATGAAGTACGCGCTCCGATACTTATACAACCTCCCCCTTGCGCCACACGAGGAATCGGAGGACGAGAGGCACCCGTTCGACGGAGTCAACGCCACCCTGCTCGGCACCTTGCTGCACAGGACGCTGATGCAGTATCACCGCGGCAGGAAGGGCGGCGTGAAGGCGGATGCCGCCGAAATTTTCGCCGAACTCTGTCGCGTGCACCGTTGTCCGAGGAACATGGTCCAGACTGGAAACGCGATGATAGAGAGGTATCTGGCGGCGCCGTTGTCCGAAGCGGAAACGTTGTATGAGGAAAAGGAATTCCATTGGAGAGTGGAGGAGGATTCGCGGCAGATAATGTTCGAAGGGAAAGTTGACCGCGTACATCGCGAGGGCGGTTCCCTCAAAATCGTGGATTATAAGACCGGCGTGCGCGACGACAAAAACCACCCGCTCCAGCTTGCCGTGTATCGTCTGGCGATGGAATCGGTTCTGGGAGAGAAGGGCATCCTCACGAGCAATTTCTATCTCTCAACGGGAGAGGAGGTAGAGCACCGGTTTTCCGCGGACGAGCTTCGGGAGATTCGCGATGGAATCATCGAGGACGCCCGCAAGATTGCAGGCGGAAACTTTGGAATGGAAGTCAATGGCGAGCGCAGAGTGCGTGATTGCGGCGATTGCGGATACGAATCATTTTGCCCCTTCAAGGAAGAAAACGTCTGATCCTCTGAGAGTCTGAGACGCGGTGGGGAAGAGGAGCGCAGCCCCGGAGCACACCTTCAGCCGCCCCTCCCTCGCTCGAGCGGACGATAGTGGAAGCCCTTCTTCTTCTCTTTTTCTTCCATCGGATGGCGAAGTCTCTTTTCCTCTTCTATTGCCTTAAGGTTGTCGCTGACCTCCTGCGCCAACCCCAGCTTGCAGCGATCGCAGAAATTTCCGCCTGAAATCGGGGCACCGCATTTTCTGCACGTCACAGACCCCGCCGAATCCGTCATCACTATGCGTTTCTCCCGAATCCATCTGAGAATGTCGCGCTTCTCGATGCCCGTGGCTTCGCTGAGAGCCTGGATGGTTTGTTTCGGATTATCGCGCAGCCACTCGACGGCCTTTTCAAAATCGGTCTCTTCTTTTCGAATGCATTCGGGGCATATGAGTTTATTGACTCGAGAGAAGACCGACCCGCACCTGATGCAATTGGTGAGAGGCATGTTCGGCGAATACTCCTTCTATCGCGCCGTCTCGGGCGTACTCTCTTGACTCGGCTCCTGTCGGCTTGCGGGACGGGCCTCCACCCTTGCTCCTTTGCCCTTGCGGGCCGTCCTGCCGGCCATTCTGAACACGATATGGAGTCCCACGAAGAAAAGCGCGTAAACGAGCACCGAGCCGACAAGAGCCCGCTTCAGCGCTGTGAACAGGGGAACGCCGGCGCTCCACGCCAGCCCGACCATCACACCCAGCCAGATCAACGCGGCGGCGAGCGCCACGCCATCGGCTAAAATGGCCGCCAGCCGGTAAAAGTTCCGCAGCTGCGATTGAGCGCTCCTAGGCATCACCGATAGTCCTTGCTATCCTCCCAGCGCCGCGCGTCATCTTCCAGGATGATTTTTCGACGGTCGTCCTTTGTGCCCGGTCTCTTGTCGTAACCGAACGTCGTTATTTCCACATATTCGTTGCCGCTGATGTCGCGCTCAAGGGCGTAGCCGTAAGGAACGCCGTAGTGATCTTTCAGGTACTCGGGTTCGGTGTATGGCCCGTTCCATTGAGGTGTTCCAGTGCTGTGAACGAGCGCTTCCAGACCCCCTTCCTCCGGTGTGGGGAACCGCGCAAAATCGAGGTAGAACAGCTTCAGAGCCTTATCGATTTGGAAGAAGTCTTCCGACGCTTTCTCCCAGCCGGCTTGGATCGAATCGTAGATGAGCTGTCGCTGTGCCTCGGGCAATCCCGGCTCAATCTCGATTTCCTCGACTTGTCCTATCCCGGCGAGCGCAGTGACCGCCTGGAAGTACTCCGACTGCTTCGCCCACTGCTCGACTATTTTCATAATACGGTTGAGAAGCTCCGTAGCGCCGAATTTTCTCGGTTCCTCTCCGGGCTTCACGACGAGGGCCTCTTTTTTGCTTAGGACAACCTCCGGAGCGGCCACGCCCTTGGAGCCGACAGCCACCTTCCCGGAGACGACTGCGACGTTGGTCTCGGTCGTTTCCTTTTCGACTTCCACGAGAAACACTGTTCCGCGCACACCGGTGACCGCGCTCGGCGTTTCAATCTCAAATTTTGAGTCTTTCGTTTTCAGTTTTCCAACTTCAGACCACAGTTGTCCCTCGGGCAAGCCGATTTTGACCTGGGCGGACTTGGTGTCGGGATTTATTTCAAAACTATCGAGGGTGCAGTGCGTGTTTTCGCCCACGCCGTTGACGGCCGTCGTCTCCAGCGTCAGAACGACCTCGGAATCGGGCGCGGTGCGGATTTCGTCCCCCGGGTTCACGCTCATGTATTTCGTCGCAGTGACGAATCGCGGCATATTGGCCCTTTTTATCTGCGCTTTGCCCTTTATGTCCTCGATTCTTCCTCTGCCGGGGACCGTTCCGTGCGGATCGACCTTCCCTTTGTCCACGTTGAAAATGATGCGCCCGCCGCCCGGAAGGTCCGTGCCTACTTTGTACGTTTTGTCTCCTTCGTCGAGTATCCGGCCCGGGATCCTCTTTCCGGTAGGGGTTTCAACTGCGGCGGCGAAAGCCAATTGGCTCAAAAATGCCGACAGAGCGACGGCAAGACAGAAAACCACCGCGCTTTTTGCTTGGGTCATTCTCATCCCTGCCTATCCCGCATTAACAGGGTCACCGCAACAACCAAAAAAAGGGGACAGCCCCCCTTTCCCCTAAGTTGCCGCCAAATAGCAACTTATATATATTTGGC
>CAZSKP010000058.1:0-23598 GCA_964607485.1 uncultured bacterium | reverse complement strand
AGCCGTTCCATGCCCAATATTCGGTTGACCAGCTTGGCCGCCTCATCGAGGCCGACCGGCTCGCTGCCGCAAAGGCCGGGTTGCGACTGGACCCGCTCGGCGGCGGCTACTCTGTCGGCCATCTCGCCCAACGACGCCAGCGAGTCGCGGACGGACGAATCGAGCGGCTGGTACTCCTTCAGCTTCTTCAGCGCCCGGCCTGGGCTGTTCGGCACTTGTTGAAGCGAGGCGAGCCGGTGCGCCTCTTCGCTCCGCAGCGCTCGTGATTGGGTTTCGAGCTCGTGTTTCTGGAGGAATAATTCCTCGAACTTTTTCTCCAGTCTTGCGCACGCCTGTGTGGTGGCCCGGCGTTTGCCGGCGCGCATTTGCTCGAGCTTGCGCACGGTCTCGGCCGTCTGCTCGAGAAACGATTCGGCCTTTCGGTTGAGCCGTTCCTCTTCCGATGATACTTTCTCGCGAAGAGCTTCGAGTTCGCGGCGGACGAGCGACCGAATCTGCTCCGAAAGCTGCCGCAGCAGCGGTTCGAGCGTGTACCGATCGAGCAGTTGCTGACGGCGGCGGCGGAGCCGGGAGGCGAGCTGGTCGAGTCCGGCAAGCGAGTCGTCGTACTTTTGCTTCACGCCGTTCTTGCACAGCTTGAGCATGGCCTGCTCGAGCGAATTCTGCTCGAGCGCGTGTTCGGCCAGTTGGTCCATGATTGCGTCGGCATCGGGGAAGGGCTGCTGTCGCCGGGCTGGGGCGGTATATCTATACGTGTTCATCGGTCTAACCTTTGTATCGCACCTTTGCGCCCAGCGGCTCCTTGTGGATGCGGCGGTTGAGGTAGAGGCCTTCGAGGATGAATTCCGCCACGGAGGCGAGCATTGCGGGAGTGCACTCCGGGCAGAAGGCCTTCGCTTTCGAGACGAGGCTCTTGATCTCGGAAAACTGGCGCAGGTAGTCCTCGGATGTGAGAGAATCCGAAACCACCGCCGTCGCGCCTTCCCGAAACGCCTCCGTGATTTCCGAAAGCGACTCAACGTCGAAATGGCTGTCGAAGGTTTGTTTGACGGCCTCGTTTATCAGGTGGCGTATCAACTTGTCCTCGTGGCCGTCGTGCGAGAACGTGTCGAGCTCGAGTTTCCCCGCGGTCGAGGAGATGATCGCGGGCAGGTCGGTTATGCGCGGCACGACCTCTTTTTCGCCCAGCGTGATAGAGCGCTTCTCGGCGTTGCTGAGCAGGCATTCAGTGTTGCTTATGGACATGCGCACGCTCACGCCCGAACGCTGGCTGACGTCGGGGTTCTCTCTCGCGAGGAACGTTATCCGGGTGAGTATCTCCTGCATGAACGGCGGCAGGGCGACCGTGTAGCCATCGTCCTCGAAGCGGCGGCGCTCCTGTTCGACTATCTGCGCCTCGACCGCCGGGCTGGCGGGATAGTGCGTGCGTATCTGCGAGGAGTACCGGTCTTTGAGCGGCGTTATGATGCGGCCGCGATTGGTGTAATCCTCGGGGTTCGCGCTCGCGACGATGAGCACGTCGAGCTTGAGCCTGACCGTGAATCCCTTTATCTGGACGTCGCGCTCCTCCATTATGTTAAACAGTCCGACCTGCACCTTCTCGGCCAGGTCGGGGAGCTCGTTGATGGAAAATATGCCCCTGTTCACGCGCGGAATGAGCCCGAAATGTATCGCTTCCTCGTCGGAGAGGTATTTGCCCTCGGCGACCTTTATCGGGTCCACTTCGCCGATGAGGTCGGCTATGGTCACGTCGGGCGTGGCAAGCTTCTCGGCGTACCTGCGCTCGGGAGTTATCCACTCGACCTCGAGCGAATCGCCCTGCTCACGGGCTTTCTCGCGACACGACTTGCACGTTGGAGCGAACGGGTTGTCGTTTATCTCGCAGCCCTTCACGATGGGGATTTCGTCGTCGAGGAGGCTGGCCAGGTTGCGGATCAGGCGCGATTTCGCCTGGCCTCTCTCGCCGAGGAAAATCATGTCGTGTCCCGACAGGATGGCGTTTTCGAGCTGCGGGATGACGGTCTGCTCGTAGCCGATTATGTCGGGAAACAGCGTCTCGCCCGCCTTCATCTTTGCAATGAGGTTCCTGCGTAGCTCCTCCCTGACGGGCGCGACGCGATACCGGGATTTTTTCAACTCTTTCAGTGTATGTGGCTTGTTCATTTTCTGAAACAAAAAAGAGCCGCTTCCGCTCGAAGGGCCAGCGTTTCGGCTGAAAAATTCAGTTAATATCTATAACAATTATAGTTTCTCGCGCGTCGAAATGTCAATTTTTTCGGAGGCCAGATGCGGAATTCGAGCGGGAAGTGTCTGGTTGTTTGTGAGCCGGTGTAGGGGCGGTTCGCGAACCGCCCCTACAGAGTGTTCCCGAGGGAGACCGGGGGGCGCATTGGGACTTTGGGCGCAAACTGGCGCTCGTTTAGGTGACAAATTTGGCCGTTTCTGGACAGGGACTTCGCATATATTACAAACGCTTCATACAGGGCGCGAAGGTTTCTGAACTGCCATTGACCTGGATTCATGGTCATTCTCCTATATTGAATATTCAAAGTATCTTCCCGCTCCGTAATCATAAAGGCTTATTGAATCCCCAGAGACACTTCCGTCAAAGTGCGATCATGACCCATAGTCATAGCCGTCAAATCTGTTTCCCTCTACCGTAAGATCGATGTGATGGCTATCTCCGTAGTCATATAAGGAGAAGCTTCGGCCATTGCCGTCGCCAGATATATAACAGGAACGCTCATAGTCGTAGACATCGATGACATCTCGTTGTACTGTTCCGTCTATTAGGATGTATTTGCTGCTGGAGTAGTCATAGACGTCGGGGGCGCGCTTTCCAGAGATGAGGCGGCCAACAATGTATGCGATTGCTGCTCTCAGATTGGGCCTCATTCATCTAACCTTCTTCCATTGGTGAGTTAACAAAGAGTAGGTGCGAATTCATTCGCACAGCATTTCCGTTCTTTTTCTTGCATCGTTCGTGCGAATGAATTCGCACCTACATTAGCATCATACGAATTTACGGTCCCCATTGTCAGCTAGTCTTCATATAGATTCAATGTTCGCTGCTCTAATGTTACAGCCACTTCTTCTTCCTGAAATAGAGGAGCATCAAGACGCTTATGAGCAGCATGCCAAAGAGCGCGTAGAAATATCCCCACTGCAGGTTAAGTTCGGGGATGTACTTGAAATTCATTCCGTAGACGCCGGCGATGAAGCCTAAGGGAATGAATATCGTTGCGATGATGGTCAGCACCTTCATTACTTCGTTCATCCTGTTGCTGATGCTCGAGAGATAGATGTCGTGCAGTCCGGCGAGCATCTCTCTGTATGTCTCTACCGTATCTATCACGTGAACCGTGTGGTCGTAGAGATCGCGAAGGTATATCAGGGTGGATTCGTCGATAAGCGTCGAGCCTCCTCTCTCGAGTCCGCTGATCGCGTCGCGAAGGGGCCACACCGACCTGCGCAAGAATATCATCTCCCTTTTTAATGTGTGGAGCGTCTGGAGAGTTTCCGTCGGCGGATTGACAATCAGTTCTTCCTCCACCGCCTCTATCCTCTCGCCGATCTTTTCCAGAGCCACGAAATAGTTATCGACGATTATGTCCATCAGAGAGTAAGCGAGATAATCGGCGCCCATCTTTCTTATGCGGCCCTTGTTGCTCCTGAGCCGTTCCCTGATGGGGTCGAACACATCCCCCTCCCTTTCCTGGAAGGAGATGACGAAATTCCGGCCGAGGATCAAGCTGACCTGCTCGACCTGCAGCTCATCGCTCTCATGATTGAAAGAGAGCATCTTCAGAA
Source organism: uncultured bacterium (assembly GCA_964607485.1). Lineage (GTDB taxonomy): Bacteria > Abyssobacteria > SURF-5 > SURF-5 > SURF-5 > CAZSKP01. Next base: position 19,788 of record CAZSKP010000058.1, on the reverse strand, counting down.
CGAGATAGATGTAGTCGTCCAAGTCGTCCATCTTCGGACGCTGGTCGGTGTTCAGGATGTCTTCCAGAACGAGATGGTGCAGGCCATAGGCGAGGCCGAGCTTTTCCAGAACCTCGACCTCGTGCAGGCCGTCCACGTTGATCCACGTCACGGACGGCTCGTCTCTGAATGGGAAGCATTCCTCGATTGTCTTCGCTTCTTTCTCCCGAAAATTCGTCTGATCGTAGCCTATGATTTGTATTCTTATCTTCTCCGCTTTTTTCCTGCCGATGTGGACGAGCGTTCCGGGCGGAGCGCCGATCTTCTTGGCCCTCTTCTTGACAAATTTCGGCATCTCTCTTCACCTCTCAAGTCGATTGATACGGCGGAAAACAAGCGAGCGTGCGAAAGCTTGGCAAAAAGGTTCTGGTACGTTCGCCTTATGTCTCTGATTTTTCCTTATCCGATTCGGCCGACGGAGGCTTGGCCCCCGGCTTTCCCTCGCTTAGATTGTTATAGAACCGCTGTGTCGGGTAGGCGAAATCTATGTCGTCGCATTTGGAGAATTCTTCCAGAATTCTTTCCCAGATGGACTGTGTCGTACCTCGGCGGCGGCGCACCTCGCAGATGTAGCGAATCGTCAGCATGACTCCGCTGTCCTTTACGCTCGTGTATACGGTGGGGGTCAGTACGGAGTAGAATATCATGAATCGCTTGCCCGCCTCTTTGATCTGCCTCTCAACCGCCTTGTCGATGTGCTCCAATTGCTTGTTCGCTATATCCAGCAGTATGCCCTTTGCCTTTTTCCAGTTGCTCTCGAACGTTACGAGGACGGGGATTTCGTTCCAGATGTATTCGAATCCTTTGCTGTAGTTTGCCAGAGGTTCAGTAAAGACCAGGACATTGGGAACTTGAATCATCCGACCCGTGCTCTGGTCCGCATCCACCCAGTTGCCGATTTCCAGAAGAATGAACTGAAACACGCGAATATCTATGACATCGCCGGCGTTGCTTCCGATCTGGATGCGGTCTCCCACGTCAAAAGGTCTGCGCCAAACGATGAAAACCCAACCGGCGATGTCCGCTATCATGTCCTTCAACGCGATCGCCAACCCGGCTGACAGCAGGCCCAAGAACGTTGCCAACGACTGAATGCCTTGGAACCATACGCGGGCCACCATGAATATGCCGAAGAATACCGTCGTGTATGTTATCGTCTTTCTCCACCGGTATCGACCGCGCACGTCTTCGACTCGCCGATAGAGTATCCTGACGGCCACGGCGCGGAAGAGCACCAGGAAAAGGATGATGCCGGCCGACGTCAAAAGGTTTCCCAGCGTCTCCGGGCTCAGTTCCGCCACCCGTGGCATCCATTCAAATGGGTTGTTCATATCAAGACCCTGCTCTTTCCGACAACAACATCAGGCGGTCTCGACTCGGTGCCCTCTCCGCGCACCCGCGACCTATGAATCCGTATCCGTACAGGATAGACTCATTATAACCGACAGTGAAATCTTAAGCAATCGAATGGTTCAGAGTTCTGTATCCCAAATGTGCGGTCGCCGAGGCGGGAATCCATTTACGCAGCACTGAGGTTGTGAGACACCTCATGGATAGATGGGAAAAAAAGCGCATCCGTGGTATGATGGTTGGCCGGGGCGGAAAACAAGCTTCTGGCGGATGGGCGCGACGCTGAACGCGGGGGAAGACTTGACCTCGAAGCTGCAAAAGACCTTGCAGATGGCCGAAAGCGAAGGCGTGGCGGTAACGCTGCGTTACCTCCTATCCTATCTCGGCTGCCGTTTTTTGGGCAGGCGCCTGCTGTCGGTCGAGGACATCCGCTACCGCATGTGGCGCCGCAGAAACGCTCCAAATGAAGAAGAACTCCAGGCGATGCGGGCCGGGGTGGCCGCGTTCGCGTACAGGCCGCTCATCAGCGTCATTATGCCGGTGTTCGATGTCGAGCCTGCGCTGCTGCGCCGGGCGGTGGAATCGGTGGAGGCGCAGGTTTATCCCGACTGGGAGCTCTGCATTGCCGATGATTGCTCCAGCCGGGCCGACACGAGGGAAGAACTCGAGCGTCTCGCGGCCGAGCGGGAGCGGGTGAAGGTAACATTCCTGCCGCACAACACCGGCATCGCCGGCGCCTCTAATGCCGCCCTGGAGCTTGCGGGAGGCGAGTTCGTCGCCTTGTTCGACCACGACGACGAGCTTTCGCTTGAGGCCCTGTTCGAGGCGGTGAAGCTGTTGAACGAACATCCCGACACAGACATGATCTATTCCGACGAGGACAAACTGGACGAACGCGGGCGCCATGTGGAGGCGTTCCTCAAGCCCGACTGGTCGCCCGAACTGCTTCTGGCCGGGATGTACACGTGCCATCTGGGAGTGTACCGAAAGAAGCTGCTCGACGAGGTGGGCGGATTCCGGCAGGGATTTGAGGGCGCGCAGGACCACGACCTCGTGCTCAGGCTCACCGAACACACCGACAGGATTTGCCACATACCGAAGGTTCTCTACCATTGGCGCCGCGCGCCGGGCTCGACCTCGGTGGAATATGCGTCGCCGGCCGGAGGTAAATCGGCCGCACCCTCGTCCATGAAAGCGCTCGAGGACGCGCTCGAACGCCGCAACATCCCTGGCAAGGTAGAGCAGGGCCTCTTCGCCGGAAGCTACAGGGTGAGGCCGTCTATTCCCGCCGGCGCGTCTGCCAGCATAATCGTTCCGACAAGAGACAGGTTGGAGCAGCTTCGCCGATGCGTCGATTCGATCAGGCGAAAGACAAGCTATTCGAACTATGAGATCATCATTGTTGATAACCAGAGCGTTGAGAAAAGCACGCGGGAGTACCTCGACTCGCTCGGGGATGATCCGCGAATCAGCGTGATTCGACACGACGCGGAGTTCAACTTCTCCGTCATCAACAACCTCGCCGCCGACAGGGCGAGGGGCGATTATCTGGTGTTCCTGAACAACGACACCGAGATGATCGAGGCCGGCTGGCTTGAGGCGATGCTGGAGTTGATGCAGATTCCGGGAGTGGCCGTCGTCGGCGCGAAGTTGCTCTATCCCGACGATACGGTGCAACACGCCGGCGTGGTGCTATGGCATTGCGGCGCGGCGGGGCATCTGCACAGCCGGCTGCCGCGGGCCGAGCACGGCTACTTCGGGATGGCCGACAGCATTCGCAACTGCTCGGCCGTCAGCGGCGCCTGCATGATGGTGGAGAAGGGAATCTTCCAGAAACTGGGCGGGTTCGATGTCTCCTATGCGGTCTCGTACCAGGATGTCGATTTCTGTCTGCGCGTTCAAGAGGCCGGCCACCGGGTCGTCTTCACGCCGTTTGCGCTCCTTTATCACCACGAGAGCGCCAGCACCGGCAGGAGAGCGGCGGAGCGGGAGGAGCGGATATTCACCGAAAAATGGGCCGAAAAGGTTCCTGTTGACAAATACTACAACCCGAATTTCCCGCCCGACCGGCTTGATTTCAGGCTCACGTGAGAATTCGGAACACCGTCCCCGTCAGGATACCGGAATATCCTCCGAAGAATTTGCCTGTGAGATTCATAATACATTGATATTCCGTTGGTTAGAGGCATTTCCCGTCGAGCGTTTAGGTCTCGAAGGACCAAGAAATCGGCCGAAGCTTGGTGGAGGCTGAGAGCGGCGGAAATGGCGGCAGGTCGGGCCTTGACTTTGGGCGGAAGCTGTGATATGATTTGTCTAAAAATTGACCATCAAAAAGCGCACCAATCATGGACCCTAAATCGATTAAAGAGCTGGAAATCCTTCACGAGGTTTCAAAAAGTGAACACGTAAACCAGCGATATTTGAGCAAGAAGCTCGGCATGGCGTCGGGACTCGTCAACCTGTACATCAAACGGCTGGCGCACAAGGGCTACATCAAGGTCAGCGGCATGCAGCGTCGTCGGTTAAAGTACCTGCTCACTCCACGGGGCATATCGGAGAAGACAAGGCTCACATATGAGTTCGCCCTGATTTCGTATAAGTATTTCAAGAACGCCACCGACGACATCAGGAAGAAGCTCGCCGAGCTGGAAAAGGCGGGCGAGACCGACGTGGTGGTGTACGGAACGGGAGAACTGGCAGAGATGTGTCTGCTACTGCTGAAGGAATTCGATTTCCGAGTGGTGGCGGTCCTGGATGACCACGCCGACGATAACAGGTTTCTCGGCTATCCCGTCGTGCCAAGGGATGTGCTTCGCAGCCTGAGGTTCGACAAGATGATAATCGCGAAGATCGACGGACACGAAGAGGTGAAGTCGTTGCTGAAGGAAGCCGGCGTTGAGGGTGAGGCGGTGTGCTGGCTTTTGGATAGCGCTTCTCGATCCGGCTGACACGAGCCTGGAATCAGCCGATAGACTTTGCATGGAAATTGTGCCGGACATGCGCAGCCGGCTCAATTGAACAGCGATGAAGATGCTATTGACCTTTCTGAAAGAGGTTTTGGCGGGCAAGGAGCTTCTGCTTGCGCTCGTGCGCAGAGACCTGACGGCCAAGTACAAGGAAACCTACTTCGGTTTTTTCTGGAATGTCATCAACCCTCTCATCATGCTTGCGGTCTATACTGTCGTCTTTTCCACCATTTTCAAGGTGAAACTCGGCCATCGGGGCGTCACTGGGAGCTTTCCGCTGTTCCTCTTCTGCGGATTAGTCCCCTGGAACGCTTTCGCCGAGTCTCTCAATTCCTGTGCTGGCGTGATCGTCGGGAAGCCGGACCTTGTGAAAAAGTCAACGATAAACGTGGAAATATTCCCCTGTGTGTCGGTGGTTTCCAGCATTGTCAGCGAACTGATCGGATTCGGCATATTGCTGGCTGCGGTTGTTTTGAGCACAAGAAGCATCAGCCCTTTCCTTGCGCTTCTTCCATTTCTGATAATTCTGCAGGCATTCTTTTCGCTCGGCCTGGGCATGTTTTTCGGTGCCCTTACGGTTTTTTTCAATGACGCCAAGCATTTTGTCGGAGTTATTCTCACTGTGTGGTTCTTCTTGACTCCTATCGTGTATCCGCCCACCATGATACCCGAGCGATTTCAGTTTGTGGAATGGTTAAATCCCATGGCGCTGCTTATCAGCATGTGCCGTGATGCGCTGTTAGCGGAGAAGATGCCCGATCTAAAGATGATGGGCTGTTTTGGGGTCTGGGCTGCGCTGGCGCTTATCGGGGGCCTCTATTTCTTCAGGAAGACAAAATCGGAGTTTGCGGATGTCATCTAATCAGGCGCGACGTGAAGATAGCTTGGCCGGCAATTCCCGCGAGGCGATTCGGGTAAAGAATCTCTCCAAGTGCTACCATATCTTTCCCGGGACGAGAACTCGATTGATCCAGCTCTTTTCCTCCAAGAAGAAATACTATGAAGAATTCTGGGCCCTCAAAGACGTTGACTTGACCGTCAAGCGCGGGGAGGCGCTCGGCGTGGTCGGCCTGAACGGCGCCGGAAAGAGCACGCTGCTTCAGATTCTTGCAGGGATACTGAGTCACACGACCGGCGAAGTAAAAGTGGACGGCAGGATCGCCGCCCTGCTGGAGCTTGGGATGGGGTTCAGTGCACAATTCTCGGGCAGGGAAAACGCCTACATGAACGGCGCGATTATAGGCCTCTCCAGAAAGGAGATGGACCGAAAGATCGAAGAGATTAGAGCCTTTGCGGAAATCGGCGACTTTTTTGATCGCCCGGTCAGGATGTACTCGAGCGGCATGAAGATGCGCCTGGGATTCGCCGTCGCCGTAAATGTGACTCCCGATATTCTGTTGATCGACGAGGTCCTGTCCGTTGGTGATTTCAGGTTCAAGCAAAAATGCCTGGACCGAATTCAGGAAATGCGGGAACGCATGTCCGTGGTTTTTGTGTCGCATTCGATGGGTCCCATCTTGAGATTCTGCGACAGGGTGGTTGTCTTGGACAAAGGAAAGAAGACCTACGAAGGAGAGCCCGAGGACGCCGTCCGCTTCTATTTTGAGGAGATCTGGAACAAGAAGGATTATGACTTCGACGAAGATGGCGAAATGCCCGCCAAGGCGTTTCAGGGAGAGAACTATTACGACGAGAACAGGCTCGACGAGGTCACGCACAGGTGGGTTGGAAGGAACGGGGAGTCTATTGGGAGCGTCAAACACGGCGATGAAATATATCTGGAATTCTCATTCAAGCTCTTGGAGCCGGTTCGGAACTTGATTATCGGAATACCGATATGGGATTCACACGGCAATTTGCTGACCGCCCTGAACACGGACGTGCAGAGGATAAGGGTGCCTCCGGCCAAAGACGGGTGGGTGAAGGGCGCGGTCAATCTGAATCCCATCGTCTTCAATCCCGGCGAATATCATTCGATGCTGACAGTCCTCGACGGTCCCAAGTACCTGTATCGGCAGCCCAACGTTCATTTCCGGGTTGAGGAAATGCCGCTGCATTTTGGGTCCATCACCCTGGATTGCGATTGGCGATTTCACTGAGCCGGCGGGACATGTTTCGGTCCCGTGTTTTGCGGAGGCCGGTCGGAAACGGTTGTGCGAGAATAAGCCATGATAATTGACGGCAAGGATTGGGCCATAAATATTGTGATTCTCTGTATGGAGCCCGAAGTCGACCTCACGCTGATGGCGGTCGAAACGCTGCTCGAAAATCTCGAAGACAGTGTGGTTATCAGTGTTCTCATGAACGGCGGGCATAGCGAAAAGATGAAGCGGTTGTTTTCCGCTCACGAGAGCCTGAGGTATTATGAGTCCGAAGAAAACCTTGGCGTCGCAGGAGGCAGGAATTTTCTCTTTCGCACTGAGGAATGTCGAAACTCCGACATAATCATGATCCTTGACAATGACGTTGTCCCGCCGCAGGACTACGTCAGAAACCTCGCAACATTCTTGCTCGAGCAAGAGGACGCTGGAATCGTCGGGCCCGCAATCGCAGATATAACGAGGGCCTGCACCGACGGAGAAAGCCTATTTCAATATTGTTCCACGGGAAAATTGAAAGGCACGATAATAAAGCTCAGCAGCCAGGAGATAAAAGCGGCGACGCTGAAAGACTTTGACCCGGAGAGGCTGTATCATGTCGGAGTGCATGAGAACTACTACTTCGCGTATTTTTCAATTCTGCCGGAACTCTACAAGCTGGAAAGCTACCTCCTCCGGCTGTTCGGAATAAAGAAAAGCTGGCACCCTTCCCTCAGATTGAACACCAAATATCTGAATCTAATCAGAAACGGTATTGACAAGTATGCCGTGTCGAATGTCGGGGGCGGCAGCCAAGTTTTCAGGAGGACGCTGCTCGATGAAATTGGCGGCCTTGATGAAAGATTCAATCAGTATGGTTTGGAGGACGCGCACTTTTCCATCCGCGCGTTACAATCGGGCTATAGGAACTATATCGATGCAAATACGTGGCTTTACCACGGAACGAACAGGAAACATGCGACCAGGAATATGCGCGATATGTTCGCGAACGAGTATGAGAAACGCACGATTCTCGCCTCTCTCGTCTTGCCGAAATCCATTCGTTCCAGGCTGGCCCCGACCAAAGTCGCTATTACGGCGTTTTTCACGACGTTCGCCGTCCTGAATATCTTGATAGCGCGAGACCTCTTCAAATTCCTGTTTGTTGATTTTACCAAACACATCATAAGGGCGAATCGCGACAATGTCACGGTTGCCCTAGCAAAACTAAGAGGCGCAAGGAAGGGGTTGCAGACAACAAGAGGTCGCAACGCCGATGGATGATGTTAGACTGAAGCGCCGCAGCGTCACCTTTCGGATTTTCAACGGAGTGACCGGGCAAGGATGCCGGCTGGTCCGGCCGGGAGCCAAATAGGGTATGAGGACCTCGGACAATTGTCTTGTCAGTGTTGTCGTGTGCACATATAACAGCCTGAGCGAACTGAAGAAATCGCTTGACGCAATCCTGGATCAGACTTTCGACAAGCATGAATATGAGGTCGTGGTGGTCGATAACAACTCCGATGACGGCACGGCGGAATATGTCAAGAGTCTCTTGCCGGAGCATGAGAATTTGAAGTATTTCTTCGAACATAATCAAGGACTCTCTTATGCAAGGAATAGGGGGATTGATGAATCAAGAGGAGAGATTATTACTTTCATAGATGACGATTCAGTCGCGGAACCGAATTTTGTCGAGGTGATCGCTAAGAAATTCCGCGCCCATCCTTCGATACTCTGCCTGGGCGGCAAGATAATTCAGCAATTGGATTTCGAAGTGCCACCTTGGGTGAGGCGACCGAAGTATATGATTTACCTCACGATCGGGTATGACGCCGGAGACGGGGATATTTTCCTGGATAATTCCGATCATGGACCGACGGGAGGGAATATCTCATTCAGGAGAGGTGTCTTCGATCAGTTCGGCAGATTTGATGTCCGGCTGGGCCGCATGAAGGAAAAGTATCTGGCGAATGAGGAAGAAGTGCTGCTGAGAAAGATCAAGCAGATCAAACATTCCTGCCTCTATACGCCGGACGCCCTTGTTCGTCATTTGGCCAAGCAACGTCGAGTCGGCAGGAAGTACTTATTAAACAAAGCATATTATAAGGGGGTTTCCGACGCCAGATCGGGATATGCAAAACATGAAATTAATCACATCCTGGCCGAGCCGATCTGGAAAAAGATTCTGCGCGCGCCCAAGCTTCTCGCGCTGCAATTTGTTGCCGCCATAAAGAGAGTTATTTTCTTCATTCGATTTGGGACTCTGCCAATGGTCATGACGCTTGCATACAACGCCGGCTATTATCTTGAGAGATGGAGAGAGGCGCGCGACAGAAAAGTTACGGAAAAGTGAGAGGCCGGGCCGGGGGAGACGCTTGCTTTTTGCACATGGGAGGTGTCTTCCCGCGGGCGGGGCATTTTCCATTTGGACCATGCGGAAGCTTATGGAAGGAAATCTGCGATGCTGGCGAAACTCCGAAGCAAAGTAAGATTGCGAACGCGAATACGAGCGTTTCTTGGGCCTAAGCAACACGCTTCGAGGGACCTGGATGTCATTACCGATAAGGCCTTCGAGGCTGTAAACCGGAAAAGGCTCCGCGCGTTTAAGAATAAGCACAAAGGGCAAAGATGCTTCATTATCGGCAATGGGCCGTCGCTCAATAAGGTCGATCTGCGCTCGCTCGACAGTGAGGTCACATTTGGCGTAAACGCGATATTTTACAAGTACGATGAGGTCGGTTTCAAACCCACGTACTATATGGTCGAAGATGATATGGTCCTCAAAGAGAACCTGGAGCGAATCAACGGAATAGACTATTGCCCGCGGTTTTTCCCGGCGCGATATATGGACCTGATCAGGATTGACGACAATACGATCTTCTTGCCGTTCGACAGCGGATTCTATCGGGCTTCTCACCCCTATTACTGCAAGCCGAGGTTCTCCAAGAGGTGCGACATAGTCATATATGCGGGGCAGACCGTCACGTATATGAACATGCAGCTTGCGTACTACATGGGTTTTTCTGAAGTGTATCTTATAGGAATGGATTTTTCCTATTCAGTACCGAAATCGGCCATCGTGACCGGAGTTCGCATTCTCTCCCAGGAGGACGACCCGAACCATTTTCATCCGGACTATTTCGGCAAGGGCAAAACGTGGAAAGACCCGAAGCTCGAGAACTGCCTGCTGAACTACGAGCTCGCCAAGAAAGTCTACGAGAAGGACGGGAGACGAATCTATAATGCGACCATCGGCGGGAAGCTGGAGGCGTTCGAGAGAGTGAATTTCGCGGACCTTTTTTGACAAGAGGAGGAGGAAATGGCCGGGTTTGATTTCATAAGAAGTCTCGTTCCCCCGGGAATCAAGAAAGCCATAAAAAGCGCGACGGGCATAGCTGCGCTGCAAGCGCAAGTAGCTGATATCCAGACTCGTGTTGCCAACATAGAGAGGTCTCACGGCGGACTTGAAGTCCAACCTCCCGATGCCAGCCAAATGAGGGAGCTTTGGAACAGCCTCAGCAAGAGAAGCAAGCTTGGATTCATTTCGCATCTTCAAGACGGTGAACAATGGGATGAAGAAGAATTTCACACTGTCGGAGTCCGGTTTGTCAATCGTATGATCGAACGCTTTGAAGAGTACGGAAACATTGAGCCCGGCCGCGCAAGCATCCTTGAGATCGGATGCGGAGTCGGCCGCTTCATAAAGCCGCTTGCCGCGCGTTTCGCTCATGTGTGCGGCGTTGACATTTCCGAAGAAATGATCCGAGTGGCGAGAGAATACTGTTCTGATTTGGATAATGTGGAATTGCTGACAAATGACGGAAGCACATTGAGAGATTTCGAGGATGATTCGTTTGACTATTGTGTCAGCGCGGGCGTATTTCAGCACATCACTCATATAGGAATAATAATCGAATACATACAGGAAGCGATCAGGGTCTTAAAGCCTGAAGGACTCTTCCTTTTCCAATTTTTTGGAAGTAGAACGGAGCCGATTGGAACGGGCACTGTAGGGGCGAGAATCACCGCTGGAGACCTTGACAGCGGCTTGAGAGGTGTGGAATACGGAATTCGTGAGATTTCCATGGATCCGGGCGATCCGTTGCGTAACATCGTCGTGGTGTTGCAGAAACCGTCGAATGGTGTATCCTTTACCGAATGCGAGAAATCATTTCGCCTGTTTGGCATGACCGACAGGCCGTGGCTCAGTGGTGTGTACGATGGAATTAAGACAAAAACGCAAATGCAGGCGAGACTTAATAAAGAACCGGATAGAATGACGTTTTATGACGAAGCGGGCGACTCCCGCCTGAGAGTTGTTTCCGGAAGGGACGAACGCGAGGCATCCTTGGACGAGCGCGAAACATCTCACGACGAGGACGCAAAGGCGTCAAAATGGACGGAGCGGGAGATAAGGGAAGAGATAAAGAAGTTTGATGAAGGAATAGGCTGGTATCAGGACATAGACCTGGGAAGTGGCATTCACACCAAGACACGCAGGATCTGGGGAGAGGAGCTAGACCACCCCCGCATCAGATGGGAGGCAATAGCCCGGGCGGTACCCGCGGACCTGAGGGGATATTCCGTTTTGGACGTCGGATGCAACGCCGGCTACTTTGCATTTGAAGCCAAGCGCAGAGGAGCGGATTATGTTTGCGGCGTGGACCTGAAACAGGAATATATTGACCAAGCCAAGTTCTGCGCGGAAGTCAAGAACGTGGACGTGGACTTCAGGACGCTAAACGTTTCCGAACTGGAAACACTCGGCCGGAAATTTGACCTGGTCTTCTTTGTCGGCCTCTTGTATCACTGCAGATATCTGACCACGGCATTAGACCAGGTCGCAAACGTAACCAAGAGCAGAATCATTGTCGAATCGGCCATACATCCGGATGACTCAGATATTCCGCTTGTCCGTTTTGTCAGATCTTCTCAATATATGGGTCCGCAGGCCAAAGGCGCTGCGAGGCTCACCGGCCACTGGCATCCGAATATGACGGCGCTGAAGGACTTCTTCTACGAAAGAGGATTCTCCAAAATAAACGTCCTGTTCAAGAAAGGCGGCAGGGGCGGCATAGTGGCTGACAGATGAATGACCTCATTCTTAATGCTCACATGGAAGTAAGCGCAACAGTCCCAAAGCCTGCAGATATCGATCGCTCATGGAGAAGCTAAGAGACACAATCCTGCAATCCATACCTCGTGCCCTCGGCCAGGTTGACAGGAATCCCGGTTCTTCCACCTATGGGTGCTGCGACAGATATTACTGGCATTACAAACTCCATGATATCTCAAACGCAAGGTTTCAGGAGATATGCCTTCTTCTTGCGTTGGTCTATGAAAACGGATTCGAAGGGAACGCATTCTATAAGAACGCAAGAGTATTGGATTGGATGATCGCAATAATGGAATTCTGGGCATCTCGGTTGAGCAAAGACGGTTCTGCCGTGGAAATATATCCTTTTGAACGGAGTTTCTGCGCGACCTCCTTCTCGTGTTTTACGGTTACTGAAACTCTCAATATACTCTTGAAAAGCGATGAGGAAGCGATAAAGAAAACCAAGGCATTGATAAATAGAGCGGGCCTTGTTGAAAAATTAAGGCGCGTCGGCACGTGGATCCGCGAGAACCCTAATCGGGTCGTAGCCAACCAAATGGCGGCAGCCATAAACAGCCTCGTAAACATTGGGCAACTTTCTCAAGAATCCTCTTTTGACAGCGCGGCCGATGAGTTCTTCGCACTGATGCGGTCAGACGTCGAAAAGTATGGATACACGCTCGAATACGGCGGCTTAGATATAGGATATCAGTCGATAACGAATAGCTGCTTTGCTTGGTACATGAACAAGAGGGGTGCCTCAGAAGATATAAAAGAGACCATTGAAAAGCTAAGCGGAGTTCTTGAACAAAGAATCGACGAATTGGGAAACTACGACTTTAGCTCTACAAGTCGCTGTACACAGTTTCTGTATCTTTACGGTTTCTTCGTTGTGAAAAGCTCGGTACTCGGCAAGGTCCTGAAGGGGATGGACAAAAACAGCGTGATGACGCCGCTTTGGCTCGATGACAGATATTCGGCAGCTATGGCCACAGATTACTCCAAGGTGTATATCGAGTTTATCAAGCAGGAGGGAAAAGGCGGATGACTACGTCACAGCTCCTTCTTCTCAGGTTGTATATGATGACGCTTGGGCGCTTTGCGATATTTGCCAGACTTTTCAGAAGAGTGTCGGTGTTTCTTTTCATATCGCGAAAAAAAGAGGAGGGATATCACGCTTCTTCAAGATTCTTCAGCATACGCGAACTGGATTGAGGAATAATTTCGCATGAGAACAACGTAACACTATTATTATGCGTGCTCGCGGAGGCGTTACTCCGAGCTAAGGGAGTTAAATGAAAGTTTTGGTCCTAAATCCCATGACGTCCGTGACTAAGAATGTCGTCAGGGACGTCCTTTACGGTTGTTGGTGCAAAGGCAAGCGAATAGGCGGGGCCACAGTGCCACCCTTTACCCTTGTCATCCTCACAACCATATTGAGGCAGGACGGCCATGATGCTGATTTTCTGGATGCTCAGGCCGAACAGATCCCTCCTGATCAGATGAAGGAAAAGATCAAGAATTACAACATGGTTGTCATCTCCACCTCTACGATGAGTTTTGTCGAGGACGCAAATTACCTGCTCGAGCTGAAAAAGTCCAACCCAAACCTGATGACGGTCATATTTGGGTCACACCCCACTTTTATGCCTACCTATTGTCTTGCCCACAAAGGGCCGGATATTATCATCAGGCATGAGCCGGAGTACATATTCAGAGAGCTGGTACGACTAGTATCCGACGATAAGGATTACGCGAACCTGAAAGGAATCGGCTACAGGAACGATAACGGAGAACCGGTAATCAACGAGGTTTACCCGCACATCAAAAACCTTGATACCCTACCTTTTCCCGATATAGACTTGTTCCCGAAGGGGATCGACTATTTCAATCCTATAGTCAAGCGCACGCCTTACATGACCACGACAACCAGCCGCGGTTGCCCGGGGAAATGCATTTTCTGCACTGCGCCGCTTTTCGATGGCAGAATTCTGAGGTTCCAATCGGCAGACTACGTTTTAGGGGAAATCGAATATTTCATCAGCAAGGGCATAAGAGAGATTTACTTCCGCGACGACACTTTCTTTGTCAATAGGAAAAGAGACCACGATATTTTTAAACACATAATACGCAGCAAGCTTGACATCACGTGGCTTGCAAACGCGAGGGTCAACATGATCGACGAGGATACGATACACCTCGCAAAGCAGGCCGGTTGCCACACAATAAAGCTTGGAATCGAATCCGGTGTGCAGGAGATCCTTGACCGTATGATGAAGGGCTATAAGATCGACCAGGCATACAAGGTGTTCGGCTGGCTTAAGAATGCCGGTATAAGGTCCCATGCCCACGTCATGCTGGGAAACCCCGGAGAAACACGCGAGACCCTGGAAGAGACCCTTGAATACGTGAAGCGGCTTGACCCCGCAACCGCAACCTTCGGCATTTGCACGCCGTATCCCGGAACGCCTCTGTTCGAGGAGATCAGAAAAATTCACCCCGAGATAGGCGATGGCTCGGCGTCCGACCTCTCCAAGCTCCACGAACAGGGCCTGTTCAACGAATATTACACCTCGCTCACTAGAGAGGAACTTGACAAGATGCCGCGTTATGCATACAGGAAGTTCTACCTGAGGCCTGCGTACTTGCTTAAATCCATAAAGCGGCAGATCACTGGTTTGGACGACATAAAGCGCGTTAGCATAGCGGCCACCAACGTTCTGGATTTCATAGCACGGGGAGAGTAGGATGATCAATGACCTTACGGTGATCATGCCGGCATACAATGAAGAGGAATCTATTGGAGAGGTCATCAATCGGATTCGCGCTGTCAATCCCAATTGGGAAATCATTGTCGTGGACGATTGCTCCACCGACAGCACAAAGGAAGTCGCTGAGAAGGCGGGAGCCAAGGTCGTAAGACATACCTATAATCTGGGCAACGGCGCAGCCGTGAAGACCGGCGCGCTGAACGCCAAGCACGAAATTTTGGTCTTCATGGACGCAGACGGTCAGCACCCGCCTGAGAAAATCCCCGACCTCCTCACTGAATATCCGGCCTATGATATGGCTGTGGGAACACGGACCGAGAAGTCCAAGACCGATCTCGTTCGAAACTTAGGAAACTTCTTGCTGAGGTCCGCCGCCTCCAGGATTTCGGGGTACGATATTCCCGACCTTACGTGCGGTTTCAGAATGGTGAAGAAGCGCTGCTTTATGCAGTTCTTCGACATGTATCCGCAGAGATACTCCTACCCCACTACGATCACTTTGGCATTGCTCGGGGCCGGTTACTTCGTGAAATTCGTGCCAATAGACGATATCTCCGCGCGGAAAAAGGGTGCAAGCGGTATAAGCTCTCTCAAGGATGGAATGCGGTTCATCAACATAATCATACGGGTGATAATGCTCTTTCATCCCGCTCGCATATTCATCCCCTTGGCCCTTGTGATATTCGGCTTCGGATTCTTGTCAGCTCTTTACCAGTTGCTGACACGCAACCAAATCGGCAACTTCAGCCTGCTGGTACTCCAAACGAGCTTCTTGACTTTTGTATTTGGGTTGCTGGCCGAACAGATAGCACTGCTCCGCCAGTCGGACAAGAGAAAGCGCGACTAGCGAGAGGCCAAAACCGTCTTGTCGATATGTATATTCTTGAATGATTAGATAGAATTCTTTGTTAGTGAAGGCAAGAGATTCTCTGTGTGTGGCATAGTGGGATTGCTAAATTACGATGGTAGTCCGGTGAACACCCGGACACTCAAGAGGATGGCTGATTCTCTGAGACATCGCGGGCCGGACTCTGAAGGATTTTACTGCCGAGAACCCGCTGGGTTAGGACATACCCGGCTCAGCATATTAGATCTCTCAGCTTCCGGAAACCAACCTATGGCCTCTGACGATAAGAAGATGTGGATTGTTTATAACGGTGAGGTCTACAATTATCGAACTATCAGAGAAGAACTCACCAAGAACGGACACAGCTTCCGCTCGAACTGCGACACGGAAGTTGTTCTGAAATCATACAAACAGTGGGGAGCGAAATGTCTGGATAGGTTTAACGGCATGTTTGCCTTTGCCATTTGGGATGAGGCAGATAAGACGCTATTTCTCGCACGAGACCGGCTGGGAATTAAGCCCCTTTACTATTGCGATTCGGAAAGAACCTTTGCGTTCGCGTCGGAAATAAAAGCTCTGCTCGAATGTGACGGATTCCCGCGTGACATCAATTTCGGCGCATTCGACAGCTACCTTACCTTTCGGTATACTCCCGGACCAGATACAATCTTTGAGCACATCAGAAAATTTCCCCCCGCGCATTACATGCTGATCCGCGACGGTCAGACAGCAATGACCAGGTATTGGGATTTCGAGTTTGATATCGACGACACCGTGTCACCGCAAGAATGGGAGGAAGGATTCTATGATCTGTTGAAGGATTCAGTTGAGAAGCGGTTGATAAGCGATGTTCCCCTGGGCGTATTCTTGAGCGGCGGGGTGGATTCAACATCGATCACAGGCCTGATGCATCAACTTGAGCACAATCCCATCGAAACGTTCTCGATCGGATTTGGAACCGAGATGGACGAACTCGGCTCGGCGCAAAAGGTGGCGAACCATTTCCAGACCTCGCACAAGGATTTTATTGTCAGAGCGGAGGACTTTTCCAGGCTTCACGAAATCGTCTGGTACTTAGACGAGCCTTTTGGTGACATAGTGATACTTCCCACTTTTTTCCTGTCTCATCATGCAAAGCATTCGGTCAAGGTTGTTCTGACGGGTGAGGGGGGAGACGAGCTTCTCGGCGGATACGTGCATCAGAGAAGTCTGGAGAAGCTGCATAGAGCTTGTGAATTGCTTTCCCCTTGGGGGCTGAGTTTATTGGCAAGGGTCGCTTCGCTCTTCCCGGTGAAGCTCCTCGACTTCTGGTTCAACTACCCGGCTTCGATGGGACTAAAGGGCAAAGAGCGCTTGGTCGGCTTGTTACAATGCGCCAACGATGAGGTCAAGAGCTATCTGAATTTCGCTTCAGTATTCACCCCGGAGGAAAAGAGCAGATTGCTGGCGCCTGCTGTCAAGAACCGCCTTGCCGAATTGGGGGAGCGAGAATGGGAGAACAGGCTTAGACTCAATATGAGACGAAATGACCGTCACTTTTTCAACAGACTAATTAGACAAGAATTCGATGCCTGGCTCCCGGATAATATTCTGTTCAAGCAGGACCGACTGACTATGGGAAATTCGATCGAGGGACGCGTGCCGTTTCTCGACCATCGGATAGTAGAATTCTGCGCCCGCCTGCCTGTTAGGCTTAAGACACGGGGAGAAAACAAATACATGATACGCAGAACCGCCCGGCGGCGAATCTACAAACGGTCGGACAATGTCAAGAGAGCGTTTATGATGCCGCTCACCGGGATTTTCGAAAAACCTTATCAGCAGCTCATCAACAAATATCTCTTGGATCAAGAGTCAAAATCAGCCGGATGGTGGAATGGCGAAATCGTCCGAGAACTCGTCGGCAACCGAAAACGCTCCCCGCTTGTGTACGACAAGCAGATCATGGTCTTAATCCTGTGGCAGATGTGGGCGGAAGCGTTTCAAATAGAACCTCCCGCATAGCAACCGAATGGCAGGCGATAGGAGTGTCCAAAAATTTCCTTATACCTCTATGCAAGATGCAGAGTAATGTCATCGCAGGGACTTATTATCTCAGAGGCGTTTGTGATATACTGACGAAGATCTTGTGCTCCCGCGAACTGGCGCACAAAGCGAACGTGTTTCCAAAATCCTTCTCAGAATGATTTTAAAAAACTACACATCGAATATCTGGATATTAGGTAATCCGTGGGTCTTCTTTCGCAGCTTAAGGGGGTTTCTACGCGCTCACGTCTTAGGAAAGAACACGTTAAAGACTATAGAGTTATTTCCAACCTTCAAGTGCAATCTTTCATGTGAGATGTGTTCTGTGGAAAAATACAAATCTGAAACTGGAAAAGAGCTCGATCTTAAGGACTACGAGAGGATCGCCGATCAGGGCGCAAGACTTGGCGCTATCGCCATAACAATTCTCGGGGGGGAACCGCTTCTCTATGAGAAACTCTCTGATCTCATAAGCGTTTTCAGCGCGCGCCATTACTTCGTGAACATGGTAACTAATGGAATCCTTCTTACTAAGAACAAGCTCGAGGGACTTAAGTCTGCGGGCCTCAACTCCATCTATTTCAGCCTCGACAGCATGAATGAAGAAGCGAACGACAAAATACGTGGAAGGGGTCACTTCCGAAAAGTAATGGCCAATCTTGAGGACGCCAAGGATATTGGTCTCATAACCGGTCTCTGTCCGGTATTCTTTCCAGGACGCATACAGGACGGCATTGATGTCATCGAATTTTGCACCAAGCACGGTTACAACGCAAGTGGCGGCCAGGTAGCGGCTGTGGGTTTAGCCGAACATTCGGGCATTTTGTCTCCTGCGGAACACGATCAGGTGCGAAACCTCCTTAAGAAATACTCAAGACTCACTTTCGACTGGTCCATGTCCTATTTCCTGAAGCAGCGCTGCCCGGGCGGGAAGGAAAAGATAGGTATAACGAATCTGGGCGACGTTATCGGCTGTTCGGTTAACCCGATAAGTTTTGGAAACGTTCTAACAGAACCTCTCGCGAAGATCTGGGCAAGGATGGGACGTTTCTCTCAGTTCTCCAAAGACAGCAGCGTTTGCCTCACCGCGGAGGATCGGCACTATATCGACAATTACCTGGCGCCGGCGTACAAGTCTGGTAAGTACCCCCTCAATTACGACGAACACCCCATGATGACTCCCGATAAAGAACCTACCATGAGAAACGAGAGGTCATAATTGGCTACGCAGGCATGTATCGTCTGCCGCTCCGAAGAGTTCAGGATGCAGTACGATGCCATGGCTGACTACGAATACGGCTTGCCCTGTCCGCCTCTGAAGATTATTAGATGTGCTGGGTGCGGTCTGTTAAGGCTTGAACCTATGCCTAAACAGGATGAACTTGCATCCTTTTACCCGAAAGAGGACTACGCGAATATTAGCTCGGACAAGAGCGGGAGCCGGATACGAGCGGCTCTTATTGCCCACTATAACCGGAATATGCTCAAATTCTACGACTCAGTCATAGGTCCAGAGGCAAACATTCTCGACGTAGGCTGCTCCGACGGCGAGCTCATTGGGCTCTTGTCGTCCTATAGAGAAGGATGGGATGCCATGGGCGTCGAACTTACGAAAGAGGCGGTTGCGGCCGGCAGAAAACTCGGGCGCAACATCATCCACAGTGTACTTGAGACGGCCGAACTTCCCGAGGATTACTTTGACTTGGTTATCATGAACCACCTCATCGAACATGTCCCCAACCCAAGAGAGCTGTTGGAAAAGACTTACCGTTTGCTGAAGCTCGGAGGAAAGATTTACATCGAAACGCCGAATTCGAGTTGCTTGGACTTCCGAATTTTTGGCAAGTTTTGGGGTGGCCTTCATTACCCAAGACATACATACCTTTTTTCGCCTCAAACCCTCGAAATGCTGCTTGCATCGACACATTTCAGTGTGAAGAGAGTTGAACAGACACTGAACATCTTCGGATGGGCTCTTGGACTGCAGAATTACATCGTCTCTAGATGGAATATTAGGACTTCAAAAGGAAGGGCGTGGTTTTATCCCTTCCTGATGCTATTCTTCCTTCCGGTGGTCATGATCCAGAAAGCCGTTGGCAACACAGCTGCAATGGGAGTTATAGCGGAAAAGGTTTAGAAGAATGCGCACGATGTCCCTCGGTATGATATCGACAAGAGATGAGTTTGATGGAAAAGATGATTGTCCATGATGAGAGCAATGCCAGGGCCATGAATGAAATTATCCCCAAAAACATATTGGCAATTTTGAAATGCATACGATGTGGCTCTGATACCATCACTGTTGAAGAGGACAAATTGACCTGCGAAAACTGCAGCAGCGAATATTCCGTGACAGATCGTATACCCGACATGCTCGGGAATGGCGCGATGCGGATGCCTCGTATGTATGACGATCCCGCATATAGAAAATGGAATGAGATGTTCGCAGAAGCATACGACTATTTCTATGAAACAAGGGGGATTGTTTCCTACGTCCAGAACCATGGCCACCATGCGGTGAGACGCATGGCGCACTCGAGAGACTATGAGTTGACTCTTGACCTTGGATGCGGAGACGGAGCGCACTGCGAATTCTTGAAGTCTCCAGAGA
>CAZSKP010000057.1:0-25051 GCA_964607485.1 uncultured bacterium | reverse complement strand
GCTGTGTTCAGTTGGACTCTGTCCGGGCGTATGGCGTCGGCATACTTCCTGATCTTATCGATTTCTCCGGACGCCGTATTCATGCCGTCGAGCAAGAACACCTCAAGCCATAGCTTTCCGGCGAATACGTCGCGAAACGTTATGAGTCCCTCTATCACCTTCTCGAATTCCAATGCGGGATGCGGCCGATTTATCCGACTGAAGAGGTCCGGGCTTCCCGCATCGAGCGAAGGAACCACCAGGTCGGCTCCCGACACGGCGTCCCGCACTTGTTCGTCCCAGAGAAGAGAACCGTTGGTGAGTACCGCAACCGGAACGCGGGTATGCTTCTTGATCGACCTTATCAGCCGGCCAATGTCGGAGTGCAGCGTCGGCTCTCCGGAACCGGAAAGAGTAATATAGTCCGGCTGAATACCATCAGCCAATTTTCGCAACAACTCTTCCAGAACTTCGGACACGGACACGTACGCCTTCCTCGTTATGGTTCGGTCTGTGGTGCGGCCAAGCTGGCAATAGATGCAATCGTAGCTGCACGTCTTGAAGGAAACCACATCGACGCCCAGCGAGCGGCCCAGGCGGCGAGAAGGCACGGGCCCGAATATGAATTCCCTCTGCTCCGTCACACTTTCCTCTTCTTTCTCATTGGCGAAAGCGCATCCAATACAAGATTACCTCTCGGCGGCTCACGAAAGCAAGTACTATTCGCCCCTCGTCAGGGCCCGAGACCTCGTCCCGTCCACTGTCAGTGGTCGCAAATGTTCTCGCCCGTTTCGAGCGAGCCCTCGAGGTAGGCCTTCACAACAACCTCGGGTGGTTGCGAAGCCGCTCCGATGATAATGCGAATTCCGTTTTCGGCAAAGAGGTCCTGCGCCCGGCGTCCCATGCCCCCTGCGATGATGATGGTCGCTCCCTGCTCATGCAGCCATCGGGGAAGCAGTCCGGGCTGATGGTCGGGCGACGGGATCATCTGTTGTCCGGTGATTTCTTTGGTCTCCGAGTCCACGTCGATCAGGGCGAACTGCTCGCAATGGCCAAAATGCGGGCTGAGTCTGCCTTCTGCAACTGGAATTGCAATTCTCATTTCCTTTTCCTCTTGAATTCCTTGCTCAAGCTATTGCCTTTGTTTTCTCGCTCATGTCGAGTATTGGTTTGACCGCCCGGTCAAAGGCCTTGGCGGTCTCGGTCTCTGCAAACCGCCGGCAGAAGGGTTTGCCGTCGTCGCTTGTCGTGACGATGGCGGGGTCGATCGGGATTCTGCCCAGGAACGGCACGCCCATTTCTTTCGCCATGCTTTCACCCCCGCCCGATTTAAAGATTTCCGTCCGGGCGCCGCATTCGGGGCAGACGAAACCGCTCATGTTCTCCACAACGCCCAGCACGCGCAGGCCGACCGTCCGACAAAAACTGATCGACTTTCTCACGTCCGACAGCGCGATTTCCTGCGGAGTTGTTACGACGACCGCTCCGGATGCGTCCCCTACTAATTGAACCACAGAAAGCGGTTCGTCGCCGGTGCCGGGCGGAGAGTCGATTATCAGATAGTCCAGTTTCCCCCATTCCACGTCCCGGAGAAACTGCTTTATCAAGCCCATCTTGAGCGGACCCCTCCAGATGACGGCGTCGTCTTGCCGGGGCAGAAAAAACGCAAGCGACATTACCTTGAGCTTGTCCTCGAAAATAGTCGGAAAAATGGTTCCTTCCACTACCGTCGGACGTTGGTCTTCCAAACCAAGCAGCTTGGGAATGCTCGGACCGTGAATGTCCACGTCCAGGAGCCCCACTTTCTTCCCGGCCATCGCGAGCGAGATGGCGACGTTGACCGCCACGGTGCTCTTGCCGACTCCTCCCTTGCCGGAAAGCACGAGAATCTTGTGGTTGACCTGACACATCCTCCGCTGCAGCGCCTGCCTCTCGCGAAAATCGTCGGAGTTCTCATCGGGTTTTTGCGCCTTGGCGGAGCAATCGCTCTTCTCACAACTTCCACATGACTGTGCCTCTTTTTCCATCTCTTCTCCTCTCAAAACTCTACGATGTAGTTGGCGCAGAGCGTTGGCTGGGCGCATCTGCGTTACGTTCCAAAAGTTGCTCGACGCGTTCCCACATGCGTCTTATTTCATGGGAAATGAATCCATTCGAATACTCGACCACGCTGGTCTTCTGGATTTGCGCCCTCGTCACCGCATTGTCATAAGGGATGCGGCCGACAATCTCGACGCCCGTTTCACTGCAGTGCTGTTCTATTTGTGACGATATCTCCGGGTTAAGATCGTATTTGTTGATACATGCGACGGTCGCGATACCAAAGTGTGAGGCAAGTTGTCGGACACGCTCGAGGTCGTGCAGGCCCGAAAGCGTCGGTTCGGTGACGGCCACGACCAAGTCGGTCCCGGTGATTGACGCGATCACCGGGCATCCGATTCCCGGCGGGCCGTCGATCAGGACAAGGTCCAAGTCCTTCTTCAAAGCTATCCCCCGGGCCTGACTCCGAACCAATGAAACGAGCTTGCCGGAATTTCCTTCAGCTATGCCGAGCCGCGCGTGGACCATCGGTCCGTGCCGCGTCTCCGAGATGAACCATTCGCCATTCACAACTTCCTTGAACTCGATTGCCTCGGCCGGGCACACCTGCACACATACGCCGCAGCCCTCACATCCGATGGGATCTATCTGAAAAGTGCCGGGAACGTTCTTATCCCCGCCGGCATCCATGGAGACGGCATCAAACCTGCACACTCGCTCGCATTCGCCACAGCCGGTGCAAAGGTCCTCAATGATGCTGGCCTTCTTGCCGCCCTGGAAGGGTTCAGTGTGGCCAACACGTGTATCGAGGACGAGATGAAGGTCCGCCGCATCGACGTCGCAATCGGCAAGCACTTTGTTTTCGGCCAGTGCGGCGAAGCACGCTACAAGGCTCGTCTTCCCGGTGCCGCCCTTCCCGCTTATGAGAACCAATTCTTTCATTTTGTGGCCTCAACTGCTCCCTGAGTGAAAAACCGCAAGTGTGCGATATCTCGACCACCATCCGACCCGATTATTATTTTCCTGGCCGTCGGCAGAATTTCGGAAACAGCGTCCAAGTACAGTCGCTCACCGGTGGTTTTCGGGTCCTTTGAATATTCGTCTGCCAGCATGGCAAACCGCTGCGATTCACCTCGGGCATAGGCTATCTTTTTCTTTTTGTATGCCTCGGCATCGTTCAAGATCCGAGCCGCCTCTGCCTTGCCCTGGGGAATTACCTCATTGCGGTAAGCCTGCGCGTCGTGAACCATTGTCCGGCGTTCCTCGCGAGCATTGATTACATCCTTAAAAGCTTCAGCCACGCTGGATGGTGGCCTTGCATTCTTTATCTCTGTTGAGAAAACGCTTATTCCGACATTCAACCCAGCCAGCTGGTCCTGGACACTCCGAAGTATCTGCTGCTGAAGGGCGACCCTGCCCGTAGTAAGGGCGGTATCCACGTCTCTGCAAATGAAGGCGCGCAGAATTGCAGACTGGATACATTGAAGCACGGCGCCTTCGGGGTCCTTGAAGCCGATCAGGTAAGCCTTCGGGTCGTCGATTCTATACTGAGCGATCACCTTGACGTGGATGATATTCTTATCGCCGGTGATACAGTAGGGCACGAGAAAGGAACCAATAGGGTTGCTCTCCACTCTGCCGTAACGACGCTCGAAGTCGGTCACGTCGACCGGATTTGCGCCGAATCCCGTTTGAAAGCGATGAATCTCGCCTGTGGAAATTTTCACGACTTTGTCCACCGGCCACGGAAGACGGTAGTGCAAGCCGGGAGCCACATGCGCATCAACGATACGACCAAACCTCTTAAGGATTCCCGTTTCGTTCACGCGAACCACGTAGATTCCACTCAGCAGGTAGGCGATTGCCGCGAGGACGAAAATCCACAACGCGAGTTTACCGCCCATGATTTTGAGCATAGCGAATTCCGAAGAGAATTCCTTTTTCCAACCGAACAGACTCACGGGTTTGCACCGTCCCTCTTGTCTTCCGTCATGCATGCCCCATTCAAATACTTAAGCAAATCCGAATCCGCCGACATCACGATGACGGATTGTTGCTTGAGCATTTTCTTGTACGCTTCCAATGTTCGAATCAGCTTGAAGAAGTCGGGAGCTTTTGAATAGGCGTCGGTGTAAATTCGGGCGGCCTCGGCGTCGCCTTCACCCTGGATTATTTGCCCCTGTTTGTAAGCTTCAGCCATAATGTCGCTCTTCTCTCTATCCGCTTGCGATTTGATCTTTTCCGCCTCTTCTCTCCCTAAAGCACGATATTCATTCGCGATCGCTGATCGTTCCGCCTCCATCCTCTTGTAAACGCTCCTAGCGTTATCCTCCGGCAGTGCAAGTCGCGATATTCCGACCCGGGCCACTGCGATACCGTACCCCTCTTGTGTCTTGCTATTCACTTCCGTCGCTATGAGTTCCTCCATCTCGGGAATTCTCACTTCATCCTCGTTGACCGAGATGAGGTTGGACATTTCGTAATCACCCAGCTTGGCGCCTATTGATGCGCAGATGAGATCGTCAAGTTTCTGGGTCGCGCTTTCGAATGTCCTCACGGCGCGGAAGAACTCCAGCGGATCATCTATGCGCCAACACACGAATGCTTGAAGAACTACATTCTTCTTGTCGCCGGTGAGGTATTCGACCATCGGTGTTTCATAGAGCTGCATCCGCCTGTCGAAGCGATTGACCGTTTGCCAGGGAAGCTTTCGGTGGAGCCCGGCCTTCTTAATCGTTTTCACCGGGTCGCCGAACTGCGTCACCACGACATACTCTGATTCATCCACCGTGTGAAAAAACGCCGCGATGACTGCGAGACTGACCGCAACTGCCACAATCAAGATGGCTAACCGTTTCATTGCCCCTCCCCTGTCCGGTTTTGCTGGAATCGTAAGAGAGCATCTATCAGATCTTCCTCCGAGGAAATCCTGGATTTCCCTTTGTCTTGAACTTGGCCAGGTTCTATCTTCCGAAGGCGGCCGCTGGCTGGCGATTCTTCACTTAACGGGGGCATGTAAAACCACAGGTCCGGTTTCTCACCGCCCTTGTTTGGGCCGACGACATATTTGGGAACACTCGAAAGAGCTTCTTCAAGGGTTTCGAGCAGCAGCCGCATTTGGTTCAGTTCTTTCCCTTTGAGATAGGCTTCCGTCTGCAATGAAAAGGCATTTGCCTTGCCAACGCTCTGGGCTATGACTGCATTGCGGTAAGCTTCGGCATCGTTCTTGGTTGTTGCGGCGAGGGCTCTCGCGCTTGGCAACAAGTCCTTCCGGTATCCATTTGCCTGCTGAATGTATGTCTCGTAGTCTTCCTGAGCGCTGACGACATCCTCAAAGGCGGGGGCTACCTGAGTGGGAGGATGCAAGTCGCGGAAGCACACATTCTTTATCTGTATGCCAAGCCCCATCTCGTCGGAGCGCTTCTGGATTTCCTTTTGCATCAGATGTTCCAGCGCATCGCGGCCGGTGGTAATCGACGAGAAGAACGGTTTCGTTCCGAGGGTCTCGCGCAACACCTGATAAGAGATTCTTTCCACTGTGTTCTCGGGGTCGGCGTGGCCGTAGAGATACTCATAGAGATTCGTTATTCGATAGTGCACGTTCATAGCCACATCGAGAAAAGGGCCTTCTCCGGTAATAATCGAGTATTCTCGCAAATAATGAATGTTTGTCCACAGTATCAATTCTTTTCGGTCGCCGGTTTGATACCCGACCGTGAGGCGCTTGAAGCCCGCGACGTCGGCCTTCTTTACGCGCTCGATAGGCCATGGAAGGCGATAATGCAGTCCCGGACCCACCGGCAGGTCCTTCTGGAGAGGCTTTCCAAAACGTTGCACGATCGCCTGTTCGCCCGGCTTCAGAACGTAGAGACCCGATAATGCATACGCACATCCGCCGACGAACAACACAAAGACAAGAACCGCGAGACCGACCCTCTGCCTAACCGATTCCGCTGGCCCCGCGAGTCCTGGAACCTTGTTCAGGCGATTCCATATGTTTGTGTCGATTCTCGAGAGGACGCGATAAAGGATGAAAAACAGAATGTCTTCGTAAACGATTTCATGGGACGGTTCTTTCCCCCTTGCAGTTGCGACATACGAGCGCAGCGCCTGGGCGAGCACATAGACGGCATTAACGAAAATGAGGCAGCCTATTACGGCGGCGGCGACCCTGTCTCCGCCTATTCCAAACCGGGTGGAAACGAGAGCCGCAACCACAAGCACAGAGGCCAGCAAATCGGTTTTGGCGTGATGAGCATCGGCGGTCAAGGCGGTAGACTGAGTCTCTTTGCCCACGGAGACCTCAAAGCGATAGAGGAAGTAGGAACACACCGCCAAAAAGCAGACGACTATCGCCGCGGCCAATGGATAGCGGAGCGAGATAGAGGCCTGCTGGCTGGCTCTCCCGAAAATGTTGACAGCAACCAAAACCAGCAGTATTCCGATCGCCAGGGCGGCTTTGTTTTCCCAGTTGCCGGAAGAGAAGATCTTCGCCCTCGGTTTTTGGGGAGGCTCACTTTCTTCGCCTGTCTGCGGAACAGCGCTGACTTGCTGGTCGGCCCGCATGGCCAAAAGAACCGCAGTGGAGGAAAGAATATCGGCAAAAGAATGATATGCTTCTGCAAGCAGTGCGATGCTGGCGGTCAGATATGCAAGGATAAACTTCGTCAGCGTTAGCCCGCAGTTTACGATTACCGAGATAACCGCCGCTTTTTGCTGTTTTTTCATGATCGATGAGGGAGCAAGTTCATTCGCCTCTGAATCTGCTTCCACAGTTCCAAGAATTTCTGTTCGAGTTCGGGGACCGCTTCAATTGCCATGTATCCACGGGAATACGCCTCGGCAATTCTCCGGTCGTCGGGGATTTCTGAGAGCAGCGGCACGTTCTCGCGGAGACAGTACGAGCGCACCTCGTCGTCGCCCACGTCGCACCGGTTGATGACGACTCCGTGCTCGATATCCAACGCGCGGACCATCTCCACGGCCAGCCGTAGGTCGTTCAGTCCAAAGGGGGTGGGCTCTGTCACGAGAACAACGAAGTCAGTGTCTTTGACCGCCTCGATGACCGGGCACGAAGTTCCGGGAGGCGCGTCGAGGATCGCGACCGAGTCCACCGGCAGCGTTTGCTTGACGGCGCGGATCAGCGGAGCCGACATCGCCTCGCCTATCTTCATTGTCCCATGCATGAAGCCGATGCCATTAGACGAACCTTGTTCAATAAATCCGATTTCCCGGCTGACCTCTCGAATGGCGTTTTCAGGGCATGCCAGCATGCATGCCCCGCAGCCGTGACACAGCTCCGGAAATGTGAGGACGCTGTCCTTGATGCACACGATTGCGCTGAATTGGCACGCCTCGCTGCACTTGCCGCATGCCGTGCAGAACTCTACGTCAACCTCGGGAATAGGTACGCCGACACGTTCCGTGCTCGTTATGGTCGGTTTCAGGAATATGTGCCCATTTGGTTCTTCGACGTCGCAATCCACGTACAGCACGCGCTGCGTTCTGGAGACCAACGAGAAGGCAAGGTTTGTGGCTATGGTAGTTTTGCCGGTGCCTCCCTTTCCGCTCGCTACCGCGATTCTCGAAGCCCCATCCTTAGCTCGATCGCGTGTCATTTGTCATCTCTGTCTTGACATTGCGGACCCGCACTTGGGACATACAACCTGGTTGCATGGAACACCCTGCTCGTGGGGAATCGTATTCCCGCAATGCAGGCAAACGCAATTGCCGCCCGGGCCTAGGTTGAATCCGCTGGGCATTCCGCCTCCGCGACCCCGACCGCGGCCCATGCCCGTTCCGGGACCCTGTCCCCTCGGGCCGGTTCCATCTCCTCTCGGCATTTCTTATTCCTCCCCTTCTGATCACGGATAACCGATTTGCAGCTCCTGAGCGTGCTCCGTCTTTGCGGAATTTCATAGCAAGACGGAACACGCTCCGAGACTGCAATTTTGCCGTGCGGGAAGGGTGCGTCCGGACCCCTTCCCTCACGGCACGCGATGGGTCAGTTTTCCTTCCCTTTGGCACTCAGTTCATCGATTCGTCTCTTGATGTCCTCAAGGGCGTCGGTGAAGTGTTTCGCCTGCTCGCGCAGTAGTTCCATCTCCTGCTCCCGCGTGATGGCGGGCTCGTAGAGAGCCCCGTATGGAGCCCCATATGGAACGGCAGGACCGAAACCCCAGCCGGCGCGTGCCCA
Source organism: uncultured bacterium (assembly GCA_964607485.1). Taxonomy (GTDB): domain Bacteria; phylum Abyssobacteria; class SURF-5; order SURF-5; family SURF-5; genus CAZSKP01. Next base: position 16,836 of record CAZSKP010000057.1, on the reverse strand, counting down.
GCCCGGCAAGCCCGTGGCATAGTACCAATTTCGCCAGCCGCGTCCGCCGCCGCGTCCACGTCCTCGTCCCCATCTGCCAAAACCTCTCCCGGGAACGGGATTCATGAACCCGGGCGTCGGAAAGCCGGCGCAGTAGCCCGCAGCCCGGCCGGTCATCGGGCCGAACCCCATCGGACCAGTTCTGTCACCACCTGGCATTCCGCTCACCTCCCTTCGGTCTTCGACAAAGTTCTCCTATACCCAATGTCCTGCTACGTTTGCTCCGCCTGCTTGCTTCAAGGCGCCTGATTTGAACTGCTCGACGGCGCCTTTTACCGTTCCCTCAGCGCCGATGTAAATGCTGATGCCTCCGGCCTGGAGAGCTGAGAAAGCCTTGGGGCCGATGTTGCCTGTTATGACCGCCTGAACCCCCAAGTCGGCTACGTTGCGAGCAGCCTGAATGCCCGCACCCTGAGCCGCATCGACGTTCTTCCTGTTGTCCACCACCTCTGAGGCTCCCGTTTCCGTGTCAACCACCATGAACCTCCTGGCGCGTCCGAAACGAGGGTCGACGAGGCTCTCCATGTCTTCGCCTTGCGACGTCACTGCAATCTTCATACGTATTCCTCCGGATAATTTGCCCAGTGCCTGGCGCGACCCCGCCGACAACTTCCCCGAAATCGATTCCTGTGGCCGCATCCGGGCATCAGAAAGCGCCTTTCGAGCGGTCTTCCGTCGAGATACCAGGCGACGAGATCGTCGACATCCCCCGATACCCAGGGGATCACCTGGATACCGCTCGCCGCCATCATCTGCGCGACCGGCCGCGAGATCGCCCCACACAAGAGCACTTCCACGCCAAGTTCGCTCAGGTGCCTCGCCCGCCTCGTGGGAGGCACTCCGGCAAGCGGCCGCTCGACCCGTGACAGCTCGCGGCCATACTCGACATCCAACACCAGCAAACGCTCGGCCGAGTCGAACACCGGCGAGACTCTTGACTGCCAGATTGGAATTGCCACTTTCACTTCTGTCCGCCTCCCTTGCCTTATATGGCATCTCTCATGCCAGAAAGGCGCACCTCTCTATGTACTGCCATAAGCATTTATTACGTAAGATGTTATAGATATTTGCTCCCAAATCTGACACGGTTGGGTAAAAAACGGCAGTTGCAATCATGCAAAATTCAAAGACCTGCAAGCTTGCATATTTGCATTGATATTTCAACGGCGCGCGTGTATAATGGTCGTGTCTGAAAGGGTCGAATCAAATGCAAAGCGAGAATCGTCTGGCAGGAAAGAAAGAGCGAGACATCATCCTTGACAGCATCGCCGACGGCGTGTTCACGGTGGATGACGACTGGCGCATCACGTCGTTCAATCGCGCGGCCGAAGAGATAACCGGCATTCCGCGGGAGGAAGCTGTCGGACGCCGCTGCTGCGATGTATTCAAGGCGAGCATCTGCGAGAGCGACTGCGCCCTGAGGCAGACGCTGGAGACCAGTCGCCCTATAGTCAACAAGGCCGTGTACATCATAACCGCCGAGGGCGAGCGCATTCCCATCAGCATCTCGACCGCGCTGCTGAAAGACGAATCCGGCCACACAATCGGTGGCGTCGAGACATTTCGCGACCTCACCGTGGTGGAAGACCTCCGCAAGCAGCTCACGCGGAAATACACCTTCGCGGACATCATAAGCAAGAACCACAAGATGCAGGCGCTCTTCGATATTCTGCCCGAGGTGGCCGAAAGCGACAGTACGGTGCTCATCGAGGGCGAAAGCGGAACAGGCAAAGAGCTGTTCGCCAGAGCTATACACAACCTGAGCCCTCGCCGAAAGAAGCCGATGGTAACCGTGAACTGCGGCGCTCTGCCCGACACGCTGCTGGAATCGGAATTGTTCGGACACAAAGCGGGCGCGTTTACGGATGCGAAGAAGGACAAGCCGGGCCGTTTCGCCCTGGCGGAAGGCGGCACCGTCTTTCTCGACGAGGTCGGGGATGTGTCTCCCGCCTTGCAGATAAGACTACTCCGGGTGTTGCAGGATAAGACGTACGAACCGCTGGGCGGCACGAAGCCGGTGGTCGCAAACGTGCGCGTCGTGGCGGCAACGCACAAGAACCTTGGCGAGCTTGTGGAGAAAGGGACGTTTCGGCAGGACCTGTACTATCGAATAAACGTCGTCAAGCTCACGCTACCGCCACTGCGCGAGCGCATGGAGGACATCCCGCTCCTGCTCGACCATCTCATAGCGCGGTTCAACCGTGTCCGCGGGAAGGATATCGCCGGCGTGTCGCCCGAGGTATTGACGATCCTCATGAACCACGATTTTCCCGGCAACGTACGCGAGCTCGAAAACATCATCGAACACGCCTTCGTCCTGTGCCGTAACGGGGTGATCTTGCCCGAGCATCTGCCTCAGCATCTCCGCCCGGAAAGTAGCCGGGACCTGTCCTCGCCGAGCGCGGCAAACCTGCAAGAGATCGAGGCGCATTTCATAAGAGAATGCCTCCAGCGGCACAACTGGAACCGTGCGGCCGCCGCCCGCGAACTCGGCATGCACAAGACCACCTTGTGGCGCAAGATGAAGCGCCTTGGCATCGAGCCTCCCGGGAAAACCAAGCACGAACCATTTGAATAATCTCTGCTCTTTTCAATCGCCCTCGAGCATAAGATTGGAGGAGTGCGTTTGAACGAAGAGTTTCCGAACGGACGGCCTATAGAAGCGTCTGTGTGGAGCCCGCTGCGAATTAAGATTTTCAGGGCACTGTGGACCGCCAACCTGGTATCGAACATCGGGACTCTCATGCAAGGCGTCGGCGCGGCGTGGCTTATGACTTCGCTTGCGCCCTCCCCCCTGATGGTTTCGTTCGTGCAGGTGGCCATAACTCTTCCAATGTTTCTCCTTGCGCTGCCGGCGGGCGCGCTCGCCGACATCATCGACCGCAGACGGCTCCTGTTGACGGCACAGATCTGGATGCTTTTGGTTGCGGCATTGCTCGGCGTGCTTACGGTCACCGGTGTGACCACCGCGTGGGCTTTGCTCGGGTTCACGTTCGCACTCGGCATCGGCGCCGCCCTGAACGCACCCGCGCGACAAGCGATTGTGCTCGACGTCGTCCCACGCTCCGATTTGTCCGCCGCCGTTTCCCTCAACAGCGCCGGTTTCAACATGGCCCGTGCCATCGGACCCACCATAGGCGGCCTCGTTGTCGCGGCTGCCGGACCGGGCGCAGTATTCCTCTTGAACGCGGCTTCGTTCGTCGGGGTAATTGTCGTCCTCTTCGGCTGGCATCGCCCCGAGAATAGCGACTCCTTGCCGACCGAACACGTGTTCGGAGCAATGCGGACGGGGCTGCGATACGTTCGCCACGCTCCCGTGCTTCAATCTGTTTTCATTCGCACAATTTGCTTCGTGATTTTTTGGAGCGTGCTGTGGCCGATGCTGCCGCTGATAGCGCGGTTCGAGCTCAAAGGCACGCCGACCACGTACGGAATCCTGCTTGGGTTTCTCGGGGCAGGCTCTGTGACCGGCGCGATGATTCTGCCCCGCCTTCGACGGCGCTTCTCATTGAACACGCTCGTGGCCGTCGGCTCAGTTATTTCCTCCTCGGCGATTCTGGCTCTCGCCTTCGTTCGGAGTTTTCCCCTTCTCTGCATCGCCATGGCCGTTGCCGGTGTCTTCTGGCTCACGCTCCTCTCAACTTTCAACGCGTGTACCCAATCATCGGTCCCCGTTTGGGTTCGTGGGCGGGCCTTGTCGGTCTACCTGCTTGTGTTCTTCGGGAGCCTGACCTTCGGCAGCGCGCTGTGGGGAGCCGTCGCGAAGTACACGCACATCCAGACTTCACTGACCATCGCCGGGGTCGGGATGCTCGTTGTCCTTGTGCTGACGAGGCGCTTCAAGCTCCCACCGCTCGAGGACTTGGACCTGGCGCCCGCGATGGATTGGCAGACTCCTGCGACTGCGGGAGACTTCGACCCCGAACACGGGCCGGTCGTGGTGATGGTCGAATACCTCATCGACCCCAAGGACGCGCATGAATTCCTCGGCGCCATGCGGGACGTTCGCCTGATACGGAAACGCGACGGCGCAATTCGATGGAGCCTCACCCGCGATACGGCAGACCCGGGCCGTTACGTCGAGCTCTATGTGACCGAGTCATGGATCGAACATCTCAGGCAGCATGAGCGCCTGACGGTCGCCGACCGGGCGGCGTTCCAAAAGGCGCGCGCCTACCACGTCGGCGACGACCCGCCCAAGGTTTCGCACCTCCTCTTCGCCTATGAAAAGGATTTTCCGGGAATGGCGTGAGCTCTCGCGGTTGTGTGACCGAAAAGAAGAGAATTGGAGAGAGGACTCGAACCCCTGACCCCTCATAATAAGCTGACTTGATTGCTCATCTCCGGCCTAGCCGTATTCCTCTCGCAAAACGCGCTTAAGAATCTTGCCAGTCGGCGTGCGGGGGAGGCTGTCCACGAACACTACGGCCTTGGGGATCTTGAACCGTCCGATCTTGCCGTGGCACCATTCGATCAGCTCCTCCTGGGTCAATGAATGCCCTTCACGCAAGACCACTACCGCTTTGACCGCCTCACCCCATCTTTCGTGGGCATAACCGATCACGCCCACATCCACGATGGCCGGGTGGGCCAACAGCCTGTCCTCGATTTCGGCCGGATATATGTTTTCGCCACCTGAAATGATCATGTCTTTCTTGCGATCCATGATGTAAAAGAAGCCATCTTCATCCATACGGGCTATGTCCCCGCTGTGGAGCCAGCCGTCCACAATAGTCGCGGCGGTGTCCTCGGGGCGATTCCAGTAGCCTTTCATCACATTGGGAGCCCTCATCAAGACCTCACCGGTTTCTCCCACGGGCACGTCATTATTTTCCATGTCGACCAGTCGAATTTCGGTATGGATGAACGGTCGGCCGCAAGACCCCGCCTTCTTGTGCGCGTGTGTGCCATCCAGCACAGTGCCGGTATTGCATTCGGTCATGCCGTATAACTGTCGTACTTCAATCCCGGCCTCCTCATACTCGTTGAGCAGGGTGACCGGCACCGGGGCGGCGTACACCAGAATCACCTTGACCGAACTCCAATCGTATTTTTCGAAATCGGGCACAGACTTGAGGAACATGAGCAAAGCCGGCACCGAACCGAATGCGTTTACCTTTTCTTCTTGGATCAGTTCCAGGAAACGCGTGGGATCGAATGTCCTGAGCAGAATAGAGCGAGCACCGTTGTGAACGCACAGGGGCGGCCCAGCCAAGGCGCCAATGTGAAACAGCGGCAGAGCGATCAAGATCGATTCGCTGAATTCGGGAATAGTGGAGTGGATATTAACGTTACTCCAAAAGTAATAAGCGTGCGTCAACTCGGCACCTTTGGGTCGCCCAGTGGTTCCGGACGTGTACAGGATGGTCAGTGTATCGTCGTTTTCCCCCACCAACTCCGGCTCATCAGCGGAAGCCGCGCCGATCAGCGATTCGTATGACTGTGCCCAGTCGGGTGGATTATCCATGATGGCGATCAGTTTCTTGGCCGGAATATCATTCCGAATCGAATCCACAAGGTCGACGAATTCCGGGCTGAAGACCAGCGCCTTCGGACTGCTGTCCGTGAGAATGTACTGGACTTCCGGCCCGGCCAGACGGTAGCTTACCGCGACCAAGATGGCTCCGATCTTTCCAAGACCGAAAAACAGGTCGTAGTATTCTGCCTCGTTGAAGGCCAGGACTCCCACGCGGTCGCCTCTCTTGATTCCCATGGCCGTCATGGCGTTGGCCAGTTGATTGGCGCGGGTGTTCATCTGAGAGAATGTGCGGCGGATTCCCTCACAGACCAAGCCTGTCTTTTCAGGACTCAATAAGGCCCTTCGAGTCAGCATGAAGCCTACGTTCATTTCAGTTCCCATTTCGAATCTCCTTGAATGAACCGCAACACTATAGTCATTGCTCCGATTCTCGCTCCGTCGAGCGAGGGTCTGCTGCCTGAGCAATACGCCCTCTGCCAGTGTCTTTTCGTTTTCGTTAGAGTATACATCATCAGGCGTCTCGTTTCCAAGAGCCTCATGAAAGAGTTCCGCACTGTGGTAAGACACAAAATGTCTGATCTCACCTGCCAACTTCTATGGATAGTCCGCCGAACAGATACGTGATGAATTAAGAACGGATTCTTCAATTCCTAAGAAAAATATTCGAAAGGTTGGATGGGTGGAGCCTTCACTCTTGGGGATCGAAAGAAGGTCCTTCGGGCCGGAGGGCTGCATCTGCGACCGACGCCCTTGTCGTTGGCACGAACATTACACAGACTTCGTCATCCGCACATGCCTGTTGAATGGGATTCGCTTTGTCAATGAACTTGCCTGTCTTTGCCAGCCCAGTACTTCTCGCGAAGTACCCGCTTCAGCACCTTCCCGGTCGGGTTCCGCGGAAGGGAATCGACGAATTCGACACTCTTAGGCTTCTTGTAGCTTGCAAGGTTGGCTTTGCAGTGTTCGATGATCTCATTCTCGGTGCAACCGGCTCCGGACTTGAGGACCACCAGCGCCTTCGCGTTCTCGCCCCACTCATCATCCGGGACGCCGATGACCGCCGCCTCCAGGACGGCGGGATGCGCATAGAGAACGTCCTCGACCTCGCGCGGATAGATGTTGGCCCCGCCGCTGATGATCATATCTTTTTTCCGATCGACAATGTATATGAAACCTTCCTCGTCAACGGTGGCAAGGTCGCCGGTATGGAATCTGCCATCTTTCAGGACCTCGGCCGTTGCCTCGGGCATGTTCCAGTAGCCCTTCATCACGGTGTCGCCTTTGACCGTGAGTTCGCCCACTTCGCCAGGCGCCACGTCGCGGCCTTGTTCGTTCAGCACCCGCACGTCCAGCTCAGGCAGCCCCTTTCCGCAGGAGGCAAGTCGCCGAGTCTTTTCTCCCGGTCCTTCGACCGCGTGTTCGGATTCAGGCAGCACTGTCATGAGTCCACCCTCGGCACAGCCGTAATCCTGGATGAATATCGGCCCGATACGTTCCATGGCCCTTTTCATCAGTTCCGGCGGCATGGGGGACGCCCCGTACGTGATTCGCTTGAGACTGGAGATGTCGTACTGCCCGAAGTCCGGACAATTGACAATGAAGTTGATCATAACGGGAACGAGATGAACGTCGGTGATGCGAAAATTCTGAATCGCCTCGAGCACGTCAACAGGATTGAAGTTGCGGAGTATGACCGTCATGCTTCCCATGCATGAACAGATCGAGTCCCATCCGCCGCCGCTGAGCGCATAGAAGGGTGTGACAACAAGCGAACGAGTCTCCTCGCCTAACTCGAAGTTGTTTACGGCCATATCGACAAGCGCCGTGACGCTGCGGTGCGTGTGCATGGCGCCCTTGGGAAGACCGGTCGTGCCACTTGTGTACAGGAGCCAAAGCAAATCGTCGGGTGACGGGAGGCTGCGAGACATTGCATCAGAGTTTTCACTGAGCAATGCTTCGTAGTCGGTGAGCTCTTCAGATTTGGTTTGTATTCCGACGAAATGCCTGACGGTGCGCAGGTTCCCGCGTATGGAGTCAACGAGAAGCGAATACTCGTCGGATAAGAGAAGGGCAACCGATTCGGAGTCATTGAGGATATACGAAATCTCGCGCGGAGCCAGCCGATAGTTCACGGGAACAATCATGAAACCGCCCAGCGCGACGGCCCAGAACAGCTCCCTGTATTGATGACAGTTCTGGGAGAGGATCGCGACACGATCCCCCTTTCGGATTCCGAGACCGTCCAGGGCGTTCACGAGCTGATTGACGCGTGAGAGGAGTTGTTGAAAAGTGAACGAGTCCCGCTCGAAGGTGACTGCAAGCTTATCCGCGTTCGATTCAGCTACGTTTATCAGTCGTTCTGCAATGAATGTCCGTGCCATAACAATTCTCCTGCTCTTGGCTCACATTTCAACTGACTGTTGCCCGAATGAACTTCGCCGGAAGATTCTCAATTCCTGTTTCCACAGAAATGACAAAACTTTGGGAAATTCAAGACCCTTCATTCGGGCAGCGCGGCGTCAAGGTGTGAGCCTCTGATGCGTCAATTGCTCCAGAATTTCGTCGGCTTCGGCCATGATCTCGTTCACAATCTCGCCAGCGCTCTTGACGCCATGAATCAGTGCGGATGACTGGCCCGCGGCGCAGGAACCGATTTCAATTCTGCCGTGCAAACGGGAAGCCTCGTATACGTTTTCCCCTATGTATTCACTTATTTTCCCAATTTGAATCGGGAAGGGCTCTATTTCGGCGTCGCGGGTTTCCCATTCCGCGGTCGTCTTGTTCTTGATGACCCGGCACGGCTTGCCCGTGAAGCAACGCGTTCGTGTAGTTCCCTCGTCGTCGATTTCTGCAATCTTATTCTTGTAATTGACGTGGGCGAAAGCCTCCTTGCTGGCTACAAATCGGGTGCCCATCCATATGCCGACAGCTCCCAATGCGATCGCGGCGACAAGACCGCGCCCGTCGGCGAGTCCGCCCGCCGCGAGCACAGGCTGTTCGACGCAATCCACTACGGCGGGCACGACGGTGAATGTCCCCACCCTGCCGGTATGCCCGCCGCCATCGTACCCCTGCGCAACAATGACATCGACGCCTCCCGCCGCCACTCGCTTTGCGTTCTTCGTGTTTCCCACGAGCGAGATCACCTTTATTCCCAGGTCGTGCGCTTCCGGCACAACAGGGGCGGGATTCCCGAGTCCCGATGCAAGTATCGGAACACGTTCTTCCAACACGATATCAATCTGTCTTCTGACCTCATCGGTGAATTCTTCGATCCTCGGATCCGGCGAAGGTCTGCCGTACGTCGCAAACAGGATATCTACCCCAAAGGGTTTGTCGGTCATGCCCCTTGTCTTGTGTATTTCCTCACGTAGTTGGTCGAGCGTAAGGAACGCCGCGCCGATGACGCCCAGCCCGCCTGCGTTCGATACCGCGGCGGCCAACTCGGATCGCGCCACAAAGCCCATGCCGGCCTGGACAATCGGTTTCTCGATTCCCAGCAGTTCGCAGATGGGAGTCTTTAACGCTGGATGCATTGAATACCTCCTGCAAGCCTGTTCGGCAACAACACGTTTTCGTGCTCTTACTCATTTTCCCTTGAACTCTGGTTTGCGACGCTGCAAGAACGCCGAAACACCTTCGATGACGTCTTCACTCGCGAGGCAACGGGCCATGTACTTGCGCAGGTCGTCGTATGCAATTTCCTTTTCGTGGGCGAAACACCGCGCGAACGTTTGCTTCATCCCTTCGAGCGAAAGCGGCGCATTCCCCGCTATTTCTCCGGCGACAGCCTGCACGCGGGCTTCGAGGTCGGCCTGGGGAACTACTTCGTTGATCATGCCTATACGGTGTGCTTCGGCGGCCGATACCATCCTGCCGGTATAGAGCATTTCGCGCGCGAACGTGACGCCCGCGGCGTTAATCAGGCGCTGTGCGAGGGGAAAGGGAACCATCAGGCCTATCTTTGCGAGCGGCATCGCGAAGCGCGCCGTGTCGGAGGCGATCTGAATATCACAGTGAAGCGCCAGCTCGCAGCCGCCGGCAATTGCATATCCATTGATCATGCCGATGACGGGATAACGGAATTCGGTGATGCTGTGCATGGCCTTCTCGATGCCGATCTGTTCCCATGCCGTGGGGTCGGTAATGGACCTGCCTGTGGAGGCAAGTTCTGCGAGATCGATGCCGGATGAGAACGCTTTGTCTCCTGCGCCCCTGATGATCACCACCCGAATGTCTTCTTTTTCGTTCAGTCCGTGCATGGTCTCCGTGAATTCCTTCCACATGTCCAGCGTGAACGAATTCCTTCTGTCAGCGCGATTGATCGTGATCTTGCATATGTGACCTTGTTCTTCGATGATGAAGTTCCTATCAGACATATCATCCTCCGAGGGGCCTTACTCTTTTCTCTTTTCTCTTTTCTCTATTCCTGAGAGCCGACGCCTGCGTTCTGTCCGAGCGCCTTCACCGCCTCCACGATATCGTCCAGCGGAATACCAGACGGGAACACGTCCGCCACACCTAGCTCCTTCAGCTTCGAAATGGCATCTTCGAGGATCAATCCGCCGACGATGACGATCTTGTCGCCGGCGTCATTCTCGTGCAGTTCCCTTATCACCTTCTCGGAAAGTCCCAGGTGCACTCCGGACAGGATGCTGAGCCCGACGACGTGCACATCTTCCTGAATCGCGGCGGCGACAATTTGGTCGGGTGTTTGCTTCAGACCGGTATAGATGACCTCCATGCAGGCGTCGCGAAGCACGCGGGAAATCATGCGGGCGCCCTTGTCGTGACCGTCAAGGCCGGGCTTTGCTATGAGCACGCGAAGCGGAACAGACACCGTGCAACCACCTCCATTCATTCCCTCATCGCTTGTTCATATCCTCCGGTGTCCCGAAGCCTGAGTACTGGCGGAGCCCCCATTTCGCTTTCCGATACATACCGGGATACACGCCCCGCGTGAACGGGTAGTCCCCGGGAAACCCGATATCCTCCAGGTAGTCGATGTCCTTGACATCGTCGGGCGTGTAGAGCACTTTGTGCTGGATCTCGTCAAACGTGTTCTTTCGGCTCTTATTCGTCGCCGTCAGCGGGCCAAGACTCGTGGTCCGGTACTCAGGAGTTCACTTGTTCCCACGTATGACCGACTTCTCCACATGTGGTGGCAGCGAACACACGATCAACAACTCGGCCTTCGAACCGCCCGTATTCTTCCAGTAATGAGAAAGGTCGGACTTGAAATGCAGGCTGTCGCCCGGACCCAGACGGTACCGTTTCCCCTCGATAGTGAATGTGATGCGTCCACGGATGCAATACACAATCTCGTCACCACGATGGTGCAGTGGTTCGTCGCCGCTGTGCGCACCGGGAGGCAACGTGAGCGTGAACCCGTCCATTTCGGGATTAAGTAGGTCGCCCGTCAACGTCGTTACTGAGAAACTCTTGCTGTCGCATTTGGCCTCTTGCCGCTCCTGTTTGCGGACAAGATTCACCTCGATGTTCTCCTCCTCGTCGTCGAGAAAAAAACCGATCTTCTTCCGGAGGCCGCGGGCGATCTTCATCATAACGGCGACCGAAGGCACCATGGTGCCTGCTTCTACCTTTTGAATTGTGCTGGGGGCTACTCCGGAAATACTGGAAAGTTGCTGGAGGGTGAGGCCCAATGATTCGCGGGTGCGGATGAGCCTGTCACCGATTCGCTTGACTGCACCATCAGCCATCCTAATGATCCTCCGCTGCAACAGGAGTATATGCGACACCCGTGTCTATGTCAAGAAAAATCCATTTCCAATCGGAAACAGAAAAGCCCGAAACGATTGAATCGCCTGGCGGAGAGGAAGCGCGTACGATCCATGGCTCTGCAATGTATTGTCACTTTCCGTGTTCTCTCCGGATCAATGTTTTTTGATATAATAGCTTGTATTCGATATACATTCAGCCGAGGAGAACATCTCTCTCAAAAGCAACAGCGAGGACGATCATGACAATTGCTCGGTACCTGGACCGCATAGTCAAAGAGTATCCCGACAGATTGGCTCTCATCTTCGGCGACAGGAGGTGGACATACGCAAAATACGGGAGGGCGATCAACCGTCTTGCGAACGCTCTTGCCTCGATCGGCGTAACGCAGGGCGACCGGATTGCGATATTTCACACGAATTGCCCGGAGCATGCCTTTACGATGTTCGCGTCTGCCAGGCTTGGCGCGATGGTCTGCCCAATGAACTGCCGGCTCAAGGGCGACGAGCTTGCCTATGTGTTGAAAGACTGCGAACCTTCCGTCGTACTAGTCGGCAAACGATATGCCGACCAAGTGATGCCGATAACGAGAGAGATTAATACGACAAAACGTACGCTCCTCATTGACGCTCTCCCGGGCGATCCGGACTCGCTTCACGATCTTCTTTCAGACGTCGATGATAAGCAACCTAACACGGATGTCTCAGCGAACGTGACGGCGCTCTTGCTGTATTCGAGCGGAACGACGGGCAAGCCGAAAGGCGTCCTCCACTCGCATCAGAACATTATCGACCGCTGTGAAGGTCGAACAACGGCCTTCGACGACCCATCCCTCGAAAAAACCGGACTTTTGGCGGTACCCATGTTTCACATTACCGGCATACAGGTCGTTGTCAAGACCGTCGCGTCGGGCGGCATGCTCGTTACGATGCCTCAGTTCAAGATCGAGGACTTCCTGCGGACAGTGCAGGACGAGGGAGTGATGATGGCGTGCGTCGTGCCGACGATGCTCGAGCAGATCGTGGAATATCCGAACCTCGACAAGTACAACATCGAGAGCCTCAAGGTGCTCGTATACGGCGGCGCCGCGACGGCGCCTGCGCTCATTCGCAAAGCCATGGACAAGCTGCCGTGCATGTTCATCCAAGGCTACGGCCTGACAGAAACTTCCATCACGTGGCTGCAGCCGAGCGATCATACGGCACACGCATCAGCCGACCGGGCCGACACGCTTACATCGGTAGGACGTCCGGTTCCCGGCATCGAAGTGGCAATTGTGGACGATAACGACAACCAGCTCCGCCAGAGGGAGAGCGGCGAGATTGTAGCCCGCGGGGCCGGGGTCATGCAAGGCTACTGGCGCAAAGAAGAGGAAACCAAGGAAGCGATGCGCGGCGGCTGGTTCCACACGGGGGATATGGGCTATTTCGATGACGAAGGGTACCTCTATATCATCGGGCGCAAGAAAGACCTGATCATTCGTGGCGGCGAGAACATTGCGCCGCTCGAGATCGAGAACATCCTCGTTACGCATCCGGCGGTAGCGGAAGCGGCCGCATTCGGCATTCCCGACCCGAAATGGGGAGAGATCGTTGCGTCGGCCGTTGTGCTCAGACCGTCCCGGGAGGCAACCGCCGAGGAGCTGATCGAGTATTGCCGCCAGCGAATCGCCAGCTACAAGAAGCCCGAGCGCATCTTCTTCCTGAAGGCATTGCCACGGAACGCCGCCGGAAAAGTCTTGAAGAAGGATTTGCGGAAGATATCACTCAATGCCCGGCAGAGCCGGTTCCTCGACGGCTGAGGAATTGGAACAGCATAGAAGCAAGCAATTTAAGAGTGCAGACCGAGAAGGTGGGAAGAGTCGAGGGCTCTTTATTACATACAGCACTCCATTCCTTGTGCTCACCAGGTATTTGCCCATGGGTGACGGTTTGGATGGTTATTCCAGACAAATTCTCTCTAGCGGAATGATCCGCGACAAGTTGGGCTTTGATACACAACCCTTCCTTCTGAAATGGTCCGCTCGACACGGATATTGCAGATTTCATCGGACGGAACCGTGGCAGGATTCTCGCTCAGGACAACCAGATCGGCGCGTTTGCCAACGCTGATGCTGCCCTTGACCGATTCCTCAAATTGCGCGTAAGCGGCATCGAGCGTGAACATTCGAATTGCCTCATGGGCCGAGATCCGTTGTTGGGTTTCGAAACCCTCGCGGGTTACACAGCATTGGATGGCATGAAGAACATCTATCGATTCCACCGGAGCGTCCGATGCGCCCGCAACCTTTATTCCAGCATCCAGAAGCGCGCGAAAGGGATACGTCCACTTGGTTCGATTCGGACCGAGTCGCTTGTGCAGCCAGTGTTTTTCCGAGTGAATGAACATAGGCTGCGTGGACACGACCAACCCGAGTCGCGCAATGTCAGCTATTGTACCGGCATCCAACACCGACGCATGTTCCAGCCTGTGGCGGTGATTGCTCCGGGGATATTCGGCAAGCAGCCGGTCGTAAAGGTCAACGCATGCGCGGTTGGCAGAATCGCCTATGGCATGAATGGCGATCTGCAATCCCGCCTTGTGCGCCGGGACCATGCGGCGATAGAGTTCCTCCTTGTCGTGAACAAGAAAACCCTGTTTGTCCGGCTGGTCGGTATAGGGTTGACTCATGTATGCAGTGCAGGAGCCAAACGTGCCGTCGGAATAAATCTTGATTGCCCCGATTCGATGCCCTCCGACTTCCTTCTGATGGAGCGCGGTCTGACGAGCGGCCTCGACTCTCTCCATGTCGCGCGAAATCAGGATTCCATAAAGACTAACGGGCACATGCTCAAGTAGCATGCTCATGGCCATTATATCGAAGGCTCCCGACGACCCTGCCGGACCTTCCTCATCTGTTTGCAACACGGCACCCACTGATGTTATTCCGTGTGAGGCCAACTTTCCGAAGGTTTCTTTCGCTCCGGCGACTAACGACTCGATTTCGGGCAATGGCATGGCGCTCAGGATTATCTGCGAGGCAGACTCGCGAAACGGCCCGACAGGATTGCCATCGGGCTCGCGGTCAATCAGGCCTCCCTCGGGGTCTGCCGTGCCGGCTGAAACCCCGGAGGCCTCAATTGCCTTGCTGTTGGCTATGACCATGTGTCCGTCATGCTTTATGATAATCGCCGGGCGGTCCGGGCAGGCGACATCAAGATCATGCCGGGTCGGCAATCTCGGTTCGCGGAGATCCTGCTCGTCAAATTGCAGGCCGACGACCCAAGCATCGGAAGGGACTGATGGAGCCGAATCGCGCATCTTCTGCTGGAGTTCGTTTATCGAGGTGATGCCCCTCAGGTCGATATTCATGTCGAAGTATATCATCACCACAGGATGAAGGTGGGTGTCTATAAATCCGGGAAGCAGTGTTCGGCCTTGCAGGTCAAAGGATTCGTAGTTCTTGCCCAGCGCCAATCGGCATTCAGACTCAGATCCCACTGAAACGATCCGCCCGTCTTTCACAGCCACCGCTTCCGCCACGGGATACGCTTCGTCAACGGTGTAGATATCGCCTCCAAAATAAAGCTGCGTCCTTTCAGACATGATTCATGGTACCTCCAAGCTTTCCCTAGTTCTTCGTCAAATCACATCCGGCTCTGTGCACGTCCAGAGGAAGACCGGGTTACTTGACCTCAATCTCGACTCTCGGCGCTGTCGCATATCTCTGGAGTGCGTCCTCATCCACATCCACTCCCCACCCTGGCCCTCGCGGCAGAATTGCATGTCCGCCGGTGTAATCGATCGGCTCAACGATGAGATCATCCTCAAACATGATGTGCCCGAAGAGTTCAGGAGCATGGCCAAGCGAATGATACCTTGCGGCGGCAAGATGGGTTTGCATCGCGGAAGCGACGCCGAGCGTCTGGTTGTGAATCACTACGCCCATGCCTCGCTGTTCGGCGTAGGTGACGGCACGGAGAGCGTTTGTCATCCCGCCGGGTCGTTCAGAGTTCATGCCGACAACGCCGACTGCATCCAATTCCACAAGTGTGACAATATCCTGCAAGGAAAAGCAGCCTTCGTGCGCCATGAGAGGCGTCCCGACGTGCTTTTGCACGTATGCCATGCCAAGATAGTCCGACGCTCGGACGGGCTGCTCGGCGAAATCGATGCCGAACTGCTCGATCCCTTTGATCGCACGAACCGCGTCGGACGGCGAATATGCTCCATTGTAATCGACGCGCATGCGCACGTCATCGCCCAAGGCTTCGCGCATTTGTCGGATGATTTTTGCATCTTCATAAATGCTGTTGCCCAGCTTGAAGCGGAAAGTCCTTATTCCTTCGCTGTGGAAGTATTGCGCAAAGTCGATCATTGAATCCAAATTCATCAGAGGGATAAGCGCTGCAAGGGGTATTTTGTCCGCTTCGCATCCGCCAATAAGATCGCTCACCGGTCTTCCCGTGATGCGCCCCATGAGATCGTAGCAGGCCATGTCGAGAAGACCCTTGGCCACTTCATTTCGGGCTACATTGCAATCCATACGGTAACGGAGCCGCTCCACGTTGAACGGACTTTCTCCAAGAACATATCTCCCGAGTGCCTGTTGAACAGCGTCTATGATCTGCTCCGGCGAGACGCCGGTCTCGGGCAACCAGACAAATGCCTCGCCCACGCCGGTGTTCCCGTCATCGGCAACCAGCCTGCAAATAACGAAGTCTCCTCCGAGCCAGGCCTCGTCCGCTGCTATTGCCATCCCCAGGCCGCCTGAACCGGACTGCATTGTCTCCTTCACGGTTTCAAAGAACGGGACAAATACGGGGGTCAATTCAATTCGGATGATGCGCGGTTCGTCTATTCGATCAAAATTCTTCTCCCTGGTCATCGTGCGCTCCTTCGTTTATGGAGCTATTGTCTCAATTGATCGTTTACCGTATCCGCTCTTATTTTCTCCCGCCAGAGTATATCACGAAGTCCAGATTTTCCATAAGCTCCTATCCTATGCCGAGAATTGCAGGAAGGCCAGTACTCGACTATGTCCTCTTCCTTTGTCCTTGAAAGATGAAGGTCATCTCCCATTAGGAAGCTGAAGAAACGGTTAAATGATGAGACTTAGACAGTGAAGAACTGAGAACATTATCTACACTATTCTGGAGACGGCAACAACACGAGAATTCTGGTGAAACCTTTACCTAAATAGAGCAGAGGAATATGTCCAGCTTCTGCCCGGGATAGCACATATCTATCGCGTCCCTGAGCCTTTCAGCAAGGAGCATTCTACGCGAAATCGCTCCAGTTCCAAATGGGGCAGTTTCACGGGAGCCGGTCAATGCAATGTCCCGAAGAACCATAACCGGCAAGAGGAGGGGCGGGCAGGTCTTTTATGACAGGAAAGAAGATGCGGAAACGGTAAGAGCGTCTTAAGGACTGATCAAACGAATCTTGACTTTCACGCCTCCTATTTCATCGACAATTTGGTCCACTTTTGCAATCATTTTCTTCTCATTCGCCCAGTAGCCTCCGAACCTTACCACGATTTCTCCTGCCTCGAACCCCACCTTGGCAGAGGGGATTTCCTCTACCAGGGCGGCCTGCAC
>CAZSKP010000056.1:0-25144 GCA_964607485.1 uncultured bacterium | reverse complement strand
CGCGAGGGCGGCCGCACCGTCGGCGCGGGCGTCGTCTCCGAAGTCATCGAATAGGCGTACCGAGCCGTAATTGACGGTCTGGAGAGCAGGAACGAGATATGAGAGAGATCATAACGCTCGCATGCAGCGAATGCAAGCAGCGAAATTATACGACAACGAAGGATAAGAAGAAGCATCCGGAGAAATTGGAGCTGCGGAAGTATTGCAAGTTCTGCCAGTCGCATACCCCACATCGCGAGACCAAGTAGGACACAAAGAAGAAAGATGGCGGGCGCTGTGAATGGCCCGGAAAGTTGATTTGGGTGCAGGCCTGTAGCTCTAATTGGTTAGAGCGCCGGTCTCCAAAACCGGATGATGGGGGTTCGAGTCCCTCCAGGCCTGCCACGTTTTATGTTATCGCAGGAACGGGCCGAAGCGATAATGATTAAGAAAATCATTGATTACATCAAAAAGGTGAAGGCCGAGATGGAGAAGGTGGCCTGGCCGACACGGAAGGACCTCCTCAATTCCACCGGTGTGGTGCTTGTGTTGGTCGCCATCGTGACCGTGTTCCTCGGGGTCGTTGACTACATGCTCTATGTGGTCATCACCCGAATCCTCGGCCTCTGACAGTATTGGAATGAACATGACGCCAGAGAACGAAGAAAAGGAAACTCAGGAACAAGAACAGGCGGAGGCCTCCAAAGAGGAGCAGCCGACCCAGCCTCCTGAAGCTGTTCAGGAAGAAACGTCCGGCGAGGAAGAGGAGGAGGAGGCATTGGTATCCTCCGAATCTGAAGAGCCGCCTTCTGCGCCTTCGTCCACCGAGCCGGATGTCGGCGAAGCCGAGCCGGAGGGCGCCGAAGCCGAGCCGGAGGGCGCCGAGCCACCGGCCGCAGAGGAAACCGCGCAACCCGCTTCCGTGACCGCGACCGGCGACGAGTCTGAAACCGTCGAGGCTGCGACCGAGGAAGCTCCGGCCGAACAACCATTGCCCGAGCCAGAGGCCGAAGCGGTCGAGGAGGCCGAAGCGGGGGAGCCCCTCCCGGAACCGGAATCTGCGGAGGAGGCGCCGGCCGAGCAGCAGGTTTCAGAACCGGAGGCCGCAGGCGAAGCCGAGCCTGTCGAGGCCGAGCCTCTCACACGGCCGGCTCCGGCGGAAGAGGTGGCCGAGAAAAAGCCCCGTGTCGCCAAGCCAAGGGCGGACAGGCTGACCACCCTTCCCGAGGAAGAGACCGCCGAGAAGAGATGGTATGTCATTCACGCGCATTCGGGCCACGAAAACAAAGTGAGGCAGAGCCTGGAAAACAGGGTCAGACAGGAGCATCTGGAGCATCTCGTCTCTCAGGTTCTCATTCCCTCCGAGGAAGTGGCCGAGGTGAAGGGCGGAAAGAAGCGGATCAGCAGTCGGAAGATTTTCCCGAGTTACGTCTTGGTGGAAATGAAGTTGACCCACAAGACATGGTATCTCATCCGCACGACGCCCGGAGTCACCGGGTTCATAGGTTCCGGCAAAATGCCCACGCCGCTCGAGCCCGAAGAGGTCGAATCGATCTTCGAGCAGATGCGGGGCGAGCAGAAGAAGCCCAAGCCGAAAGTAAGCTTTGAGAAAGACGAAAAGGTGAAGATTATCGAAGGACCTTTCACTAATTTCATGGGGTACGTCGATGAGGTCAACCCCGAACGGGGCAAGCTCAAGGTCATGGTGGAGATATTCGAACGGTTGACCTCGGTCGAACTCGAATTCTGGCAAGTCGAAAAAATATAGAATCGAAGGAGCAGTCCGAAGATGGCAAAGAAAGTAAAGGCGATGATAAAGCTTCATGTACCCGGCGGGCAGGCCAACCCGGCTCCCCCCGTCGGCCCGGCCCTCGGCCAGCACGGGGTCAATATCATGGAGTTCTGCAAATCGTTCAACGAGAAAACCAAGGACAAGCAGGGTCTCATCATACCGGTGGTTATCACTGTTTTCGCCGACAGGTCGTTCACTTACATAACCAAGACTCCGCCGGCGGCCGTCCTGCTCAAGAAGGCGGCAAAGCTGGCAAAGGCCTCGGGCGAGCCCAACCGGGAAAAGGTGGGCTCGATTACGCGCGAACAGTTGCGTGAGATAGCCAAGACGAAGATGCCCGACCTCAACGCCGCGAGCGTCGAGGCGGCCATGAGGATGATCGAAGGCACTGCGCGCAGCATGGGCATAGAGATCGCCGGATAGAGGCGCCTTCGGTTCGGGAGGAAAGAGGAACATGGGCAAACGTGTGAGCAAGAGGATGGCGGCGGCTCGCGCCGAGGTTGATACGTCCAAGGGGTACGACCTTCGCGAGGCGGTCGCTATCGTGAAAAAGACCGCGAGCGCCAAATTCGACGAAACCGTCGAGCTCGCTCTGAAACTGGGCGTTGACCCCAGGCAGGCCGACCAGATGGTGCGCGGAACCACTTCGCTTCCGCACGGCACGGGCAAGAAGGTGCGCGTGCTGGTGTTCGCCAAAGGAGAGAAGGTCGGCGAGGCGAAGGATGCCGGCGCCGATTTCGTCGGGGCCGAAGACATGATAGAGAAGGTGAAGGGGGGCTGGCTTGATTTCGACGCCACAATTGCGACTCCCGACATGATGAGCAGCGTCGGCAAGCTCGGGCGTGTTCTCGGCCCGAGAGGACTGATGCCGTCGCCGAAGTCGGGCACCGTAACGTTCGACGTCGATAAGGCCGTCAAGGAGATAAAAGCCGGCAAGATCGAGTTCAGGGTTGACAAGAACGCCAACATCCATGTGCCCATAGCGAAGGTTTCATTCACTGAAGAGCAGATTTATGCGAATGCCGTCGCGGTTTTCGAGGCTATTGTGAGGGCGAAGCCGTCCGCAGCAAAGGGGCAGTTTCTGCGCGTTGCAACGTTATCCTCGACGATGGGTCCCGGTATCCGGCTTGACTGCAACCTGCTGATTAATCAATTCAAGCGTTAGGCCCCGTTCTCAGCCTATGACCACAATCTCCCGCTTCCGTCGTCCGGACAAGCTTCATCCGGCGGGGGAATGCGTGGAAGTTTTTTGTTTGTTCGCCCCAACGTCGCTTTCTTTTACGTAAGGAGAAGAACTGTGAAACGGAAAATGCGCAAAGGGCGCCATCTCTTCACCTCCGAATCGGTCACGGAAGGGCATCCCGACAAGATCTGCGACCAGATGTCCGACGGCATACTCGACGCGATGATTGAGGGAGACCCATTCTCGCGCGTGGCGTGCGAGTGTCTCGTCACGACGGGCCTGGCGCTGATAGCAGGCGAGATAACGAGCAAGGCGCAGGTGGACGTCGTGGAGGTCGCCCGGGGCGTCATACACGGCATCGGCTATGTGGACGCGAGTTTCGGGTTCGATTCCGATAGCTGCGGGGTCATCGTTTCGTTGAAGAAACAGTCGCCCGACATCTCCATGGGCGTCACCGCCACAAAGGAGCACGAACAGGGGGCGGGAGATCAAGGCATGATGTTCGGCTTCGCATGCAAGGACACGAAAGAACTCATGCCCATGCCCATAGCGCTCGCTCACAGGATCACCCGCCGGCTGGCCGAGCTCCGCAAGGACGGAACGCTTGCGTTCCTCCGGCCTGACGGCAAATCGCAGGTCACCGTCGAATACGACGACCTGAAGCCCGTCCGGGTCGATACCGTGGTGGTTTCCTGCCAGCACAGCGACGACATGACACAGGAAGAGATAAAGGCGAGGGTGATCGAGCACGTCGTCAAGCCGGTCATCCCTCCCGAGATGTTCGAAGAATCGAGCATCAAGTACTACATCAATCCCACGGGCCGGTTTGTCATCGGCGGGCCCCATGGCGACTGCGGGCTCACCGGCCGCAAGATAATCGTTGACACCTACGGCGGATACGCCCCCCACGGCGGCGGCGCCTTCTCGGGCAAGGACCCCAGCAAGGTGGACCGCTCGGCCGCATACATGGCCCGCTACATCGCGAAGAACGTCGTCGCGGCAGACCTCGCCTACATGTGCGAGGTGCAGCTGGCCTATGCCATCGGAGTCGCGCAGCCGGTGTCGGTGCTGATCAAGACCCACGGCACAAGCAAGGTGGACGAGGACGTCATAGCCGACGCCATCGTCAAACTGATCGACCTGCGTCCGGCGGCTATCATCGAGAGGCTGGACCTTCGCAAACCCATCTACAGAAAGACGACCAACTACGGCCATTTCGGCCGCGAGGACCAGGGATTCAAGTGGGAGGAAAAAACGCTGGTGAAAGACTTGCTTAAGGAGGTAAAGGCTTGAACAAGAGGAAGAAGGAACAGATCGGCGATATCAAGGACCCGAAGCTCGCGGCCGGAGGGCTCAAACGGATCGAGTGGGCGAACCACGATATGCCCGTTTTGCAGCTCGTGCGCGAGCGTTTTCAGAAGGAACACCCGCTCAAGGGGCTGAGAATGTCGGCGTGCCTGCACATCACGGCCGAGACCGCCAACCTCGCTCGCACGCTGAAGGCCGGAGGAGCAGACGTCGTGCTGTGCGCGTCCAACCCGTTGTCCACCCAGGACGACGTCGCGGCGGCATTGTGCCACGAGTTCGCTATTCCAACCTTCGCAATCAGGGGCGAGGACCGCGACACTTACTACGACCACATCAAGTCGGCTATCGAGCACAAACCGCAGGTGACGATGGACGACGGCGCCGACCTGGTCTCATACCTTCACGATCATCCAAGCCTCCTTCAAAACGTGATGGGGAGCATGGAGGAAACCACCACGGGCGTCATCAGACTCAGAGCGATGCAGAAGGACGGCGCGCTCAAGATACCCGTCGTCGCGGTCAACGACGCCGACACGAAGCACTTCTTCGACAACCGTTACGGAACCGGCCAATCCACCATCGACGGCATCGTCCGGGCCACCGACGTTCTTTTGGCGGGAAAGAAATTCGTCGTCGCGGGCTACGGATGGTGCGGACGCGGACTCGCCAATCGCGCCCGAGGCATGGGCGCAATCGTCATCGTGACCGAGGTGGACCCGCTGCGCGCGCTCGAGGCGGCGATGGACGGCTTCCTCGTCATGCCCATGAGCGAGGCCGCGCGCGTCGGAGACGTCTTCTGCACCGTCACGGGCGACACCTCCTGCATTCGCAAGGAACATTTCTCGGTCATGAAGGGCGGCGCGATCGTCTGCAACTCGGGCCACTTCAACGTCGAGCTGAACATCCCCGACCTGGAAAGCATCGCCGTCAAGGTGAACAAGGGTGTTCGCAACCACATCGACGAATACGTGCTGGCCGACGGGAGGTCCATCAACCTGCTGGCCGAAGGCCGGCTCGTCAACCTCGCGGCCGCGGAGGGGCATCCGGCCTCCGTCATGGACATGAGCTTCGCCGTGCAGGCGCTCACGACCGAGTACGTAGTCAAGAACCAAAAGAAGCTCAAGCCCAAGGTGTACGACGTTCCGCGCGAAATCGACGCATGGGTCGCGCGGCTCAAGCTCAAATCCATGGGCATCGAGATCGACACGCTTACGCCCGAACAGGAAAAATACCTCGCCTCCTGGGACATGGGCACCTGAGCGGCACGTTGCCGGACCACGCTCGATTGGAATGTGGGCAATGTCTGCTTTTGACCACTTCAGTATTGCGATAACTCACGAGGCCGGCAACCTCATCGATGGGATGCAGGAAAGCGACCACGCGTTGGCCCAGTACTCGATTAGCAAGTATCTCGGCCATCCCCACAGTAAGCATCCACCGGAGCGCCGACAGATGCCCCCCCACGAAGCCGCTGTCGAACGACTTTTCTTCGGGTTCGTGGAGATTCTTGAGTCTGTAAAGAATCTTCGCAACATCCCGGTCTACATCAGTCGTTTCCCGTATCGGCACGCCGGCATAGAGAAAGGCGCCTATCTCCGGTATCACGTTGAGAACTACCTGAACGAAATCTATCTCTTGCGCGAGAGGATGAAGCAGTACCTCACCGTCATCTCGCGCCTATTCAAAGCTGACTCCCGCAGTCGCGAGATCGATGTCGCAAGCAAAGCGATCAGCAAACATTTCAGCGCTGTCTTATCGGGCTTCACAAGAATTCGTGGAGCCCACGTTCACGAACAGCGCCATGCCCTTATGGACCAGGATTTCATCAGGCTGGGGACATTCGAGGTTATTCGGAACGAGAGCCAGGCTTACGCCAGTTTGTACGAGCGCACCTACCGCGAGGTGCGCAAGGCGAAGCGTGCCTGGATTGAGCGCACGAACGAATCCATCGAGTCGTTGCTGAATACTTACTTTGAGATCCTGTATGATCTGCTCTTTGATGAGGCTGGGCGTCTCCGCAACCCGGCTGCACCGAACAGCAAGGGCATGGATCCGGCACGATAACTTGCACATTCCGTCAGTAAGCATACAGACGTGCCTGTAACGTATTCGTCATAAGATAGATTATGGTGACAAGCCTTGATAACGCGAACGCCCTGCATTCCCTTCGGATTCTGTCCCCATTGAGAAGCCGCCGAGACCTTGTCCCGGCCTCACAAATCTGATAAGATATTGTGGATTCCATAAAGTATCAGTCCGCTCAATACTATTAAGGATGCAGGGAAGGAGGGAAGCTTGTGAAAACCTATGTCTTTGAGGTGGTGATCGAAAAGGACCAGTTCGAAGATGGTCGCGAGGCGTATCATGCGTTTTGCCCCGGCCTCAAGGGCTGTCACACGTGGGGTCACACGTATAACGAGGCTCTGAAAAACATCGAGGAAGCCGTCGAACTCTATGTCCAGGACCTGTTTGATAGAGGAGAACAAATTGCTGTCGCGCCTGAGAAGGGTGTCCTGGAGGTTCGTTCACCGAGCGTAGCAGTAACTGTATGAGTCGGATTCCAAGAAACCTTACCGCCCGAAAACTGATCACCGCCCTCCAGAAAGAAGGCTTTTCCCTCGCCCGAACCAGGGGCAGCCATCATATGTATCGCCACCCTGACGGTAGGAGAGTCGTCGTCTCTTACCACAAGTCAAGCGATACTTTTCCGATAGGAACGCTCAGGCATATGATTGACGATATCGGCTGGACGGAAGACGACCTCAAACGACTCGGACTGCTCTCGTAACAACCTTCAAAGGATGAAGAGAGCAGAGGATGGAACCGCCGATAAACAACGATGGACGCAGATAGGGAGAATCGCTAATGCAAAGCCCCACCCCGAAAGAGCGCGTCGTGGCCGCTCTCGCATACGAGGAGACCGACATCGTTCCGTACGATGTCATCATCGAGCCCGAGGTCGAGGAGCGCCTGAACGAACACTATGGTGGAAACGAATGGGAAAGGATGATACAGAAGCACATCGCATTCGTGAGTTTCCCGTACTTTTCCTCGATGGAGTTCGTCGGCGACAACTGCGTGAAGGACGAATACGGCTGCGTGTGGGATCCGCACGCGCGCCCGATTCACCTCGTCGGTTCTCCCCTCGAGGAGCCGATTCTGAAAGGATACGATTTCGACGCGGTGCGAAAAACAATTCTCGATGCGTTTGACGATGCCAGCGCCGAATCGATCATCAATGAGAACCGAGACGCATTCCTCGTGGGACAGTATGGCTCGGGCTTGTTCGAGACGTCGTGGAAGCTTCGGGGATTCGAGAACGCGCTGGTTGACAGCGTCCTGCATCCGGATTTCTACGGAGAAATGCTCGACCGGATTACGGACCTGCATCTTGCGCTCATCGACAGGCTCTGCGAGCTGCCGATAGATTGCATACAGGTTCAAGACGATTGGAGCCACCAGCGCGGCATCATCCTCGGCCCCGACAGGTGGCGGCGATTGATCAAGCCGCGCGCGAAGAAGCTTTTCGACCGTATCCGCGATGCAGGCAAAGTCGCGGCGCTGCACTGCTGCGGCAACAATTTCGAGGTTGTCCCCGACATGATAGAGATGGGGCTGGACGTGCTCGAGTCGCTTCAGCCTGAGGCGATGGACGTGTATGAGATAAAACGGAGATACGGAAAAGAGCTCCGGCTGTGGGGCGGTCTCGGCACGCAGCAGGTTCTGCCGTTTGGAACTCCGGAGGAAGTCAGGGGTGAAATTCGCCGGCTCATCGCCAAACTGGGTCGGGGCGGCGGCTACATCCTTGCTCCGGCAAAACCTCTCATGGCAGATGTCCCCACCGCAAACGCAATCGCCGTGCTAGAGGAGTTCGCGCAGCGCCGGTAGTGGAGCCTTGACGCTTTCCTTCCGCTATCGGGATTGCGGCCTCTGTTCAATGCCCTCCCCGAGCAACTTGAGCGCAAGCTGGCGGCGCTCGTCGTTGGCAAGATAGAGCGTCTGCGTCGGGAAGGCGAACTCGATTCCCTCCTCCTCATACGCCCGCAAGATCTGCATGTTGACCTTATGCGTGAATGCGAGGAATTGCCAATAATCGGGCGGGTGATACCAGTAGATGACGATGATGTTGAGCGATGCGTCGTTGAAATCGTTGAAAAACACTCGCGGCGGAAAGTCGGGATGCATTCCCTCGTGGTTCTCGAGGATTCCCTCGATGATCTTCACGGCGCGCTCGACCTTATCCGGGGGAGTGTCATAGGTGATCGTCACATTAAAGAGCCGTCTGATATAGGGCCGCCGCCCGATGTTTTCGATCGTACTGGAGGCGGTCTTATCGTTCGGGATGGTAACGACGTGGCCCGTCAGCGTGCGTATCTTCGTCGAGCGGAAGCCGACCTCCTCGACCGGACCGTCGTAGCCGTCGATGGAGACGCGTTCGCCGACTGAAAACGGCTTGTCGAGCAGAATCATGACCGAGCCGAAGAAGTTCTTTATCGAATCCTGCGCGGCGAGCGCAAACGCCAGGCCGCCCAGCCCCAGGCCCGCTATGATCGTGCTCATCGGCTTGCCCGAGATGCTCTCGGCGATGTACAGCCCCGCGATGATGACGATGACCACTCGAAACGTTTTCCGGACGAGCGGTATCAGCATGTCATCGAGCTTGCTGTCCGTTTTCGCCGCGTAGCGGTTGAGGTAGTATTCGGCCACATCGACGAGTCGATACAAGAAATAAGCGATGCCGATCGAGACGAAAAGCTGTACGAGCGTGTTAGCAGTTTGCCTGACCTGGTCGGTCATCTCCAGGAATAGGAAAGAGATGTCGAGCGCACCCGCGAAGATGAGGAATGTTGCCGGGCCCGAGGCCGACCGAAGTATCAATTTCGAGAGGGTGATTTCTTCGCCCGCCTGTTCCTTCCGCTTGGCGTTGCGGGCCATTGCGAAAGCCACTATCCTGCCGACGACGAATGAAACGAGCAGGATGAAGAACACAATCACAATTCGCCAGAGCTCGTTCCCCGCTATCTGGAAATCAAGAATAGTACCTTTCATAGGTCTTTCTCCCGAGCTTCATCCCAGCCAGTCCGGTTTTCCTTCTTATTCCAACAAATCCGCAAGCTTTGCCGCCGTTTTGCCGGCCATCTCGACGCATTTCTCATGGCCGGAGGCGTAATATTTTGAAAGTTGTTCCGGGTCGCTGAAATCGACGCCGCCCGTCAGATCGTGACACATCTGCGAGCCGAACTCCTTCTTGAACCAATCCAGAAGCTGGCCGCAGCGCAGGTAGGCGCCCAGGGCCACGCTCCTCTCGTCTTCTCTTCCCTGCCCATGCTTCAGTCCTATGACCATTACGCTTCCGGAGACGATGCCGCACATCGAGCCGCGCGCGCCGACGCCGCCGCCAAAACCGGTGGCGCTTTTGAGCACGAGGTTGTCTTTCATGTCGAGCAGCTCTTGCCAAGAGCCGAGCACCGACTGGGCTCAGTTGAAGCCTTGGCTCATGTAGCTTCTGACGCTCTCCCGAACGCGTTTTCCAAGCTCTTCCCGTTCCATTTGTCTCTCTTCCTTCCTGTTTCCCCATCGAAACCATTCGGGCAACGGGTTTACATAATACTGTCAAGATTGCTTCCAATAGGCTATCATGTCGCCGTTTCACGCGTCAACTCTGGGATTGCCGATGGAAACAGCCTCTCACTGGCTTTCTTGCGGCGCGAGTGCAGCGCGCGACCCGACCTTGATTTGCCCGAACGAAACAGGTAGTATGATTTGACGCGAATGCTCGGATTCATGCAACTGCAAAGAGAAGTCGTCGGTGCGAGGTGAATTGGGCCGAATTGTCGTCGCACCAGACGGCACCGGGTAGAAAGGAATCGGATTATGGCGCTCGAATTGAACGAAAACCAGAGGATGATCAAGCAAACGTTCCGGCGGTTCATGGAGAAAGAGGTCGAGCCGCACGTGGAGGCGATGGAGGCGGGGGAGACGACGGCCTTTCCGCTCATCAAGAAGATGATCGACGAGCTCGACATGATGAGCATGTACGCCGCCACCGCCGCGCCCGCCGAGGACGATGAAGACCACCTGCAATTTTTCCTGTGGCCGACGCTCACCGTTGAAATGGCGCGCATCAGCCCTTCGTTCGCCTTCGGGTTCGGAGTGAGCGTCGGATTGTTCGCAGGCAATATCATGCGCCGCGGCACACCTGAGCAGATTCAGCAGTACGGCATCCCCGCGCTCAAGGGAGACCTGATAGGCGCGTGGGCGCTCACCGAACCGGGCGCCGGCTCCGACGCGCTCGGCGGCATGAAGACGCGCGCGGTCAAGGACGGCGACCAATACGTGCTCAACGGCAGTAAGACGTTCATCACGAACGCCCCGTGCGCGGAGGCCTTCCTCGTGTACGCGAAATACAAGCTCGACGACGGGAGAGAAAGCGTGCAGGCGTTCATCGTCGACCGCGGTTCCCCGGGCCTGAGCACGGGCCAGCCTTTCAAGAAGATGGGCGTGCGCGGCTCGCCCACGGGAGAGGTATTCTTCGACGATTGCCGCGTCCCGCTGGACAACATGCTCGGCGGCGGGGCAAAAGAGCGCGACCACGTGAAGAAGAGTCTCGCGGGCGAGAGGAGCGGCATTCCGGCCATCTGCCTCGGCATCATCGAGCGCTGCTTCGAGGTCGCCGTCAAGTACGCGAAGGAACGCCAACAGTTCGGCCAGCCCATCGCCGAGTTCCAGTTGATCCAGGCGCGATTGGCGCGCATGTACACCGCGCGCATGAACGTTGAGAACATTGTGTACAAGGAATTCCTCGCCCGACGCCGGCTCGAACAACCGGTCGCCGACATTTGCGCCGGAAAACTCTACTGCGGAGAGATGGCGACCTTCGTCGCGAACGAGGCCATCATGATTCTGGGCGGATACGGCTACATGGAGGAGTACGTCGTCGAACGCATGGCGCGCGACGCAAAGATAATGGAAATCGGGGCGGGCACGACCGAGATGCAGATTATCACACTGGCGAAGGATGTCCTTGAAAGGGACTAGCGCAATGTAAAATTAGTTCTTGGTCTTTGTCTAGTTCTTGCTCCTTGTCATTCCCGCGAAAGCGGGAATCCAGAATGGCAGATAGATTCCCAATCAAGTTGGGAATGACCTGGAATAAACGCCACAGACTAGTGACGCGGCGGGGATTGTCCCCGAAGTGTAAGAAGGAGGGCGTCATGGACCAGAGCTTCAAGAAAGAGTTCATCGAAAAATGGAAGAAGTATTTCAAGAAGGCCGACCTGCCGTTCGTCTTCTTCTATTCGGACGACGAGAAATATGCCAAGCACCTGCGGCCCGTCGAAGGACACGTGTGCATGATAGGCCAGCTCGGCGTCGTCCGAACGGGGAAGACGCTCGCGTTCACTCAGGAGACCATTGGCTGCTTCGGCGGCGTGCGTTACTCCGGCTTCCCGTCCGAGTACCGGCCCGAGTTCAAGTACTTCCTCTCGTGCGGCATCCCCGGAAAGCTGGAGGGCGAGCGCTACAAGAAGACGCCCGAACTCGTCGAGGAATATATGAAGGATATGCCCGTTCCTCCCGCCGAGGGCAAGCACATCGTCTTCAAGCGGTGGGACAAGATAGAGGCTGAGGAAGAGCCGCAGGTCGTCGTCTTCCTGGGAACGCCCGACGTGATTTCGGGCCTGTTCACGCTTGCGAACTTCCCGTCTCTCGACCCGCAGGCCGTCATCGCGCCGTTCTGCTCCGGCTGCGGAAGCATCATCAGCCATCCGCTCATCGAGCGCGCGAACGACAACCCGAGGGCGGTCCTGGGCATGTTCGACGTCTCGGCCCGGCCGTTCGTGAAAGAGAACGTCCTTTCGTTCGCGGCCCCGATGAAGAAATTCCGCCAGATGGTCGACGACATGGACGAAAGCTTCCTCATCACGAACTCATGGAAGAAAGTCTCGCGGAGAATCGAGAAGAAAAGTTAGTGTCTTGTCAACCTTGCTTGGGACTGGAGGATTTCGTTGAAATCTGATGTTCTCGCACGAATTCTGATTCTGCTCCTGCTCCTGACACCGCTCACCGGCTGCGGCACGACTACGAAGGGCATGGTGCGTATTCCCGCGGGTGAATTCATCATGGGCAGCCCTCCGGGAGAGGGCGCTCCCGATCAGCATCCTCAGCACCGGGTATATGTGGATTCCTTTTATATGGACAAATACGAGGTGACGGTTGGGGAATACAAAAGGTTTCTTCGAGCGACCCGCTATTGGCGTCCTCTTCCCGAGTGGGTGTCCAGGTGCTCGCCGGGTGATGATTATCCTGTTGTAGGAATAAGTTGGTATGAAGCCGTCGACTATGCCAAATGGGCGAGGAAGCGGTTGCCGACGGAGGCTGAGTGGGAATACGCATGTCGGGCGGGAACGACGACCAAGTATAACGTCGGCGACATCATAAGCGAGGACGACGCCAACTTTGCGGGCACCGACGGAAAAGATCGGTGGGACACAGCGGCGCCGGTCGGCAGCTTTGCCCCGAACGCGTGGGGCCTGTACGACATGCACGGCAACGTGTTCGAATGGTGTCAGGACTGGTACGGTGGAGACTATTACAAGCATAGTCCTACAGACAATCCGCAGGGTCCCTCCGAGGGCGAATACCGGATTATGCGCGGCGGCTCGTGGGTCAGCAGTGGCTTCTTCAGAGGGTCGGCGTCCCGGCTAAGCGGCGTCCCCACCAAGTGGGGCAACAATGTAGGCTTCCGCTGCGTCCGCGATTGAAGATGAATACAGGATTGCTGCCTTGCCAAGAACTTACCAAAGCAGCCCCAGAAAGGAACACACCGCCCGTCCCGAAGGCCGAAAGCGGTAATTGAAATCGTCGCGCGAGTGACGTTATACGGAGTTGCGCCGCTTTCCAAAATACTTTGGCAAAATCGAGGCCGGTTAATGTAGGGGCGGTTCGCGAACCGTCCCTACAATCTTTCTTCAACCTCACGAGTTTATGCGTCACAGTATCCAGATAAATGTGGCCAGGGCTTTGGTAAAGATACACGAGTGCACTTTTCGCGGAGGGGCGGGCGTTATCGCTTAATCCTCCCTTGACTTCCCTCATTTCTTGGGATAGGATTTCTCAAAACAAGCAAATACTATTAAGGCTTTGTCAAGGTCTCAAATGAGCCATCTCAAGCGCTTTCAGCATTATTTGAACATCAGCAACTATGATAGTAGAACAACACGAGCCTACGTGACCGACATAAAACAGTTTCTGAATTTCTTGGTAGATCGCTTTTTCCCCAGTTATCCGGCCAAATCCATCCCCCTCGGTGAGGTCAGCAGCCCCATGATAGAGGATTTCCTTGAATATCAACTTAGCGGTAACTCGGACAAGCACACCGTTCGCAGGAGACTCAGCGCATGCAGAAGCTTTTTTCGGTTCTTCCAGTATGAGGGTGAATTGGACAGCAATCCTGCGCTTGAGGTTTCACATCCCTATGCTGAGCCTTGGAAACCACAGACATTCCTCTTGAGAGAAGAAATCGAAGAACTGCTAAACCTGCCCATCAATGAGGACAGTGGAATCCGCGACAGAACAATTATGGTTGTGCTGTATTACACTGGAATTAAGGTGGATGAACTTGTACGGATTGGAATTGATGACGTAGACCTAAATACGAAAACACTGAAAATAGTCGGAAAGGACGATCGCGAACGCATTCTTCCACTAAACCTAATGACTGTACGGGCAATTGGCGAATACATTGTGAAGCGGGACGTTTTGTTGAGACATCATTCAGGAAAAACGCTGTTCTTAAGTGGCAACGGACATCCACTACAAACACGAGATATTCATCGGATTGTAACTAGGCATGCCCGAAAAGCATGGCCCGCATGCTCCATAAACCCAAAGACCCTGCAAAAGAGCTTAATACAACACTTACTTGATGAAGGATTGGATATACACAATATTCAAGAACTCGTTGGACATAAGACATTGAGTTCCCTTCGTGCTCACGAGCTCCTAAACGCTGAGCGGAGAGACAATCGATTGTTTGGAACTGTCGACGAGGCACGCTCTCTCTCTCGAAGAATTGTCGGTTCGAGTGTAGACAAACACCAGAAGAGTCCTCGCCGCATTAGAAGAACACATACATCTGCACCTGATCCACTCAAGCGAAAAAACCTGCCAAGACTGCCTCAATAGTCACGGACAATGCTGCGCCCCTACAGCGGATTTTGCGCTTTCAGATGAAACTCAACTCAGTCGGGTTGTGCGGGCTCGCGCGATTCGCGTGAGGCGCGGGCGAGCTCGGCGAGGGCCAGGCCGCGGGCCAGCGCCTGCGTTGCGGCCTCGGGCTGTTGCTGTGTGATGTGGGCCGACGCGATTTTCATGTAATCGAGCGCGAGACTGCCCGCTCGTTCCAGACCGGCCTGCGCCAGGGTGCCGGCGTCGCGCGCTTTTGCGGCCGCGTCGCGGACGGCGGAATCGGCCCGTGCAAAATCTTCGCTGTCGGCATATCGTTGCGCGACGTCGATGAACGCTCGCGCGGCGTTAATTACGTCCGGACAGAAATCATCCGCCTTCAGCAGTTCCGCAAGTCGAATCTCCTGTCTTGCGTCCCGCATCTTCGTTTCGATGTTCGCCCGCGACCTCTCTCTGGATGTCTCGACGCGCCCGACGATGTCGTCGGACAACCGGCTCAGCGTCTGGGCGTGTCGTTCAAGAGCTTCGACGTCCTTGGCGTCTATCATCGATTGAGTCTGAGCGGCGAGCACGGAGAGCGTTCGATATTCTTCCTCGGCGATTCTTTCTGACGCCGGGTCGGCAAGGACCGTCCGGTGCGACGCTCCCTCGGCGGAGAGCGACTCGGCCAGCTCTTTCCAGCGTTGTTCCTTCTTCTCGGCCTCGGCCAGCATCTGCTCGGGCGTAGCGCGGCTCTGCCGCACCAGCTCGAAGCTGCCCTCGATGTCTCCTTCCATCAGCAGATTGTCCGCCTGATCGAGCAGGCTGCGCGCCTGCTGCACCAGCGGAGAGGCTTCGCCGATAAAATCGAGTTTTGCGCACTCGTCGATTTCCTCCCGCGCCGCCGTCATCTTCAGCCTAAGCTGTTCCAGGTCCTCCTGCCGTTCGCGCTCGAACCTTTCGCGCAAGAACTCGACCTGCCACACCTTGGTCCGGGCGACGGCGAGGTCGCGCATCAGGCTGCTTTCCAGGGCGGCGTCCAACGCCTCCGGCCCGGCTGCTACCTGTTCTTTCATTCGGTTCAAGTCGAGGTATGCGCCCTCGAGCATATCGGGCGCATAGCTGCCCGAGCACGTGCGGACTGCCTTCTGCACGGCCTCCTCGATCTCGGCAAGTTGTTGGGAGATATTCCTGTGAAGCTCCGATCTCGCCGCCTCGATGGCCGCTGCGACGGAGCGCATCGTCTCTTCGATGGGCGCGATGCACGCCTCCATTTTTTCCGGGTCACGCGCCGCGAGCGCGAAGAACATGTCGGCGGCGTGAGCCTCGAGGGTGTGGACAAGCTCGGGGCAGTAGTGGACTGCGTCGGGAGAACACGCCTGATCGACCCTCTTGAAAAGTTCCGTCGACCGTGGAATCAGCTCGAGCCATCTTTCCCGGGCCGACTTCTGGCGTTCGATCACCTCTGCCTGGAGCTTGGCTCGCGCGGCCTCGGCGCTGTTCATGGCGCCATCGGCGTTTCCCTCGCCGACAAAGTGCCTCGCCTCTTCCAGCAGCCGGCGTGCCTCTTCATAGGCGGGCGCGACCTTCTCGTCAACGCCCGAGGCAGCCGCCTCGGCCAGCAGGCCGCTCGCGTTCGCAATTGCGCCCTCGGCCCGGTGCATGCCTTCCCTCACCGGGTCGATGCAGTCGTTGATTTCTCGAATCAGGCCCTCGCACGCTGAGATCGCGTCGGCGAGCTTGTCCCGATCTCTTCCGCAAAGAGAGCTTACCATGTTGCGTTCGTTCTGAAAGAGGTGTTCCATTTTTTCGGAAGCGACTTTCATAGCGAGCGGTATGTCTATCGATTGAACGTGCGCCGAAACCTCGTCGGCCCTTCGAAACAGCTCGTTCCAGGCTCGCTCGGCGTCGTCGGCGCCCGGGATTATCTCCTCCCTGATACGCCTGGCGGCATCCTGCGCAAGGCCGATGCCTCTCTCGTGCCCGCCCGTCTCGAAACAGCTCTTGGCCTCGCTTATCATGTCCTTGGCGCGCATGAGGTCTCCAATCACCTCCTGCGCGAAAGAGTGCGCCATGGCCTGTTCAAGAACGGCGGTGGCGTCGCGGACCGCCTCTCGCAATTCGACCGTCAGTTGCTTCTCTCTTTCGAGAGCCTGAAGGGCGATGCCCTCGGCCTCGACGGCCTTCGCCTCGGCGGAGAAGAGGCAGTCGCGAACCTCGTCCCAGTGCGCGCGACGGGCGCAGGCCTCGGCTTTGTCGAGGAAGTCGTAGGCTTCCTTCAGCACGTCGGGCGCGTGGTCCTTCGCGCCGACCTTTCGGGCGCGCGCTATCACCTCTCGAACCTGCGCCAGGCTTGCGATGACCTGCTCGCGGCCCCGGTTCCTATCGGGCGACAGCAGGCCCACCTTCTCCGTGATAATCATGCCCTGGTCGAGCAGCGAGCGGAGCCTGTCAACGTTCCGCTCGTTGACGCACTCGAGGAGCGCGTCGCGTATTTCCGCGAGTTCCCTGAATTCCGAGGAAGCATACTGCGCCGCTCCCTCTTCCTCGAGCGCGACTATCTTGGCGCGGAGACTCTTCACCTGCTGCACGAGCTTTTCCCAATCCTTCTCCACGGAGTCGGCTTTCGTCGTCGCCTCTTTGAGCAGCGTGATGGCCTGCGTAGCCATCTCGGCCGCCTCTTCCTCGAATCCCGACTCGGCGTATTTTTTCGAATCGGCCAGCTTCGCCCTCGCTTCCTCTATGGAGGCCGCCACCGCCCGGCTGAACGGGTGCGAGCGCGCCCCTATCAGTGCGGTCTGGCCGACGTCGTAGAGTTCCTCGAATTGTCCGCGAAGGCCCGCGCCCGCCTCTTCGGGCTTAATCGAGGCGACTATCGACCCCAGCCCTTCGCGGGGGAGGTGCGCGGCCTCGGTCTGCTCCTTGTAGAACCTCTGGAGCAGTTCCTTCAACGGGTCGGGATTGCAGAACGTCAGGCGGACCTTCTTTCCCGAGGCTCGTTCGAGCTCGGTCGCGATTTCCTGAAGCGGCCTGTCCTCAAAGATTCCTGCGAGCGCGACCACGAGCGTTTCTCCCTCGAGCGCATATGGCAGTGCGCGCAGCCTCGATGCCACCTCGGGGGGAATCGCGCTGAGGGCCTCGTCGTTGACGCGGCACGAATACAGGTCTATGAAGTCGCACTGATAGAGTTTCGCCAGGATGGCTCCCAACCTGTCGCGGGAGACGTAGCCGAGCTTGAAAAGAGTTTCCTCAAGGGGAAGGTTGCGTTCCTTGGATTTTTCGAGCACCTCTTCGAGTTCATCCCGTGATAAGACGCCTTCTTCCACGAGCATGTCGCCCAGGTTCTCATGTGCTTGCGTCATCGACACTCTCCTCTTGGGTCCCGCCAGCTTCCGCATTCGGGCAGACCAATCAAATCAGTCGGTATTATAGTTGATGCCCGAACAAAATTCAATCCGTCATATCCTTGGAGGTCCGCCGGTTTTTTCGCTTTTCTTCGTTGAGGAGAGAAAAGGAGCCAACACGGGAGAAGGGGAGGAGGCTGCAGAGCGGCGGTTCAATGCGGGCTCACTGAGCGGGGAGCAGCAGCATGGGCGAATGGTTTTCGAGCACGTCCCGACCCAACAGAACGGTTTCGCCCTCGACGCCCACGACGCTTTCGAGGTCATGGGATTTTCCGAAGAAGTCGATGGTGAGGTTGTAGGCGAGCTTCAGACGCTTCACTCCGTCGTAATCGCCTATCTCGATGATGTGATAGGCGACAAAGCCCAGGTTGGGGATCATGTGCGTTGGAACGCAGGAGAAGTCGGCTCCCGTGTCGATGAGGGCCTGGGCTTCGAAGTATCTCCATGGAAACAGCGAATTGCGTACCTTCACGGAGACCTCCGAATTTGCGGCGACGCACAGAAACTTCATGCCATCCTCCCTCAGGTTGCGTATTGTCCGTATGAATCGTTCTCACAGTCGATTTTTTGAATCAAGACGTTTCCCGGCGGCATGAAAGGCTTGATGCGGTCGGCGAGTTCCTTCCGGTTGCTGGCAAACCCGATGGTCTTGCCGCCGATGATTGCGACGTATTGACCATGTCTGGAGGCGGGCCACGAATTGTTGAAAAAGGCGCGGACGTTCTCGTCGTTCTGCAGCATCCGTTTGAGCGACAGACGGGCGAGCCTGGCGGTCGCCTTCTCTATGCTCGACCGAATTGCGGCATCCCTCATCTTCCTGCGGGTCGACCGGAGCTGCTGCGAAACGAGCGAGCTTATGTTCTCCAGAAACCCCGTGGAAGATTCGATGATCTGGAGCGACAGGTCCTGCTTGCCGTCCATGATTGCGTCTGTTCCGGCCGCCGTCACATGTGTTCGCCAACTGAGGTTGGGACAATGGGCGAGGATGAAGGCGTTGGGGGCGCGGTTCCGTATCATTGTGGCGACCGAACACACCTTTCGGAGGCTGGGTTGATCGCAGTCGATCAGGAAATTCAGGTATCTCCCCGAAAGGCAGCTCGTAAGCTGGCGCTGACTGTTTGCCGGAAGCGGGTCAAAACCCTGCTTCGTAAGCGCGTCGCCGGCAAGTTCTACAAAATTTTCGTTGGGGGAAAATATCACAACCGTATCCATCGTCTGCCGCGAAAGCAAGACTTCCCCCGAACCCGGACGGGCGGCATCGCCCATCGTTTTGTCTTTTCTGCAAGGGCTGAAACAGTGCTTCACATTCATTCTCCAATTCCCCCGGTTCTATCCGCTTCAAGTGCATTAAACAACACACTCCCGCTCAGGTTCTTGCTCGACGAGTTTCCCGAGCCGGAGCGTTGTGCGCGGAATCGTTCCTTCGACCAAATCTCGAAGTACTTTCCCGCGCCTACGATGACCACGTCGAAAGAGATACCCGCGGAGTTTCTCGAGTGCTCCGGAAGTGTCATCCTGCCCGTCGAATCCACCTTGCAGTTTTCGATGTTTGCAAACAAGTCCCGCGCGAGCTGCCGGTGTTCGGGGTTGGACAGTTCAAAGGCGGAAAAACTCTCCACCAGCCGGCGGAACCTCCTGGGAGGATATACAACGAGGCATTCTCCGAAGATTGAAAGGCAGGGAAGGCTGTTGTGAGAGCCGGGCGACAGCTCGCGAAGCAGCTCCTTGGGAAGCCGGAATCGGTAGGAAGAGTCGAGCTTTCGTTCGAATGTTCCCAGGAACAAGAGTTGTTGACCTTGTCGTTCCGGGGCTACCCTGCCCCGTTTCGCCCCCGATTGCCCATTACATGCCAAATCTGCCCGTCCGCGGGCATAAGAAAAAAATCCGACGAGCTCCGAGTGCTATATATAATGAATATTTTTCGTGGCATACAATTAGATACTATCACCAATCGTTTTTGTTGTCAAGCAAAAATTTGCTCGAAGTATTACACGGCGCCTTTGCTCGAAGCCCGGCATCGGCCCGCGGGCCGGAGACTCTCATGCCCGAAACAGCCGTCCGGCGCCCGTTGACTAATGACCCCTGTTTTGTTAAAATTACTGGGGCAGGGAGGTTGCGCGCGGGCGTGACGGCGGCATGCAACGTGTCGCCGATTCTATCCCGGGGTCGATCAGGCGTCGTCGCCGGGATTCGGGACAGAAGGGGGTTGAGGGGCAATGCGGCATGTGCTGGCAATGCTGCTGGTCGGAGGCAAGGGGGAGCGACTGTATCCCCTGACGCTGGAGAGGGCCAAGCCCGCCGTCCCGTTCGGGGGGATATACCGGCTGATCGATTTCACGCTGAGCAACAGCGTCAATTCGGGCCTGCGGCGCATTTTCATCCTCACTCAGTACAAATCAGATTCCCTCAACCGGCACGTGAGAAACGGCTGGAGCATCTTCCCCCAGGAGTTCGGCGAGTTCATCGAGCTGATTCCCGCACAGCAGCGGGTGAGCAAGGACTGGTATCTGGGCACCTCCGACGCCATTTATCAGAACCTTCATCTGCTCGATTACGGCGGGACGACGAGAGTCGTAATCCTTTCGGGCGACCATGTATACAAGATGGACTACGCCAAGATGCTCGATTTTCACGAAGACAA
The DNA here is from genome assembly GCA_964607485.1 of uncultured bacterium. Lineage (GTDB taxonomy): Bacteria > Abyssobacteria > SURF-5 > SURF-5 > SURF-5 > CAZSKP01. The sequence goes on along the minus strand of CAZSKP010000056.1, from coordinate 4,673 downwards.
AGGGGCCGACATGACGGTGGCCGCGCTGGAGATTCCCCTCGAGGAGGGGCACCGGTTCGGCATATTGCAGGTGGACGAAAACGAGCGCATCACCGGTTTTCAGGAGAAGCCCTCCGACCCGGCCCCTCTGCCGGGGAGAAAGGACCTGTGTTTCGGGTCGATGGGAATTTACATATTCAACAAGGACGTTCTGGTCGAGGTGCTGGCCGATTCTCCCGAAAAACGGCACCTGTACGATTTCGGCAAGGACGTCATCCCCACGATGCTGGATTCCTACAAGGTTTACGCCTACAATTTCATCGACGAGAACAAGAAGACGGCGAAGTACTGGAAGGACGTCGGCACCATAGAGGCCTACTACGAGGCAAACATGGACCTCGTAGCGGTCAGTCCCGTGTTCAACCTGTACGATCCCGACTGGCCGGTTCGCACGTTTCACCCTCAGCATCCGCCCGCAAAGTTTGTGTTCGCTCAGGAATACAAGGGCGGACGGCTCGGAGTGGCGCTCGACTCGATAGTCTCGGGCGGATGCATCATCAGTGGGGGTAAGGCGAAGCGGTCGGTCCTTTCGCTGCGCGTGCGCATAAACAGTTTCGCGCTGGTCGAGGACTCGATACTTTTCGACGGCGTCGACGTGGGGCGTCACTGTCGCATCAGAAATGCTATAATTGATAAATATGTCCGGGTACCGGCCCGTACGGAGATCGGCTACGACCTCGACAAGGACAGAGAACGGTTCACCGTGACCGATTCGGGCATCGTGGTCATTGCCAAAGGTACGGAAATAAAGCCGCCGCCCGTTAAAGTATATATGCCTTCCACCGAGAAGGCAGAAGGGAAAGCATGAGAATCCTGCTTGCCACGAGCGAGATGGTTCCGTTCTCAAAGACGGGCGGACTCGCCGACGTGGCCGGAGCGCTTGCGAAGGCGTTGAGCAAGCTCGGCCATGAGGTTTCCGCGGTCGTCCCTCTGTACGAGGCCACGAAGCAGAAGGGGTTCGACCTCGATGATATGGACCTGACCTTCTCGGTACCCATGTCGGACGGCGAGGAATACGGCGAAGTGTTCCGAACCGTTTTGAACGGCGGCGCCACGATCTACTTTATCGCCAAGTCGGCCTATTATCTCCGCGACGGGCTCTACGGCACTCCGAAGGGCGATTACCCCGACAATGCCGAGCGTTTCATCTTCTTCTCGAAGGCCGTCGTCGAACTTTGCAGGGTTTTGGGTTACACTCCCGACGTCATTCACTGCAACGATTGGCAGACGGGGCTTGTGCCCTTTTACATGGATTTCCCCCGGCGCGAGAGGCCCGATTTCCAGCGCACGGGCACGCTCTTCACCGTCCACAACATAGGCTATCAGGGCCTGTTCTGGCATCTGGACATGCATCTCACGAATCTGCCGTGGGACCTGTTCACTCCCGACGGCATCGAATTCTACGGAAAGATCAACCTGCTGAAAGCGGGAATCGTCGGCGCCGACGTTCTGAACACGGTCAGCCCCCGGTATGCCGAAGAGATTCAGACGCCGGAATTCGGCTGCGGGATGGAAGGCATATTGAGAAAACGCTCGGGCCGCCTGTTCGGGGTGCTCAACGGGGTTGACTACGACGAGTGGAATCCCCAAACCGACAAATATCTCATCGCGAATTACGGGCCCGACGACCTCTCCGGTAAAGCCAGGTGCAAGGCCGACGTGCTCGAACAGTTCGGCCTGCCCCAGATGAACAACACTCCCTTGTTGGGCGTCGTCTCACGTCTGGCCGACCAGAAGGGTTTTGACATACTGGCTCCCGTGATGGATGACATCATGAAGGAAGACTACCAGTTCGTTCTGCTGGGAACTGGGGAGAAGAAATATCACGACTTGTTCAAGGAGTTCGCGCAAAAATATCCCCGGAAGCTCGGACTGAAACTCGCCTTCTCAAACGAGCTGGCGCATAAGATCGAGGCGGGCGCCGACGTCTTCCTCATGCCTTCCAGGTATGAACCCTGCGGGCTGAATCAAATGTACAGCCTCAAATACGGAACGGTCCCGCTGGTCCGCGCCACCGGCGGCCTGGAAGACACCGTGACCGACTATGTCGCCTCCGCTTTCTCGTTGGGCAACGGATTCAAGTTTGAAGAGTATTCCTCTTCCGCGCTGCTGGAAAAGCTCCGGGAGGCCCGCGGGCTGTACTCGAAACCGGACGAATGGAAACGAATGATGTTGAACGGGATGGCGTGTGATTTTTCCTGGAACGCCTCTGCGAAGAAGTATGAAGAGCTCTACCAGAAGGCCATCTCGCTCAGGAATAGGTGAAGGATCGTGAGGTCGCATCCTCATGAGAGGAGAAAAAAATAATGCCGGAATTACGTAAAGACCCGGTGATTGGCCGCTGGGTGATCATTGCAACCGAACGGGGCAAGCGTCCGACGGATTTCTACTCGGAACCCGTCACCGACGACACCGGCTTCTGCCCATTCTGCGAGGGTCACGAGGACAAGACACCGCCCGAGATCCTTGCCTTCCGGGAAAACCATCAGGCGGCCAACGGACCGGGATGGGAGGTTCGGGTAGTCCCCAACAAGTTTCCCGCACTCCGCGTCGAGGGCGAGATGGGCAAGGCGGGGGTGGGGATGTATGACAAGATGAACGGCATCGGAGCGCACGAGGTGATTATCGAGACGCCCGACCACTTCAAGAAGTTCCATATGCACACGCAGGAAAGCCTCACGAAGGTGTTCCTCGCGTACAAGAACCGGCTCATCGACCTCAACAACGACAAGCGGTTCAAATATATCCTCGTCTTCAAGAACGAGGGACGCCAGGCGGGCGCGTCGCTCAGCCATCCTCATTCGCAGCTCATCGCCACGCCGGTCACGCCCAAGCGGGTGAGGGAAGAGCTGATGGGCGCGAAGGAATATTTCAATTACAAGGATCGCTGTGTGTTCTGCGACATCATAAGGGAGGAAATCTCGCAGGAATCGAGGATTATATATGAGAACAAAGGCTTCGTGAGCTTCTGCCCGTTTGCCGCCAGGTTCCCGTTCGAGATATGGATACTGCCCAAACGCCATCATCCTGATTTTCACGCCCTCGAACACGAGGAGATGATGCTTCTCAGCGACACGTTCATCTTCGTCATGAAGAAGTTGGCCGTCGCCTTGAACCAGCCGCAGTACAATTTCATCCTCCACACGGGTCCGGTACGCTGGCCGAGGATGGGCTATTGGGTCACGCTCGACGTGGACTACCACTGGCACATCGAGATCATGCCGAAGCTCACTCTGGTCGCAGGGTTCGAGTGGGGAACCGGCTTTTTCATCAATCCGACCGTTCCCGAGGAGGCGGCCAAATTCCTGCGGGAGGTTGAGGCTTGAGTTCTGCCTCGATAGCCTTCCTCTGGCACATGCACCAGCCGTTCTATCTCGACCGAATCACGGGCGAGATATCGATGCCGTGGGTGCGCCTTCACTCTATCAAGGGCTATTACGACATGATGTCGCTCCTGGAGGATTTCCCGGGGATCAGGGCGACCTTCAACATCGTGCCCTCCCTCGCCACCCAGCTTCTCGCATATCGCGACGGCGCCGCAAAGGACAAGTTCTATGAACACAGCCTCATCCCCGCGAAGGAGCTCACGACCGACCAGAAGAAGTTCATCCTGCGCGAATTCTTTCAGGCGAACTGGGACAATATGATACGTCCCCACGAACGCTATTGGGAGCTCATGCGCGAGCGCGGGCTGCACATCAGTCCCGACACGATAAACGATTACACCACGGGAAAGTTCAACACCCAGGCCTACCGCGACATTCAGGTGTGGTTCAATCTGGTATGGTTCGGCTACAGGGCGCGCAAGCGATTTCCCGTGCTGGACGAACTCATCAAGAAGGGGCGCAACTTCTCCGAAGATGAAAAGGGCGAAGTGCTCTCGACTCAGATTCAAGTCGTAGCCGAGATCGTCCCGTCTTACGGCCGTATGCAGGCAAGGAATCAGGTGGAGCTGACGACCAGCCCGTTCTACCATCCGATTCTTCCGCTCGTCTACGATTCCGAATTCGCGTGGCGCTCGATGCCGCAGGCGAGGTTGCCCCAGAGGTTTCGCCATCCGGAGGATGCGCGGGAGCAGGTGAGGAAGGCCGTGGCATTTCATCAAGAACTTTTCGGTCGGCCGCCCAGGGGGATGTGGCCCTCGGAGGGCTCGGTGTGTCCCGAGCTTATCCCACTGGCCCGCGACGCCGGGATCGAGTGGTTCGCTACCGACGAGGCCATCCTCGCTCATACGTTGAGAGCCCACAATATTTACGAACACCTCTATTTCCCCTATCGTGCGCGCTTTGACAACCGCGAGGTTGATATCATATTCCGCGACCGAGGGCTTTCAGACATGCTCGGCTTCACCTATTCGCGCAACAAGCCGAAGGAGGCCAGCGACGACTTCCTGTTCCGCCTGCGGGAGATTGCCCGCGCGCACTGGCGGGCCGACCGACAGCCCATCGTGCCCATCATCCTCGACGGCGAGAACGCGTGGGAATACTATCCCGACGGCGGCGAGGACTTCCTGTCGCGGGTCTATGAGAGACTGAGCAACGATGACGCCCTGCACACGGTCACCATCAGCGAGTTCCTCGACCGCAATCCGAACAGGCATCACCTCGACAATCTTCACACCGGCTCGTGGATAG
>CAZSKP010000055.1:0-25254 GCA_964607485.1 uncultured bacterium | reverse complement strand
GTGGCGGGCGATGAATGATGCCGGACAATGCTCACCGCGCGGAGAGACGGCAGGGGCGCTGATGGGCGTATTCTCGGCGTTTTTTGGAGATGCGGCCCTGATACCATTGGCGCAAGCCACATGCGCGTGAACGGAAAAAGTTTTTGGCGTTCAGCGCGCGCAGGCGACCATCTCAACTTCTATGCCGACGTCTTTGGGCAGGCGGCCGGCCTGCACGACGCTGCGTGCGGGAGGCGCGGACGTGAAGAATGTCGAATAGACCGCGTTGACTCTTGCGTAGTCTTCCATTCTTGCGAGGAAGATCGTCACCTTGACAACGTGTTCAAGCGATGCTCCGGCGGCCTCGAGGACGCTCCGGGAGTTTTTCAGAACAAGTTCCGTTTGCTCCTCGATGGTTCCCGGGGCGAGCTGGTTGGTGTGCGGGTCGATGGGAATCTGACCGGAAAGGAATATCCATTCCCCCGCTTTGATTGCCTGAGAGTACGGCCCCACAGGCCGGGGAGCCGCTTCCGAGAAAATGCTCTTTCTGTCCATTATGATTCCTCCCAGATGATGACGGAGATGCTCAGGGGACGGCGAGGGCTCGAACCTCGCGGAAGAATCCGGGAAACGAAGTTGCGACACAGGCTGTGTCGTTGATTGTTACGGGCTCGTCGGCGATGAGTCCCGCGACGGCCATCGCCATGGCGGTGCGATGGTCGCCGAAACTCTCGACGACGCCCCCGCGCAGGCGTTGCGGGCCGGGGATGACCAGGCCGTCCGACTTTTCTTCGACCTGAGCGCCCAGGGCCGACAGGTTCTTTGCGAGCGCGCTCAGCCGGTCGGTTTCCTTGACCCTGAGTTCGCCGGCGCCCTCGATGGTGGTTACTCCCTCCGCTTTAAGCGCCATGACGGCGATTATCGGAACCTCGTCGATGAGCCTCGGAATGTCGCGCGAGCCGACGCGAACGGCCTTGAGCGTTCTTCCGCCCCGAACGAGCAGGTCGCCCGAAGGCTCGCTGAGGCCGTCGTCTGAGATGTCGGCGCCCGAGACATCGGCTCCCATTTCCCTTAACACGTCAAGAAATCCCGAACGCGTCCGGTTCAGCCCCACGTCGCGCACGAGCAGTTCCGATTGGGGGAGCACGGCGGCGGCCGCGAGCAGGAAAGACGCCGATGAGATGTCGCCCGGCACGCTGATCTCGCCCGCGCGCAGGAGCGCTCGTCCGACGACCGACGCGCTCAGTTCCTCCACCTCGACGGCGACGCCCAGTCGGTACAGCATGCGCTCGGTGTGGTCTCTCGACTTGCGAGGCTCTCGCACCACGGTCTTGCCGCTGCAGTACAGGCCTGCAAGCAGGATGGCCGACTTCACCTGAGCGCTCGCGATGGGTGAGTCGTACACTATCGGCTTAAGCTTCGCTCCCTCGATTTCGATGGGTGCGAGTTTGTCCTCGTTTCGCCCGTGCAGGCGCGCGCCCATCTGTCTGAGCGGCAGGATGACGCGGTCCATCGGCCTCTTTCTGAGGGATTGGTCGCCCGTGAGGACAGACGCGAAGCCCTGCGCCGACAGCAGGCCCATCATCAATCTCATTGTGGTCCCGGAGTTGCCGCAGTCGATTGTGCTCACGGGCGGCTTCAGTCCGTCGAGGCCGGCTCCCTCTATCTCCAATCGTCCGGCTTCTCTCTCGTGGATGGATACGCCGAGGATGCGCATCGCGTTTAGTGTCGCCAGACAATCTTCGGAGCGAAGGAAATTGTTCACCGCGACGCGGCCTTCGGCTATCGAGCCGATGAGCACGGCCCTGTGTGAGATGGACTTATCGGGCGGGACCCTTATCTCGCCTTGAATCGAGCGGGCGGGACGTACGGCTTCCGTTGAGAGGGAACCGGGTTCTGAGGCTGCCAATTTTTCACTCTCTTACATCCGGCAGACACCGCCGCTAGAATTCAGACGCCTACTCTGCCGCATGAAGCGCCTTGAGCTTGGCTAACTTGTTTTCAATCGATTGGTACTTATTGTCTTTGGGATGTGCGAGAAGAAAGTCTTCGTAGAGTTGGATCGCTTTCACGTAATCGCCCAGCTTCTCATAGCAGACGGCCCGCCTGTATTCCGCCTGCGTCGCGCCGCCGGCGTAGGGAAAATCCTTGAGATTACGGTCGATGATGTCGATGGCGAGCTTGTAGCGGAATGTCATGTACGCCACATTGCCGAGAAAATAGCAGACCTTGGGTGTGAGGGCGAGGTTTGGGTTTTTCTCCCGAAAAAAGGTCTCCGTCTTCAGCATGGTCTGCGTGTTGCAGCTCCCATACACCACTCCGGCAATAATCAAGATGAACAGAATCTTCTTCCACTGGCTCAGCATGTTCTCTCCCCCTCCTGTCTTAAGGAACCAGCCCTTTCAAGAGATTTATGAAATCACCAACTCCACGCACGCCCTCATAGACAAACACGTAGTAGAGGATGGCTATCACTACCGCGAGAATGACGAGCCTTCCCACGAGTCTTCCCAGGCCTGGGCCGCGTTTGGTCTGCGCATCGAGCTTTTCCACGCGATCATGGAACGAGGCGGCCTTCTTGTAGCATTCGTCGCTGCAATAGATGCCGCCGGGCATCTTCTTCACGCATCGCTCGCAGAGTGGCTTGTGACACTGTTTGCATCGTGCGACGGCGGTGCGTTCGGTGTGTGTGAAACATCTGGAGGGCGCCTGTGCCATTTCTTCTTTTCTCCTCGAGGCCTTCGACCCAACCGTTCAAACGGAAAGAAAACTCGGTTACACCGCCCTGCTTTCTATTTCGGCCTGCAGGGATTCCAAGAAGTCTTCGAACTTCCGGGGTCCCAGATCGCCCTGACGCCTGTGACGGACGGAAACCGTGCCGGAAGAGACCTCCCTGTCGCCCAGAATGAGCATATACGGGACCTTCTGCAACTGCGCTTCGCGTATCTTGAACCCTATCTTGTCGTCCCTCATGTCGGCCTCCGCGCGTATGCGGCGCTCCCGAAGCCGTTCGAGCACGTCCGCGGCGTATGGCCGGTGCGATTCGCCGACGGGCAGCAGCGTGACCTGCACGGGCGCCAGCCACGTCGGGAACGCGCCGCCGTAGTGCTCGGTGAGGATGCCGAGAAATCTCTCGATGGAACCGTAAATGGTGCGATGTATCATGACGGGCCGATGCCGCTGGTTGTCGGAGCCGACGTAGGAGAGGTCGAATTTCTCCGGCATGGCGAAATCCATCTGTATCGTGGCGCACTGCCATGTGCGGTTGAGGCAGTCGCGAATGTGAAAATCTATCTTCGGCCCGTAGAAGGCGCCCTCGCCTTCGTTCAGCTTGTATTCCAGCCCGACCCGCACGAGCGCCGCCTCGAGCGCGCTCGTCGCGTGTTCCCACATCTCGTCTGTGCCGATATGTTTTTCGGGCTTCGTGGAGAGCTCGACCATGTACTCGAACCCGAAGGCCTTGTACATGAAATCGGTGAATTCTATCACGCGGACGGCCTCGTCCACTATCTGCTCGGGCAGGAGGAATATGTGCGCGTCGTCCTGTGTGAACTGGCGCACCCTGAACAGACCGAGCAGCACTCCCGATTTCTCGTGGCGGTGCACGAGGCCCACCTCGGCCCACCGGAGCGGGAACTCGCGATAGCTGTGGAGCTGCGTTTTGTATATGAGCAACCCGCCGGGACAGTTCATCGGCTTTATGGCGAAGTCGCGGTCGTCGATGGTCGTGAAATACATGTTCTCGCGATAATTTTCCCAGTGGCCGGACTGCTCCCACAGCGAGCGTGTGAGGATGATGGGCGTGCGCACCTCCACGTAGCCGCGCTTGGTGTGTTCCTCCCGCCAGAAATCCATCAGCGCGTTCCAGAGCACCACCCCTTTGGGATGGAAGAAGGCGAAGCCCGGCCCCTCCTCGTGAAAGCTGAACAGGTCGAGCTCGCGGCCGAGCTTGCGGTGGTCGCGCTTCTTGGCCTCTTCGAGCAGTTGCAGGTGCTGTTTCAGGTCTTTCTCCTTGGCGAACGAAGTGCCGTAGATGCGCTGGAGCATCTTGTTGCGCTCGTCGCCTCGCCAGTATGCACCCGCCAGGCTGGTCAGCTTGAATGCCTTGATGTAGGAGCTGTCGGGCACATGCGGACCGGTGCACAGGTCAACGAAATCGCCCAGCTCATAGAGGCTGACCGTATCGTCCTCGATTCCCTCGATGAGCTCCACCTTGTACGTCTCGCCGAGCGCGCGGAACCGCTTGAGCGCCTCGCCGCGGGAAATCTCGCTGCGCTTGAAGGGGATGCGCTTCGCCGCGAGCTCCTTCATCTTCTTCTCGAGGGCGCCGAGGTCTTCCTCGGTGAACCCGCCGGGACGGTCGAAATCGTAATAGAACCCGTTCTCGATCGCGGGGCCGATGCCGAACTTCGTGCCGGGGAAAAGCTCCTGGACGGCATACGCCATCAGGTGGGAGCTGCTGTGACGAAACACGTCGCGCCCCTTCTCCGAGTCGAACGTGAGGAACTCGACGCGTGCGTCTCCCTGCAATTTCGCCGACAGGTCCACAATCCGGCCATCGACCCTGGCCGCAAGCGCGTCCTTCGCCAGCCGCTTGCCCAGAGAGTCGGCCACCTCTGCAAGCGTGACGCCGTTTTCAAACGTCTTTTCCGAGCCGTCGGGCAGTTTCAGTGTTATCTCTTTTCGGCTCATAGTCATTCTTTCAGCGTGTCGAGAAGAAAAAGGGCCGCGCGCCCGCAGTTCAAGACAAAAAAACAAGACTCATCGTCTTGTTTTCCCCGGATGATGTGGATGTTTCCGCTTCGGCATTGTTCTTTGTGGGCGCTAGTGGAGTTGAACCACTGACCTCTTGCATGTCAAGCAAGCACTCTAACCAACTGAGCTAAGCGCCCTGTTTCTCAAGAAATACTACCACTTTACCCGCAAAATGTCAAAGCTTTTTCGCCCGCAGGTTTGTCCGCGGTTGTCGGGGAGAGGCGGCCGTTTGGGCGAAGCCGATTCTTCTCTTTTAATTGGTGAAAAGAAATGGTACAATCGTTGCCGACGTGAGAAACGCCGGGGAAGCGCAAGGGGAGACAGCCTACAAAGGAGAGCGTGGATGGCCGGAAAAAGCAAAACCATCGGAATCCTGACGGGCGGAGGAGATTGCCCTGGCATCAACGCGGTGATTCGCGCGGTGGCGAAGACCGCTTTGCACGATCATGGCTGGCGCGTCATCGGATTCCGCGACGGCTATGCCGGCCTGGTGCTTCGCGATTCGGTCGAACTCACGAACAGGAGCGTTTCCAACATCCTGAACCTCGGGGGAACCATTCTGGGCACTTCCAACAAGGCCAACCCGTTCAAATGGGCGGAGCTGCAGATTGACGGAAGCCTCACTTTTTCCGATAAGTCAAAGGAGGCGCTGGCCTATTGCGAGGAGCTGAAGCTTGACGTGCTCGTTTGCGTGGGCGGCGACGGCACCCTGAGCATCGCCAAGAAACTCGTCGATATGGGATTGCCGGCCGTGGGGATTCCGAAGACGATAGACAACGACCTGTCGGGAACCGACATCACCTTTGGGCACGACTCCGCCGTGGCCACCGCGACCGACGCCATCGACAAGCTGCACACGACCGGCCAGTCGCACCACAGGGTGATGGTCGTCGAGGTGATGGGACGCTACGCGGGGTGGCTGGCGCTCGGCTCGGGCCTTGCGGGCGGCGGCGATATCATCCTGATACCGGAAATCCCATACGACATAGAAAAGGTCTGCGAGACAGTACACGACCGCGCCGGCTGGGGAAAGCTCTTCAGCATAGTCGTCGTGGCCGAGGGGGCCGAGCCCGTCGGAGGCGGGAAAGTGGTAGATAAGATGATTGCCGACAGCCCCGACCCCGTCCGGCTGGGCGGAATCGGAAGAGTCGTGGGAAACCAGATCGAAGAGGCGACCAAAATCGAGACACGGGTGACCGTGCTCGGCCACGTGCAACGAGGGGGCTCACCGACCGCGTTCGACAGGATACTCGCGACGAAGTACGGCGTGGGCGCCATTGAGCTGATAGAAAAGGGAAAGTTCGGACAAATGGTCTGCCTCCGCGGGAACGATATACAATCGGTCACGATAACCGACGCCGTCGGAAAGCTGAAGCTCGTGCCCACGGATTCCGAGCTCATCGCGGCTGCGCGCTCGGTGGGAACGGTGTTCGGCGATTGAGGCGACGTTCGGCGGGCGTCCTTTCCATCGCGCGCCCACGGAACAGGCGGGGGACTCACTCCTCGGTCGGATTTTCGTCGTAATCCTCCCTGAGCAGCTCCCAGATCATGCACTGCGGGCGGTGCTTGCAGTAGATGTCGGGGCTGCGACACTCCATGCAGCGCTCACACATCTCGAGCGCGTACTTCTCACACCTGAACCTGGCCGGAAGGTCGGGATGTTTCGGACACTGCATGTTCGGCGGCCGCCCCTCGGCCTAGCCCAGCACCCGCTGTGCCGTCTTCGGCGGCGGAACGGCGACGGATGCGGGCCGGATGAATTTCTTGGTCAGGTCTTCCGTGTTCGGGACGGCCAACTGCTTGAAGAGAAACTCGAACTTGGCGTCGAGCTTCTCACAAATCTGTCCCTTGATGTCGGCGGGCAGGTCCCAGACCTGTTTCTTGAACGGGCCGAACCCCTTCTTTCTCGTTTTATAGATGAATTGCTCGTCGGTCTGGTCTTTCTTGCGCTCGTCCCCGTGCTCCTTGTTGATATAGTCGTATATGCTTCGCCTCAGGTCGTCGGGAAACGCGGTGTGGTCGTAAATCATATTCTGGAATTCGGTGGCCAGGTGTATCTCGGCGGTTTCCCTGCCGGGGAAGAAATGAAACGCGTCTTCGGGCAGAGTCGAGGCTCCGTGCTGGACGGCTCCGGCCATTCCGTAATCATCGCGAGCGACCTTCGATAGCTTTTCGAGCGTGTCGAAATCGACCTTCACTTTCGCGACCGTGCCGTCGGGAAGCGGCACGCCGCCGTGTGTGGTGCCGGTCTGGACGCTTATCTTGCTAATTCCGTGGACATCGCCGGAGCTCTTCTTGAGCTTCTTTTTGTAGTTGGCCATGTATCCCCTGAGGTCCTCGACGGTGCTGTTTTCGCTGCCGACCTCGCCTATCTCTCCGCCGATGGAGACAGTGACGCCCTTCGGCTCCTTCTTGCGGATGAATGTCGTGAACTCGTGCGTGATGGCGGCGTTGGTTTCCTGCTGTACTTCCTCGGTGGGCTTGCTCAGGTCAACGAGCGTGGAGGCGTCGATGTCGATGTTGTAGAAACCCGCCTCGATCGCCTCGACGATAAGGTCGCGGATGGCGCCCAGCTCGCCGTCGGCGGAGGCCTTGTATTTCTTGGCGTTCACCTGGAAGTGGTCGCCCTGGATGAACACCGGGCCGACATATCCGCTCGCCATCGCAGCCCCCAGGACGGACGTCGCGTACTCGGCGGGTCGTTGGAAGGTGTATCCGATTTCGGAGCGGGCGATCTCGAAAATGAGCGGGCCGACCTTGTTGTCGAGCGCCGCCTTGAAGATCGTGCTTGCGACGTCGAACGTCAGGCCGCGTATGTTTATCGCCGGAACAGTGAATCCGTGGCACTCGCCCCGACCGCGCGCCATGTACAGGTCGTGAATGCTTGCGGGGCGTACGCCGCAGGCGTCGGCGCCGGACCGTATGAGCCAGCGGCACAGTTCCTGGACGTCCTTGTCCGCATTGAAAATCGAGTTATACACGAGCGCATACGCGAGCTTCCGAAACTTGTCCTGATTGCCGACCTTCAAGGTTCCATTCGTTAACGTCACGATGCCTTTCAACGGCGCCTTCATGTCGTCCACATTCGGGTGCAGGGTTACAGAACTCATCGGTTTTTCCCCCTTCTGTACGCTCGTTTCGCCATGCTATTCTGAAGCAAGTATAGAGAAGCGATGATTCGTTTTGAAGGCTCGTCGGCGAGTGTCGGTGCCGAGCCTTTCCAAATTATATCGCCGCAAGTCTCAAGTGTCAATTGAAGGAAGGCCTGTTGCCTAAATGACTCGGAGTCATTGCGAGGGAGAGTCACAGACTCGACCGAAGCAATCTCGGAGGCGTTTCCCGCTTGCCATCGGGATTGCTTCGTCGCTCGAGCTTGCAGCTCTTTGCTCCTCGCAATGACGAGGCAGGGGAACGTTGTTGGGTGAGGAACAATCCGGGCAACAGGCCGAAAGAAAGGCGGTTGTCACAGGGTCCTGACCGTGGGACATTACGGCACACGCATTACACCACGTTTGCGATTCTCGACCGCGGCGCGATAACACGTGCAGGCAGCAGGTGGGGTGGAATCAGACGATTCTTCTTTTGCGAGAATCTACCTCGGGCTTGATGCTGTGCAGTCCGTGCTGTTTGCCGAGGTAAACGTTGTTCCAGTTGATGTCATCGGGCGCGATGCTCGTGACTTCGGAACGTCTCACGGATGTCAGCTTCTCATCCGCTCTTTCCGGCGATTCTTCCGTGGGAACCACGAGGTCATCCTGCTCCCTGAAGAGCTTCTTCGGATTGTCGTGTTCGTTCCTCGTGCGCATCATCGATCACCTCCGCACATCCTCTATATACATCACTATAATTATAAACCGGGTGAGAATTCGTGTCAACCACCCGGGCGCAGAATCGAGAAAGATTGAAAAACCACGGGGAGAAATCACTTGACAAATGACATTGCCGTCCTTATAGTAAAAGAGCGGGGTGGAGCAGTCAGGTAGCTCGTTGGGCTCATAACCCAAAGGTCGCTGGTTCAAATCCAGCCCCCGCAACCAAGGAAATTCAAGGGACTTGCAGCAATGCAGGTCCCCTTTATTCTGCCTCAAAAGACGTCTCTAGTACCCTGACAACGAACAGAGCAAGAAGCCTTCTCATATTGCCCCCTCCAATACCTTCCTTCTGACTGAAACGATTTCGTCACTTCTCTTGCCACGTTGTTGATGATATACCTCGTGTACGAAATTGAAGAGCGTGGTGAAGCGAGGGCAATCATCAATGGAATGCCCTCGCTTCAGCCGGATTGATCGCTTTCAGTCTTGCTTCTTGCCAGTATCGGATTGGGCCGCCGTCTTCACCAATTCATCGCCTTCATCTTGCGTTATGATGCCCTGGGAGACAAGGTCATTCACTTCGTGGGCCACGCATCGGACATACTGGCCATGGTTCTTCCAGATGCGGTTGGGATCGTCGCAGTCACCCAGCGAGCCGTCGCAATTTTCATCGACGGAATTCCCTGGAAGCTCATAGGCGCCGGGGTTCACCGCCGCGACAGTATCATCACAATCGTTGCAGGACAGGAATCCGTCCACGTCCGCGTCTGCCTCACCGCCTGCAGCGGAAGTCGTCGGATCGCAGTCGTTGTCCTTCCCGTCACACAACTCGGGCGCGCCCGGATACACACTCGAATCCAGGTCGTCGCAGTCCACATCTGAGAGCGCTCCGTCTCCGTCTTCGTCAACGGGAGATACCCTGACATACAATGCGCCCGTAACCCCGAAGTCGATCTCACAGGTATACATAGGAGGAGCACCCGGATATAGAGTTTGGGGGCAGAATCTCACCGCGGTGACCGTCCAGTGGGCCTCCCACACGTAGTCGTAGCCCGCGGGGAGTTCCTGGGTATCGGGAACTACGACGAGCGTTCCGTACACCGACCATGTATCACCGATAGTCGGCCCCGTCCATATGTCCCACGTCCATGCGCCGGCTCGATAATCTTCGCGACCCACCCAGGACTGCCCGGTAACGTCGGAGGTCCACGTGACGAATCCCGGTTGGGACAGGTCACTGATACGATAGCTTCCGAGAGGATACAGATCCCATTGCCTGCCGAAAGCCTCGGTGGAACCTTCAGGCCATACCGCTCCACTGCCGTAAAAGTCCGACATGATATATTCGGGACCAGGGTTCAGTACATACACAAGGGTCACGCTGCTCGGTTGCAGCTGCTCCTCAATAAGCACGTACCCATGTCCCTGAGGATCGCAGGCGTCGCCGCAGTCAGTGGGTTGGCTCAATGCCGCCGCGCTTTCCTCAGATGTTAGGACTGTGCCATCCTTCTTGCCCGTATCGGATTGCGCCGCCGAACTCACCAACCCATCGCCTTCATCCTGGGTTATGGCGCCCTGGGCGACCAGATCGTTGACCTCGTGCGCCACGCATCTGACGTACTGACCGTGGTTCTTCCAGATGCGGGTTGGATCGTCGCAGTCACCCAGCGAACCGTCGCAATTTTCGTCAATGGCATTCCCCGGAAGTTCATAAGCGCTGGGATTCACCCCCGGGTTGGCATCATCACAATCGGCACACGACAGAGAACCGTCCAAATCCGCGTCTGCCTCACCGCCTACAGCGGAAGTCGTCGGGTCGCAGTCGTTGTCCTTCCCGTCACACAACTCGGGCGCGCCCGGATACACGCTCGAATCCAGGTCGTCGCAGTCCACGTCGGAAAGCGCTCCGTCGCCGTCTTCGTCAACCGGAGTTACCCTGACATATAATGCACCCGTGACTCCGAAGTCGATCTCACAGGTATACTGAGGGGGGGCACCCGGATATAGAGTTTGGGGGCAGAATCTCACCGCGGTGACCGTCCAGTGAGCCTCCCACACGTAGTCGTAGCCCGCGGGAAGTTCCTCGGTGTCGGGAACCGTGGTGAGCGTTCCGTACACGGACCAGGTGTCACCGATAGTCGGGCCCGTCCATATGTCCCACGTCCATGCGCCGACTCGACAATCTTCACGACCCACCCAGGACTGCCCGGTAACGTCGGAGGTCCACGTGACGAATCCCGGTTGAGACAGGTCACTGATACGATAGCTTCCGAGAGGATACAGGTCCCATTGCCTGCCGAAAGCCTCGGTGGAGCCTTCAGGCCATACCGCTCCACTGCCGTAAAAGTCCGCCATGATATATTCCGGACCAGGGTTCAGCACATACACAAGGGTCACGCTGCTCGGTTGCAGCTGCTCCTCAATAAGCACATACCCATTTCCCAGTGGATCACAGGCGTCGCCACAGTCGGGACATTCTGCGACGCCGTTTACGGGAATCAGGAACAGAAAGCAGCAAAGTAACAAGGGTAGCACATATTTGGGTCTCATATCTGATGTACCTCCTAAAGAGATTCCGACTTGCGTCTTGCTTCCGATAAATTGAGCTTCTTGACACAATGACTCCATCGTGGAAGAGGGAGTTGAAACACCCCTTCACACAAGCGGCCCATTCTATCTCAATGCCCGCAAGTTCCTTATTCCTGTTTCAGGCAAGGCAGGTAACTGCTTTTGTCAACTGGGGTGGTCCACGTCGTGAATTGCAGACATGGGGGAGAAGGGAAACAGCTTGCACATAGAATCCCTTCCGCCGAAACAGGGATGGGAGAATGAAAGGAGCCGGATGGGACAGCTCGCCACCAAAGGCGGGGTGCTCCTTGACGCTTTCTTCGCGCACTGGAGACAAGATTCATTTCCCTTCCGGGATTTGGAGAGGAGTTACGTGTCGGCGGCTCGGGTAGCCCGCCTTTCCGCAGCGCAACTCGCCGCCAAGAAAAACGTCCGCTTAAAGCGCTCCCGCTTTCTTGGGGCAACAGAAGAATTCAAGGACCTCACGGGCCATGGGCTTTGTGGTGAGATGCCTGAAGGTGAGGATTCTCAGATGTGCTGCCAGCGTGCCAGATGTGAAGCAATTGAGTTGAATCACATTCCCCCCCAAAAACCAGAAACTACTTATCATATAAGTGAATACTTGTCAAGCTTTTTTTGGAAAGTATAGGAAAGGCGACTCTGGCAAAGACCGCGCGGTAAGTTCTCGGGATTGCTGTAAGTTACAGTCCCTTCAGCGGATTAGGGAAATGAGCGAAATAAGGCTCATAACCCAAAGGTCGCTGGTTCAAATCCAGCCCCCGCAACCACTTGAGCTCCTGTCGTCGGGGTCTTACCCCAATGAATTCTCTTCGAAGTTAACAGCAGTCCCTCCATTCGTACGTCTTGAGATAATTCAGGTTTTTGATTTGAGAGCAGTGGCATGCTCTATCGGCAGAGGAATGCCCAGCGTCTTGATCTCAGGGCATTGTTCGTTGAAAAAGAAGGGTCGGCGACAAATTCTATTTCGACGGAGCCGGCAATCTCCTGACCGAACGTTGTCCGGAAGAGAGTTTGTATGTATGCCCTGGCCGGCTTGGACAAGGTAGTCTTCGGAGTGCATGAGCTGTACTATGCCGGCATTGACCCGGACAAAATGTTGTTCAAGAGAACCGGGCGCGCGGACGTCGGGGTGCGGTGCGGCGGCTGGGGCCGAATTGTCATGGAAGCGAGAGTCGTTGACCGCAAGGAGTAGTTCAGAAAGAAGAATGACGACATGTCTGAATTCCTCAACCTTCTGAATTGCACCTTGAACACGTAGTTCTTGGCTGCCAAGAGCCGTATTTGAACCATCGAGCAAGTTGTACGTTTCGGCCTGTGATGTTCGCATTCCGTGTCGCCGGAGCGCGATGTCAGCCGTGCCGAAGCGAGGACAGATGTCGGTCCAGCAGCGCGGTCTGGTATTTCGGCGGGAATCGTTGGGGCTCCATCGTCGCCCGCATCCCAAGACCGTCCACCAGAGCGATTATTGAATCGACTTCTTCTTCCGCGTTAATGTCTGATCGAAAATATCCGTTGCGCTGTCCATCGAGGATCAGACTTCTTAAGAGGCTTCGATACTCGATATACCAGCGCCTTTGTTCTTCTGCCATAGCGGCATCGCTTATGGCGCCCCCCCAAAATGCCACCCAGATCTGCCACTCCAGCCGGCGTTCCTCATCGAGAGGGAGCGCCTCGAGCAGCACATTCCTCAGCACTTCCCCTCCGCTTGACTCCTCGCCCTTCTTCCACATGCGCGCGCCTATGCGCAATGAGGCCAGCTGGAGCGCATAGAGGAGCAGCTCCTTCTTGTTCTTGAAATAGTGGGCAAAGATGCCGGTCGAAAATCCTGTTTCCTTCGCGATTTCCCCGATAGTCGTCGATTCTATGCCTTCTCTCGCAATGACTCGCCACGTGGCCTCCGCGACCTGCATACGCCTGGCCTCGTGATCAACAATTTTGGGCATCGCCGCAACCTCCTCTCGTGCATTATTGTATCATGTATGAGATAAAAAAGCAAGCCGTCGCTTTGTTTCTCCGCACCCTTGTCGCCTGGAATCTACCAGGTTCAGCCATAGAGCAGCAAAAAGGGCTTGTGTATATATGTTTCGTAAATATCTTTATAATGCGAAGATTATGTATATTCACTCGTGAGAGCATTAACTGGCATGATCTCCAATTTCGGGCAAAGCCATCAGGGGCTTGACATAGGTAAGATTCTGTGATATTATATTGAACAGTCAATATAAAACAATGGTCGCTGGATGTTGGCCGACGTGCTCCGACGTGAGAGACTCCAGGGTCAGTCGCGGCATTCAGGAAATGAGAGGAGGAGTTGTTATGGAACAGAAAAGCCTTGACGTGAACGCGGCAGAATCAGAACTCGTATCGATGTTCGAGAAGGTAGATGAATTCATCGACAGATGTGAGGAGAACAACAACCTCGACAAAGCCGAGGCCCTGCTGAAGGAACATTTGGAGAAAGTCACCGACCCGCCCGTGCAGTCACGCATATACGCCATGCTTGCGGCCGTCGAGTTCTGGCGTTACGACTATGCGGAAGAGGGAAGCAAAACGCGGACGGCGATCGCGAAGAAGGGGGCGGAACTGGCCGAGCGCGCATTGGAGCTGGACGACACAAATGTCTATTCGAATGCCTGGGCGGCCGCGATGCTCGGCATTCACGGGCAGGAGGAGGGCATCCTCAGCATCCTCCATTATCTTCCCAGGATCGAAGCTTATGCCAAACGCGCCGTCGAGCTTGATGAGTCCTACAACAACGCCATGGCTCACCAGGTGCTCGGGAATCTTTACAGGCTTTCGCCTCCAAAACCGATCGGCGTCGGCAGCAAGAAGAAGTCGCTCGAGCATCTCACCCGCGCGCGAGAACTCGCTCCGGGATGCCCGGTGGCTGCCCTCTCGCTGGCCGAACTCCAGCTCGCCAGGCGCAAGAAGGCCGAAGCCAGGGAACACATCGAGTTTGTGTTGGGTCAAGACATCACCGAACACGGGCCCGTCTTCGCGTCGAGGCAGAAGGAAAAGGCCAGGGAGCTGCAGGGAAGGCTGTAGGCCTTTCAGCGATCCGGTAAGGAGGCGATTCGGATGACAACGGCAACCGAAACGAGAACATTGTCTGACAGACTTCGAAGCATGCGTCGGCGAGTCATCGATGCGCCGATGGAGGTGGGCCTGATTCGAGCCCGAGAGATAACCAAGGCAATACGGGACAATCCCGACCTTCCGCGCGCCTTCCAGTTGGCTCTCGGAGTGAAGGAGACTTTCAAAAAGCTTCCGCTGTCGATCTCCGAGGATCAGCGCATTGTCGGCAACATCACGGAAAAATTCAAGGGCGCCGTGATGTATCCCGAAGTCAAGAGCTCGAGCCTGATCAAGGAGCTGGACACGTTCACCGAGCGGCCATATGTGCGGTTTATGATCTCGGACGAAGAGAAGCACACGCTGCGCGAAGAGATATTTCCCTTCTGGGACGGCGCCAGCGCCTATGATGATTGCTTCACAAAGGAGAACATCGGCGAGGAGACCGAATTCTTGATGCGAAGCATCGCGATGGTCGTCGAGAACGACTTCGCCGGAGCGAACCAATTGGGCTACATCGATTACGGCAAAGCCATAACGCAGGGTTTTGACGGGATAATCGAAGAGGCCGAAACGAACATGGCTCGCATCTCCGATAGCGACCCCGAGGCAGAGGAGAAGCGGACATTCTACAAATCGGTCGTCACATACGCCGAGGGCGTGATCCTGCTGGGCTCCCGCTACTCGCAATTGGCCCAATACCTTGCAGTCAAGTCATCTTCGCAGGAGAGCAGAAGCAGATTCAACGAGATCGCCGAGGTCTGCGCCCACGTTCCGGCCAAACCCGCGCGCACCTTCCACGAAGCGTTGCAGGCGTACTGGTTCACTTTCGTCGCGCTGCAGCAACTCGATATGGGCATGGAGCTTCCGCTGTGCCGGGCCGACCAGTTTCTCTCCCCCTACTACCGAAAAGATATCGACGAAGGCCGGCTGACGCGCGATGAAGCGCTCGAACTGATCGAGGAGTTCTTCGTCAATTGCGCGCGCACTCCTTTCCTGGTCGAATATGCGGTCACGAAGGTCAACGACGGCAACTCCACGCGATACACACTCACGATCGGCGGTGTGGACAGGGACGGCAACGACGCGACAAACGAGCTGTCGTACCTGTTCCTCGAGGCGATGGACAACCTGAGGCTTCTCAGCCCGAACCTCGCGGTGCGCTTGCATGGTGGCTCGCCGGATGCGTTTGTGAAAGCGGTGTCCGAGCTGATGACCAACGGCGGCAACGTTGTGGAAGTATTCAACGACGAGGTCATCATCCCGGGCTTTACCCGACTGGGATTGTCGCTGGAAGACTCACGCGACTACATCATCGGCGGCTGTGTGCAGCCTGTGCCGGCGGGCATGTACGGCCCGAACTGCTCGGCCTTCATGAACGCGCCCAAGATTCTCGAGATGACGCTCAATGGAGGCAAGCCGATCATCTCGATTATGGGCGACGAGGACGATTTGCCCACTCCCGCGTTCACCTCATTCGACGAGCTGTTCGGCGCCTACAAGGAGATGCTCAAGCACGTGGTCGAGCACGTCGCGCTGGCAATGAAAGTGGTGGGCAGGGTGCATCACCGCCATCTTCCCAACCCGATCATTTCGGCCCTGTCCAAGGGGCCGATGGAATCGGGCAAAGACGTGAAGGCGGGAGGCACTCGCTACAACGAAGTCGGCGTGAGCCTTGTCGGCCTGGGCACGGCGGTGGATTCGCTGGCTGCAATCAGGGAAGTCGTCTATGAAAAGAAGACGCACTCGCTGGATGAGGTGGTTGATTGGATCAAGACGGATTTCGAAGAGAGTGAGCAGGAACGGCAGATGTTGATCAACCACGCCCCCAAGTTCGGGAACGGCCATGAGCAGACCGATGCAATCGCCAGAGATATTGTTGACTACATGGACGAGACTCTGAGGGCGCAGCCGTTGAGTTATCGCGGGGGTCTGCACCTGCTGGGAGCGCACTCTGAGGCCCACCACGTATATCAGGGCTCTATGGTGGCGGCCACGCCCGACGGCCGGCATGCGGGAGAGATGCTGAGTCCCGGCTCGGGTCCCACATCGAGCATGGACCGCGATGGCCCGACGACGATGCTCCGTTCCATGGCTGCTATCGACTATAGCAAGGTGGCCGGCGGAGGGTCGCTCAATATGCGATTCAACCCGTCGCTCTTTCGCACGAGGGACCAGGTCGGCAAGTTCGCTTCGATGCTGAAATCCTACTTCAAGATGGGAGGGCAGCACTTGCAGATCACCGTCGCCGACGCCGAAACGCTCCGCGACGCGCAGAAACATCCTGAGAAATACGAAGACCTGATTGTCCGCGTGACAGGTTATAGCGCCCGCTTTGTCGACCTGTCGCTCGGAACCCAGGAAGAAATCATCCGTCGGACGGAGATGTGCGTCTGCGGATAGAATGTGGCGCTCGTGCCGTTCGTGATAAGAGAATTCTACCGCCATGGAATCCTCGCCCACGTGCTTGGGGAGTCGGTGCGAAACGAGAAGAGCTTACAGTAAGGAGAAGAGCGTTATGGCAAAAAGCAAGGTGAAGTTCAAGGTCCTCCCGGAAGACTTGGAAATCCTCCAGGATTACCTCAAAGAGATGGGCTGCGTCGAGACTCGCGTGGTCAAGGCCTCAGAGCTGTATTTCAAAGAATCCATCCGCCGAAAATGCGAGTACCCCAATTGCGGCTCTTACGGCAACACCTTCCAGTGTCCCCCGTTCACGCCTCGCAAGGAGCTCATGGCCCAATGTGTCCCCTCCTCGTACGAGTACGGCGTCATGGGCGTGATGTACAGCCCCAGGGAGGCTGTCGCCGTACCGAAGGACGGGAACATTATAGAGACGTTCGGCAACGCCGGCCTGTGGTCGGGCAAGTTGAACAGAATCGTCGGCGTGATCGAATCCAAGGCCCATGAACTCGGATACTACAAGGCCATGGGATTCAACTGCGGGCCCTGCGTTTGCTGCGGCATGTGGACCAAGCCGTGGTATGAGAAGGTAATGAGCGGACAGGACGCGGTCTATTGCACGGCGATACGCAACGGCGTCTGTCGTTCCCACCGAAGGGCCAGGCCATCGGCCGAGCCTTCGGGCATCGACATCGTCGAGTTTATTCGCGACCAGGGATGGGCGCCCGACGAGTTGATTTTTCCCGAAACCGGCGTGGACAGTGTACCCGAATGCCCATACTACGCCTTTGTGCTCGTCGGCTAGAGGGGAAGTGTTCGAAGCGGCGTATCTCTTAAAGCAAGCCAATGAATCAAGGAGGCGGAAACAATGACCGAAAAAACTGATGTCGATCGGATGGACGAGCGGCTGGAGCAACAAAGCCAGCTTCTGAAGCTGAGGTCGAGAGATGTGATGCCGGAACGGTTAGACAGGCCAACGACGAAGATCAAAAGCTCGGTGGACGAAAAAGACCTCGCAAAGATAATCGAGTTTGCCAAAGAACTGGGCGCCGAAGACGGGATCGCAATCAGCGCGAACGATATCGCAACCAATGAGATCATGAGGGTGAAATGCCGCATCCCAACGTGCTGGGGATACAACTCCGGCTACTTCTGCCCTCCCCACACGGCGTCCGCATCTGAGATGCAAGAGATCATCGACGACTACAATTGGGCGGTGCTGCTCAGCATTCCCCCGTCCGAGAGCGACTCGTACGACGAGAAATACGATTGTATCAACAAGATGAAAGAGATCGTCGGCAGGACCGAGGTCGAGGCGCAGTACGTCGGGTACGTCAACGCCATGGGTTTCACCGGAGGGCCATGCACCATCTGCGGGCTCTTCAGCTCCGATTGGGTAAAAGATGCAAGAAAGGGCAAGGCGCTGCAGTGTCCCCTCTATACGAAACAGAGCCAGATCTGCTTCCAGTACTATCGATGCCGACCAGCCGCCCAGGCGGTGGGCATAGACATGTATGCGACGGCTCATAAAGCGGGCTGGGACGACAAACTGTTCGCGCCTCCCCCCGTGGGCGAGGGGCGCATGGATTGGCCCTGTCTTCCCGGGGTGTATCCGATATTGATCGGCTAGCGTCGAGGGGAAGAGGGAAGTTGTTGGGCGCGGGTCACCTTCGCACCCCGCGACACGAAGCTGACGCGGCCCCTGAAACAAGGAGTAACGTGAATGGTCGAGTCCATCTCACTCCCAAGAGGAACGGATTGGATTGCACGGGTCAGTGACAAGTCGCGTGACAATATGATGCGCTATGATAGCTGCACTCAGAGCATCCTTGCTGCTTTCATGGACGAATTTGGCATGAAAGACCCCCTGGTGATTCGCGCCGCGGGCGCTATGCACGGTGGCATGCTGTGTTCTCTCACCTGCGGAATTCACACGGCCGGGCTGATGGTCCTGGGTTTGCTGATGGGCAGAGAGAGATTGGAGGCGGGCTTGGACGGACTGTTCCCGATTGTCGTCCCGGGACAAGAGCTGATGGGACGCCTCACCGAGAAGTTCGGATCTCACATCTGCAGAGAGATATCGGGAGTTGTCTTCACCGACCTCGAGCAGGCAATGGAGTTCTATTCCTCGAAGCAAAATGAGAAATGCTTCAAGCTCGTGGCCGAAGGCGCGGAAGAGATAGCGCTCTTCCTGAAGGAGCTTGAGGCAAAGGGAGGGCTTTTCAGGGTCTGATAGAATATGATACGATAAGCGGAAAGTCCGAAGACCCAGGAACAGGCGTTTGTCAAATGTGAAAGAGAAGTTATGATGGAAAAGATGCAAAAGATTCCCGTCGGCTGTGGCCATAACTGTGGAGGAAGTTGTCTGCTTGTGGCCCACGTGGAAGATGGCGTCGTTAAACGAATCACATCCGACGAGTCCCTCCCCGACCAACCGGGAAGGCTGCAGCTCCGCGCGTGCCTCAAGGGTCGCGCATACCGCCAGCGGCTCTATCATCCCGACCGGCTAAAGTATCCCCTGAAGAGAACCGGCGAGAAGGGCGTCGGCACATTCGCGAGGGTCGGCTGGGACGAGGCGCTGGATACGATCGCGCAGACAATGCTCGAGATACGCGAACGCTACGGCGCCACGGCGATCATGAACATCTCGCATTCGGGAACCAACGAGTGCTCATATCACCGCAGGTCGTGCCTCGACCGATTGCTGAACATGTTCGGAGGACAGACGACGCTCGAATCGTACGTTTCCAACGACGGCGCCGTGTTCGCCGCATTTCATACCTACGGCACCGTCTTCACGGCGAATGAGCGAGAGGACCTGCTCAACTCGAACATGATCATCATGTGGGGCTGGAACCCCAGCGATTCGGTCTGGGGGACGAACTCGGCATATTATGTGGCCCTCGCGCGGGAGAACGGAGCGCGTGTCGTCGCCGTGGATCCACGATGCACCGACTCGGCAGCCGTCCTCGCAAGCGAGTGGATTCCGATCCGTCCGGGAACCGACGCGGCCATGCTGATCGCGATGGCGTATGTGATCATCGACGAAAACCTCTACGACCGGGACTTTATCGACAGATATACGGTGGGCTTCGAGGAATTCAAAACATACGTCATGGGGCGGGAAGACGGTGTTCCAAAGACGCCGCAGTGGGCCGAGGAGAGAACCGGCGTGCCGGCAGCAAGGATAGTCGAGGTTGCGCGCGCGTACGCGACGGCGAAGCCTGCCGCGCTCGTTACCGGCTACGGACCGTGTCGGACAAATCATGGCGAGCAATTCAGCCGCGCGACCGCGACCCTGGCGGCGATGACGGGAAATGTCGGCGTCTCCGGAGGCGAGGCCGGGATTCCCATCTTCGGATATCCCATCATGACAAAGATGATGCAGTTGCCGGGAGGGTATTGTTCGGACAATGTCTCAGTCCACTTCAACAAGTGGGCCGACGCCATCCTGGAAGGCCGCGCCGGCGGGTATCCGTCGGACATACGGATGGTCTATTCCGTCGCCGGCAACACCGCGAACCAGTTGGCGAACGTCCGCAAGGCCGACCGCGCGCTCAAGTCCGTCGAATTCATGGTTGTCCATGAGCAGTTTCTCACCGCGACGGCTCGCTACGCCGATTTCGTGCTTCCGGTCACAACCCAGTTTGAGCGCAACGACGTGTTCACTCCGTGGCTCCTGGGCCATTACATCACCTGTTCGAACAAAGCAATCGAGGCATATGGCGAATGCCGGAACGACGTCGATATTCTCGCCGACCTCGCGGGACGACTGGGCATTGATGGATACAGCGAAATGGCCGAGGACGAGTGGCTGAAGTATTTGAGTTCAAACGCCGAAATCGAAGACTGGGAAAAGTTCAAGGAAACCGGGTCGATAAAATATAAGCTCGACCGGCCTCACATTGCGTTTCGCGAGCAGATAGAAGACATCGAGAACAGTCCTTTTTCCACCCCCAGCGGCAAGATAGAAATTTTCTGCCAGTCGATTGCCGATCTGGGAAACCCGGGCGTTCCGCCGATTCCGAAATACATCGAGCCGGAGGAGTCGCAGGACGACGGCGCATTTCCCCTCTGTCTGGTGACGGGACACAGCAAGAAGACATCGAATTCGATGTTTTACAACGTCGAGTGGGTGCGAGAAGCCGAGGCGCAGGAAGTCTGGATAAACTCAGTCGATGCAGAAGCGCGAAGCATTGCGAATGGAGACCTCGTAAAAGTGTCGAGCGCCACCGGCTCGACCGTCCTGCCCGCGCGGGTGACCGAGCGCATCGTTCCGGGCGCTGTCAACATCGACCAGGGAATACAGTTCGACCTCGATGCCGACGGCGTGGACAAGAACGGATGCGCGAATGCGGTCTGCCCCGATATTCACACCTCGACCCAAATCACTCCGTTCAATTCCACGAGGGTGCAGGTGGAGAAGGCCTGACCATACAGATTGACCCAGGAGGCTCGGATGCAGCTAGCGTTTAGTTTCGACCAAACCCGATGCACGGGGTGCCACACGTGCGTCGTTTCATGTAAGGACTGGCACGATGTGCCGGCGGGACCCGTCGGTTTTCGTCGCGTTGAAACGCGCGAGGAAGGACGATTCCCGAATGTCAAGGTATTCCATCTTTCGATTTCATGCAATCACTGCAAAAAGCCCCCGTGCGCCGACGCGTGCCCGGAAGACGCAATTATCAAGCGTGAAGATGACGGGATTGTTCTGATAGACAGGGAGAAATGCACTGGCTGCCGCATCTGCGAAAGCGCCTGTCCTTATGACGCGATCAGCTTTCTCGCGCAGGAAGACACGGTGGCCCGGAAATGTGATTTCTGCACAGACCGCCTCGAAAACGGAGAACCTCCGGTATGCGTCGCCGCCTGTCCGATGCGAGCTCTGGACTTCGGAGACTTCGAACAACTCTTGCGTCGCCCCGACGTCGCTACACACGTCGCTCATCTTCCCGAAGGGAAAGATGTGGGACCGGCCCTGGCTGTGAGGGCCAAGTAAGGTGTGTTCACATCTTCCGAAGTATATGCATAGATTTGGGACGCAATTCCCCTCTGTGCCAAGTCATCTAAAGGCGTACAATTCAGGGCTTAGTTCACCGCCTTTAGGAAGTAAAGAATACTGCCCTTTCCTGAGGAAACCTTCGCGCCCAAATTCCGCATCATAAGTGAAAATCCCCCTGCTTTCTGGTATACTTTTGTCTGTTACCGCCGAGCAATGCCTGCGTTTGATTTGCACCGTCACGACCGATTCTAAAGCAGGTCACAATGAGACAGGGAGAAAAGTCATTGGACAGGTACAACATTGGTCTGGATATTGGCGGAACCAAATGTACTTTGGTGTCTGGAAAATCCCGGGCTGAAGCCCTTCAGGCCGAGGATATCATCATGGACAGAATATCCTTTCCAACGAATACAAAGAACGGAGTAGAGAGCACTCTTGAAACGATCTATGATTCCATCGACTCCATTATTAAAAAGAACAGGACGTCCAATAAGACTCTGAATTCCATAGGGATCAGCTGCGGAGGCCCGCTGGATCTCGTAAGCGGTGTAATTCTTAGCCCGCCGAACCTGTACGGCTGGGACAATGTCCCTATAGTGGAAATTCTCCACGACCGTTATAGAGTGCCGGTCCGGTTGCAGAACGACGCGAATGCCGGCGCACTGGCGGAGTGGCGGTATGGCGCCGCCAGAGGATGCAGCAATGTGATCTTCATCACCATGGGGACGGGGCTTGGTGCGGGCCTGATTCTGAACGGCAGGTTGTTCAGCGGAGCGAACGGAATGGCCGGCGAAGTGGGACACATAAGATTGTCTGATAACGGTCCTGTCGGCTACGGGAAGGAAGGGTCGTTTGAAGGGTTCTGCAGTGGAGGGGGCATTGCCCAAGTGGCAAGGGTAATGGCCCTCGAACATCTGCAACAGGGAAAGGCTCCCGGCTTCTGTAAAGATGTGGGAAAGCTGGAAGAAATTTCAGCCCGAGCGGTGGCCGAGGCCGCGCAAAAGGGCGATCCTGTGGCTATATCCGTGTTTAAGAAGGTTGGTCACTATCTGGGGAGAGGTCTTGCGGTGCTGATTGATATTCTGAATCCGGAGATGATCGTCATCGGCAGCATCTTCGAGCGCAACAGGGAACTGCTTATGGACAGCGTTGAGGCTGTCCTCGAGAAAGAGTGTCTGGCCAGAAACAGGAGTGTCTGCCAAATAGTGCCGGCCCAGCTCGGGGACCGTATCTCAGACTTCGCGGCCTTGACGGTGGCTGAATATGATGAATGACATGACCGGAGCAGCTTGGATTGCAGCAAGAATCAGAGTGAGAACAATTCTCGATGAGTTGCTAACTACAGCGCGCTCGGATACAAGCCCCTCGCGGCTGAGGCCAGGGCACGCTGGCCTCCCTGCCATGGAGGAGCCACCGATATGGTGACCGGCTCCCAGTAAACCGGTCCATTTGGAATTAGAGGGAATCGGGCTAGCTGCTCTTTTGGTCTTGGCCACCACCCGGGCATAGTCACTGGGGGGAATGTCTCCCAGAAGAATTTCCGGCATGGACGTCCGATGGCCGATGAGATAGAATACGCAGAGGCGTTCAGAGTATTATACCCGAAGAACCTTCAAGACCAAGGAGAAACGAGCTACACCGGCGTTCTTTGGAGACATGGTATCAATGGAAGATCGTTTCAGGTACGACTGTTCGGGGACTTGGTTCAAGGGCAACATTCACATGCACACCACCCGGTCCGACGGCCGATTGACGGTTGAACAGGCGGCGGCATTCTATGCCGACATGGGTTACGACTTTATCAGCATCACCGATCATATGGTTCCGTTTATCGGAGCCGAACTAGGCAATCAGTGGCCACTTCTGATACTTGACGGAATCGAGCTCCACGGTAAAGACGATGCTGGTATCCTCTTCCATGCTGTTTGCATCGGGAGTGTCGACGGCGTCACAGCAGACATGGCGTTCATGGCCGGGTTCAAGAGGGTCCGGAGTCAGGGGGGTATTCTCATCTGGGCTCACCCCCATTGGTCGGGGAATTTGGTAGCGGAGGGGGCGCGGCATGGGTTTCACGGGATAGAAGTATACAACTACATTTCTCAGATGGGCGAAGGAAAGGGATTGGGCTCGTTTCACTGGGATATGATGCTGGAACGCCACGCGAATATGCTCGGTTTTGCGACTGACGATGCCCACTTCTTTGAAGGATATCCTGCCGAGCCGGGCGCGTGGATCATGGTTAATGCCCCAGCACTCTCTCATGAGGCGATCATTGCATCGATCAAGAGAGGCAACTTCTACAGTTCCACGGGTCCCTGTTTCCAGTCAATAACGATAGAACAAGGCAACCGCGTCGTAGTTGAGACTTCCCCAATCGTCCACGCGCGCCTGATCGGTCCTCGGGACAAGGCCAAGTGGAGAAACGCGCTTGGGAAGAAGCCAATGACCGATACACATTTCAGGATACCTGCTGAGTGGCCGTATGCACGCATGGAGATCGAGGATGCTCATGGCAAGGTAGCCTGGAGCAATCCTTTGATCAAGGCCAAGGCTTGAAGATAAGATGAGGAGCGTTCATCAAAGCAGTCAAAGAAGATGCTCTCGCAAGACACGGCCAGATCAATCAAGGAAGCGAACTTGACAAATGGATTGCTTGGGCATTGCAGCAGGCAGATCGTCTCGACCCCCTCGTTGAGAATCCTCCATCAATTCTTGACGAAAGAGACGGTCTGATCTGAAGGCACTTCCAGCCACACGAACAGAGATACAATATCGCTCTTGACAAACCCCGCAACTGTACCCTAAACTGTACCCTGAATTTCACAGGAAACATGGTGAACGGAGGTCCTTGCAGGTAGGTTCATAGAATTGCTGTAAGTTACCGCCCTTTCGGCGGGTTAGGGCGAAGGGGCATAACAAGGCTCATAACCCAAAGGTCGCTGGTTCAAATCCAGCCCCCGCAACCACTTCGGCTCCTGTCGCCGGGGTCGGGACCCAACGATTGTTTATCCGAACTGAAGAACAGAGTCTTCCATTCTATTAGTCTGCAAGACCCGAAATTCCCGCCCTCTGGGATTCACCAACTCCGTGGCAGCGTCATCGTCTCCCACACAGTGAAGATACACGATGATAACCTTCACTTTTTTGGCCTTTCATTTATGAAGGTTATTGGATAAGAGTTGCATTGTGCAGAAGTGAGCATTGCCAAATGGTAATCTCCTGGAAACCTTCCGGTCAGGTTGGCAGAGTACGATAATAGGTTTGATGGAGTATAATCTTACTAGGGCAATCGAGCCAGGATAACGAAGGGCTCAGAATCCATATCTGCACGAATTTAAGCCGTTGATATTGAGCGATCTAAGATTTTGTATTATCGCCCCTCGGTCTCGGAGGGCGAAAGGGATTTGTCAGCCATGCGGATACTCCTGCTTGAAGACGATCTGAAAATCGCATCGTTTATTTTGAGAGGCCTGAAAGAGGCAGGCTATGCAGTAGACCACGCCGTAGAAGGTGAGCATGGTCTCTTTCTGGCGATAAACGAGCCTTATGACGCGGCTATTGTGGATATCATGCTGCCCGGCCTGGACGGCCTTTCCGTGATCGAGCGTGTGCGGCAGTCAAAACTCAATCTGCCCGTCATTATCC
>CAZSKP010000054.1:0-26346 GCA_964607485.1 uncultured bacterium | reverse complement strand
GTTCGCCTTCGACCGAGAGCCTTTCGTTTCGCTCGAGGGCGAGACCCCCGAGGCGGCGTTCGCCTCGATAGAGAATCAGTTGGCCTACTGGAACCGGCAGACGCTGGAGCGGTTGAAGTTTCTCATGCTGAATCACCTGTCCGAAGCCGCATGGGAGCTTGAGGACATTTCCCGAGAAGCCTCGGACGCAGACGCCAGATACGCGCTCGCATGGGCACTCTTCCAGTGGCAGTCATACAACAAATCAGTCCGTCTTGCGTCGTCTCTCAGGGGCAAGTTTTCAGAGCCGCCCCGAGCCACCCGGGTTCAGTACATCTTATACCCGCCGGCATATCCCGATCTGGTGGGAGAGACGTCCTCGAAGTATGACATCAAACCGGCGCTCTCGCTGGCCGTCATGCGCGAGGAAAGCCACTTCCGTGAGGACGCGATTTCCACTTCCGACGCGCGCGGCCTGATGCAGATTCTGCCCAGCACGGGCGAATGGCTGGCCGGAAAGGTGTACGGGCCGGCGGCCTTCGACCAGTCGGCGCTTTTTCTCCCGTCGGTCAACATCGAGCTGGGCAACTATTACCTGCGGTATCTGCTCGACAAGTTTGACAACAACATGGTGCTCGCGATAGCGGCGTACAACTGGGGAGAAACCAACCTGAGAAAGTGGATGAGCAAATCGCCGCCGGGTGATTTCGACGTGTTCGTCGAGAGCATTCCCGCCGACGAAACCCGAAGATACGTCAAGAAGGTTCTGAGGTCCTACGTCGTCTACCAGAGCCTCTATCCCCCGGACTATCTGTCGGGCGACGGCATGTGAATGCAGCAGCCGGGGCTGTCGTCGCGTTGTTCCGGCGATCTTTTCATGTTCATCTCGAATTGTTGCAAGGGTCCACCAAGACGATAAGGGAGAAAATGCGATGAGAGTCGGCACGATGATTGAGCCGAAGAAGATTGCGCGGGCGTTTTTGAGCGCCGACGGCAAGCACTCGCTGGCCGATGAAGCGCGCAGGCTTGTGAGCGCGGGTGCGGATCACATCGAGATCAGCGGCGAGGCCGTGGCGGTGCTGCCCGGACCGCTGCGTGACAGGTTCAAGGAGGAAGCTTCGGGCGGTCTGAGAGAGTTGCGCGAAGCCGACGGCGTCACATTCTCCGTGCATCTGCCGTTCATGGGCGGCGTCAATTTCACCACCAGCATCGATTCCATCCGGCGCGCGTCGGAGGACGTTGTGAAGGATATAGCCGAGCAGTGCTCGCCCCTGGAGCCGATCTCGTATGTTCTGCATATTTCCGGCCTCCTGGAGGACCTCATGGCTGTCGGCCTGCGCGACGGCGCGGTGGTCGGGGCATACCTCTCTTGCGCGGAGGAGAGCCTGGCCCGGATAGTGGAGTTCGTGCCGCCTGAAAGGCTCTGCATCGAGAATCTTGAGTACATCGCGTTTGAAAAACTGCTCCCGCTCGTGGAACAGTTCGATACGAAAATCTGCATGGACGTGGGGCACATTAAGCTCAGAAACGAGGATATCGGCGAGTTCATAGGAAGATACGGCTCGCGGTTGGGCCAGGTTCACATGCACGATGTGACGTGGAGGCTGTTTGACAAACGGGTGAGGGTCATGGACGACCACCAGGAGCTTGGCGTGGGCATAGTCGACGTGCACGGCGTCATCCGGATGCTGCGCGCCGCGAATTTCGACGGGCCGGTGGTGTTGGAGGTACATACGGTTGACCCTGTTCAGTCGGTTCGAATTCTGAGGGAGGCGGTTGAGGAAGCGTAGGAAGGAGAGAAGTCGAGAATGATAGAGAAGATCGACCACATCGGGATTGCGGTTTCCGACCTCGAAGAGGCGCTCAAGCTTTATCGCGATACCCTCGGCCTGAAGGTGGAACACGTCGAGGAGTTCGAAGGCATGAAGATCGCGTTCGTTCCCATCGGCGATACCGAGTTCGAGCTCTTGCAGCCAACCGACCCAGAGGGCGCGCTCGCCAAGTTTATCGAGAAGCGGGGAGTCGGGGTTCAACACATCGCCCTTCGCGTCAACGACGTGGAGAAGTCCCTTGAAGAATTGAAAGCCAAAGGGCTTCGAGTGATTGACGAGAAGCCGAGGCCGGGAGCGGGCGGCGCGAGGATCGCTTTTTTCCATCCGAAAAGCACCATGGGCGTGCTCCTTGAGATCTGCGAGCACGACTGAGCGACCATGGAGGGCGCAGGCGCGTGTTATCAGTAGAGCCGATCGAACATGTAAAGGTGTTCTGTGCCGAGATAGGCCCGCGCGGGCCAACGACAGAGGCCGAAGCGCGCGCGGCGGCCTATGCGGCCACAAAGCTTGAAGAAATGGGCGCGCGGCAGGTTTCGGTCGAAACGTTTCGGAGCGTGCCTTCGCTGTGGTGGGCGCTCGAGATCGCGCTGGGCCTGGCGCTGGCCTCGACGGGCCTCTACTACTGGACCGGAGGGAAGCTCTGGGGCTGGGCAGTCCTGCTGTGCCTTGCCACACTGTACATAATGGTCGCCGAGATGAGTTTCTGGAAGCTTTCGCTGAGCAACTTTCTGCCGAAGAGAGTCTCTCAGAACGTGCACGGCAGAGTTCCGCCGAAGAAGGAAGTGCGGAAGAAACTCGTGGCCATCGGCCATCTCGACACAAACCGCACCCCCATACTGTTTCACCCGCGCCTCGTCGGGCATCTGTCCCGGCTGCTCATGCTGGGGGTCGCCTGCGTCGTCCTGAAGGCGGCGGCGTTCTTCTCGGGCGCGGCCACGGGATTCCACGGGGCTGCGCTCGCCGTATCGTTGGCGCTCGATGTTCCCATTGTCGCGATGCTGGCGGCGATGCTGCACGGCGACCTGTTTTCCCCTTTCACGGAGGGCGCAAACGACAATGCCACGGCGGCGGCGGTCGTGTTGAGTCTGGCGGAGCTTCTCGTGCGGGACCCGCTCGAGCAGACGGAGTTCTGGGCGTTGTGCACGGGTTGTGAGGAGGCGGCTCTCACCGGGATGAGGGCTTTTCTGGACAAGCACGGCGATGAGCTGGAGGACGCATACTTCGTCAACCTCGAATGTCTGGGCGTCGGGCAGCTCAGGTACATTACATACGAGGGCATGCTGAAAAAGTATTACAGCAACGCGGGCTTGGTACGAGCGGCGGCGGACACGGCAACAGCCGTCGGCGATGAGGGGATTCTGGCGATGCCCCTGAAGACGGGCTATACGGAGACCGCCGTGGTTGCGCGGAAAGGATTGAGAGGAATCACGCTCATGGCTTTTCCCGAAGGCAGCGAGGAGATTCCTTACTGGCATCAGCCGACCGACCGCATCGAGAATATCGACCCGCAGAACCTCACGGACGCGGTCCGCTACCTGGCCGCTCTTGCGAGAGAGCTGGATTCCGGCTGAACGGGCCGAAAGGGAAACAGTCCCGGGAGAAGGTGGAAGCCCGTCGGCACAGCGCAAAATGAAAAGAGCGGCCCTCGCTCTGGCCGCTCATGCTTATTCTGAAGCAAGGTCTCACTCCCGGGCGCGGTAGGTCAGCACCTCCTTCTGGAGAGAGTCCATCCCGTTGGCCATCCGGCATTCCTGCTGAATCTTCGTCAGTTCATAGAATATCTGAGCGATGTCGGACGGTCTTTTTTCCGGACGCTTTTGCAGGCATCTCAGCACCACGCTCGTCAGAGAGTAGGGGAGATGCTTGCGGTTTTCGCCTTCGAGCACGGCTGGTCGGTCTTTCTTGTAAAGATAGATTTTTCTCGACAGGCCATCGATCAGCCGGTCCTGCTGGAACGTGTTTATGAATTCCTTCCTGTACTTCGCCTTCTTGCCCACGAGTTCGTCGATTACGCGCCCGAGCGAATAGATGTCGCACCTCTTGTCGTATCTGCCGTCCTTGCGCATTTGCTCGGGAGCCGCGTAACTCATCGTGCCCGCCCGACGCCCGCCGCCCAGGAATCGGGACATGTCGGTCTTGAACTTGGCAATCTTGTCCTGACTCAGGCCGAAGTCGCATATCACAACTTCGGCGCCGTTGCCGTTGAGATTGTACAGTATGTTCGACGGCTTGAGGTCGCGATGGATGATGTGGTTCTGGTGGAGATAATTCAGTCCCGCCACGACCTGGATGACGATGTCGAGCAGGAACATGATGTCGTATTTCTTGTCGTCGAGCAACAGGTGCTCCAGGTTGTGCTGCATGCGGGGCATCACGTAGAAGACGTTGCCTCCGTCTTCGAAATAATCCACGCCCTTCATCACGTTGGGATGGTTGAAAGAGTATTCTGTCTCGCGCCTGAGTATCCTCTTGAACCTCTCCGCTTTCTCTGCGGGAGGATTGGGGCCGAGATGTTTTATCGCTCTCAGTTTTCCCGTGAGAAGGTGGCGCACCTCGTCAACGCGAGACATGCCGCCTTTTCCGATTACCTGCAGAAATTGGTAGCCGTGCTTTCTGAGGATGCGGCGATAGACCCCTTCGAAGCTGTCTTCGCCGAACGCTTCTGAGTGTTTGCTTCTTAGCATGCCTTCCTTTGCCTAGCTGACGCTGAGCCGAAACAGAGCCGGATTCTTGCGTCACCGCACGTCGCCGTCAGGCTATTGCGCCCCTCAAGAGGCTGGTAAAGCCCGACGGGAGCACGTCCGTCTCGGACTTTTGCACAAAGCCTATGGCGCCGGCTTTCATCGCCTGCTTGATTAGTTCGTAGTCAAAATACTTGCTGATTATGATGACTTTACTCTCGGGATTGAGCTGTCGAATTCGGCTGAGCACTTCGAAGCCGCTCTCCCTCTCGAGCACCAAGTCGAGAAGCACGAGGCACGGATTCACGCGCTCAAACTCAAGAATCGCTTCTCTCTCGTCAATCGCGGTTGCGACGCTCCATTTGCTCTTCTTGAAGAAGTCGACGATTCCCCTCAACGATTCGATTTCATCATCGATAATCAGGACGCTGTTTTCGCTGATGCCGTTTCGAAGCGGTTCTGCCTGTGCCATTTCTCCTCCCAAACGTAGTACCCTCCGTTCACTCCTTTTTGCAAGGGTTGTGCCAAAAATCGATACAATGGGAGCCATGGGCGATATCCGTCCGGCGAGAAATGTGCAAAATTCATAAGATATGATTTATCATTAGCTTAGCTATCTCTCGGTAGGGCGGCGCGGAGAAGGAATGGGCGGTTTGCTTAACGACCGTTCAACGAAATCGGGCCGGTTTCTTTGTGGGCTCAACAAAACAATTTGTGCTTACTACAAGCTCGGTTCAGGCGCTTCAGGTCAACGGGAAGGCCTAACACTAGGCGCGATTCAACGCGGGATAGCCTTGTCTCATGCGGCGGGTCCGGTGCTCATCGCAGGCGGAGTTCCTTAAGCTTCTTTGAGAAATTGCCCTCGTCCATTCCCAGTTTCTGGGCCGCCTCGCGATGCGAGGAACTTTCGCTCAGCGTGCGCGATATCAAGTCGCGCTCGAAAGAGCGCAGGGCATCCTTGAAGCTCATCTGCGCATAGTCCTCAGGCGTCACAGCCGCTGCGCGCAAGTCCTCATTTGTTCGGAGGAGGTCGGCGCCGATGACACGCTCCACTCTCACGGCCGCCCACTGGAGGACATTCTTGAGCTGGCGTACGTTGCCCGGCCAGGAGTACGACGTGAGCAGGTCGAGCGCCTCGGCGTCGATGGAGATGGGTTTTTTGTGAAGTTCTCGGCACGCTTGTCCGAGCAGATATTCCGCCAGCGGCTTGACGTCCTGCTTGTGTTCTCTCAGAGGAGGACAGTTTATTCTGTACGAGAGACGATACCTCAGGTCTTCCCTGAAGCTCTCGTTTCTTATCATGGCGTCCATGTCGCGGTTTGTGGCTGCGATCACCCGCACATCTACCTTTATCTCCTTCTGTCCGCCCACGCGCGTAATTGTCTTGTCCTCGAGCACTCTCAGCAGTTTCGCCTGCGCCTCGTAGCTGAGGTCGCCGATTTCGTCCAGAAAGAGCGTGCCGTCGTGGGCGAGTTCGAATTTGCCCTTGCGCTGGTCCACCTGGGTGGCCACATGCTTCTCTATTCCGAAGAGTTCCGATTCGAGCAGGGTGGACGTAAGGGCGCTGCAGTTGACCGGAACGAACGGAGCATCGCGGCGGGGGCTGTTGCGATGGATGTTGTGCGCGACGAGTTCCTTTCCGGTGCCGCTCTCTCCGCAGATGAGCACGGTGTAGTCGCTCGGGCCGATGAGCCTTATCTCCTCCCTCAGCTTCTGCATGGCCTCGCTCTCGCCGATCATGTAGTACTTCTCGTCCATCTGCTGTGTCACGAGTTCGCGCTCCTGCCTGCGAGCAAGCAGGTTGTGGAGAACGATGGGCAGGCGCGGGGGGACTTTCCACCGGTTGGTTCCGTCTTCGCGCGCTTTTTTTATTATGTCGTACGCCCCATGGCTGATTGCCTGGACCGCCATTTCGAGCGAAGCGCCCTCGCTCAGCACGACGATGTCGAGTGCGGGGAATTCCCTGTGCAGCGCGTTCAGCACCTCGAGTCCTATCTCTCTTTCCAGCACCCAGTCCAGGAAGACGATGTCGTAATCCGTCTTTTTCAGCAGGCGCGTGGCCTCGAGGCGGTCGTATGCCACCGTGACCTCGAAGCCCTCCTCTTTCAGAAAGCTCACGATGCTTTGGACCGTATCCAATTCATCGTCTATGATGAGTATCTTGCTTCCCTTGACGGACAATTTTCAATTGCCTCCTCGGATGGTGAGGCGGTTCGCTAAACGTGGCCCGTGTTCGGACATATGACCGGGGGTTCCTCGAAAGCTGCCTCGCCTCTCAGACACTTTGCGCCAGATACCAGTAAGCCTCGACGGTTCCCATGGCCGACCACAGCTCCTCTTCAGAGAACTCCTTCTGCAGGCATGTCTCCAGTGTGATTCCCTCGTATCTGCTGAGTTCGGATTGGGCGTCCGATACGTTTGATGCGAACGCTATTATCGGGATTTTCGCCGTGTCGCCCGTCTTCTTCAGACGGTATGCGAGCGATGTTCCGGAAATGGTATCCTGCATGTCGAGGTCGAGGAATATGGCGTTCGGGTTTATCTCGGCCACCCTCCGTGTGGCCGCCAGGAAATCCCGCAACACGACCGGGTGATATCCGTTGCTCTTGCATCCCGACTCCAATCTGCTTGTGAGCGTCGGGTCGGAAGACAGGATGACGGGTCTCGATTTGGGAAGCGTGAAGTGGAAGACGCTGCCCTTTCCTTTGCCACCGGACTCCGCCCACATTTCTCCACCGTGCGCCTTTATGAAGTCGCGACATATCGAGAGGCCCAATCCGGAGCCTTCGTTCCTGTAGCTCACGTGGGGTTCGAAGATATTTTCCAGGTTCTCACTCGGTATTCCGCTCCCTGTGTCGCTCACCGAGACCTGCACTATTTCGTCCTTCTCCTTCGCCGCGACCACGATGGTTCCTCGGGGACAGTGCTGCGTGGCGTTCAGGAGCAAGTTTGCGATGACGCGCGAGATGGCGTTCGGGTCGCAGCACACGGTGGGCAGTTTTTCGGGCAGGCTCAGTTCCAGCCTGCACCCTTCGGCCTTCTCTTTTTCGAGCGATGAGCCGAAGTCGGCCACGTTGAATTTGAGTATTTCGGTCAAATCCGAGTGGCGCAGCCTGAGTTCGAACGATTGGGGCTTGAACGCGCTCACGATCGACCTGACCATCGCGGCCACCGTGTCGTAGCATCGTTCGAGTTTTTCGAGGCATATGTTCAGGAACGCCCGCTGCTCTCGCTGCGATTCTCCGTCTATGCTCTCGAGCACCTGGCGGATGAATCCTTTCACCTCGCCCAGCATCCCTTTCAGTTCGTGTATGGTCTGTGAAACTTTTTTGTCTTCCAGTCTCTTTTCCAGAGTCATGTCCCTGAGCACAAGCAGCTTGCCCAAAGGTCGCCCGACCTCGGTCTTCACATCCAGCACACCCGCCCGGAATGTCACCTTGTCGGAGTAGCCGGGGAACGTCGTCTCGAGTTCGTTGAGGTCGGATTGCTCGTCGCCAAGCATTTTTGCGAAGAATTCGCGATTGTCCGAATTCTTGATGAGGGGGAGCAGAGGACGATTCTTGAAAGTCTTCGCCTTCGGCTGTCCTAAAAGCGCACGGGCCGGTCCGTTTGCGAACACCAAACGACAATAATTGTCAACCATGAGGATGGGTTCCGCGGTGTTCGCTAAAACAAGCTCCAACTCGCCTTTTGCCTCTTCTATCTGTCGCGTCTGCCATATCATTATCAGGATTCCTATCCCAGTGGCAAGGATTATGCTTCCCACAATGGCGGAAAGACGTCGCTGTGATTCAATCTCATAGGCAACCTCGGGCTCTATGCCGAGATTTATCGCAATGGGCAGTTTAGGAGAGACGACACGAAAGATCTCGAATTTGCCGCTATCGATGTTGATGGCCCTCTGGTTGTTCATGAGGTCTGCCCATATGTCCGGTTCTGCCCGGCCGAAGGGTTTGCGAGTTCCTTTTTCGTCGAAAGTGAAGATCGTGCCGTCGTTGAGGTCTACGAAGCGCAGGTACGAGATGTTTCTGCTCGCTTTATTGGATTGAAATATGGCAAACAGTGTGTGGTCGAGGTTTTGCTCTGTGATATCGCCCGATTCGAGGGGAGCCACCGACTGCAGGCCGCTTACAAGCCTGTCGGCGAGTCTCTCTCGGCCTATCAGGCCGGGGAAAAGCATTGTGATGGCCGTGATACACAGCACGAACAACGTCGTG
The DNA here is from genome assembly GCA_964607485.1 of uncultured bacterium. Lineage (GTDB taxonomy): Bacteria > Abyssobacteria > SURF-5 > SURF-5 > SURF-5 > CAZSKP01. The sequence goes on along the minus strand of CAZSKP010000054.1, from coordinate 17,637 downwards.
CCGAGCCCGACGACCATCAGGCGTGACGGGACAATTTTGACGAAAGAATGCTTCATTTTTGAGCACCGGCTCCGAAGCCGGAGCGCTGTATTCGATCTAATCGAACATCTGATGTAATTATATCGGAATCACTAACTTAAGTCAAACGGGGACGGACTGGGTGAAAGCGAATCCCATTCGACGATGAAGGGAGAGGATGGATGGGATATCTGTAAACCAATCCTCTCCAGAAAGATGTGCAAGAGACATGAAGGGAGCAAACAAGAAGCTCGGCGAACTGCTGATTCGTGAAGATGTCATTACCCGCCCGCAACTCGAGGAGGCGCTTCGGGAGAAGCAGTCAAGCGGTCTGTTTCTGGGCGAAGTCCTGGTACGCTTGAAATACGTCACCGAGGACGAACTCATTGGCTTCCTCGTTCGGCAGTGCCGCATTCCTCATCTGAAACTGTCCAATCTGCAGGTAAGCTCCGAGGTCGCGGAATTGATCCCGGCCGAGGTCTGTTACGAGTACAAGCTCCTTCCGATTGACAAGCTGGGGACACTTCTTACCGTCGCCATGGTCAACCCGCTCGATGTCGAGGCTCTGGAGAAGGTCAAGCAGACGGTGAAGCTTCGGATAAAGCCGATCCTCTGTTCATGGGCCGACTTCAAGGACCTCTACGCAAAGATATACGGTTCAAAAGAAAGGAAAGTCACACAGGCACACTTGGAAATCTCCGAGGAGCTCGAGGAGCCCGCTGCAGAGCAGGAGAAACCGGCCGGTGGGCCGCCCTCGAAGAAACAGGAGAAGCAGGAGAAACCCGAGAAACCTCGGAAGAAGGCGCCGCCCGAAAAACAGAAGACGCCACCCGAGGACGGCCTCATAGAACGGTTTGGGTTTGACAACTTTGTAGTGGCCGAAGCCAACTCGTTCACCTATGCGCTTGCAAGGTCGATCGCCGAATCTCCGGGGTCCGAATACAACCCCTTCTTCATATACGGCAATACGGGCCTGGGCAAGACCCATCTCTCCAACGCAATTGGCAACGAAGTTGTGCGCCGTGAGGGCGAGATGGGAGCGGTCTACGCTCCCGCCAGCCGGTTTATCGACGAGATGCTCGACGCAGTCGAGCACGACCGAATGAAGGAGTTTCGAGAACGCTACAACGGCGTGGACCTGTTGATAGTCGATGACATTCAGTTCCTCTCGGGCAGGACGCGTGCCCAGGAGGAATTCTTCAATATTTTCAATGCCATTTATAACAGGAAAAAACAGATAATACTTGTCAGCGACGTTCCTCCGAAAAAACTGGAAGGGCTCGAACAGCGGCTCATCTCCCGGTTCGAGGGCGGCGTCGTGGCATGTCTGGAGGAGCCGGATTTTCAGACGCGTCTCACCATCCTCCGGCAGAGGACCGAGGCCGCCGGGGCGAGCGTGACCGACGATGTGCTGGAGCTGCTGGCCAAGTCGATTCCGTCGAACATTCGGGAACTGGAAGGCGCGCTCAAGAAGCTGCTGGCTTATTCGTCGCTGGTGGGTCACGAAATAACGCTGGAGCTGGCGCAGGAGATACTGAAACACCTGTTCAAGACGACCGAGGCCTAGGCAAACCGATAGGGACCATCTCATGGTTGAAACTCTCAAGAAGCGTTTGGGCGACATCCTGCTCGAAGAACGATTGCTGACGTCCGAGCAGCTCTCTCAGGCGTTGTATGAGCAGAGACGAACCGGCCAACCGCTCGTTGCGATTCTGATCAATTCCGGCCTCGTCAGTGAGGAGGACATTGTCATTACCCTGAGCGAGCAGTTGGGCATCCCCCATCTTCGGGTTGAAAGCTACGAGATTCCGGCCGAGGTGCTCGCCGAGGTGCCCGACGGCATCGCGAAGCGATACCACCTGATACCGGTCGCACGGACGGGCAACTCGCTGACGATCGCGATGTCCGACCCGTTGAATATCGTCGCCGTCGACGATGTCCGAATGCTTACCGGACACGAGATCGAGACCGTCGTGTGTCTGGATTCCGAGGTGAAGAAGGCGATCGACCGCTACTACGGCGGCGGCGATTCGGAGACCGACGACTACGAGGATATCCTCCGAGACGCCCAGGCGGACGTCGTCACCTTGTTGGAGGATAAGGGAGAAATTGACATAAGTCATCTGAAGAAAGAGGTCGAGCAGGCGCCCGTCATCCGGCTTGTTAACCTCATTCTCGTCAACGCTATAAAGGAGGGAGCGAGCGACATCCATATCGAGCCGTTTGAAAAACAGGTTCGTGTGCGATACCGCGTGGACGGCGTTCTCAGAGAAGTCCAGTCGCCGCCCAAAGGGCTCCAGGCGGCGGTCGTTTCACGCACGAAGGTTTTGTGCGAGATGGACATCGCCGAGCGGCGGGTTCCGCAGGACGGCCGCTTTCGGATAAAGTTCGAAGGCCGGGAGATAGACTTCCGTGTATCGACGCTTCCCACCTGCTTCGGCGAAAAGGTCGTTATTCGAATCCTCGACAAGGGCGCCCTCCAGCTCGACCTGGACAAGCTCGGCTTCGAGGAACAACCGCTCAACGATTTTCGCGATAGCCTTGGCAGCCCGAATGGAATCATCCTCGTCACCGGCCCGACCGGCAGCGGTAAGACGACAACCCTGTACTCTGCGCTCCACATGCTGAACAAGCTGGACGTCAACATAGTAACCGTCGAAGACCCGGTGGAGTACAATCTCCACGGCATCAACCAGGTGCAGGCCAAGCCTGAAGTGGGGCTCACCTTCGCCTCCGGTCTCAGGTCGATATTGCGTCAGGACCCCGACATCGTCATGGTCGGAGAAATTCGTGACGAAGAGACGGCCGACATAGCCATCAAAGCGGCTCTCACCGGCCACCTCGTGCTGAGCACACTCCACACCAACGACGCTCCCGGTGCGATCACGAGGCTTATCGACATGGGGATGGAGCCGTTCCTCATCGCTTCCTCGATGCTCATGGCCGCGGCGCAGCGCCTCGTCCGAAAAATCTGTCCCGATTGCCGGCAATCGTACCGGGTGCCCGAACAGGTGCTCAGAAGGGCGCAATTCCACTCGGAGTCGGGCGAGAAGATCGTCCTCTCAAAAGGTCAGGGATGCCCGCGTTGCGGTGAGACGGGCTATCGCGGCAGGGTCGCGCTGTTGGAGGTCCTGCGCGTGAGGGAAAATATCCAGGACCTCATAATGGCCTCCGCTCCCTCCGGAGAGATAAAGCGCACGGCGATCGAAAACGGTATGCTCACTCTTCGGCAGGTCGGGCTTACGAAGGTGAAAGGCGGACTCACCACCCTGGAGGAAACCCTCCGTGTCACCGCCCCGGATTAGACCCGGGCCGATTTCCCTCATTTCGTCCTCATTTGCAACGTTTCGCAGCGCCGACATCCGCCCCACAGGGCCGGTTATGGCGGGAGTTACAAAATTTGGCACAGGAATTGCTCCACTACGGATTTCCGGAAAAAATATCCATAATAGGCCACATTTTTGAAATTTGGCGAGTACAAAAATTGCCACAGGTCGCCACTAATGTTCACGGTCACCTCTCGACAATTGTCGAAACGAACGGAGAAATCCTATGATGCAGCTTGAAGAATTGTGTCAGCAGATAATCGAAAACAACGCCTCCGACCTTCACCTCGTCGTGGGCCTTCCACCACAGCTTCGAATCGACGGAGAGCTGTATCCGATGGATGCCGATCCCCTCACTCCGGATGCGACGAAAAGCCTTGCATACAGCATCCTGACCGAGCATCAGATAAAGGAATTCGAGAAAGAAAAGGAACTCGACATGTCGTTTGGGATAAAGGGGCTGAGCCGGTTTCGCGTGAACCTCTTCGTTGACCGCGGTTCGGTGAGTGCCGCGATACGTACTATCCCTTACGAGGTGCCGGGCTTTGAAGATCTGGGACTGCCCAAGTGCGTCCGCGAAATGGCCGAGAGACAGCAGGGGTTGATTCTCGTATGCGGGCCCACGGGCAGCGGCAAGAGCACGACGCTCGCCGCGCTTATCAACAAGATCAACCTCGAAAGGCGCTGCCATGTGGTGACGATCGAGGACCCGATTGAATATTTGCACGCGCACAAGCTGAGCATCATCAACCAGCGCGAGGTGTACGCCGACACTCACTCGTTTGGGGCGGCCCTGAAGCATATTCTCAGGCAGGACCCCGATGTGATAATGATCGGAGAGATGCGCGACCTCGAGACAATAGAGGCGGCGCTGACCGTCGCCGAGACGGGGCACCTCGTCTTCGCCACACTCCACTCCAATGACGCCACTCAGTCCATCAACCGAATGGTCGACGTCTTCCCTCCGCATCAGCAGCTGCAGGTGCGCACGCAGCTCTCCTTCGTGCTGGAGGGCGTGATCGTTCAGAAGCTGCTTCCACGAAAGGACATGAACGGGAGGGTGCTCTCGCTGGAGATCATGGTGGCGACCCCTGCCATAAGAAGTCTTGTGCGTGAGGACAAGCTGCATCAGATATATTCCGCCATAAGCACGGGCGGAGCGCTCGGCATGCAGACGATGAACCAGAGCCTTCACAAGCTGTACAAGAACGGTCAAATCTCTTACGAGCAGGCCCTGGAGAGCAGCATGAATCAGGAAGATCTTCTGAGGCTCATGGGAAAGGGATTCTGAGAGACAGGTCAACAAGATGATCGATCCTTTCAAGACCGATGTGGAGCAGGGCAAGCTGATCCTGAAACGGTTTGCGCTGGCTCGTGCAATGATCGTGTCGATCGTCGCCCTTCTGTGCTTGGCGCTGCACATCAGGAGCGGGACGGAGTCCGACCAGTATACGTACTACCTTTTCGCGATCTTCGTCATCGCGCTGATCGAGTCGTTGATCGTTATGGTCATTCTGGCGGCCGGCTACAATCCGTCGATTCGCTTCTCCTTTCTCCTGCTGTGCGCCGACCTCATCCTGATAAGCGCCATTGTCGTCGTGACGGGCGGCGGCAAAAGCGTTTTCGCCTTCCTGTATATCGCCGCAATATTGTCGGCCGCCATCCTGCTTTCGTTCAATTGGAGCGTTCTTGTCGCCACGATGTGTTCGGCGCTCTTTCTGCTCATCATGCTTCTGGAGCAAAGCGGCTATGTCGTCCCCGAGTCCGCCTTCAGGTGGAGCGAGCCTCCGATGGTCTCGGGCGACATGTGGGCCTACACCGGGATGAAGGTCTTTGCCTTTTACCTGACGGCGTTCCTGGCCGGCTGTCTGTCTCGCCAGGTCGGACTGCTTGAATCGTTCCAGCAGAACATTCTGAACAGCTTCTCGAGCGGATTCATGAGCGTGAACCGCGACTGCATCGTCACGTTTCTGAATCCGGCGGGCTCGAACCTGCTTCGGCGCCCGTGGTCGGAGGCCGCCGGCAAACACGTTTCGTGCGTGTTCCCCGTGGCTGACGGCCAACCCAACCCGCTGGAGGAGTCGATAGCCGAACAGAAAGAATACCAGAGCCGAGAGGTCGCCGTGAGCCGGGGTGACGGTGAATCGATTCCCGTCGGAATAACCGTGTCGCCCATACGAAACGGCGCCAAGAAGCTCATGGGCGCGGTCGCGAGTTTCATAGACCTTACCGAACTCAAGCGGATGGAGGAAAGGCTGAGGAGGTCCGACAGGCTGGCCGCGGTCGGCGAGATGTCTGCCGTCCTCGCGCATGAAATCAGAAACCCCGTGGCCTCAATCAGGGGAGCCGTTCAGGAGCTTGCCGAAAACCTGCTCCTCGACGGGACAAACGGGCAGTTGATCAAGATAGCGACGAGGGAGTGCGACCAACTGAACAGGATAGTTACTGACTTTCTCGAGTTTGTCGGCACAGGCCCTCGCGCAAGAGAACAATGCGACATGCGCCGGATTCTGGACGAGGTCGTGCAACTGGCAGAGCGGTGCTTCTGCAATGGAGACATTTCCATTCTCAGGCAGTATCCGGATGGCCTCGGATGCGTGACGGGCGACTGCAGCCAGATAAGGGAAGCTCTGTTGAACATCGTTCAGAACGGCATAGAGGCGATGCCCGCGGGGGGTACGCTGCGGGTCCGTGCGGGAGCGGATGATAGCCCGCCGGGCTATGCCAGCGTTTTTGTGGAAGATGACGGCTGTGGGCTGGCTCCTGAGGAGGTGGAAAGAATCTTTGACCCTTTTTACACGACGAAGCCGAGAGGAGTCGGCCTAGGCATGGCGATCGCCCACAGGATAGTTGCCTCGCATGGAGGCTCGATCGATGTGGAGAGCGCCAGGGGGAAGGGGACCACGGTAACAGTCGTGCTGCCCAGACAAGATTGAAGGAAGAAAAATGGAAAGATATCGAATTCTGATAGTCGAAGACGAACCGAGCATGCGGGAGTTGCTGGCCATAATGCTCGAAAAGCAGGGGTACGAGGCGCAGGGAGTCGAGTCCTACGAGGAGGCCTCAAAGAAGCTGAGAGAGGAACTGTGGGACCTTCTGATTACCGACCTCTGGCTGAACGAGGACAGGCATGGCGGCATCAAGATTCTCAAACAGGCTCAACATTCCGACGGGTTCATTCCCTCCATCGTCATAACGGCTCACAGTTCCGTCGACTCCGCCGTCGAGGCCATGAAGCTGGGGGCGTACGACTACCTGATTAAGCCGTTCAAGAACGATGAGCTCAAGCTGATTGTCGAGAAGGCGCTCGAGAGCAGGAAGCTTCGCGCCGAAAACAAAGTGCTCCGCTCGGAACTGAAGAAAATCGGCAGGTTGGATGACCTGGTGGGAAACAGCACCCCCATGAACGACATGAAGGATCTGATACACAAGGTGGCCTGCCTGTCCAGCACCGTGCTGATACGGGGCGAAAGCGGAACGGGAAAGGAACTCGTCGCCAAGGCGATACATAACTGCAGCGCTCGGAGCGACAAGCCGTTTGTGGCGATAAACTGCGGCGGAATTCCGGAGAATCTGCTCGAGAGCGAGCTGTTCGGCCATGTCAAGGGCGCGTTCACCGGCGCCATTTCTCACAAAGACGGACTGTTTAAGGTGGCCAGCGGCGGCAGCCTGTTCCTGGACGAAATAGGCGAGACAAGCATGGCCCTGCAGGTGAAGCTTCTGAGGGTTCTCGACGAGATGAAGATACGTCCCGTCGGCAGCGCCTCGGATTTTTCCGTGGACGTTCGGCTCATATCCGCGACGAACAAGGACCTCGAAAAGGTGGTCTCTGAGGGGAAGTTTAGGGAGGATTTCTACTATCGTCTCAATGTCATTCCGCTGTACGTGCCCTCGCTGCGGGAGAGGCGCGAGGATATTCTGTTGCTGGCCAGGCATTTCCTCCAGGAATTCTGCGTGCGCGCCGGCAGAAAGATCTCCATCTCGCCCGAGACCGAGAAGATACTCGAACAGTACCGCTGGCCGGGCAACGTGAGGGAACTCGAAAACGTGATCGAGAGGGCGGCCGCATTGTGCAACGGCGGCGCGATAGAGCCCCATGACCTGCCGAGGAAGCTGTGCGATTCGGCGGTGGAGGAGCCTTACGCGGCTGAATTCCCCTCGGAGGGAATACACTTGAACAGTCGCGTAGAGGCCTTTGAGCGTTCGCTGATTAAACAGGCCATGAAGCGGACGTCCAACTCGCAGACGAAGGCGGCCCGGCTGCTTCAGCTCTCACCGAGGTCGCTTAGATACAAGCTGGAGAAGTACAACATGAAGGGCAAGGAAAACTAAACTGAACGAGACGTTCTTCAATCCAGACGGGAGGGATCATCAATGGCGACGTTTCAGTACACGGCCCGCGACAAATCGGGCAACAGCCTCTCCGGCATGATGGAGGCCGATAATAAGCAGGAGTTGCTCCAGAAATTGAGGAGCAAGGGGCTCGTGCCCACGTCCGTGGCCGACGGCCGTTCCGGCGGAGCCGCGGCCGGCTCGCGCAAGGACGTCATCACGGGCACCATGAAGGGGAAGAAGGTAAAAGCGGAAGAAATGCTGTTGTTCACCCGCTCGCTCGCAACCATGGTCAACTCCGGCCTGCCGCTCCTTCAGGGAATTGACATCATGATAGAGCAGACCGAATCGGTGAACTTCAAACGCGTGCTCACACAGGTAGGGCAGGACATCGAAGCCGGGTTGACGTTCTCGGATGCGCTCAGGAAGCACCCGAAGGTCTTCCCGGAACTCTATACCAGCATGGTCCGCGCGGGTGAGGCCAGCGGCAATCTGGACGGGATTCTCGTGCAGCTTGCCGAGTACCTCGAGGCCACCGAGAAGCTGAAGCGAGAGATCCGTTCCGCGATGACATATCCGGTCGTGGCGTTTGTCATAGTCGTGGTCATAGCGACGGGCCTGCTCGTGTTTATCGTGCCGAAGTTTCAGGACATATTCAGCAGCTTAGGGGGAACTCTGCCCGTGCCCACACTCATGCTCATCAAAGTGAGCAACGTCCTGCGCAGCTACATTCTGATTGTAGTCGGCATCGCCATTGCAATCGGTATTGCCCTGCGGTACTATGTTTCCACCGCCGCGGGCAGAATGCAGTTCGACACCTTAAAGCTAAGGCTGCCGGTGTTCGGCGCGCTGTTCAGGAAGGTGGCGGTATCGCGGTTTGCGCGCACCCTGTCCACGCTTACCCGAAGCGGCGTGCCCGTGCTCGCGGCGCTGGAGATAGTCGAGCGGACGATCGGTAACGAGGTCCTCTCCCGCTCCGTGAAGAATTCGCAGTCGAGCATCAAGGCGGGCGCGACGATCGCCGAGCCTCTGGCCCGGAGCGGCGTGTTTCCGTTGATGGTCACCCGGATGATCGACGTGGGCGAGAAAACCGGCTCGCTCGACGAGTTGCTTTCAAAGATAGCCGAGTTCTATGACCAACAGGTGGAGGCGACCATCGCCAGCCTGACCTCGCTCATTGAGCCGTTGCTGATACTGTTCCTCGGCGTCGTGGTGGGCGGAATGGTGCTGGCCCTGTTCATGCCGATATTCAAGCTTTCGACCCTGATTAATCCCTGATGAGCTGAGAAAGGAACAGTCCGAGAACATGGAGGAAATACGGGGCAAGACGATATTCCTGACCGGCGGCGCCGGGTTCATCGGAACGACTCTTGTTCACAGGCTGCTGGAGCACAACAGGATAGTCGTGTACGATAACGGGCACCGCAATGCCCTGAAAGACTCGCCTGCATGGACGCATCCGAACCTGTTTTTCATTCACGGCGATGTGCTCGACCACGAGAAGTTGTGCTCGATCATGAAGACGACCGACCCCGACATGGTGCTCCACCTCGCGGCGATAGCGGGCGTGGACACCGTGCTCCGCGTACCCTCGAGGACGATGAAGATAAACTTCATTGGCACGTACAACGTTCTCGAGGCCACCGTCGCGCACGGCCCCCGTGTGAAAAGGTTCGTTGACTTCTCCACGAGCGAGGTGTTCGGCACCCACGTGTATCACGCCGAGGAGATGAGCGCCACAACGCTCGGGACGGTCGGCGAGGCGCGCTGGACCTATGCCGTCAGCAAGCTGGCGGCGGAGCATCTCGTGCACAACTATGGGAAGGAGACGGGCCTGCCCACTGTCTCGATCCGTCCGTTCAACGTGTTCGGCCCCAGGCAGGTCGGGGCGGGCGCGATCCACACGTTCGTCGTCCGCGCTCTCAGCAACCAGCCGCTCGAAGTGCATGGCGACGGCAACCAGATACGGGCGTGGTGCTACATCGACGACATGGTGGACGGAATACTGCTGACGCTCACAAGGCCCGAGGCGGTGGGCCACGTTTTCAACATAGGCAACCCGAGGGGCACCGTCACCATTGCCACGCTTGCGGAGAAGATAAAGGCGCTCGTCGGCTCAAGCTCCGAGATCGTCGTTGTCAAGAAGGACTATGTGGACGTCGAGCTCAGGATACCCAGCATTCAGAAGGCGACCGAGCTGTTGGGCTTTCGGCCCAAAGTCGATTTGAACGAAGGGCTGACCCGCACCATCGACTGGTATCGATCGCAGATGGAAAGCGGGAAGACGCCCGGATTGGTTCACGAACACAGGGAACCGGTCGAGCACGTGGCGGAGCATCTCTAGAGGAAAAAGGCCAGGAAACAGAGCGCAAAACGATCGGGCGTTACAATGGCGAAATCTCACGGCAGCGGAGCGCCGGATATTTCAAAGCTGGCCCGCCTCGGCAAAGACGTTGTGTTTGAGGCGGGCGTGCTCATTTTCCATCCCGAAAACATCGAGATCGGCGACGATGTCTATATCGGGCACAACACCATTCTGAAGGGATACCACAAGAACAAGATGGTGATAGGAAGCGGCACGTGGATAGGCCAGCAGTGCTTCTTCCACAGCGCAGGCGGCCTGATAGTCGGCTCGAACGTCGGTATAGGCCCCGGGGTGAGGATAATCACTTCGCATCACGAGGGCAAGGACGTTTCCATGCCGATACTCCACACGCCCATCGTGTTCAAGCCGGTCACAGTCGAGGACGACGCCGACATCGGCACGGCGGCGGTGCTCCTTCCCGGAGTAACGGTGGGAAAGGGAGCCCAGGTGGGCGCCGGCGCGGTTGTGTGTCGCGACGTGGAACCGTACACGGTGGTCGGCGGGGTTCCGGCAAGATTGATTCGGAGGCGGTGAATGGAATGAGACCTTACCTGTCCGTCGTCGTGCCCGCTTTCAACGAAGAGGCCAACCTCCGCTCCTCGGTCACACTCGTCGCCCACAAGCTCGATGAGCTCTCGACAAGTTTCGAGATAATCATCGTGAACGACGGAAGCACCGACCGCACACGTGCCATTGCCGTTGAGCTCGCCGAAGCCGACGCCCGCATCCTATTGATCGATCATCCGTGCAACCTCGGCCCCGGCAGCGGAGTTTTCACAGGAATCGAGGCCAGCCGGGGCGAGTTCGTGATATTCATTCCAGCCGACCTCGCGCTCGACCTCAACGAGCTTCACAAGTACATCGATGCCTCGCGCGAGTGCGACCTCGTCGTCGGGATACGTTCCGACCGCCGTGATTATTCGCTCGCCCGAAAGTTCGTTTCGCTCGTTAATATCGCTCTCATAAAGCTGTTGTTCGGCATGAAGGAACGCCAGTTCAACTACATCCATATGTACCGAAGAGAGATGCTCAAGCGGATGAGCATCGAGTCGCGGGGCGTCTTCATAACGGCCGAGATAATGATAAAGGCGCGGGACCTCGGATACCGCCTCCGGGAGGTTGACATCACCTACGTTCCCCGCTCGGGCGGCAAGGCGGCCTGCGGAAGCGCCGCGGTCATATGGAGAACGGTGAAAGACCTGTTCGGATTCTGGTGGAAGCGAACCTTTCACAGGGCCGTTTACCTGCGGTCCGAGCGAAACGCCGGTGCTTAGATGAACCTCTCGACCTTTGGAAAGCGAGTGGGCTGGCTTGCGTTTGCTTTCTCCCTGGTCGTCTACACCCTCACACTTTGCCCGACGGTGTACTGGGACGACGCGGGCGAGCTGATAACCGCGGCTTACACGCTCGGTATCCCGCATCCCCCGGGCCATCCCCTGTATGCGCTCATCGGTAAGGCGTTCACCCTGATACCGGCGGGGTCGGTAGCATGGCGCGTTAATTTCATGTCGGCGTTCTTCGGGGCGGTCAGTTGTCTGCTCGTGTATCTGATAATCGGCGAGCGGCTCGAGGAGAGCTTGTGGAAGCCGGCGGCGGCTCTGGGAGGGGCGTTTTTCTTCGCGTTCTCGCCCACCGTGTGGGACCAGGCCACGGTTGCCGAAAACTCGACCCTCCATTGCTTCTTCATGATGCTGCTCACCCTTCTCGCATTTCGCATGGCGTCGGGCGGGATCATTTGGAAGAACGAGTCGCGGTCGCTCTGCCTGTTCAGCTTCCTGTATGGGTTCAGCCTCACGAATCACGTGGCGGGGGTTTTCTTCTTCCCGGCCTTCGCATACATTTTCATAGCAACGTATGGAAAGCGCCTTTTCATGCCGCGCACTCTGCTGAAGATGCTGTTCTGGGCGGCAGTCGGATTGCTGGTGTATGCGTACCTGCCCATAAGGTCGCTGGCCAACCCGCCGCTCGATTGGGGCAACCCGGAGAACCTGACGAACTTCCTCTGGGTAGTGACGGCCAGACAGTTTTCTCCGAATCTTCTCAGCGAACCGAATGTGTTTGCCATAGCGGCGAACCTTTACCTTCGTGGACAGGATCTGCTTCATCAGTTCACCGTCGTGGGCTGCGCGTTGGGAGTAGTGGGAGCGTGGACGCTCCTCCGGGGTGAGAGGCGGGTAGTCATATTCAGCCTGCTGGTCATCATGGTCCTCTTCTACATCGAGCTTAACACGGCGTTCATCTCTGCGTATTTCATCCCCGCGCTGGCCCTCATGGCAATCTGGATAGGGGTGGGCCTTCAGCAATCGTTTGGATGGATAATCCGACTTTCGGGGCGAATCAGGGCTCGGTCGGTCGCCATGGTTGTGAGCCCGACGCTCTGCGTGGCCCTCTCTTTAAGCTTTGTGCTCCCCCTGACAATGCATTTCAAAGATATGGACCGAAGCGACGACCTGTACGCCCTGCGCTACGGTGAAGAGATTCTCGACCGGTTGCCCAAAGACTCGGCTTTCTTTACCGTTGACGGATATGCGCTGTTCATACTCTGGTATCTTATTCATTGCGAGAACCGGCGGCCCGACCTGATGGTCATAGAGCCCACGTGGTTATCTGGGAACAACGCGCTCAGCTCGCAGGTAATGGAACAATATCCCGACCTCCTTCTTCCGGCCGCTGAGGATGTCGCAAGTCGTCTTTCGGAGGGTGATACCCCGGAGATGAGAAAGTATCTGAAGATTCAGGCCATCCTGGATGAGAACTGCAAGCGACGGCCGATCTACTGGGGAATTATCTCGCGCGGCCTCCCTTTTTCGCGGAATCTCGTTCCACAGGGCATTGTGAGTCGCTATTCTCCCCAGCCGGTGGTATTGGACGACGAGATGCTGGTCCGTAATCGCGAGTTTTGGGATTCCGAGTTGGAATTTCTCCTGCGCAATCCCTCAATGAAGAGGGACAAGGTCGCGCAGGAAATATACCCCGTGGAGCTTAACAATATAGGACTCATGTTTGAAGAGTTGGGGCGCGACGACCTCTCCAGATGGGCGATCGAGCTCGCGCTGAAATTCAATCCGGATTTTCCCATCAGCCGATACAACCTCGGCAGGATAGAGGCGCGCGCCGGTCATCACGACGTGGCGGCTCGTCAGTATCGCCTCGCTGTTCGGGGAAACCCCTACATGGCCACCGCCTACTACGGGCTCGGAAACGCGTACAGAAACCTTGGCCGGTTCGGTGACGCTTTCTTGGCGTATCGCAAGGCGACGCGTCTGTGTCCGAGTTACTACGAGGCGATGACCGCCATGGGCCAGCTCTACTTACTCGTGGGCCAGAACGAGGACGCGGCCGAAAAATTCGAGGAGGCGCTCGAGGTCGAACCAACCTATGTATTTGCTCTCAGAGGACTTGCCTCTGTCTATATTCAGACCGGACGGCTCGACGAGGCGAAGACCGTTCTGGACAGGGCGCTGGAGCTGGACCCGAATTCCGCTGCCGGCTTGTTCGCGCTGGCCAAGTATTATGCCCGTGTCGGAAGCCGTGAGAGCGCGCTGAGCGCACTGAGACGCTCGGTCGAGGTCGGTGGAGACGCGATGCTTGAACGGGCGCGGGATGACGCCGACTTGAGAGAATTCTCTGATGATCTCTCGAAAGAGAGGGTTCCGGGATGAATGTGCTCAAGACCCGCTCACACCTTTTCATTGCAGCGGCGCTTTTCGGAATGGTTCTTTTCGTGTACGCATACACGCTCTGTCCGACCGTGTACTGGGACGACGCGGGCGAGTTGATCGCCGCCTGTTACACGCTCGGCATCCCGCATCCGCCCGGCCATCCTCTCTACGCGATTCTCGGAAAGCTGTTCACGCTTGTCCCGCTCGGTTCTCCGGCGTATCGCGTCAACCTGATGTCTGCCTTCTTCGGAGCGCTCACGTGCGCGATGCTGTTTCAGATTGTTCGCGAGCTGGTGCGGCGGGAAGAGCGAATTGGACGCTTTGCGAATTTTGCAGGCGTGACCGCGGCCTTATGCGGCGCGTTTTCTTCTACACTATGGGAGCAGTCCGTCGTCGCCGAGACGACGACGCTGCACTCGTTTTTCATGTTGACAGTGACGTTGCTGGCATTTCGAATCGAGGCGGCTGGTCCGGACTCCCCGCGGTTGACGCGGCGGCTCCTTGCTTTCAGCTTCATTTACGGACTGAGCTTCACCAACCACGTGGCCGGACTGTTTTTCGCGCCTTCTGTGGCCTTCATTCTGTTGTCCGGCCTGCGCCTGAAGCTTTTCAAGCCCGCCAGGCTGCTCGCGATGGTCGCGCTGTTCCTGCTCGGCCTTTCGGTTTACGCGTATCTTCCGCTTCGCTCGCGGTTCGACCCCGCCATAGACTGGGGGAATCCGGAAACGCTCAAGAATTTCCTGTGGGTTGTGACTGCCCAGCAGTACAGCTCCAATCTGTTGCGGCTTCCCGGCCTTGTGGATTTTGCGCGGGGCCTCCGCAGCATTGTCCACTTGTTTCTCTCCGACCTGACTCTGCCCGGGTGTGCGCTGGCGCTGGCGGGCGCGCTGGGACTGTGGAAAACGGGAAAGAGAGCGGTGATTGGATATGGGGCCATCGTCATTCTGATTCTCTTTCTCGTGAGCCTCAACAGCGCGTTCATCTCGGCGTATCTCGTGCCGGCGGTGCTGATGCTTACGATCTGGCTCGGCTTCGGCACAGCCTCTCTTTGCGGATGGGCCGAGCGCGCCGCCTCGGCGTTGTCGGGCGTGCGGGGAAGGCTTCTGGCGCGGTCGTTCCACTGCGCGGCCGTTCTGCTCTTCCTTGCTCTTCTCATCGTTCATTTTCCGGAAAACAATAAACGGGGATACCGGTACGCCAAACAGTACGGCGAGTCTCTGCTGTCGTCTCTCCCGCATGACGCCGTCCTCATAACGGGGACGGCCGATCCGCTGTTCATAAGCTGGTACCTCCAGTACTGCGAGAACTACCGCACCGACGTGAAGGTCATCACGCGGAACGGATTGACCAGGCCCGGCTACCTGGACCAAATCCGCCGCCGGTATCCGGAGTTGAACATACCCCAGGAATTTCACTATGAGAGCGATGAAGGCGTTCGTCCGTCTCACCTTCACGCGCGTAAAGACGGATTGCCGTGGTTTGCAAATTCCTATTTCAAACTCTTCTACGAAATGAACGTCTCCAAGTTTCCGATATTCTGGGAAGGGATTGAATCCAATCAACTGCTGATGGACCAGTTTGTCCCCCATCATTTGGTTTTTCAAATCCTTCCGGCCGGCGAGAAGGTTTCCTCAGATGTTTCGGATGTCCCGAATGCTGTCGAGATAGGGGAGCGCATAGGCCACGACCTCGCGGCGGGAAGGATATACGGGAACCATCTATTCAACTATGGCGTCTATTATCAGTGGAACAACGACATCGCTGCGGCCGAGCGCTTCTATGAAGATTCGTTGCGGCTCTACCCGAACGACTCGCGCGCGTTGAACAACATCGGCGCAATACTCGCCGAGCGCGGGGAAGAGGACGAGGCGTTCGAGAAATTTCTCGCGGCCTTCCGCGCCAATCCGGACGATGCCGCCTCGAACCACAATGTGGGACAGGCATTCCTGAATCGTGGCGAAGCCCGAAAGGCTGTTCCCTATTTTCGCCGGGCGATTTCCTCCGACGTTCCCAGTTTCGAGGATTACCATAACCTTGGGCTCTGCTACGCCGACATGGGGAAGAACAGGAAGGCGGCAGAGATGTTCCAAGAAGCTCTCCGGCTCAAGCCCGACTCCCCCGAAGTTCTCTCGTCTCTTGGGGTGGTCTATCTCAGGCTAAGAGAAACGGAAAGTGCGAGAAAGTTACTGAAAACGGCAGTCGAGCTCGAGCCCGACAACGCCCAGAACTGGTACAACTTTGCTTGTCTGCAGGCGCTGGAGGGTGACAGGACGGGTTCTTCCGGCAGCCTTGGGAAAGCTCTAAGTCTTGATTACAAAGATATTTATGACTTAGCCTCGAATGATCCACGCATGTCTCCAATCCTCGATTCTCTGCCCACCGTAAAGTAGTGTAAGTATTTGGTACAGTTCTTGCTCTTTGGCCTATCCGAAATATTTCTGAAATACCAATGGGAGAAATAGTTTATGAAGAGGAATTCCGGTTTTACGTTGATCGAGTTGATGATCGTCGTTTCGATCATCGTCATCCTTGCGGCAATAGCGATACCCCGCCTGCTGCGCTCCAAGTTGGCGGCGAATGAGGCCAACGCCCTCGGCGCGATGAGGACGCTGTCGAGCGCGCAAATAGCCTTCCAGGGCATGAGCGCGACGGATGCTGATGGGGACGGCATCGGGGAATTCGGCTCGTTCTCGCAGTTGAGCAGCGCGGTGCCTGCGTTTATAGACAACAGCCTGGGCAGCGGACAGAAGTCGGGCTATCTTTTTTCGGTTACTACGACGGGCGTTCCCGACAGCGACGAAATATTGTGGGAGGCGACTGCCTTTCCCATCAGTAAGGGTCGGAGTGGCAACAGGACTTTCTACATCGACGAATCGGGCGTGTTAAGAGGAAGCGATGTAGGCGGTGTGGTGGGCGCTGCTGGAACCCCCGCAACGCGGCTGACCGCCGCCCCTGCCTTTGGGGGTAACTATCCTGCGGTGTCTCAGTGAATGCCGAAAATCGACGTCCAGCGACGGTTTTTGTCATGAAGTACATGAAGAAAGGCTGTTGGAACATGGGGAAAATGGACGGGTTCAACGCACATGTTAGACCGAGAATTTGGCTGCTTTTTCCCTTTATTGACGGCAATTTCCGCGTTCAGGCCGTTGGTGAAGAGGAGGCGTTGGGGCAGGTTGGTATGCAAATTGCTCATTCTCATCTTGGAATGAAAAGCAATGCTTATGCAGGCGGGAGGTGAGGCAATAGGGTTGGAGAGAGTACAGTGTAATGGCATTGTAAATTGACAAATGCTATCCCATCACAGTAAGGAGGTAAGAACATGAGAGGCAACAAAGGTTTTACGCTGATTGAGTTGATGATCGTCGTGGCGATTATCGCCATCATAGCCGCCATCGCGATTCCGAACTTGCTGCGTGCGCGTCTGGCTTCAAACGAATCCGCGGCAATCGGCGCGATGAGGACCATGTCGAGCGCGCAGAGCACGTTCCAGTCGGGTGCTGGCACTGATGCCGACGGCGATGGCACGGGCGAATTCGCCGGCCTCGCGCAGTTGTCCAACGCCACTCCGCCCTATATTGACGAGGTGCTGGGCGGCGGTACGAAGTCGGGATATACTTTCGCGATTACCACCAGTGGAAACACGAACACCGACGAGGTGCAGTGGTTCGGTTCGGCAAGCCCGGTGGTGTTTGGGCAGACTGGAAACCGCACGTTTATCATCGATGAGTCCGGCGTGCTGCGTGGAAGCGACGTGGCCGGTCGAGCTGGCGTCCGCGCGACGGACACTCCGCCGTCGGCAACCGCTTTCCCACCGGTCGGTAGCTAATAGGCAGGTGTGCTAGGAAGCTGGCAAGGGCCAGTTCAACCATAGGGAACCCGGTCGGCATTACCCCCGGCGGGGGATGGCGCCCGCCGTTTTTTATTGAAAGGCGGG
>CAZSKP010000053.1:0-26487 GCA_964607485.1 uncultured bacterium | reverse complement strand
ACATCCCGTCGAGTCGTTCGCGGACACGGTGGCCGTGAAGTTCGCGTCGGTGCCGGCGTGGTATGCGCGGAGGCCGTTGGAGTTGGCAATCGCCAGTACGGAGTCCGAATTCGAGACCGCTCCCGCCGCCTCCGCATCCCTTGTGGAGCATTCCTCTATCAGACGGGCGGCCATCTCGGCACGCGCGCCGGGAGACATGTCGGCGGTTGCTTGAAAATAATTGTTGATGGGAGCGTATTCCTGCGGGCCGGCCAATTCGGAAGGTTCCGCCGGAATCTTGCCGCTGCCAGCGACGTTTCGCGACCATTCAAGCGCCTGTCGCAGCGACTCGGTGTCGAAACGGTTGGTGGAAGCATGACCGACGCAACCGTTTTCGATTGAGCGAATCGAGAGCTGGCAGTCCGATTCGCTCACGTTCTGATGTATCTGGCCGCGCGCGAACCGCGTGAGCGACCGCCGTTCGGCCTCGAGCATCACCTCGGTCTGTGAGGCGGGGGACATGTCGAGAATTTCTTGAAGCAGGTCGAGCGTCGAGTCTCTGTCGCGCACATTGAGCCGAAGTTCATCCACCATACGCGACTCCGACCGAAACGTTTTCAAAGCGGGCGGGCGAGGCCCCGTGTCCGGTGTGCATTATCTGCTCGGGCTGTCCTTTGCCGCAGTTGGGCGTTCCCCACAGCGCCCATTCGTCCTGGCCGGCAATCGCGATGCAGCTTCCCCAGAAGCGGGGTGTGACGCCGGAATAGGTGGGATTCTTGACCATACCGGCAAGCTTACCGTTCTTGATGAGCCACCCGATTTCGGTGCCGAACTGAAAGTGCAGACGCTTGTCGTCGATGCTCCAACTTCTGTTTGTGCTCATGAATATTCCGTTGTCGGTGGAGGCGATCATCTCTTCCAGCGAGGAGTCGCCCGGCAGGAGGCTCACGTTTGTCATCCGCACGAGCGGAATGCGGCTCCAGCTCGATGCGCGCATCGCGCCGGTTGACTGCAAACCTATTTCGCCCGCTGTCTCGCGAGAGGAAAGGTATCCGACGAAGGCGCCGTCGCGGACGATGTGGACGCGCTGGGCGGGCACGCCCTCGTCGTCGTATGCGAACGTGCCGAGGCCGTCCGGCGAGGAGCTTTGCGTCGCGTCTCCCACGAGGTTGACGATGTCGGAGCCGTAGCGGAATCGGCCGAGCATCTCGGGAGTGAGAAAGCTTGTGCCCGCGAAGTTGATTTCCGAGCCGAGCGCCCTGTCGAGCTCTGCCGGATGGCCGCACGATTCATGAACCTGGAGCGCGAGCTGAGAGCCGTCGAGTATCAGGGTCATCGTGCCGGAGGGACATTGGCGGGCCGAATGGAGAGCTACGGCCTCGGAGGCCACCCGTTCGGCATGTTCCGCGAGCTTCATCGCCTCAACTATTTCGTATCCGCCCGCCTGATACTGGCCGCGGAAAGAGTTCGGATACGAGCGCACCTGTATCTCGCCATTCTTTATCGAGGTGGCGCTGATTCCCGCGCCGCTGTGGACAGTCGTCTGTTCTATGCGGCTGCCCTCGGAATTTGCAAAAAGTTGGTTCCGTCTCCAGAAATGCATCGAGCCCTCAGCGATGCTTACTCCCGAAACCGCGCGCAGGCCTGAGACGGCAGCCTCGAGCAGCGAAAGCTTTTCCTCAAACGGGACCGCGAACGGGTCTTTTGCCGCCGGGGTTGCCCACGTGTCGCGCGCGGTCGGCGCCGGAGCGAGTCTCACCTTCTTCCGTTGCGCCTTCTGGCTTGCGCGCGCGATTTCGACTGCCTCGTTCGTCACGCGTTCCGCCTCGCGGGCCGATGTTCGATGGCTGCTCGAAAAGCCCCATGCGCCTCCGAGAAGCACGCGCACACCGAATCCGGCCGAACCGGCGCGGTACGCCGACTCGACGCGCTCGTTTTTCGTTACGAACGATTCCTCGAGCATGTCGAGGACCCGGATGTCGGCATATTCGGCCCCGGCGAGCTGGGCGAGGTTGAGCGCAATATCGGCTATCGATTCCGTCAAGGGCTCATCACATCCTCAGGAGAACCTTTATCGCCTCTCGCCGAGAGGCACGCTCGAAGGCTTCCGGCGCTCGTACCAAGGGGAAAATGTCGGTTATCATCTCTCTCACGCGCACGCTGCCGTCGGCGAGCGCGTTGAGCGCCGGCTCGAACGGGCCGCACCGCGAGCCGACGACCGTTATCTCGTTTATCACGAGCGGCGCAAGGTTTATGGAGAACCTTTCCGCGACGGTCGTCTTGACGACTATCGTTCCGCGCGGCCTGACGATGCCCAGCGCCGTCGCGAACCCGTCGGTGGAGCCCGTGCAATCGACGACCACATCCGCCGTCTCGGCCCTCAATTCATCTGCCAGTGCGGTGCGGACCCCCCAGTTTCGGGCGAGCAAGAGCTTCTCGGAAGAGTGACCGAGCAGCAGCACATCCGCGCCCGTCGTTTTCAGAACCTGGGCGACGAGGAGCCCGAGCTTGCCGTCGCCGAGCACGACAGTTTTCTGGTCGGGCTCGACGGGCACCTGTGCAAGAATCTCGAACGCCGCCGCAAGAGGCTCGCAGAAAACGGCGGCCTCGTCGGGCACGGCTTCGGGGACTTCGTGGAGATTGGAGTCGGGGAGCGCGCACAGGTCGGCCATCGCTCCGTCGCGACCCATGATTCCCAGCACGGTCCGGCTGGAGCAATGGGTGCGCATGCCCGAGGTGCAGGCTTCGCATTCGTTGCAGCCGATGTTGATTTCTCCGACGACGCGTTTGTTCCTGAGCCGGGGCTCGTCGCTCTCTTCGACGACGCCGACGAACTCGTGGCCGAGCACGCCGCTGTATCCCATGTAGCCTTTTGTTATTTCGAGGTCGGTGTTGCAGATTCCGGCAAGCTTCACGCGGATGAGCGATTCGCCGGGTTGTCGTTTGGGGGCGGGATAGTCGCTGGACAGCTTCAGATTCCCGTCAAAAAGTACCGCTCTCATGTTCGAGGCCTGCACGTTGGGCGGAACGTCAGCGGAACAGGGCGCTGACGGACTCGCCGTCATGAATCCTCTTTATGGCCTCCGCAAACAGGGGCGCGACCGAGAGGACGGTGATCTTGTCCAGCTTCTTTTCGGGCGGAACGGGCAGCGTGTTGGTGACGACGAGTTCCTTGAGCTTCGAGCCGGACAGGTTCTGTATGGCTTTCCCCACGAGGACCGGATGCACGATGCCGGCCGAAACTTCCGTCGCGCCGAAGCTGTAGAGCTCCTCGGCCGCCTCGACCAACGTGCCTCCCGTGCTTACTTCGTCGTCGAAGATGATTGCCTTCTTGCCCGCGACTTCGCCCACGATGTTGAGCACGGCCGCCTTGTCGTCGTCGGCGAAGCGGCGCTTGTCTATTATCGCGAGCGGCAGGTGGAGGCGCGACGCGTAGCCCGCGACCATCTTCACGCCGCCGGCGTCGGGCGCGACCACGACGTAATCGTCCTCGAGCTTGGTTTGAAAATAGTCGCAGAGTATCGGGAGCGCGAGGAGCTGGTCGGCCGGAATCCTGCAGAAACCCTGTATCTGTGGGGAATGGAGGTCCATCGTGAGGATTCTGTTTGCGCCCGCCGTGTCGAGCAGGTCAGCGACCAGCCGTGCCGTTATGGAGATTCGCGGCTCGTCCTTCTTGTCGGAGCGGGCGTAGGGATAGTAGGGGAGCACGGCGGTGATTCGGTTGGCCGAGGCGTGCTTTATGGCGTCGATGATTATGAGAAGCTCCATCAGGCCCTCGTTGACGGGGATCGTGGAGGGCTGCACGACGAACACGTCGGCGTTTCGGACGTTCTCCTCGACCTTCACCTTGATGTTATCGTTCGCGAACTTGTGAATGCTCAGCTTACCAAGATTGATTTCGAGAAGGCCGCATATCTCCTGTGCCAGTTCCGGGTGCGCGCTGCCTGAGAAGACCTTCAGTTTGTCTCCCATCTCGACCACCTCATTTGCTCCTTCCACTTGTTCCTCCACGTGACGATGCCACGGCTCATTCATCCAGGGCCGAGGCGATTTCCAGGGCGAAGTTAGACGCCTCCTCGACGAGGGCGAGGTCCACGTTCTCGATGGTGTCGGTCGGCCAGTGCCAGTGGGCGATGTTGTCGGCCTCGTCGAGCGCCATGAGGCTGAGCACCTTGTATCCCCGGCTCGACGCCACGAGCGCGTCGAGCGTTGCGCGTTTATAAACATATGGCCGAACGTCGGCGTATTCCTTCTTGGCCGCGAGACCTTCGGCGATACAGATGAGCTCGGGCGAGGAGGGATACACCCGGAGCATGCCTTCTCCCGTTATGTATCTCAGCGAACCCTTGCCCATGTTATCGAAATTGATGAGATAGGTTGTGCCGTGACTGAGCTCGTACTGATGGGCGCGTAGGAACGCCACCATGCCCATCAGGTTTACCTCTTCACATCCTGTGGCGACAAACCACGCCTCGAGCGCCTTCGGGGGATTGTTCGCCAGCTTCTCGGCCACGCCGAGCATGGCCGCCACGCCCGATGCGTTGTCGGCGGCGCCCTGCACGTAGTGGCCGAACATCTCCCGGTGCGCGAGGAGTATTATCGGCAGGAGCATGTACGCGGTGCAAACAAACCTGAGGAGATAGAGCAGACTGCCTCCGCCGCCGAAGTAGCGGATGATGAGCGTTTGCGTCAAAACCAGCATCAGCACGACGGAGGTGATGAACGAGCTCCGGAACGAGCCGACTACGGATGGATGAAAGCTCAAGCCGCTCTTCGAGGAATCGTAGTGGGCCACGAAGACGACCTTTTTCCTGGCGTCCTCGTTTCTCAGGACGCCGAGGACGTTTTGCGACGGCTTCTTGGGCAGCATGTTGGCCACCGCTTTCCATCTTGAGGTGCATTCCCCGTAGAAGAAGACGAGCATCAGCCCGCACAGGAGCACTCCCCAGAACGGATGGTTCCACCCCACCCAGCCCGCGATGAAGAAGCCGCCGTAGATCACCAGATACACCCAAGAGAACGAAGTGTGTGAGACGAAGTGTTCGCACCTGGCGTCCAGCCCCAGCCCGGTCATCTGTTCGCGCAGGTATTCGGCAGCCTGTTTCTCGTTTTCGGTGGTCGACCCGCGGTGATTCCATCTGCAGAGACCTTCAAGGTAGTCGCGAACCGGCATATGGTTAACCTCCGATTTTGACGTTTATCGCTGCTGGCAGAATATCGAACTTCGCGGGCAATCTGCCGCCGTGTTCTCCCTCGACGTCGAGGAGAACGACTTCGGAAGATTCGGCGACGACGGTTTTCCCTCGCAGGAACTCGACGTTGGGATTCTCGATGTGGGTACCCTTGTACAGTTTCGGAATGCTTGTCAGAGATGTCAGCAGATTGACGTCTTCGATTATCAGGATGTCGAACAGGCCGTCATCGACCTGAGCCTGCGGAGCGATCCACATGCCGCCTCCGAAATACTGTCCGTTTGCGACAACGACGTTATTGATCAACTTTTCGCATTCGTAGGAATCGTCAACTGTGACCTTAACTCTCTTGCCTTTGTATGTCAAGAGGGTCTTGATCGTGCCGTAGAGGAATGAGACGAATCCGCCGAACGCCTTCGTGACGCTGTTCACGCGCTCGACGGCTTCACCGCCGATGCCGAAGTCGGCGATGTTGATGAAGTAACGCTCCATTTGCCCGCCATTGCTGTCTGCGCTGACGAAATGGCCCACGTCGCATTTCCTGACGGCCCGGCCGCACAGCGCGCGTGAGGCGGCCTCGATTTCCTTGGGAATGCCCATCGTTTTTATGAAATCGCTTCCGGTGCCGCGAGACAGGACGCCGAGGACGGCGTCGGGGTTGATGGGCGAGCCGGAATCGAAGAACCCGTTGACAACCTCGTTGACGGTGCCGTCTCCGCCGACGGCGACGACCATCTCGAATCCCTCAAGCAACGCTTCCCGGGCCAGCTTCGTGGCATGATTGGAGGCGGCGGTGAAAGAGACGTCGAGCGGACCTCCGATGTTCTTTCTTATCGTCTCTCCGAGCTGGCTCCAGAGCCTCTCGGTTGACCCGTTTGCCGAACGGGGGTTGACGATAAATTTTGCGCGAAAATTTTCGGTCGTCATTCCCTGCGCCTCATTTCGCGTACAGCCCCAGACGCAGTTTCCATACCGTGAAGACGGCTTCGAGTATGTCGAGTTTCGACATTTTCGTTTTGCCCGAGCGTCTCTCAAAAAAGACTATCGGAACTTCTCCAACCCTGAAACCGAGCTTGTGCGCCCGGTATTTCATCTCCACGAGGAATGAGTAGCCGCGCGTGCGTACGGCATCGAGGTTGATTCGTTCGAGCACCTCGCGCTTGTAGCAGCAATAGCCGCTCGTGCAGTCTCTCACCGGCAGCCCTGTGATGAACCGCGCATAGTTGTTCGCGAAGAAGCTTATGAACAGCCTGCGTATCGGCCAGTTGACCACGCTTATGCCGTCGAGGTATCGGGAGCCGACGACGACGTCGAATTTATCGAGGGCCTGGATAAAATCGGGCAAATACTGAGGGCTGTGAGAAAAATCGGCGTCCATTCCCAGAATGCAGTCCACGTCGGGAACCGAAAGAGCCCGCTTGAACCCGTGTATGTACGCGGTGCCGAGGCCGAGCTTGCCGGGACGCGTCTCCAGCAGAACGGCGGGATTGTCCTCGGCCATCTTCCTCACTATATCGCTCGTTCCGTCGGGGGAATTGTCGTCCACGACGAGCACGCGGGTTCCCTCGAGGGAGCGGATAACCTCCAGGATGAGCTTCTCGATATTCTCGGCTTCGTTGTATGTCGGTATTATGACCAGGGGCCTGCGCGATGACACGGATAATGGCCTTCTCTCGCTCCGAAAATGGCGCGTCGTCACCCATTCAGGCGGCGCCTCATGGGTGGTGTGTCCGGCACTCCGGAATATGAGGGACGAGTCGAATTATATCGCAGCGAGAGAAGTCGTGTCAAGGCGGTCCGCGACGGAAAGACGCCGTTCGTTCCAAGCTTCACGAGTCGAATCTAGCCGCTATGCAAGAGGGGTTTATCCGCCCAAGACCTTTCTGTTGACCGAGCTGTATCGCTTCGACAGGTCGAAGCCCCGCATATCTTTCGCCGTCAGCTTTTTGGAAGGGCATTTGTGCAGACATTTTCCGCAGAAATCGCCGCAGATAATCCCGAAGCAGTTCTCCAACATGCCGCGGTCGAACATGTGGATGTTGTCGCCGTGCAGTTCGGAGTAGAAGTGCATGGGCTGGCCCGGGCCGTCGGGAATCTTGATGTCGGTGCGGCCGCCCGAGCCCTTGACCATCGCGTGAATCCCGTAGGCACACCGAATGTTGTCGTGAGTGGAGTAGGTGATGGTCTTGCCGTCGATGGTCAGCGACTGGCTTTCCGTCTCGGAGAACGCTTGGGCGGGGCAGAGGCGCACGCACCTCATGCCGCACTCATCAGGCCGGCACAGTGCGGGGCCGTTGTAGAGCGGCGTGGGCTCGAGCTCGGCCGAGGTGAGTATCGAATTGAACCGCTGCATCGACCCGAACTCGGGCGACAGACCAAGGCCGTTCCAGCCCAAATCGACGATCCCTGCCGCCGCTGCGGCGTGTCGGTGCGAGAATTCCGCCCGAACTTTGCTCGTCGCCAAGGTCTCTTCCAGGTACTTGTAGAAGCTGCTCACCCATGTCGGCATGAAGCACAGCGTCTTGTATCCCCGATACTCAAGCAGTCTGGCCATTCGGTTGACGATGCGCGAGCTTTCGAGGTTGGTCAGCCCGTAGCCGTAGAAAAGGTAGGGGGTAATCGTCTTGCCCGGTTCGTCGTATTGTCCCCACACGTCGGCCATGCCTTGAAAGATATGCAGAGCAATCGAGATGACCGACTTGCATTCGGGCAGAAAATCCGTCGGCCTGTGACCCTCCGGAGCGTTGGCGAAACGTTCTACGGGCGCGATTCCGACGAGATCCGCCCCCCAATCCAACAATTCGTTGACGACCGCCTTTGTCAGCTTATCCATAGTTCTCCCCCGGCTGAGATGTATGCGTCCCAAGAGGGCTGAATAACGTCTTTGTTCTCACCGAAACGCGGCGAAGATGACACTCGTGAACGTGATGATGGGCACCTGCTCGCGCACGTCCTCCGCCGCATGCCGCGACTCCTTGAGCATGCGGGTCGCCTCTTTGTAAAGGGTATCGTCCTGCACAAGCTTGCCGATGGTGCCCTCGCCGTTCTCTATCTTTTGCGAGATCCGGTCTATCCTGTCCATGCTCTGTTCCAGCTTGGGCGTGGCCTCCCTGAGCGAGGCGACGATTGTCCGGATGTCTTTCTCGTTATCGCCCATTATACGGGTGAGAGTAGTCGACGCCTCATGCAGGCTGGAGGAGAGTTCCTTCATGTCGGTGTAGAGTGTGTCGTCCTGAACCAGCTTACCGATGGTACCCTCACCGCTCTCTATCTTCTTCGCAATCGCGTTCACGCTTTCCATGGCCTCCTTGAGCTGAGGCCCGGCATCGCGCAGTGCGGCGATGGTTTCCCTGATGCCGTCCTCATTCTCCGTGACTATTCGAGAGAGAGTCTCAAAGCTCGTGCGGATGTTCTCCCGGTTTTCGCCCAGGATGTCCTCGATCTGCGAGACGAGCTTTTCCTGGTTCGTGTTGAAGCTTCTCACCATGGTGCGCAGGTCTCCGGCGACGTCGGCGACGCTCTGGAGCATCTTTGTGATGTCGGCCGCCTCCTCGGTGCGCAGCGTGTCTCCCTCCCCGAGCCGGCGCGCCTTTGGCGAACCGACGCTTATGCCGACGTACTTGCCGCCGAGCAGGCTCTCGCTTTCGATGCGCCCGACCGAGTCCTCGTGGATAACGGCGTCGCCGTCTATGAGCAGCGTAACCTCGACCCGGCTGTCGGAAATCTTCATTCCCTTGACCTTGCCCACCTCTACGCCCGCAAGCGTGACGGCGTCCTCCTCGTCGAGTCCGTCCACCTTGTCGAAGTAGGCGCGGACTGTGTACCGATGCTTCAGCCAGTTCTCGAAGCCTCCGGCGTAGAACGTCAGCCCCCCGAGTATGAGCATACCGAGCACGAAGAAGATCCCGACCTTCATTTCTCTTGACATGAGCTCCTGACCTCCCTTTCAACAGCGCGGTGGTTCACGTTCATTACGGAATGAAGCTGACCAACAAGATTCTGGACAAGAAGTAATCGAACACAACGATAAGGATGAATGAAAGCACGACCGATTGGGTCGTGTACCGGCCGACGCCTTCGGCTCCTCCGCTCGTCTTGAACCCTTTGTAACAGCCGACTATCGCGACGATGCCGCCGAAGAACATGGCCTTTATGAGGCCTCGAAACACCTCGTTAAACGTGAGCGAATCGAACAGGTTGTCAAAGTAGCTCTTCATACTGATGTTCACGTACGTCGATGATATGATGGCGCCTCCGATGATGCCGATGAGGTTTACATAGATCACGATGATCGGGACCATGAAGACTGCGGCCACAAGGCGGGGCATCGAGAGATAGTAGACGGGGTCAACTCCCATGACACGGAGCGCGTCTATCTCCTCCGAGATTTCCATCGTGCCTATTTCCGCCGTGATGGCCGCCCCGACACGGCCGGCTACCAGATAGCCGGTCAGCACCGGCGCAAGCTCCTTCGCCATCGACAGCCCCACTATCGCGCCGATGATGCCCTCGAGATTGAACCTGAGCAGTTGGTAGCCCGTCTGCAGGGCCAGCACCATTCCCACAAAGAAGCCCATCAACAGGGCTATCGGAAGCGTGCCGACTCCCATGAACGCCATCTGCTTGAATATGTTCGCGCGGTTCTGAAGCGCTTTCCTGCAGCATCTGAGCGTTCGCACAAAGAGGATGAGAACCTCGCCCGTCGTCTCGAAGAAGTAGATGAGTCGAGCGCCCAGAAATTTCAGAAGCATCCTCATGCGTTATCCTCCGTACCCGCTCGCCACGCCCCTGCAATGTTTTCAGTACGGGATATCCAAGAAAAACAGCAGCCTAAGCCTGCGTTCGTCTCCCTCGCGGCTGGTTCCAAGCAGTCCTCCGAGTATTCTCGTCTCTTCCGAGTCCTGCTCCATGTCCTCGATGTGAGAGAACAGGAGCGGGATGTGAGCCTCGGAGCCCGTGGCGGTATGCCGCTGGCGAAACAGCCGCCAGAGCGCATACGTGTGGCCTGAGCCGTCGGGGCTGGTACCGCGTTCATATATCGTCCACAGCGGGGAGTATTGCCGCTCGAATCCCTGCTCGTCGTCGAACCACAAGAGCGAGAGCATCCTCAAATACGTCGAGCCGTCCTCGAACCGGCGGAATCGCCAGAGCGGCCAGAACCTGAACCTGTGTTTCACAACGCCCTGTTCCTCCGAGACTTCGGTTTTCGACGACAGGAAGGGCAGGAGCAGCGTCTCGTACCGCGTCAAGTCGTCGTCCAGAGTGATGGTGTTGCGATAGTAGAAGGGCCACAGCACAAACCTCTTCTCGCTTCCCTCCGTCCGCGTATAGCCGTAGAGCGGCCAGAACCGCGTCTTATAGATATTTTCGCCCCTCGCCCTTACGATAAAGGGCCAGGGCATAGCGCGCTCGTCAAAGTTCTTCGCATAGTTCTGCTCGTGAGAAAAGAACGGCCAGATAATCGAACGATACCGTCTCCTGGAGCTGTCCTCCCGGGCATAAAATGGAAACACGAGCAGGCGTTCGCCGCTCTCTTCCTTGTCGAGGTCGAATGTCTGGTGATGAACGATGGGCCAAAGGAAGAATTCTTTGCGATACTCGCCGCGTTTTTCAAAGTGCCCGAACAGGGGCCACAGGCGGAAGCCGTCGTAATCGCCCCCCTCCGAGAACGACAACACCGGCCAGACATAGTTTCGCTGGTGAAGCTCGTCCTTGGAATATTCCATGTAGAGAGGGAACAGGAAGAATCGGATTTCGTCCCGACCCAGAAAATTCTTGAGGCTTCCCGCCACGGGAAACACTGCGAAATGTCCTCCGTATTCGGTCGATTTGCCTCCGAACAGGAACGGGAACAGCATGTACTCGGTATCAATTTCACGTTCGTCCTTGTATGCGTAAACGTCCTTCCGGTATGTATATAAGGGGAGCACGCGTATGGTAATATCCTCGTCGGAGCGCCTGTACAGGTATATGGGCCATAGGAACTGCACCTTCTTTTCCGAGCCGTCGGGCGTCTCGCGCTCGACATAAAACGGCCTGAGAGAAAACTGGCGCCACGAGGGCGTCTCCTCGACGGCCACGAACGGCCAGAGGCCCGACCGTCGAGTCGCTCGCTCTTCGCCCGAGGGAGAATAGGCCGGCCAGGGGTCGATACCCTTGGACCTGTCCCCGGTCGGCGTGGCGCAGCCGAAAGCCGATAGCAGAAAGGCCACAACAGAAAGCGCGAGCAACCGTGACAGACCACGCCCGCCTCCGCGACAGAGGCGCCCCTCGCGTAACCTTCTCGGCAGAGAGAGCGGCGAAGCGGGAATAGTCATTCTGATACCGAATCGACGTCGGGGAGGCCCCGCAAGAACTGCTGCACGTGCCCGTTTTCACTCAGTACTATCTCTGACGGTGCGCCCTTCGCTATTATCCTGCCTTCGTGGAGCATGATAACCTTGTCGGCCACTCTGAATCCGTGCAATAACTCATGGGTCACTATCATCATGGTCATGCCGGAGACTTTCTTCAGCTTCAATATGAGCTGGTCGATGCCGCTCGCGATGATGGGGTCCAGGCCGGCGATGGGTTCATCAAAGAAGATGCACCTGGGATCGAGGGCCAGGGCTCTGGCAAGCCCGGCACGCTTCTTCATGCCTCCGCTCAGCTCCGCCGGCATCATGTTCTCGCAGCCCTCGAGGTCGACCAGCTTGAGCTTTTCCTGGACTATCGAACGAACCTTTTCCTCATCGTAGTTGCGGTGTTGGCGTATGGGGAAGGCGATGTTATCCCCGACCGTCATGGAATTGAAGAGCGCGGCCCCCTGAAAGAGCATGCCGAAGTCGCGTCTGATCAAGTTCAACTCCTTCTCGCTTATCTTCGTGATGTCGGTTCCTTCGACGTGTATGCTGCCCGATTCGGGCCTCACAAGGCCGAGGATGCAGCGCAACAGCGTGCTCTTGCCGACGCCGCTTCGTCCGATGACAACGGTGGTCTCGTTCTCATTCAGACTGAATGAGACGTCGTTCAGGATGAACTGGGCGTTGTATCTGAAGGTTAGATTACGGACTTCTATCACGTTGGGAGCCTCTGCCCGCGCGCTCGGGTATCGTTTTCGGTTAAGTTTTCGGCCAAATTATATTACCTGACCCCCGATGGGCTGTCAAGGAAGCGATGTGCATCGACTATTGCATCGCCTTGTGCTGGCGATTATAATATAAAAACCCCTTTTCTGCATTTTCCAAAAGAGTGGACGCGAGCCGTTTCTCATGGCTTTGTGAACTCATGGGCGAGATTGGCCGGCGGATGTCAGCGGTCCAAGTGTCGGAACTGTGAGGCGGAGGAGAACTCTGTTTGGACTTCCCAATTGCTGAAGTGCCTCTGATAGGCAGCCGGTTGCTCATTGCGATTGTCGGCGTTATCCACGTGCTCATCAGCCACGGCTGCGCCGTCGGCGGATCCCTCTTTCTTGTCCTGCTCGAATACAAATCCATCCGTGAGGCAGACGAACGTCTGAACGAAGTGGCATATCGGCTGGCGCGCTGGTTCTTTGTCCTGACCACCTCCATCGGAGCGCTGACCGGTGTGGGAATCTGGTTCACCACCAACATGTTCTCTCCCGTGGGCATCGGGTCGCTCCTGCGGGTGTTCTTCTGGGCCTGGTTTGTTGAGTGGGTCATTTTTATGACCGAGATAGGGCTCGTCTCTGTTTACTACCTGTCGTGGCATCGGATGTCGCCCGGCAAACATCTGAAGCTCGGCATCGTTTATCTCGCGGCGTCGCTCCAGACGCTCGTGATCATAGTGGGCATTCTGGGATTCCAGCTCACGCCCGGCAAGTGGATAAGCAGCCGGTCGTTCTGGGACGCATTCTTCAACCCCACATATTTCCCGCAATTTTTCAGCAGAGCGGCACTGGCGGGGCTTCTGGCCTGCGCATTCAGTTTGTTCATTTTTGCGTTTATGCGCAATATGCGCGACGTGCGCGAGCGGTTCCTGAGGTTTACGGGCTTGTACCTCCTCATCGCGAGTCCCATCTACCTTTTCGCGACCTACGCATACTACCGGGCCCTGCCGGCAAGCGCGGAGAAATTCATATCGGTCGCGCTCGTCACGCTCCAGTTGACACAATACGCCGAGTGGAGCAAGGTTTTCTTTTTCGCGGTTGTCGGGGTGATGCTGGCCGTCGGGGCGGTGTTGTTCTTCAGGCGGAAGACGTACGGCATCCTGTCGGTAGTGCCGATTCTTACGCTGATTCTCGCCGTCGCCCAGTTTGAGCGGGTCCGCGAATTCTCGCGTAAGCCGTACGTGATAAATAACTATTTGTACAGCAATGGCTTCCGGGAGGCGGAGCTGCCGTTCATCTCAGACACCGGAGCGGAGCGATACTCCACGTGGGCCTGGCGGGGACTCGACCCGAAGGGCGGCGAAGGCGCCCTTGGCCACATGCTGTTCCGCCTCGAATGCTCGGCGTGTCACACATACCGGGGCGTCAACGGAATATTCAATAAACGGCCAATCCTGTCCAGCGAGGAAGCGGCTCTGACCTTTCTCGACACTTATCAGTTTTCCCACCCGTATATGCCGCCGTTTGCGGGCACGCAGGATGAGAAAGAGGCGCTGGCGAAGTTTCTGGCCGAAGGAGTAGCGGCACAACAATGAGCATTCCGATAGACATACCGCTTCCTTTGCCGGGGCCCGAGGGGGCGCTCAAACTGCTTCTGGTGGTCACGTTCATCGTGCACATCCTATTTGTGGGCATGATGGTCGGCGGGGCTTATTGGAGTGTGATTTTCAAGCTGCTCGGCAGGGAAGACCCTTTCTATGAGCGTCTTGCGAGGGAAACGCTCTCCACGGTGACGGTCAACAAGAGCCTCGCGGTGGTGTTGGGAGTGGCGCCGCTGCTCTTGATAGGCCTGGCATATACGCGTTACTGGTACACCGCCAACATCATGACCTTCTCCGCGTTTCTGTCGATTATCTGGCTGGTGATAGTTGCGTTCCTCGCGCTGTATGCGTACAAATACACGTGGGACGCCCTCGCTGACCGGCCGTTCGTGCACCTCTCATTCGGAGCGCTGGGCTGCGCGATCTTTACGGTCGTGCCGCTGATTTTCCTGACCAACATCAATCTGATGCTGCTCCCGTTCCGATGGGATACAACGCATGGGTTCATCCGGGCGCTGCTCCTGCCAAACGTGCTCTTTAGGTACATGCACTTCATGGTGGCGGTGTTTGCGATGATCGGGTTCTTCGCCGCGATATATTTCGCGGAAGGAAATCCGACGATCCATTCTACATGCGGGCGCAGCGGCTGGGATTGAAATGGGCCCTGACGGCGACGCTCCTGCAGGGGATATTCGGGACGCTGAACTTCGTCTCGCTGCCCGCGGGGTCATATTCAACCGTCCTGCTCATTCACATCGGCGCGGCTCTGGCGCTGATAGCCCTGGTGTGCATGGTCTTGATACGCGCGCTGCAAAAGACGTCGGGAGCGTCCATCGTGACGGCGGTCGTGCTGCTCGGCGTCATTGCTCTCTTGATGAGCACCATCAGACACATCGTGCGGGAGAACCTGTTGCGCGAACCCCAGAAGGTAGCCGAGCGGCGGACGCAGGAATACCGGGCGTCGCTTGCGTCGTTCCTCCAAACGCACACGCCTGAAGGCAGTGTGACGCTGACCGGAGAGGAATTGTTCAAGCGCTATTGCACGGGCTGTCATACGCGCGGGAGCACGCTGGTCGGCCCGCCCGTTGAGTATATGACGCAGAAATACGGCGGCAAGCCGGAGCAGATGACGGAGTTCGTCCTCAATCCCACGAAGGTGAACCCCGAGCTTCCCAACATGCCGAAGCCTCCGATAGACAGGGAAGAGGCCGAAAAAATCGTCGGATATATTCTGAGCGGGAGCCAATAGACTGTGAAGACCGTGGCGATCTTCGGGATGGTGGCGGCGTGGTTCGCCGCTGTGGCGGCGCTGGTTGTCGCCCTCGGTCTCAGGCAGAGGCCCTCCATGCGCCCGGCGCAGCCCATCGAGTTTCCGCATTTCATCCACGTGACAAGGATAGGCATGGAATGCACGGACTGCCATCAGTACGCTGAGAAGTCGATTCATGCGGGCCTTCCCCATGCGGATTTCTGCATGGCATGCCACGCGGGCGTCGCCACGGATAAGCCCGAGGTGGTCAAGCTTGCGGCGATGTACAAGGCAGGTGAGCCCATAAAATGGGTGCGGGTGTATCGAGTCAAGCCGCACGTGTATTTCACGCACAAGCGGCACGTGCTGAGCGGCGTAAAGTGTCAGGAGTGTCACGGGCCGGTCGAACTGATGACCACCGTGCAGCGCGTCACCGACCTCGGCATGGGATGGTGTCTCGAATGTCACAACAGCAGAGGCGCGTCGCGAGAGTGCGTCACGTGCCACAAGTAGAGCCTCACGGACGATGACCGAAATGGATAAGCTGAGCCGGAGAAGTTTTCTCAAACACACGGGGCTTGTGGGCGCCGGAGCGCTGCTGCCGCTCGGGCGGTCGCGCACCGGTGTGATACTCAAGAAGCTGATACCCGACGACGAGATTATCCCCGGCGTGTCATATTGGCTGTATTCGACGTGCGGCGAATGTCCCGCAGGCTGCGGCGTGAAAGTGCGCGTGCGCGAAGGCAACGCGGTCAAAATCGAGGGCAACGAGCTGCATCCGATCAATCACGGCGGACTGTGTACGCGCGGCCAATCGGCGCTCCAGGCTTTGTACAGCCCCGCCAGGATACGCTCACCTCTGCGACGAAACAGCGACGGCCGGCTCGAGCCGACCGACTGGTCGAGTGCGATTCAGCAAATCGAGCGGCTGCGGACGGCGGCGCCCGCGTCTTCGGAGAAAATCGCCGTCGTCACCAGTCATGTCACCGGCGGTCTGCGCGCCGTGCTGGATGGGCACAAGGCCCGGCTGCCGCGCCTGAGCGTGGTCGTGCACGAGCCGCTCGATTACGCGCCCATGGCCGAGGCCAACAGGCTGTGTTTCGGAATCGACGCCGTGCCGACGTATGCAATCGACCAGTCCCGTACCATTGTCTCGTTCGGCGCGGACATGTTCGAGACATGGCTCTCACCGGTCAGCAACGCACACGGCTTCGCCGCCTCCCGGCGGCCCGATTCCATGAGCAGGCTCGTCCAATTCGAGTCGCACCTGTCGCTCACCGGCGCCAATGCCGACGACAGATACTCATGTCCGCCCGGAGCCGAAACACTGGTCGCGATGGCGATAGCGTCGCTGATGCTGACCGACGGGGCACTGCCACCCGAGCAATTGCAGGCGTGGCGCCTCGCACTGGAGCCGTTCAGCGTCGAGCAGGCGGCCGAGGCGAGCGGTATCCCACCCGAGGCGATAAAGGTGGTTGCCGATAGGTTGCGGACGCAGACGCCTAGCCTCGCCGTCGCCGGCGGGCCGACCTCTCGGACCGAAAACGCGACGGCGATTCAGGTGGCGGTAAACCTCATAAACGTTGTCGCGGGGGGCTACGGCAAAACGCTGACGTTTGACCGCGTCGAGAACGCTCCGACGGGAACATACACGGAATTGCTCCAACTTGTCGAGGACATGGAGGCGGGACGAGTCGGGGCGCTGATCGTGCACGAGACTAACCCGGAGTTTACGTTCCCACAGCCCGACCGCTGGAGGGCGGCGCTGAAACGTGTGCCGCTCAAGGTGCAGCTTGCCTCGGTGCGCGACGATGCGTCTGAGTTGTACGACGTCGCGTTGCCCGTTCACCATTGGCTCGAGCGTTGGGATTGGCTGGAACCCCGCAGCGGGCTGAACTGCGTGCAACAGCCTGTCGTCGAGCCGTTGTACGACTCGCGCGGCTCGGGACAGGTGTTGCTCGACATCCTGTTCGTCCTGTCGGGTACGTCGGGCGAGTCGGCCTCGGATTACGAAGAATTTCTTCACGACAGATGGGAGAAGATTCGACAGAGCGCTTCTATCTCGGACTCCTTCGAGGATTTCTGGCGCGGGGTTCTCGCCACAGGTGGATGCTGGCTGGAGCCTGTGCCGCAGAAAGTCGGTCTCAACGCGAAAGCCGCCGAGGCGCTCAAAGGAGTGCAGCCGATAATTTCGGACGCCGGTCAGCAGGCCCTCCTGCCCATCACGACCGTGCGTTACGGGGACGGACGCCAGACGGGCAGGCCATGGCTGTACGAGCTTCCCGACCCCGTCACCACGATCGTGTGGGACACGCCCGCCTGCATCTCACCCGCGACAGCCAGGAAATGGAAGTGCCGCTCCGGCGACGTGGTCCGGCTTGCATGCGGCGAAAGCACGATTGAGACGCCCGTGTACGTGCAGGCCGGCACAAACGATGCGGTCGTCGCCGTGCCGCTGGGCGCGCCGAGCGATGCGTACGCTCCGTTTCACTATGCCGCCGACAGTCATCCCCTGCACCGACTGAAAGGCGCCGTGGACGAAAAGTCGGGCGCGCTGTCGTGGATGGGTACGACGGTGACCTTCAAGGAGGTCGTGGGACGGACCAGGCTGGCCCGCATGCAGGGCTACGACCTTCAAGACCACCGCCGCATAGCCCGGGCTGTGGCCCTCAACGAACTTGGCAAGCCGACGGCGGAACGCGATGAGCGCGCCGTTGAACGTCATGTTGACCTTTACCCGAAACACGAGCATCCCGTGCATGATTGGACGATGGCGATCGACCTCTCGGCCTGTATCGGCTGCGGCGCGTGCGCGGTCGCCTGTCAGGCGGAGAACAACGTGCCGGTCGTGGGCAAGCAGCAGTGTCTGATTGGCCGGGAGATGTCGTGGCTGCGCATCGAGAGGTTCATCGACAGGGGGCGCATCGTGTTTCTTCCGATGCTGTGCCAGCAATGCGAGCACGCCCCGTGCGAGACCGTCTGCCCGGTGTATGCCGCGGTGCACAGCAGCGAGGGCCTCAACGTGCAGGTGTACAACCGGTGCGTCGGAACCAGATATTGCGCGAACAACTGCCCCTACAAGGTGCGCCGATTCAACTGGTACACATACAAAGCCGAGCCGCCCCTCGACAGGCAGTTCAATCCTGACATATCGATTCGAACCCGCGGCATTATGGAGAAATGCACCTTCTGCGTGCAGCGTATCCGAGAGCACAAGGAGATCGCCAAGGATGAAGAGCGCGCGTTGCGGGACGGCGAGATTATTCCGGCGTGCGCCCAGAGCTGTCCCACCGGAGCGATCCATTTCGGCGATTTGAACGACGCGACGAGCCGCGTGTCGAAGCTGCTCGACGACCCGCGAGGGTACACCATCTTCGCCGAGCTGAACACCCAGCCGTCTATAGTCTATCTCAAGCGAATCTATCATCCCGACGCCGTCGCTGTGGAGAGTGTGTGAGAACGCCATGAACGGAAAACCCGTCCCAGCCGATTTCGAGCAGGTAGAACACACCGTGCTGAGCGGAATGTTTCGTCCAGGCAAGTTGTACATTGCATTCGTGCTGGCGGCGCTGGTGTGCCTCGGAATAGGAGGCCTATGCTATCTGCACCAGCTCCGCGTCGCCATCGGGGTGGCCGGCATCAACAATCCGGTACACTGGGGAGTGTACATCACCAACTTCGTGTTCTGGGTCGGGCTCGCGCATTCGGGCACGCTCATTTCGGCGATTCTGTATCTGTTTCAGGCCAGGTGGCGGACGAGCATCAATCGAATCGCCGAAGCCATGACCGTGATCGCCATCATGACCGCCGGGCTGTTTCCGCTGATTCATTTGGGTCGGGTCTGGATCGCCTACTACCTGATTCCATATCCGAGCTATCGAGGACTCTGGCCCAACTTCCGCAGCCCACTGCTGTGGGACGTGTTTGCGGTAACGACATACATGCTCGTGAGCGGGATGTTCTTTTATGTCGGATTGATCCCCGACCTCGCCACGGTCCGCGACCGCTCGACGGGGCTTGCCAGGAAGGCTTATGCGGCGCTTTCGCTGGGCTGGCGCGGGAGCCATCGGCAGTGGCGTCATCAGGAGATGGCGTACCTGCTGCTCGCTGCCCTCGCCACGCCGCTTGTCATATCGGTGCACAGCGTGGTCAGTTGGGACTTCGCGGTTTCCATCATTCCGGGGTGGCACAGCACCATCTTTGCGCCGTACTTCGTCGCGGGCGCCATCTTCTCGGGGTGCGCGATGATAGTCGTGATACTCTTGCCGATGCGCAGATTCTTCGGCCTTCAAGGGCTGATCACGCACAGACACTTCGGCATGCTGTCCAAGATGCTGGTTTTCATGAGTCTCATCATCACGTATTCATACTTTGCGGAGTTTTTCATCGCGTGGTACACGGGGAACACGTTTGAGCAGCACAGCTTCTACAACCGGGCGTTCGGGGTGTACGGCCCGCTGTTCTGGCTGATGGTTGCGTGCAACTCGATTCTTCCGCTGACTCTTCTGAGCGCGCGGCTGCGCTTGAAGATGGGCTATGTCTATTTTGTGGCGGTCTGCGTTCTCATAGGGATGTGGGTGGAGCGGTTCGTCATCATCGTGACCAGCCTGTCGAGCGATTACGACCCGTACGCGTGGGGCACATATACGCCCACCATTTATGAATGGGGCATCATGCTGGGCAGTTTTGGCATGTTCTTCTTCCTGTTCGCGATGTTCTCCAAGATATTGCCGGTGGTGGCGATGGGCGAGGTAAAAGCGGCGACCCGATCGAACTCGGAAGGAGCCAGCCATGCCTGACAAACGCAAGCCGTTGTTGGCTGTCTTTGTCGATCCCGGGCTGTTGGCCGACGCCATCAGGGCGATGCAGCGTCGGGGCAACGACAGGCTGGAAGTGCTCAGCCCGATTCCTCTGCCGGAGTTGGATGAGCTGCTCCCGGAACGCCCCAGCCAGGTGCGCTGGTTCGCGCTGGTCGGCTGCATCGCGGGAGCATTCTTCGGGATGGGATTACAGGTGATGACCGTCCTGGACTGGCCACTGCTGGTGGGCGGCAAGCCGGTCGTTTCGCTTCCGGCGTTTGTGGTGATCGCGTTTGAGATGACGATTCTATTCGGAGGACTGGCGACGATGCTGGGGCTGATGCTGAATGCCAAGCTGCCGCCGGTTGCGAAGGAATGTTATCACGCCGGCTGCTCGCGGAGCGATTTCGCTCTGGTGGTCTGGCACGAGCCGTCGGAATACGCTTCGGTCGAGGCCGCGCTGCGCGAGACGGGCGCGCGAGAGGTGCGTCCGGCGGGCTCGGTCGCTTCGGACGAGGAGTCTGTCTGGTTATGAGCGACTTTGGCGACACGTTCTGGCAGGCGTACTTGGTGAATTTCCTGTTCTGGGCCGGGTTGGCCCAGGGCGGTGTGATATTCGCCGCGACGCTCAACATCACCGGCGCTCGTTGGGGACGGCGCTATGTACAATTGGCTGAACATTTCGCCGGGTTTCTCCCAGTTTGCATTTTGCTGTTCGCGGTGTTGCTGCTCGGGCGCAGCCACGTCTTCCCATGGATAGCCGAGCCGGTTCCCGAGAAGGCCGCATACCTGAACGTGCCGTTCCTCGCGGTGCGGGGCCTGCTGGGGCTGACTGTTTTGGCGGGGCTGAGCTGGAAATTCCTGTCGGGGGCGAGGGAGGCGCGCGAAGCAGGGCGGTCGGCCGCTTCGCCGTGGGCTGTGGTGTTGGTAATAGCCTTCATGGCGGTGTACAGCTACCTCGCGTTCGACCTGATCATGTCCCTGCAGCCGCACTGGTACAGCACTCTGCTTGGAGCGTACTACGCCGTCAGCTCTTTCTACCTGGGCATGGGGGGACTGTGTCTTGCCGGCTTTCTGAGGGCGGGCGTGCCTGTGGAAGACCGGCGTAAGCTCTGCCAGTTGATATTCGGCATGGCCCTGTTCTGGGTCTCTCTGCTGTGGAGCCAATATATCGTCATTTGGTATGGCGACATGCCGGAGGAGACGCAATTCGTTTACCTGCGCTTTTACTATTCGCCGTGGAGTTGGGTGACACTGCTGGTGCTCGCGCTTGCGTTCGTGCTTCCGTTTTTTATCCTGATGACGCGGCGCGCCAAGCTGATAGGAGCAGCGCCTCTGCTGGCGGCCCTGTGCGTGGTCGTCGGGCTGTTTCTTGAAAGATACATGCTGGTCGTGCCCTCGCTCAGTCCGGACGAATTGGGGCTTGGCTGGATATATCCGGTGGTCACTGCGGCGTTTGCGGCCCTGTTCATTGTCAGCTACAATCTGTCCATGCGGCGGGCGAGAGCCACGGAAAGATTTTAGCGCTTCACGACGAGGAGAAACGAGCAAGTTTTTCGAGGAGGGGATTGAGGCGTGAACAGATATTCGTGCAGCGTGTGCGGCTACATTTATGATCCGGCCGAGGGGGACGCCGAGGGCGGCATCCCGCCGGGGACGGCGTTTGCGGACCTGCCGGACGATTGGGTCTGTCCTCTCTGTGGCGCTGGGAAGGACGTCTTTGAGGAGATGCTTGATTAGCTCGGGGTGGCAAACCGCAGCGTCAATGTGTAAAGTAGAAGAGGATGAATTCTGCGAACTCGATTGAAGGAGCACGATTCCGCGGACGCTGCGAATTCTCTTGCAGGGAAGGAGTTTCATATGCCCAAACGACCTATTAAGAAGGAAATGGAAAAACATTTCTACGCCTGTGAATCGTGCGATTATGCGGGCGGCTTCCACGTGACGTTCAAGAAGACGAGAAAACAAAAGACACATAAGATCGTGTTGATGTGTCCCAACTGTAGGCAGACCTATGACATCGACTGGCAAATCCAGACGCAGTAGGAGAGCAGGCGTGCGAATCGAACGGGATTCGCTCGGCGAGCGCAAAGTGCCCGCCGACGCTTACTACGGAATCCAGACGCTGCGAGCGCTGGAAAATTTTCGGGCCAGCGGCGAGACGCATCCCGCGTCGCTTCTCCACGCGTACGTCATGATTAAGAAGGCCGCCGCCCTGGCTAATCAGGAGCTGCGCGTGCTCGACCGGCGTCGGGCGAGGGCCATCGTTTGGGCGTGCGACGAGGTCTTGCAGGGCAAGCACGACGACCAGTTCAGGCTGGACGCGTACCAGGCGGGCGCGGGCACTTCTTACAACATGAACGTGAACGAGGTGCTCGCCAACCTCGCGCTCGAGAGGCTGGGCAAGAAGCGTGGCGATTACGACTACCTCAGCGCGAACGACCATGTGAACATGGCGCAGTCCACGAACGACACGTTCCCGACGGCCATGAACGTGGCGGCGCTTCTTGAGCTTCCGCGGCTGGACGAGGCGCTCAAGAAACTTGTTTCCGCTCTCCGTTCAAAGGGGCGACAGTTCAGGCGGGTCGTGAAATCGGGCCGAACCCACCTGGAAGACGCCGTGCCGATAACGCTCGGACAGGAATTCGACGCGCAGGCCGAGGCCGTCGAGGTCGGCCGCAGGGAAATCTCCCGTCGAGCGGCGCTCTTGCATGAGATCGCGCTCGGAGGAACGGCGGTCGGGACGGGATTGAACGCGCACCCGAGGTTTGCGCGAACCGTGGCGAGGCATCTCAGCCGCATTTCCGACCTCAAACTGAGGCCTGCGCCGAACCTCATCTTCGCGGTTCAGTGCAACTATCGGATTGCCTCTCTGTCGGGCGCGCTGCGCGACCTCGCGCTCGAGCTCATCAGGATTGCGAACGACCTGCGGCTTCTGAACTCGGGCCCCACGACCGGCATCTCCGAGATCACACTGCCCGCTGTTCAGCCCGGCTCGTCCATCATGCCGGGCAAGGTGAATCCGGTGATGGCGGAATGTCTCGACATGGTGGCCTTTCAGGTCGTGGGGAATGACCTCGCGGTGGCGCTAGCGGTGCAGGCCGGCCAATTCGACCTGAACGTGATGATGCCCGTGATGGCGTTGAACCTGCTTCGGTCGATTCGACTTTTCGCCAATTACATTCCCGATTTTGTCGAAAGGTGCGTCGACGGCATCACCGCAGACAAGGCTCGCTGCCGGCAGTATTTCGAGCGCAGCGTCGGGCTTGCGACCGCACTGAGCCCCTATGTCGGATACCTGAAGGCCGCCGAGATCGTTCACGAGTCGCGCAGTTCGGGCGAATCGATAAAGAACCTTGCGACAAAGAAAGGCATATTGTCGAAGTCCGAGTTTGAAAGGATTACAAACCCCCTCACAAGCGACGGGCCGAAGAAGACCGCCGGAGGGAAATCGAGAAAGCCCGCCGCTCGGTCCGCAAAAAGGAGGAAGAGTAAATGACGGAACTTCCCGAAAAGATGGAAGACATAGTGAAATTCGCATTGCAGCTCGAAGAGGACGGCTTGCGAATGTACAGCGAGTTCGCCGAGAAATCGAAAGACCCCTTCGGCAAGAAAACGTTCGAGGGACTTGCCGAGGACGAGCAGCGTCATGCGGAGCTGCTTCGAAAGATATACAGCAAGTCCGGCGTCAAAGAGGTGGAGCGGGTGCTTGAGGAGATGCACGGTCAGCCGATGCGGCAGCGATTCAAGACGATATTCCAGCAGGCGGGGGAGGAAGCCCGGAAGCGAACTGAGGCCGACCCGAGCGATACCGAAGCGATGAAGATAGCGCTGGACTTCGAGAAGCGGGGCTACGACCTATACAACGAGGCCCAACAGAAGTCCAAGGGGGAGATAGAGAGGAACGCTTTCAAGCACCTGACCCTGATGGAGAAGCAGCATTACGAATTGCTACAGGAGACGCTCGAATATCTGAATGACAGCAGCAATTGGTTTATGAAAAACGAAGGCTGGATGTTCGAGGGCGGCTGATTCTATAACTCTCCATAAGAAAGAAGCTTGCTGCCTGCATTCTGCAGGTGGTCTCAGATTTGGGCACAGCAAATCCCCTTCCATAGGACACGTTGAGATCGTCTTGGAAGATTTTCAACCTGTCCGGTCGTGTCCCTGAGTGTCTCGTTCGCCCGCCAAGTTGTGATATAATCTCTTCCGTTCCCGAGGAGACGTTTGGAGTGGATGATAACGTGTGTAAAGAGTTTAAGCCATCTGGTCCCCACCAACAGACGAGACTGATTCCTTAATGTCCTCCGCAAAAGTAAGGTCGTTCATTAATCGTCACAAGGTGCTCGCGCCGGCGGTCTTGTTGGCCGTTCTCGGCGCATTGACGCTGTTCAATTCGCGTAATCGTATCAGGAGATTGTTCCAACCGGAGCGGAAGGTCGTTTTCGATTACGAGCGCTTTCCCGTCTATGGGGAAGATCATGCATATCAGACGTTCCAGGTGGCTCATCCCGTCGGCAAGAAACGGATGAGGTTCGAGGTTCCCGTAAGGGAGGGGGAGACGATTGAGGTCGGACTTATTCGTACCGCTGACACCAGCTCTTATTATGCTCCCTTTTCGGGAAAGATTCGATTCAGGGTGTATCGCGAGAAATGGCCGCGAAATGAGATACTTCTCGAATCGGTCCGCAAAGTTGCCGTCGGCGAACGGGTGAGCTTCGAGATCGATGGCGCCAGGCTTGGCGGAGGGGATACGCCCCGGGAAATTACCGTCGAAGTCGATAAGGAGGAACGAGGCGAGGCAAAAGGATACGAGCCGTACAGAGATTTCGCATTTCTGGTTCCCAGTGTGCGCAACAAGAGAAGGCCGGGCGAGTTCAACGTGATCCTCGTTTCCTTCGATACGCTCCGAGCGGATCACCTGGGCTGCTATGGATATGAGCGCGACACCAGCCCAAACGTCGATAAGTTCGCTCAACAAGGCATTCTGTTTACCCAGGCGATCAGTCCATCGTGCTGGACGATTCCCGCACATTACAGCTTGTTCACCTCGCTTTATCCTTCGGCTCATCAGAACAACGACTACCCTACGGTTCATCAAAACGATGGATGGAGCGAATATTATCATTTCCTGTATTCTCATAAGACGCTGGCTGGAGCACTGAGGAAGAACGGGTATTACACCATCGGCATTACGAACGGAGGCTACGTCAGCTCAGAGTTCGGGTTCGGGAACGGCTTCAATATGTATAAGGAATACCTGAGCATAATGGAAATCCTGTCTCCCGAACGGCAGTGGACTTATGAATATGATTCGAAGAAGATATTCGGCGAAGCCACCAAGTGGCTGGAGGAAAATGGCGACACAAAGTTCTTCATGTTCTTGCATACGTTTGAGTGTCATATTCCATATGAGCACACCTTCTTCGTTTCTGAAAAGGTTACTGACAGCCTGATTGAACACAGGAAGGCGCTCTATGACGGGGACATCAGATATGCCGATTCCTGCTTCGGGGAACTGATGGAGAAGCTTCGTTCATTGGGCCTCATGTCGAATACGATAATCATTTTCCTCAGCGATCATGGAGAGGACTTCTACGATCACTACCGGGAAGCGGACATCATTCCGCCATACACCAAGCAGATTATTCCGCAGCTCTCCGATGTAGACCACGCTCATTCCCTCTATGACGAACTGGTTCACGTTCCCCTGATCTTTTATGTGCCCGGTCTGGAGGCAAAGAAAAAGACTGTGGAAAATCAGGTTCGGCTCATCGACATCATGCCGACAATTCTGGATATTCTGAACGTAACATATGACGGCCCTGTGCAGGGAACCAGCCTACTGGAGCTGATGCGAACCGGCGAAAGGGACGAGGACCCGCCGGCCATAAGCGAGTCCACGGTGGTCGGTCCGGAGCGAAGGTCGATCCGCAAGGATGGGTACAAATACATATGGATAGAGAAGCCGAACGAGATACACATGTACACTTTCCGCGGCATTCGTCGACATGAGCTCTTTGACCTCAGAAAAGACCCCGGTGAGAAGCATGACATTTGTGGAGAGAATCGGGAACTGGCTGAGAAATACCATGGAATGCTCGAAGAACAACTGCAAGAATCTCTTTCTATTGGCAAGGCCTTGAGGCAAAATTACGAACCGGTCGAGCACACGAAGAAAGAAATTGACGGAGAGCTGATTGATAACCTGAGGGCGTTAGGTTATATGAATTAAGAGAATTCTCCGACGCTTCAGTACACGGAGTTGGCAACACCGGAATACTTTTTTCGATAGGGCGGGCGGATTCGATATTCGCGGGAGCGGTTCTTACAGCGATCCTACTTTTTCCAGTACTCGCCAGCGGTATCGCGGAATGAGCGCGGCTCGACGCCGAAGACTTCGGTGAGGGCGTTCGAGTTCGTCACGTTGTCTATGGAAAGCATCTTCAGTTGGTCGGTCGTGAGCGGGGGCCTGGGCAGAATCGCCTCCATGAGTTGGGCGAACGGCTTCACGACGCCTACGGGAATATGCAGCTTCAGCCTCGGCGCAAGATTCAATAC
Source organism: uncultured bacterium (assembly GCA_964607485.1). Lineage (GTDB taxonomy): Bacteria > Abyssobacteria > SURF-5 > SURF-5 > SURF-5 > CAZSKP01. Next base: position 58 of record CAZSKP010000053.1, on the reverse strand, counting down.
GTCGGCCATCCGGTCGAGCAGCTCGTCGAACGACATTTGTTCCGGTCCCGCGATTTCC
>CAZSKP010000052.1:0-26504 GCA_964607485.1 uncultured bacterium | reverse complement strand
CGGAGAAAATCCTGACGGTTCGAAACGCAATAGATTTCATAAAGAGCCTCTAGGCTTTCTTAAGTCTGCCTGCCGTCGTCGGAAGGGGAGACGTAACATCGATGCTGAGACGTGTCGTAGCAACGGGCGCCGGCGTGATTTCGCCCGTGGGCAACAGCTTGGACAAATTCTGGGAGTCGCTCAAGAGCGGCCGTTCGGGCGTAAAGCGCCTGAGCTACTTCGATGTGTCCGAGTATCCCTCCAAGGTCGCGGGAATGGTGGAGGACTTTAATCCGGAGGAGCATTTCTCCACGAAGGAAGCCCGGCGCACGGACCGGTTCGCCCAGTTCGCTCTCGCGGCGAGCAAGATGGCCATCGAGAGTTCAGGCATCGACCTCGACAGAATCGACCGCGACAGGTTCGGCGTGATAATCGGCTCGGGCGTCGGCGGCATGGGCGTTATGCAAGACCAACACCTAGTGCTTCTCGAACGAGGACCGAAAAGGCTGAGCCCGTTCTTCATCCCCATGCTTATCATCAACATGGCCTCGGGTCTCGTCGCCATGACGTTCGGGCTTAAGGGACCCAACACCGCCGTGAGCACCGCATGCGCCACGGGCACACACGCCATCGGCGACGCCTACCGCATCATCGAGCGAGACGAGGCCGACATCATCCTGGCGGGAGGAAGCGAGGCCGCGCTGATTCCCATCGGGTTTGCCGGATTTTGTGCGATGCGAGCTCTGACCACCTCGCGCAATGATGAGCCTGAACGCGCCAGCAGGCCGTTCGACCGGACACGCGACGGATTCGTCATGAGCGAGGGAGCTGGGATCGTGATGCTCGAAGAGCTCGAGCATGCCCGCAAAAGGGGCGCGAACATACTTGGGGAGGTCGTGGGATACGGAATGTCCGCCGACGCATACCACATCACCGCCCCCTCCCCGGACGGCGACGGCGCCGCCCGGTCGATGCGTGCGGCGCTGCGGAGCGGGCGCATCTCTCCCGAAGCCATCTCTTACATCAACGCGCACGGCACCTCCACTCCCCTGAACGACAAGCTTGAGACGGAGGCGGTGAAGGAAGTGTTCGGCGGGCATGCAAGAAAACTGGTCATCAGCTCTACAAAGTCGCACATGGGGCACCTCCTCGGAGCCGCCGGCGGGGTCGAGGCGATAGCCTCTCTCCTGTCCATAAGAGATGATGTCGTTCCCCCTACCATCAACTACGAGGAACCCGACCCCGAGTGTGATCTTGACTATGTTCCGAACGTCGCTCGTGAAATGAAGGTGGATTATGCCATGAGCAACTCGTTCGGATTCGGTGGAACCAATGCAACCCTTATCTTCAAGAAATACGAATAGTCATCGGTATTCATACGTGATGGAGCCGGCGAGGCGCAAGGCGCTCAGGGAACTCGAAAAATCGCTGCACGTGCGTTTCAGACGGCTTGGATTGCTCGACCAGGCTCTTTCTCATTCCTCCTTCGTCAACGAACTGCCCGACCAAAGACGCGCACACTACGAGAAGCTCGAATTCCTCGGCGACGCCGTCCTCGAGCTCGTCGTCAGCCACGAGCTGTTCGACACCTACCCTATGTACTACGAAGGCCAACTGACGAAATTGCGCGCGGCGGTCGTGAGCAAGACGACGCTCGCCAAAGTGGCCAAGAAGGTGGGCATAGCTCCCTATATTCGACTCGGAAAGGGGGAGGAACTGGGCGGCGGACGCAAGCGAAACTCGCTGCTCGCCGATGCGATGGAGGCTATCATCGGCGCCGTCTATCTCGACGGCGGCCTGAAGGCGGCCCGCAAATTCGTCATAAGGCTTTTCAGTGAGGAGATCGAGAGCCTCGACCACGACCAGCACAAGATGGATTACAAATCCATACTTCAGGAAATAACACAGTCGCGTTTCCAGACTCTTCCCAAGTACACCGTCCTGAACGAATCGGGGCCTCCTCACGAACGCACGTATGAAGTTCTGCTTACCATCGAGGACGAGCCCTATGCCACGGGCCAGGGTCGAAACAAGAAAGAGGCCCAGCAGAAGGCCGCGTGCGAAGCCCTGAAGAAGCTGCAACAGTAGACCCTCGGACAAACCGGAGCTTAAGGGATGGATTATTTTCTGACGGAGAAACAGACGGCGATTCGCGACCTGGCCCGGAAAATTGCGGTCGAAAAGATCCGGCCCGCCCGCGCCAAGCTCGACGAAACATCCGATTTCCCCCGCGAGATACTCGACGAGCTCGCACGCGCAAACCTCTGCGGAATCTTTATCCCCGAGCAATATGGCGGCACCGGAGACGGCTGCCTGGGGCTGTGTCTGGCCGTCGAGGAGATAGCCCGCGTCTGCGCGGGCGTGTGCGCCACGTATGCTGCGACCGCGCTCGGTTCGTTTCCGATCCTTCTGGCCGGAACCGATGAGCAGAGGGAAAGATATCTGCCCGCCGTGGCCTCGGGCAAGGCGCTCGCCGCCTTCGGGCTGACTGAGGCGAACGCCGGGAGCGATGCCGGGGCCATCGAGACGACGGCGGTCTCGGACGGCGATTTCTATGTTCTCAACGGACGGAAACAGTGGATCACCAATGCCGGCGAGGCGCAGATCTACACGATATTCGCCATGACCGACAAGAGCCGGGGCAGCCGGGGCGCGACCGCCATTATCGTCGAAAAGGACACGCCCGGAATGACGTTCGGCCGAAAGGAAAACAAGATGGGCATCCGCGCGTCGCTCCAGCGCGAGATTTTCTTCGAGGACTGCCGCGTCTCCAAGAAGAACGTGCTCGGCCGCGAGGGCATGGGCTTCATAGTAGCCATGAAAACGCTCGACAACACCCGGCCCGGCATCGGCGCTCAGGCCGTCGGCCTGGCGCAGGGAGCATTCGACGAGGCAATAGCCTACGCGCGCGAGCGCAAGCAGTTCGGCGCCTCGATAACTTCATTCCAGGCGATACAGCACATGCTCGCCGACATGGCCACACAGATAGAGGCCGCCCGCGCGCTTGTGTATGCGACCGCAAGGATGATAGACGGCGGCTTGACGAATGTCTCGAAAGAGTCGGCGATGGCGAAGGTGTTCGCCTCCGACATGGCGATGCGCGTGACAACCGACGCCGTGCAGATCATGGGCGGCTACGGTTACATGAAGGAGTATCCCGTCGAGAAGATGATGCGCGACGCCAAGATAACGCAGATATACGAGGGCACCAACCAGATTCAGCGAAACGTCATCGCCCGCCACCTGATAAAAGAGAGCGCCGGCGCGTCTGGCGATTGACCGAACGACGACGTCTCACTCCAAAGAAGAAAACGGCAGCGACGGGAACTTCTCACTCACAGCTCTGAATGCGTCTGCGTTCTCCTATTCGCCTCCTTGCGATAGTCGGGCGCGGAGGTCGGTGACGCGCTGCTGAATCGCGGGCAGACGAAGTCCCTTCCTTAACGCCGCTTCGTATTGCTCGAGCGCTTTCTCGTCGAGACCCTGCACGAAATAGATGTTGCCCAGGTTCACGTTGGCCTGGTACGAATCGGGGTTTGCCTCCAGCGCCAGCTTGAAGTAGCGGGACGCCTGCTCGAGGTCGTCCTGCCTGGCATAGATAATTCCTATCGAATTGAGGACGACGTCGGGGCTTGGGGAGTTCTCGAGAGCCGCCTGAAACTCCGCGAGCGCTTCCTGATCTTTCCCCTGCGCCATGAGCAGGCGGCCCAGTTCATGATGCGCCGCCGAGAGCTTCGGATACCATCCGGTGAGAAGCGAGAACTCTCTCTTCGCCTCCTCGATGCGCCCGGCTTCCACCAAGAGCTTTCCCATCCCCAGCCGGGCCCGGATGTTCTTTTCATCGAGCGAGAGGACCTCCCGATAGGCGGCCTCGGCCTGATTCCTAAGACCAAGTTCTTCGTAAACGGCCGCGATGTTGTTGTACACGCTGACAGAGTCGGGCCGCACCTTCAGCGCCGATTCAAACAGCTCCAGCGCCTTTTGATACTGCCCCTGCTCCGTGTAGAGAATGCCCAGGTTGTTCATGATGCGCACGCTGGTTGGGTCCCGCGACAATGTTCTCTCGTAGAACGTAAGGTTATCTCGCCAGTCAGTATTGCGACGTATCGTCAGGACCGAAAACTCAAAGACGACCGCAAGGCTCACCGCCAAACACAAATGCGCTGTCAGGCGCGTACGCCGGGAACTGGCCGCATTGCCCCGTGCGATTGGAAGGAACGACGCCGCCAGCATGAAGAGCCCCATCGACGGAACATACATGAGCTGCTCGGCCGCATACAGATGAGACGAGGCAATGGAGGGAAACACAGGCACTATATTCGAGGCCGGAAGGAGCGTGATGAAGAACCACATCGAACAGAAGAAGCGTCGCCTGTCTGAACGCCACCAGTAAACCATCAAGCCAAAGAACACACCCATAGCCGCCAGGCTGAACAGAAACAGCGGCGAACCGAGGGAATGAACCACTTCAACGGCGCGTTCGGTGCTTAGATGAATGGGAAGAAGGAGGAGCTTCCAATAATACGCTATGGCCTTAATGATCGTCGCGAGCCGGTACAGAAGGTCCGAAGGCGAATGAATGACGAAGTCGAGATTCTCCTGTACCACGAAACGTCTGAGGCAGAAATAACCGGCCCAAATCGCAGCAAAGGGCGCATAAACGCCCAGCGACCTCCACTCGAAGCGGCCCTTTCTGAACCGGTCGGTCAGGCAGATGTCATACAGCACCACGATGAGCGGCAACATAACGGCGCTCTCTTTACACAAGAGGGACAGGCAGAAGAAGATGAGCGCACCGGCCAGTTGTCGAGTCCTTCCGCCATCCACCGGCCGTCGGAACCGCTGATACAACACCAGGCTGATCAGGAAGAAGAAGGCGGCAAACGAATCGGTGCGTCCTCCGATGAAGCTCACCGCGGTGGTATGGACGGGATTCGTCCCGTAGAAGAGCCCGGCCAGGAACCCGGCTCTCTTGTCCTGAAAAATCCGGGTAAAGAAATGGAAGAAAAGGAGAACGTTCGAGCAATGTAGCAGGACATTGGTGAGATGATAGCCTGCGGGACGCAATCCCCACAACGAATGCTCGATCAGGAAGGAAAGCAATATGAACGGCCGATAATAATTTCCCGCGGGCATCCCCTGAGATTCCATGTGAAAGAACGATTGCGTGAAGATCGTCGGCAGATGGCGCCAGCTCCTGACGAGATAGTTGTCCACTATCAGGATGTCATCATCCCAGACAAAGTCGTTGGGCAGCGCGTTCAGATAAATCAGCAGGATGGGGATGAGCAGGACGATGTAAGGCGCGGCAGCACGCAGGATTGCCTTTGTATCCGCCTTTCCGGTGTGAAGTCCCGGTTTCATTCCTCGTATCCCCGACATGAGAGAGAACATACCATGAAGCTCCCACTCCGTCAAGCAGGAACGTGGGAGGAGTTTCAACGGCCTTCTATCTTTCGGAGTATTTCTTGATGCACCTCTTTCGTGATGGGAAACTTGAGGAAGATTATCACGCCGATGATGAGGAGCACGCTCGGTATGGGGCCGAACAACAGTTTGATTCCCAGCAACGCGCGGTCGGTCTGCTCGGCGTTGGGCAAGTATCCGACATAGTCGAGAAGGAAGCCGATGATGATGAATGCTCCCCCGACGGCCCCTTTCCGGATGAGCGTCCAGATGCCGTAAAACGCGCCCTCGCGCCGTTCTCCCACCTCAAGCTGGTCCCACTCGATAATGTCGGGAACGATGGAGCCGGGAATCAGCCACAATGCGATGTTGAAGGCGCCGGCAACTACCATGGCGAGACCGAAGATGAGGTAATCGTCCGGGTTTACTATCAATATGAGCCACAAAAGCACGCAGTAGACAAGCATCGTCACAATATAGGCGGCCTTCTTGCCGATTCGATTCGTTATCCTTATCCACAACGGTATCGAGATGAACACCCCGACAAAGAATGCGGCGAAGAAGTATTTCTCCATGTATTCCCGGTGGAGCCAGTACTTGATCAAGTAGCGTACCACGGCGATAGTGGTGAAGTTGGATATCGACGTGCAGGTGGAAGTAAGCACCAGGATACGGTACGGGCGATTGCGCAGCGTGGTCAGAAGCGATTGCTTCAGCGGAAGCCTTGATTTCTTCGAGAGCGCCGGATTCTCGCGTGTGCCCAGATACGTCGAGATGGCTGAGCCGACCGCCAGGATCGCCACGAGCAGCCCGAGAAACGAGTAGTCTTTCCTCTGGGTCGAGAAGATGCCGACCAGAATCACGGGCGCCATCGTGCCGAGAATATCTCCCACGGTGGCAAATACCTGTTGATAAGCCGACAGCCGGGTTCTCTCATCATAGTCCAGCGTGAGTTCCGGAGCCAGCGCGAAATAGGGCGTCTCCCATACCGTGCGGAAGGTAAAGAAAAGGATGAAGGCGACCGCAAAGAAGACGGAGGCCCCATCGGCGGAAAGGGCTGCCGGGGGCGAAAACAGGATGAAGAAGAACAACGCGGCGGGGACTGAGCCCAACAAGATGTAAGGCCTGCGTCTGCCCCATTTCCACCGAGTATGATCCGAAATATAACCCAGTATCGGGTCGGTCAGCGCATCCCACACCTGCGCAATCGCCATCACGACGCCCACCACCGTCGAGGCCACAAGCACAAGGTCGGTATAGAAGAAAAGCAGGTGGACGCTTATCATTGTCGACATTCCGTTCAGGCCGATCATGGAAGACCCGTAGCCTACAAGCGTCTTCCGCGAAAGCCTTTCCCTCGGGAGCGTCAATTCAACTTCCTCCGCAAAGTGTTCCTCCATCATCCAGTCCTGGTCCGAGTTCGCCACGATCCCATCGGCCTCGAGGAAGACCAATCCCACGGTCTTCTGTCGAGCGGATTCGGGCGAAAACGAGCCGGAGTGCCTGAAACTGGCATAATTCGTGCAAGCATTGTACAGGTCGAGGTCGGACACGTCAACGAACTTTTCTGGCGAGCCAAGGAATCGGCAACGCACACCCTGCGCTGCTGAGCCCATAACTATCTGCCAGAAGGCAACATAGGGACTCTCATGATACTCTCGGAAGCTGCATGAGGGGACACAATTTATGGGGCTCACTCAGGCAAAGAATACGGATAACGACTCGACTTCTGCGCCCGAAACCTGCTCAAAAACGGACGCCGCGCTGAGAGCTGAGGCCTTCGTCAACTCCTTTATCAAGGCCAAGAAAGACTTGCTTCTGTATCCCGCCGACAACCCCGTTGTTACTGACTCGATTGAGAAAGTGCTCGAGCTTTCGAGGAAGGATTGCTCGCCGGAAAGCGTGGTGGAAATCATTGCAGAGAAGGACCGGCTCTCGGTAGGCGGGATCGAAGTAGGGCCAAAGGATTCGAGAATAAAAAATTTCTGCCTTTCTCTGTACAAGCGCGGAATTCGGAAAATCTTGCTTGACTCAGGCATCCCGTTCGAGCAGATGAGGAGCCTGCTCGAAACTGTCAACATGAAGGTCGAACAGATCGCGGAAGCCGGCGGAATCGAGAAGCTCGCCAAAAGCAAGGGCATCACTCATGCTGTCGTGGAAGAGACGGGCGAGCTGACGATCGTTGACGGACACGGGCTTTCAGTCAGCGACGAGGTGTTGCCCGAGATAGAGGCTCTCGACGAAATCGAGCTCGCCGTTGAACAATTAGAGATCCCCGAAAACTTCAGTCGCATGTTTGTGCGTCTTGAAGAAGGGGATCTCGAAAGCCTGAAACGCCTCCGCGCGCTGCTTCGGAATCCCGAACTGTTCGCGCGCCTCTTGGAGAAGTTCGCGATACAACTGGAGAAGCTGGAGCAGGAGGTTGACCCGCTCGGTCGTGTGGAGCGTCTGCTGAAAATCCTGAGCACGATCGGCACAGCCATAGCGTCGCTGCCCTCGAACGATGAGCGCGCTCATCTGCTGAAGAATCTTGCCGTTTCGGTGCTTGGTCTGTCTGCCAACATCAGGACCGAACTGGTCAGCAAAGGGCTCGTGCCCCATCTGGCTCTGAAAAGCATCGAGTCGGGCATTCTGAGCCGATTCCCGACTTCGCAACTGGCGAGCGCGTTGCTGGAAAATTTCGAAGTCAGCGGAGGCGCGGCATCGTTGATGCAGAGCTACTTTGGCAACCTCGAACTCAGCCAGACCGAAAGATTGGCGCTTGCCGAAACACTGAGGAATAAGCTGAGAGAAAGCGACATGCTAAGCCCCGAGGTCGAAGCTGTCCTGACGGTAGAGGAAGCCGAGCCCGAGACCGCGATAACGCCCGACCGAAGAGTCGTCTCCCCCCAGGACGCTGTCCCCAGAATAGAGGGATATCCACCGGAAAAGATATTGTTCCTTGACGACGAGCGGAGCAGATTGATCAGGGAAGTTGCCGAAGAATTCGAGGCCGTCGCCGCTGACGTCATGGTTCCTGCTCTCTTGGAGCTCCTCTCCCACGAAAAGGCCCCGGTGAGTCACACGGCGCTCCTGGCGCGCGCCAGGTCTTACATGGACCATTTCCTTGAAGAGCGCAAGTATGAGAGCGCGGCGGTTCTGCTCAAAGGACTCCTGGCGGAACTCGAACAGAAAAAGCAGGTCTTTTCGAAAATGCAGTTGGAGCCGATGAGAAACACCGTTGAGGAGTACCTTGGTGACCAGAAGATGGGACAACTGGTAGCTGTATTCCGGGAGTTAAACAAGGAGAGCGCCGATTTTGAAAGGCTTGTCAAGTACTTTGACGCTCTCGGAGCTCCCGCCCTTGCCGCACTGATTCGGTCTCTGGAAACCGAAGAATCTCGTCACGTGAGGCTCCTCATATGCCAGGCCCTGTCCCAGATCGGCGACAAGGCCATAGGAGCAGTGGCCGACAAGATCGACCATCCGAAGTGGTATGTGGTGCGCAATGCCGTCTCGATACTTGGCCAGACGGGAAAAGCCGGCTGCGTTCCCCACCTGCGAAGAGCCTTGTCGCATGAGGATGTGCGCGTCAGGAAAGAAGCTCTTAAAGCCCTCGCTTCGATAAGGACCGATGAGGCGGTCGAGCTGCTGTGCAACAGCCTGAACGACGGGGACGCCAGTATGTGCAAGGCCGCCCTCGGATGGGTTGCAGCGATAGAGGCGGAACAGGCGATGCCTGCGTTGGAACGACTCCTGGACGAAAAGGGAAAATGGAAGAAAGATGATGAGATCCTGAGGCTGGCGATAGAAGCGGTGGGAAACATCGGTTCGGAATCGGCGGCAGCCCTGCTCGAGAGACTCAGTCAAACTCGGAGCTTTTTCAGGCGCAGAAAGGCGGCTCTGATAAGGGACGCCGCGGCTACCGCGCTCGGGAGCGTCGAGAGAGGATAACGTTCATGCCCGACATTGAAAACCTGCTCCGTCTCGCGCGCGAGATGATTGCCAACATGGTGGCGTTAGACAAGAATGTCGGCATTTACCCCCCAAAGCATCCGTCCGTCATCGAACCCGCCACGCGGATATGCGAAATGTCAGAGTCCCTTTTTGCGGACCGTCGGCGCATAAGCTTCAACATCGTGAACTCTGAGATATACGTTGAGAAGCAACAGCTCCGTGAGGAGAGTCTCAAGTATTCCGACTTCGTCAAGCTGCTGATGCAGCGGGGTGTGAACAGCCTCTCGCTCGAGCCGGGAGTCACTCCCGAATCGCTTGCCCTCTTCTTCTCGCTGATAAACGGGAAAAAAGAGGCCGACTTAAGCGAGGAATCGTTGAAGGCCCGGATGAAGGAGGAAGGTGTCACAGGAGTCAATTTCGAGAAGCTCGTTGCTCTCGACCTTGCAGAGGACGTGTACGAGGTCGTGGAAGAGGATGAGGGCTCGCTCGTCGCCCGGTCGTCATACGAGGGAGCCCTTGAGTGCATGGAATCGGTCGAACACGATGTCTTGGCGAACCGGCCTCTCAACGCGAACGCTCTGCAAGCGGTGGTTTCCAGGCTTCTGGGGGATTTCATGGATGACCGTGACGCGGTGATGGGAATCGTGAGCATCAAGAATTACGATGAATACCTGTTCCATCATTCCGTCAACGTTGCTATCACCTCCCTTCTCATCGCGAGCAAGCTCTCGCTGGATGAGAAATTGACGAAGATCGTGGGCATCGGCGGACTCTTGCACGACATAGGAAAGCTCAAGGTTCCGCGCGAACTGATTGACAAACCGGGAAGATTGAACGAGAATGAATGGCTTGTGATGAGGCGCCACCCGATCGAGGGCGCCCAGATACTCATGCGGAATGAGACCTTCGGCGAACTGCCCGTCCTAGCCGCGCTGGAACATCACGCGGGTTACGACCTGTCGGGATACCCCACTATAAAGGGAAAGCAACATCCGCACGCGCTTTCGCGCATAGTGGGCATCGCCGATTTCTATGAAGCCATGACCTCCAATCGCAGCTATCGCCCCGCTCATAGCGTGAACCAGGCGGTCAGCGACCTGATAGAAGGCGCAGGCAGCCAGTTCGACCCGCTTCTGGTGAAGCTTCTCTTGAATACGATCGGGGTTTTTCCGCCCGGCAGTATCGTTCGGCTGAGAAACGGCGAGACGGCCGTCGTCGTCGAACCGAACGAGGACAACTCTTTTCTCCCCAAGGTCCGAATGATCCAAGGCGGGGCCGCTCCTCCTGCCGAGGGTCCCATCATTGACACTTCCGAAGACCCGCCCAACTACGCCGTCGTGGGTGTTGCCGATTCTCAGGAAATCTGGTAAACTCGCCCTGAGTGCTCGGTTTCCCAACAACGGTGGGGAGGTGGGTTCAATGACGGTCTCGAAAAGGCTGAAAGAGTTTCTCGACGCGAACAAAGTCAGCTACAGGGTGATGACGCATAAGGCGGCATACACAGCCCAGGAGGTGGCGGCAGCCCAGGAAGTCACCGGCTGGCAAGTGGCCAAAACCGTCGTCTGCAATTGCGATGGAAAGTACGCGCTGCTTGTGCTTCAGGCGCCGGTCATGGTGGACTTCAATCGTCTCAAGAAAGCACTCGGTTGCAAGCAAGTCAAGCTGGCATCTGAAGCGGAAATGGAGAAGCTTTTTCCGGGAATCGAACTCGGCGCGGAATCGCCGTTCGGGAACCTCTACGATCTGCCCGTATACGTTGACAAGGGTCTCGCCGACACGTCGGAAATTGTGTTCAACGCAGGCTCTCACACTGAGACCATGCGCATAAGATACGAGGTCTATGCCAGATTGGTCGGCCCCAAGGTCGTCGAAATCGGCAAACCTTTGCAGGCATGACCGGCGCCGCCGCCGATTGCCTGCCTGTGCCGCTCAGAGCCGCATCGCAAGGAATCGATTTGGTGCAGATGTCCGACGTCACGCTTTACCTCCTTCGACACGGGGAGAGCACGGCCAATGTGGACAACGTGTTTGCCTCGCACAGAATAGACGCTCCGCTGTCGGCGGACGGAGTCCGGCAGGCTCAAAGCTTGGCGGGGTGGCTGAAGCGTTTCCCCATATCGGCCGCCTATGCGAGCTCGCTGCTACGCGCGAGACAGACGGCCGAAATCGTATGCGAACCCCTAAACCTGAAGCCCGTTCTGACGGGCGCGCTGGCCGAAATCGACGTCGGCAACCTCGAAGGGAAACCGCAGGACGATCCCGAATACAGACTCGCGTTCGACAGTGTGCTGAACCTCTGGGAAAGAGGTTTCCCGCAGAACGGATTCAGCGGTGGGGAAACTCTCGCGGACGCTGAAAAACGGTTGAGGAAGTTCCTGCGCACACTCGGGGACGGTAATTCGAAGCATGTATTGATCGTCGGGCACTGCCTCCTCTTCATGGCGCTCATCTGGGTCTTCTGCGAGAACCATGGTCCCACCCTTGAATCGGGTCACATGGGCAGGGCGCGTCTGTCGATTCTGCGCAGCGCAAAAGGAAAATTTCGCCTTGATGAATTTGACCTTTCTCCCCCCGTCTAGCTCGTTTCCTTTCGCCGCGACGGCAAAGACCCGGCTGCCTCTCTTCCCTCCGTCTTGATGAAAATGCCACAGGCCAAGTCTGCGAACAGACAGGCGCAGGTCCACGCGGCGAATGGAACTGCACTCCTCCGACAAGCCTATCTCCATGTAATAACAATGTTTATGAGTATTCCCCTCGGTGAACCGCCCTTTGGCACAGAACGTGCCCTATAAAGAGGTGTTGTTCCCATTCGTCGTTGCACAACCGCGAGGCGGTGATTCAGCCATGTTACTCTCAAACGTCTTGCCCCGAATCAGAGGGGCGCACAGAAACGGCTTCAATGGAACGGCCACGACTGCAGAAAATGTCAAGAAAGGGGATGAGGAAAAGGTCGTCTTCGAAATGAACCTTCACGTTCCCTGTCGGGTGGCCGGCATCACGCGAAAAGGCTCCAGATGGGAGGGCGAAACGACGACGCTCTCGCTCAGCTCGTTCGGCGCGCATCTGTTGCTCCCCACGGAAGCCGAGCTGGACGGCGACATCTCCCTGGTTTTCAAGATTCCCGCTCCGTTGAGAGTCCTGTTTCCGAAGAAAACCTTCCGCCTGAGGGCCGAAATAAGGCCCTCCGGCGCCGCCGGTCCCGGACTCGCGCCCGTGGGACGGAGGGTCGTCTATGCCGCTTTTGCGGAACCGTTAAGGTTCAGGTTCGGCGCTGCAAAGAGCGGGAAGTGAACGAAAGCTCCTCTTGACTTTTCCGGCGAACTGTTGCGAAGGGGAGAGATATGATAGAGAGACACGATGCGGGATGCTCCTGCGTAGTGACCGAAATGTCATCGGGCGAGTCTGTCATTTTTTCGCGCCCCCCTCCTCGAGCAAGTGAACGATGTCCGAGTATCCTTTCTCCGTGGCGCAGAACAGGGCTGTCGTGTTGAACTTGTCCGAAATAGTGACATTGGCACCCTTATCCAACAGCGTTTTCACCACTTCGGCATGTCCCCCTTTTGTCGCCAACAGCAGGGCTGTCTGGCAGAATTCATCTACAGCATTCACTTCAGCCCCTCGGTCCAGCAATAACTTGACGGCTTCGTTGCGGCCTCCCATGGCCGCGAACATCAAGGCGGTCCGATAGTCCTCGTCCTTCGCATTCACTTCTGCGCCTTTGTCTAACAGGAGCTTTACGGCTTTGGTGTGACCCCCCGAAGCCGCGTGCATCAACGGAGTGTGCTGATAGGCGTCTCGGGCATTCGATTCGGCGCCTTTCTCAAGTAGAATCTTCATGGTTTCGGCATCGCCTCTGTCTGCCGCAAATGTCAATGCCGTCACGCCGCGGAGGTCTCTCGCATTCACGTCGGCGCCCTCGTCCAGCAGGGCCTTGACGATCTCAGCGTAGCCTCCCATGGCAGCGAGAATCAGCGCCGTTTCGCCATTTTCGTCCTTCCCGTTTACGTCGGCGCCCTTTTCAAGCAAAGCCTTGACGGTCTCGGCATGGCCTCTCGACGCCGCAAACATCAACGCAGTCCGGCCGCTTCCGGCCCTCGCGTTCGCGTCGGCGCCCCTGTCGAGCAAAACCTTGACGGTCTCGGCATGGCCGCCAAGCGCTGCGGGAATCAGCGCCGTGATTCCGTATTTGTCCTTCGCATTTACGTCGGCGCCCCGCTGCAGCAAGGCCTTCACGGTGTCAATGTGTCCCTTCGACGCTGCGGCTATCAAGGCTGTCCAGCCGTCTTCCTCTCTCGCGTCCGCGGCCATTCCCGCGGTTAAGAACAAGTCCACGACAACAACGTCGCCCTCTTTTGCCCGATTTATGAATTCTTCAGTATTGTAGGGGATGTTTAGCCGATGGAGCTCGTTTTGGGCTTCTTCCGAGCTCTGGGCAAATAGTGGAAGCGGCAAAAGGAACACGAGTATGAAGGCTCTGGTCAGCGTGCGCAACATAATTTCTCTCCTCCGCGATCCAGTCGGAAACGTCTGAGCGAAAATAGGCTTCGCGCCATTTTCACCGGACATCATTTATTGTACCATTCCCTCGCGAATTGCGACAGGAGCGGGCAAAGCTCGCTTGCGGCAAGCTATTCTCCCAACAGCTTCCGAGCCGTCTCGAGGAACTCCTTTGTCTTAAAAGGCTTTTGTATGTACGCCTCGGCTTTGTTGACTATTTCTCTTTTCCGTTCTTCAAGCTCGGTCATCACCGGATAGCCAGATACGAATAAAACGGGAACGTCCCTGTATTTCTTACTCTTCCTGGCCATCTGAAACAGCTTGACCCCGTCGATTCTCGGCATGATCACATCGAGAATCAACAAATCGTACTTGTGTCTCTTAATCTCTTTTAGGGCTTTCTCACCGTCTTCCGCCGTGTCAACCCTGAATCCACCGAACTCGAGCACGGCCCGTATGGCGCTCAGAAAATCCTCATCATCGTCCGCCACAAGGATTCGCTTCTTGCCTTTTCTGAATTGCACGGTTTACCGCCGCCCCCTTTTCCCCTCTCCTATTGATAAGATTCCCCCTCGGGAGTCATCGTGCCCGCTATGAATGCCTTACACAAAGGCGCACAAAGACACTATACGACATTGGCTCTCGGGAAATGAATGAAGAAAACAGGCACACCGACGCGAAGCTGTTGGGATGAGCGTATGTTCGAAATAAGAGGTGGCTTGCGATTATCGGAATATGCTGGAATAAGAAAAAGCCACCTTCCACAAGATGAACAATCAGACAATACACGAAATTGTCGAGCGTGTCAAGTCTGAGCGCTATTGTGCGTCGTAGGTTTTGCAGACATTGCAGCCGCCTTTCGGTCACTGTGCTCAATCAGATGTCATTTCGAATTGTTGTCCTTCTCCTTCTTGGGCCGAAAATGGAGGATGCAGGAATCGTCCTGTTGCTCCGACCACAGGTCCATCGAATAGTCGAACTTGCTTCCGAAAAAACCGCGATCAAAGGAGTCGGCGTGTTTACACATGTCGGCAACCTCTTCCTCGCTGAGATTGAACATCCGCCACGCTTCCTTGAGAGGACATCGGCGAAACTTAATGTCCAGAGCTTCCTCGTTGCAGCACAGCACCTCGGGTTGCAGCATCGCCCCGTCATCGGGCAGAGAGGCCAGCAGCCAGTTCTTGAATTCCTCGATGGTGTCGGGTGGATTGACCATTCTCGCCATGTTGACGCCATGATTGAATATCGCACGTTTAAAGAGCGCGCTTGCCCTTTCCTCTCCGAGTTCTTTCCGAAGCTCGTTTAAAATCGCCGTATAGACCAGAGCGCGGTTGCCCCAGGCGAGAAAGACATCCTTTCGGAGCCTTTCAATCTTTTCCTTATCTTCACTCATGTCGTTCTCCTTTTTTCCATAGTGACTTTGAATCAGCGCCCACTCATTATAACAGAGTTAGCGGCTTAAACCGAGGCTTCGGCGGATATTACGGCTCTTGTCTTCTCCGTTAACAAATAGTTCGTTGCTCGACTCTTGGCGGGGTGGTATTCATAGCACCAGAGTCACGGACGGGGAAACCTTGAGCCGATCGCGCTGAACGTGAAAAACCGCCAGAGGAGGCAGCAGATGAAGCTGATAGACAGGGTCGCCAAGATGCTGGGCTACGAGAAGGCCCGACGCGTGCGCGAGATACTCATTAACGATTTCGAGGAGAGGCTGGGCAAGGACAGGCCGGAGAATTATGAAGACTATGCGATAGCCTACAGCCAGGTGGTCTGGGTGTATGCCTGCGTGAGCACGATCGCCACGGCCGTCGCGGGCACTCCGCTGAAGACCTACCGACAAACGGCGAAATCTATTGAGGAAGTCTCCGAAAGCCGCCTTGCCCGGCTGCTCTCCGATGTAAACCCGCACGTCTCCTCATACGACCTTTGGGAGGCGACGGCCTCGTTTCTCGAACTCTCGGGCAACTGCTATTGGGAGATCGAGAGAGACGACGAAGGCATGCCGCTGGCGATTTACCCCATGCGCCCCGATCGCGTGAAGATAGTACCCGACAGGGCCGACTTCGTGAAGGGATACATCTACGAGGTGAACGGACGCAGTGTCTCGCTCAGCGCCGAGGAGGTCGTCCACTTTAAATACTTCAATCCCGCGAATGAATACTACGGGCTCGGCCCGATAGCGGCCATCCGCAACGCCATCATCGTCGACCAGTATTCAGTCGCATACAACAAAGCGTTCTTCAAGAACGGCGCGCACCCGGGCGGCGTGCTCGAGACCGACTCTTCTCTGAGCGACGAGACATTCAACCGGCTGAGGAAACAATGGGAGGAAGGCCACAAGGGTGCGACGCGCGCACATCGCATCGCCGTGCTCGAGGAAGGCCTGAAGTACAAGCCCATCGGCCTGAGTCCGCGCGACATGGAATTCCTCAAGCAGCGCAAGTTCTGCCGCGAGGAAATCTGCGCCGTGTTCAAGGTGCCGCCCGCGCTCGTCGGCATCTATGAATACGCCAACTACGCGAACGCCGAACATCAGAACCGCGCGTTCTGGCAGAAGACCATAATCCCGAAGCTGCGTAAGCTCGAGCAGAAGCTCAACAACTCGCTCCTGCCGATGTTCGACGACAACCGGCCCGAGCGGGGCGAGCGATGGTTCGTGCGGTTCGACACCTCCGCCATCGACGCCCTAAAGGAGAACGAGGACATAAAATCGCAGGTGCAGGAGCGTCTCGTTCGGTCGGGCATCATGACGATAAACGAGATACGCCGGATGGAAAACCTGCCCCCCGTCCCCTGGGGCGACGCGTGGCCGGCCATCGACGATTCGGAATGAGGCAAAATCAATGCCCCTGAAGTGGGCTCGCGGGCGGCAGTTGAATCTGCTTCGCCTGATGCGGGAGGCTTCGCAAGATCACAAGCGAGATCACAATCAGGCTTGTGAATAGGGCCGCCAGAATCCACGTTGCCTGCCGCATCAAGCCCCAGAACAGAGCGATTGCGTCGGGCTGTTCGATGCCCCGATAGTTGTGGAATGTGATCGCAGCAAAGAGCGTTACCAACACGATGCAGGCTTCCGAGGTCCTGATCCAATATCCTGCCCGCTTTGCCGTTCCGCACAGTTCCTCGACAATCTCATTGTAGCTCTTTCTGAGCGTCGCTATTGTCGCGACTGAAAAGAGCAGCGACAGTACAACCCCGGCTAGGAAGAAGATGATGCTCTCCATTTCGATTCCCTCCGTTTGGCCAAGTGCGACGGATAACTACTCGTAGTGCCGCTTCAGCTCAGAGGCGTATCGGATGCCGACGCGGGCGGCGTTTTCCTCCAACCACTCGCTTAGTCGCGTCTCTCCAGTGGAAGTTCCGTCGGTAACCAGAAGGTTGGCCTGGATACCCTCGACCTCGTCCCAGATGAGGACGACGTCCCGGACGAGCCAGCCGATCATCCTGGACAACAGATATGCGATACGCGGCGGCACGTGGATGATTCGGGTCCGGCTATGCGTCTTCTCGGCGATCAGCCGCACGAGTTCGTCGAATGTGAAGACCTCGGGGCCGACCGCGTCCACGATCACGTTCTCTTCTCTTTGTCCCGCATCAACAGCCGTCTTGGCCTCATCAAGCACGAAAATGGGCCGAACGCGGTAGTCGCCCGCGCCGATGACCGCGAACACCGGAAACCTGCGCACCATCCACGCGATGTTGTTTATCAGAATGTCGCCGTGCCCGAAGACGAGCGTCGGGCGGACTATGGCATAGGACAGACCCGACTCAATGAGCGCCTCTTCGACGAGCGCCTTCCCCCGAAAGTAGGGCAGGGAAGGGGCGCGGGACGCGTTGGTGATGCTGATGTGAACGAAGCGCCGGACACCCGCCTCCGTGGCCGCCCGAATCAATGTCTTCGAGTTCTCGACGGCGCCCTCGAATGTGACCTTGCCGTGCGGAAAGCGCACCCAGTAGGTGTTGTAGAAAGTGTCTGCGCCTCTCATGCTCTCGACGATTCTTTCCGGACGCTCGAAGTCGAGAGGGAAAGCCGCGACCCGGTCGCCGAACGGGTTCGCCTCGGGATGGTTTGTGAGAGTGATGACCCGTTTCCCCATGGAAAGGAGTCGTTCGGTTATGTGTCGGCCGGTGTAGCTGAAAGCGCCAGTGACGACGTTGAACTCGTTATCTTGCATGGCTCTTCTCCTTGATTGTTCGGGAGATTCGCCTGGAATCATGGTCTCGCAGGTTAGGGCTTATCATTCCGAATGTTTAGAATACATTGAACGCTCCCTCGAAAAAAATTATTTGAACTTGTTCCGCATCAGATGCAGGGCAGAGAAAACGCTCTTATCGATGAAACCGAAGAAACGGTGCATGTTCGTGAGGCGTCTTTCCATAAACTTTGTCTCATCCGAAGCAGGCAGGGCCTTCACCTCGTCCAGACATTCCGACACCGTCTTGAGCGCGCTGTCGAATTCCATCTTCTCGCGCTCCCTGAGTATTTTGGTGACGATGTCCATGAATTTGGTTTCCGCCCTGTAGTAGTCCTTCCTGTCCGCCTTGACCCAAACTTTTTCCACCATCCCCCATCGCTCAAGAGAGCGGATGTTTATGCTGACGCTTCCCTTGCTCACCAGAAGACCCTCGGCCAATTGATCGAGAGTCATCGGCTCGCTGTTGAGATAGAGCAGGCCGTAGAGCTGACCCATGAGCCTGCTGAATCCCCAGAACTTGCTGATCCTGCCCATTCCCTCGATGAACCTGTCTCTTATTGCATCGGTATCCTGTGTCATACACCGCCTTGATTTGGAAGATTTGTAATATTCTAAATGTTCAATAACATAATATCATGACTTCGGCCAAAAGTCAAGAAGAGGGTATCCGCGTAGTTCCAGCAAGAAAAATACGACAGGCGCTTTCTCAAGGGGTCACGGGTCTTGGCGGCGTTGGGCGAGTACAACTCGTTCGGCGCGGGGACGGTTCGACCGGCCGGCTACATGGTGCCCCCAGTGAGGAATTGGCGGTCATAGGCAGCGATCAGGTCGCTCCGGCTGAGTATTCCGATGACTTTCTCCGGGTTGCCCTCGTCGACGACCACCAGTTCGTCGTGCCGCGAGGCAACCATCTTGTGCACAACAGAATAGAGGTCCTCTCGCGGCGTCAAGGTGGGCGGACTCCCCGCCAATTCCTTCGCTATGATCAGTTGATCAACAAGGCCCGCCTCGCTTATGGTATAGCGCAAGTCTTTTCCATCCACCACGCCCACAAGCTTGTCCTTTTCGTCAACCACGGGAAAACACGCCTGTTTTGAAGTGGCAAATTTGTCCAGCAGGTCGTGGAGCGTGGTCGATTCGCTCACCGTGATGACCGGCCTGCGCCCCCCATTGCCGAGGGCGTCGGCCACTGTGAGACGCTTGAGGACGCCGCCCATCATCTCGCCCACGTGCGAGGGGGCATCCATACGGGTGGGAAGCTGTTTCTCGTAGATTGTGGAACGCCGGACAAGAAGATATGAAATTATGCATACCCACATGGACGGAACGAGCAGATGGTAATTGCCGGTCATCTCGCTCACCATTATGACGGTCGAAATGGGAGTATTGGCGGCGGCGGCGAAGAAGCCGGCCATTCCGACCATCACAAACGCTCCCGGCTGTATGCCCATGCCGGGGAAAAGCTGCTGCATCGCCAGCCCGACCGCGCCACCCAGCGCGCCTCCAATCACGACCGACGGTCCGAAAACGCCGCCGCTTCCGCCAGTGGCAATTGAAAACGATGTGGTGAGCATCTTGCCACCCGCCACCAACAGAAGTATCCGGCCTCCGAGCCTTCCCGTGAAAGCCTCCTGCACGAAGCCGTAGCCGGTTCCCAGCGCGTCGGGCAGGAAAAATCCTATCAATCCCACAATAAGCCCGCCGATGGCCGGCTTGACGTGGTTGGGCAGTGGAATCTTCCGAAAAGAATCGCGTACGCCGTAGAAAATCTGAATGAAAACGGCCGCGCCGCCTGCTACAGCGAGGGCCAATATGAAATAAGGAACGAGTTCGGTGGGGTCCTGAAAGATGAATCCCGGAGTCTGAAAAAGCGGGTTCCAGCCGAATTTTGTAGCAAAGACCGCGTAAGCTATGACCGACGAGATGATGGACGGAACGACCACCTCGTATTCCATGTCCATTTCTCTGTAGAGTACTTCAGCCGCAAACAGGGCACCTGCCAAGGGCGCATGAAAGATTGCCCCGATGCCCGCGCCCACGCCCGAAACCATAAGA
Source organism: uncultured bacterium (assembly GCA_964607485.1). GTDB lineage: Bacteria > Abyssobacteria > SURF-5 > SURF-5 > SURF-5 > CAZSKP01. Next base: position 6,435 of record CAZSKP010000052.1, on the reverse strand, counting down.
ACCCGGCGCTCATACGTGCTCAGTTTCAGGACTTTTCCGAGAATCGACCCAAAGCCCGCTCCTATCTGGGCTATCGGGCCTTCCCTTCCTCCCGAGCCGCCGCTACCGATTGTCAGGGCCGAAGCGATGGCTTTGACCAGCGGGACTCTACCCCGAACTTCGCCCCTCTTGAAATGATACGCCGTTATGGCGGCGTCGGTACCGTGCCCCTCAGCCTCGGGCGCAAAGGTGTACACTATCAGCCCGCTCAGCAGCCCTCCGACGGCAGGTACGAAGAGAAGAAGCCACCGACGAAAGGGAGCGGCGGCCTCGGAAAACAGCGGCTCTTCCCCTCCCGGCCCCGGTGGATAATATCCGGCCATCACTCCCAGCGCGTAATGCCTTGTGAATTCCATCATCCACAAAAACACAATTGCGCCCAGGCCGGCGACCACCCCCACAAGCCCACAAAGAAACAGGAGCCGCCCCAGCTTCCTGGCCATTTCGACCGGAGATGGTATGAACGACCTAAACAAACTGGAAACTCCTTTTCAGCGCATGGCGCGCGCGGCAAGAGAAAAAACGACCCTGAGCAGAATGAGCCCGCGCCCCATCAGTTCGGTAGACGGACAAACACAACAATTATAACAGCCGAAGCTTGGGAATACAAAAGGGATGGCGACACCCGGGAGCGCCGCCATGGAAGAACGTAAACTGTGCGCGAAGGACTCCCTGCCAGAATTCGCCAGGAGAAAGAGTTCAGAGAGCCCCTGCAAGCTTGAGGCGCGCGATAGCCCTTTTGAGAGCGGCCTCGGCCCGCTCCACATCGATGTCGTCCGCAGGAGATGCCAGCCTCTCACGGGCTCTGGCCATGGAGGCACGGGCCCGCTCCACGTCGATGTCTTCTTTTCTCTCGGCCGTGTCCACGAGAAGCGTCGTTCCCTTGGGAGTGACCACGAGGAAGCCCTCGCCCACGACCATCTTCAGGTCGGAACCACTGTCGCGCTTGATCGAAATCGTGCCGATCTCGATGTTGGTCAGAAGCGGCGCGTGCCCTGCCAGTATGCCCAGGTAGCCCAGCCCGCCGGGAACGGTGACACATTCCACGTCGTCGCTAAAAACCGTCTGTTTAAGAGTAACTATGTCAAGCGGATAAGACTTTGCCAATTTGCCTACCCCTTCTCAATCTCCTCGGCTCTCTTGACTGCTTCATCTATCGGCCCCACCATGTAGAATGCGGCCTCGGGCAGGTTGTCGTGCTCGCCCTCGATCAATGCCTTGAAGCTGCGAATCGTGTCGGCAAGCGTAACGTAACGGCCGGGCGTGCCCGTGAACTGTTCGGCGACAAAGAACGGCTGTGAGAGGAACCGCTGTATCCTTCGGGCGCGATGCACCGTCAGCTTGTCTTCCTCCGAGAGTTCCTCCATGCCGAGAATAGCGATGATGTCCTGGAGGTCTTTGTACCTTTGCAGAATCTGCTGTACGCTTCTGGCAATTGTGTAGTGCTCCTCCCCGACTATTCTCGGGTCGAGAATTCGCGATGTCGAGTCGAGTGGGTCGACCGCCGGATAGATGCCCAGTTCGGCGATCCGGCGTGAAAGAACCGTGGTAGCGTCCAAGTGAGAGAACGTCGTCGCCGGGGCGGGGTCAGTCAGGTCGTCGGCGGGCACGTAAATGGCCTGGACGGAAGTGATCGAGCCGCGCTTGGTCGAGGTGATTCGCTCCTGCAGCTCGCCCATCTCCATGCCGAGCGTCGGCTGGTATCCCACGGCAGAAGGCATGCGGCCGAGAAGCGCCGACACTTCCGAACCCGCCTGGCTGAAGCGGAATATGTTATCGATAAACAGGAGCACGTCCTGTCCCTTCTCATCCCTGAAGTATTCGGCCTCGGTGAGCGCGCTCAAGCCCACCCTGAGTCTGGCGCCGGGCGGCTCGTTCATCTGTCCGAAGACCATAACGGTTCTCTCCAGGACGCCCGACTCTTTCATTTCCAGCCACAGGTCGTTGCCCTCACGCGTGCGTTCGCCGACTCCGCCGAACACCGACACGCCGCCGTGCTGCTTGGCGCGGTTGTGGATCAGTTCCATCAGCAGAACCGTCTTGCCTACGCCCGCGCCCCCGAACAGGCCGACCTTGCCGCCGCGGGTATAGGGCGCAAGCAGGTCGATTACCTTCAGCCCGGTCTCGAAGAGCTCGTTCGCCGAGACCTGCTCCTCGAATACCGGCGGCGGACGATGAATGGGATACGTCGTCTTGGCGTCGACCGGTCCCAACTCGTCAATGGTCTGTCCGAGCAGATTGAACAGGCGGCCGAGGCACTCCTCGCCCACCGGGACCGTGATCGGAGCGCCAGTGTCCACCGCCGCCATGCCCCGAACCAGGCCGTCGGTCGAGGACATGGCGACGGCGCGCACGATGTTATCGCCGAGATGCTGGGCGACCTCCGTCACGAGGTTTATCCCTTGCTCTTTGTCCTCGATCTTTATCGCATGATTTATCTGGGGCAGCTCATCTGAAAAGAACTCCACGTCGACGACCGGTCCAATGACCTGGACAACCTTGCCTACGTTCATCTCTCTCTCCTTCTTCATCGGCCCGACGACGGCCGGTGCTCGCTAGGATGCTCACAAGCCGGCACCGCCGGGCGCTTTGTTTCACGCGCTGCTACCTACTTTTTCGCCGTCGCGTCGGCTCCTGCGACGACCTCGAGTATCTCTCGCGTGATGGAAGCCTGCCGCACCTTGTTGTAGTTCAGCGTAAGCGTGCGAATCATCTCATCCGCGTTGTCGGTAGCGTTCCTCATCGAGACCATCCGGTTTCCATGTTCCGATGCGGCGGCCTCGACGAACGCCAGATATATCTGGTTCTGGAGGTACTTGGGCAGAAGCTTTTGCATGAGCTCTTCCGCGGTCGGCTCGAAGATATACAGGGCGCTTATTTCCGATTGCTCCTCGCCATCGGCGCTCTCGAACGGCAGCAACTGCGTCTGCACGGGGGTGGTCACCATCGCGCTCTTGAATTTCGTGTAGAAGAGCACCACCTTGTCGAAATCGCCCTTCTCATATCCGTCGGCCAAAAAACGCGAGATCTCGGCAACGAAGGGGATCTCGACTTCCCGACTGGGAAACGACCAGTATTTCAGAATCTCATACGGCCGTTTCTTGAAGAAGTCGTTGGCCTTCTTCCCGATTATGAGCAGCCGCACCGATTGGGGTTTCATGGGTCGGATGAAATTCATCGCGGCGCCGATGATGTTGGAATTATATGCGCCGCACAGGCCCTTGTCTGACGTCATCACCACGACGCAGGTGCGTTCCACCGGGCGCTGCGCCAGAAGCGGGTGGGAGACGCCGGACGCCGACTTGCCCACGTCGCCCATTACCATGCGCAGCTTTTCCGCATAGGGCTCGGCGGCCGCTACGAGGTCGCTCGCCCGCTTCAGCTTTGAAGCTGCGACCATCTCCATCGCGCGCGTGATCTGCTGAATATTCTTGACGCTTCTGATACGGTTTCGAATTTCGCGAGTGTTCGCCATTATTCCTACTCTTAGGGTTTGAACAGAAGCTTAAACTCTTCTGTCGCCTTCTTGAGTTGTTCAGACGTTTCGTCGGTCACCTGTTTGGTCTCGCGGATGGCCTTGCCAATGGCCGGATACTTGTCCTTCATGAATTCGTGGAAATCGGCCTCGAAGGACCTTACCCGGTCGACGGGAATGTCGTCGAGCAATCCCATGGTTGCGACGGCGATAATCATCACCTGCTGCTCAACGGGCATGGGCACGTACTGGGGCTGCTTCAGCACTTCGACGAGACGCTCTCCTCTGGCAAGCTGGGCCTGCGTAGCCTTGTCGAGCTCCGAGCCGAACTGGGCGAACGCGGCCAGTTCCCTGTACTGAGCGAGACTCAGGCGAAGGGTGCCCGCAATCTTCTTCATGCCCGGTATCTGGGCGTTTCCGCCGACGCGCGAAACCGACAATCCCACCGACACCGCAGGCCTCACGCCCGCGTAAAACAGGTCGGCTTCGAGATAGATCTGGCCGTCGGTGATCGAAATGACGTTGGTCGGAATGTATGCCGAGTAGTCGCCTGCCTGTGTCTCGACTATCGGGAGCGCGGTGAGCGAACCGCCTCCCAGCGGCTCCGACAGCTTTGCGGCCCGCTCGAGAAGCCGGGAATGCAGGTTGAAAATGTCGCCCGGATATGCCTCGCGTCCGGGCGGCCTCCTGAGCAGGAGCGACATCGTGCGATAGGCGACCGCGTGCTTGGACAGGTCGTCGTATATTATCAAGGCATGTTTGCCCGTGTCTCGGAATTCTTCTCCCATCGCGCAGCCGGAATAGGGGGCGATATACTGCATCGGCGAGGGATCGCTGGCGTTTGCGGCCACGATGACGGTGTAATCCATCGCGCCGTACCGCTCGAGCGTCTCGACAACGCCGACGACGGTCGATTGTTTCTGGCCGATGGCCACGTAGATGCAATAGACGTCCGTATCGCGCTGGTTTATTATCGTGTCCACCGCGAGGGCGGTCTTGCCGGTCTGCCGGTCGCCGATGATGAGCTCGCGCTGGCCGCGCCCGATGGGTATCATGGAGTCGATGCATTTCAGGCCCGTCTGGAGCGGCTCCTTCACTGGCTGCCGCTGCACGACGTTGGGCGCGCCTCCTTCAATGGGCCTGAATTTCTTTGTGTTGAGCGGCCCCTTGCCGTCAACGGGCTGGCCGACGCCATTGACCACGCGACCGACTAGCTCGGGACCGACGGGCACCTGGAGTATTCTGCCCGTGCGTTTCACCTGAGCCCCCTGCTCTATTTCTTCGAAATCGCCCAGGATGACGGCGCCTATTTGGTCTGTTTCGAGGTTGAGGGCCATGGCGTAGATGCCGCCCGGCAGCTCGAGCATCTCGGCCGACATGCAGCTCGGCAGCCCCTTTATGCGGGCGATGCCGTCGCCGGCCTCGATCACGGTGCCGACCTCTTCCATGCCGACTGTGACCTGTGACTGCTCGATGTGCCGTCTCAATACCGCTGATATTTCAGAAGGGTCTAGCTTCAGTTCCAAGACGCATCCTCCCCTTTGATGAAGAAGCAGGAGCTCTTCAGCCCACCATCTGCTTCTTTAGCTGAGACAGTTTGTTGCGGACGCTGCCGTCCAGAACTTTGTCGCCCACCTTAACGACGACGCCGCCTATTATCGACTCATCCACGCGCGTGCGCATGTAAACATCCTTCTTGGTCAGGTTCCGGAGCTGGTCGCCAAGCTTGGCGAGAGCGCCGTCGGATATCGGGAATGCGGTGATGACCTCAGCCGAAACCTTGGCCCTGACCTCGCTCGCCAACCGATAGTATTCCTCGGCGATTTTCGGAAACATGCGTCCGCGTTCCTGGTCGATTATGAGATACATGTGGTTGAGCGTTATGCGGCTGAGCTTGTCGCCCAGAAGCTCTGCGAGAGCGTCCTTCTTGCCTTCCGACTTGACTCTCGGATTATTGATGAACTCTTTCAGCTCGTAGTTGCTCTGGTAAAGCCGCTCGAGATCGTGGAGCTCTTCCTCCACGCGGTCGGTCGCCTCCTCGGCCGAAGCGAGCCGAAAGAGGGACTCCGCATATGCGCTTACTATCGGGTCAACCTTCATAGAGCCTGCCCACCTCGGTGATATACTGATCGATGAGTTTGGAGTGTTCTTCCTTGTTGAGGGACTTCTGTATGACCTTCGACGCCACCTCGATCGAGATGTCGGCGATCTGGTTCTGGAGTTCCTTGATGGCCTTCTCCTTCTCGCGGGAGATTTCCTCCTGCGCACGCCGGATGAGCTGGTTCGCCTCTTCCGTCGCCTTGCCTATCGTTTCTTTTCGCAGGTTCTCGCCCAGCGCCTTGCCTTCGTCCATGATCTTTTTCGCCTCGGCGCGGGCGGAGTCGAGCTGTGCCTTGTATTCGGCCAGCAGCTTTTCGGCCTCTTCGCGCGTGATCTCGGCGTTCTTCAGGTCGCCCTCAATCTTTTCGTTGCGTTTGTCAAGCATCTCGGTGATTCTCGGAAACGCGAACTTCCGCAAGATGAAGAACACGATGATAAACGCCACGAGGGTCCATATCCAGAGGTTGGGTTCCGCCTTCATGGGCGTTTCCCCCTCGGGCTTGGACGGGTGTTCCTCGTGAGCACTCGTCACGTGTCCTTCCATCTCCTCGGTCGCGCTCGCCAGGTAGAAAATGGGTTCCGCCACTTCATTCACCTCCGCTGTTAAAGTTTTGGCAATTTACCGACTAGCGGCCCATCACGATGAAGCTGATAACCAGCGCGTAGAGGGCGAGCGCCTCGATGAACGCCAGGCCGATAAACATGTTGACGGTTATCGTGCCGGTCGCCTCAGGCTGCCGCGCCATGCTCTGAACAGCGCTGCCGACGAGATAGCCCATGCCGATACCGGTTCCCAGAGCGGCAAAGCCGATGCTTATGCC
>CAZSKP010000051.1:0-26688 GCA_964607485.1 uncultured bacterium | reverse complement strand
CCCAGAAGCTGTCCGTGAGCGGCCGCGAAAGCTTCAGTATCATGCAGACGACTCCGATGTATCTTACCCTCGCGAGCTCGCTCCGGTATTGCGCGCACTCCTTGGGAAGCATGCGGCACAACAGCGGCAGCGACACCGTCGAAACGACGCAGTCGAAATCGATGGCCTGTTCGTTGCACCTGATGCCCGTGACCTCGTCGTTCTTCACAACCACCGAGCTGACCGCAGAGGAAGTCTGCACCTTTCCCCCCATCTGCGCGATTTTTTCCGAAAGCGTATCGATCAGCATTTTGGAGCCGCCCACCAGATAGCCAAGCATCTCCCGCTGCATCAATTTCTTCCTCGATTTCGCCACCCGATGGATGCGATGCCACATCCACGAGGCTGACACTTCGTCGGCGTACTCGCCGAACTTGATTTTCAGGAGAGGCTTCCAGATCACATCGAACGCCCGCTTGCCGATGTGACGCGTGAGCCATACGCTGGCAGGCTCGTCTTCGAGGGCTTGCCAATTCTTCATCGAGCGCGCGTACATAACGTTGAAGCCGAACCGTATCCTTCCCAGCACGCTCACGGGTTTGAAGAAGAGCAGGTCCAGCGGCGTGCCGAACGAGTACAGCCTGTCGTTGTAAAAGAAACTCATCTTTGTGGCCCGCCAGCAAAGCTTGCGGCCGAGGCCCACCTCGTTGCACAGGTCTATCAGGTCGTCGTCGCCGAGGCAGATGAAATGGTAGTATTTCTCGATGAAGCTGCCGCCGAAATCGAACGAGGCCGCCAGCCCGCCCGCCACTTCGTCGCGCTCGAATACGGTCACCTTGTGCCCCTGCTTGAGAAGAAAATAGGCGGCGCTCAAGCCCGAAACGCCGCCGCCTATCACAGCGATATTCAATCCACCACCGACCTTTTCCTACAGCCACTGGGCGCCGTAACGCGTGTTCTTGACGATGTTGTCCTTCAGCCTTTTCCCCCGAACGAGATAGTACCAGCCGTAATACCACAGCCTCGCTCCCCAGCAGCAGAGCGTAAATATCGGAGTGTCGAAGAACAGCCATTTCACGAACGATTTCCTGAGAGCGAGCTCGACCCATGAGACAAGATTGTGGCGCGCGGGCTTGAAGTGCAGGTTGAGACTCAGGTCGTCGTCGCCGACAACGTCGATCTGGTCGAGACGCCCGACGCCGAGTTCGAGCTGGTGACAGTTCTGGATATGCCGTACCTGCGCGGGGTCGAAGCCGAGGATCTTGGCCACGACGGTGTCCAACGCCACGAAGTCGCCCGACGCAAGCACCCTGTCCACCACTCGCGGCTCCCCCGACTTCGGGCTGTTGCCCTCGAGCCCGACGGTGGCGTCCATGACGGCGAACCGGGGCGTCACGGCATTATTGATGTCGGCGAGCGCCGCATCCAGAACCAGGTGGTAGTTGTGGCGCAGCTTCGGGAGACACCCCCACTGGTTCTTGATTGCGCCCGTTATCGTCGTCTTGTTGTGTGTCTTGATGGCGGGGATGGTTATCAACTGCGTCCTCAGCAGTATCTCGGGCACACGTATCTCATCGAACGCCATGCCGTTCGGCATGGGGACGCTGCGGAATTCGGCGTGGGTCATGTTCACCCACTCCACGCCGTAGCGCTCGCAGATCTTGTCGATGCGGGTCTGTCTCAATGCCTTCTCCACGTTGACGACCACCTGGTCCGACTCGACCACGTATATTTTCCCGACGTGGTCCCTTATGGTCCGTATCACGCCTTCGAGAACCCACGGGCCGGTGACCGCGCCGGGCAGAAACAGGTCCCAGCCGAGATTTACTTTGAGCGAGACGTCGGCTCCTTGAGAGATGAATTCCCGCCATCGGGCGAGCTCCATCGCCTCTCTGACGGCATCGTTCACGCTGTCCTTCACTCGCACTATGCTGACTGCAGCTCTCTTCGCTTCCAAATCAGGCGCTCCCTCTCATGCTCCGCAGTGCCTCGCGCATCTGTTCGGGACGATTAGTTATCACTATGTCCACTCCCGTTTCAAACAGCCGGGCGGCCAGGGCGGGATCGTCCACCGTCCACGTGCTCACAAACCAGTTTCTCGCTCTCGCTCTCCGCATCAGCCTGTCGGTGACGAGCGGATAGCGCGGGTGCAGGCCGTCGATTTTCACCAGGCGCGAGGCCCACGCCCGGCGCAGATGGACCGGCTGGTCGTCGGCAAACAGCAGGCCCACCGTGAGGCCCGCGCGTGCCCTGGCGACCCGCCAGACGTAAAAAGGGTTGAACGAAGACAGGATGACCGACGACCGCAGCCCCATCCTTTCCACCAGCGCCACGACCTTGCCTGCGAGCCCGTCGTCGCCGATGGAGTTGCCTTTCAGCTCGATGTTGACCAGCATCTTTCCGCCCAGCACCCCGAGCGCTTCCTCGAGGGAGGGAATCCTTTCGCTCTTAAAATTCCGCCCGAAGCGTACTCCCGCCTCAAGTTGCCTCAACTCGTCGAACGCGAGTTCTTTCACGTAGCCAGAACCGTCGGTCAGCTTGTCAACCTTTTCATCGTGGAACACCACGAGCTCGCCCGACTTGCACAAGCGTGCGTCGAGTTCGACTCCGTCGAGACCCAGCTCGACGGCCCTCTGAAAGCTCGCGAGAGTATTCTCCGGAGTCTCCTCGGGCACTCCCCTGTGGCCGAAGAGCAATCGCTCGCGTCCCACCCGTTCCAGCAAGTTCAATGCGTTCCACCATACGATGTGATACGGCCGAATTACGACGACGGCCTTTTATGATAGCACTCACGCTTCTTGGCCGTCAAGGCGACACGGTATGGGACGAAGGACGAAGGGCGAAGGGCGAACGGCGAAGGATGAAGGGCGATTTCCGTAAAAGCGCCGCACTGCCGCGCCCGAAGGGGATTGTGAAACTGTCTCCTTGAACCTTGAACTCAGAACTCAGAGGGAACTTTGCGACTCCGGACAGAACTTTGGACTGATCTTTCACTGGATGCATTCCCACTCCGAAATGTCATCAGGAATGTCAAGGTTGACAGGATCTATCCAGCTGGATGGCGAGAACGTGTACCCACCGGAGAGGTCGTTCGCGGCTTGCTGAGGCTACGCATAACTACCATACCTAATTATTTATTCTCGCCAGCACTTCCGAGGTCACGCGGCTCATTATCATGAACCCTCCAATAATGCAGCTATCTACTCCATATAGTGTTACGCACTAGCCTGACGCACAATCCCTTGACGTTGTTGTCTGCGCGTACAATTCTACGCATGCAGTACCCCAAAAAAATATTGGAGGTATCACTTGACACAGGTGCCGACGACCGATATAATTTTTTCGCGGCGTTATCCTTGCACACTATCTGAAGTTTCCTTAAAGACCAAAAAGAGTTCTTCTCACTGTGGAAGGGCTGAGTGTCATCCCTTCTTCAAAAGAAGTTGTACTCTCTAGGGCAAGCCTGATGTGTTTCTAGAGCCGGAGCCGCAAACGGAGGATTCGCGCAATGCCATGGCCTTGCTATCTCGGATCAGCAGAAAAGGACGACTTGAATGCAGAATTGAAGCGTCTTGCCGAGTACCTCATTGACAGAAACCTTATTCTGTTTTGCGGGTCCGGTTTGTCGAAGAAGAGCAAAATGCCGCTGTTCAAGGAGATCGCAGAATTCATCATCTGTGATCTGTTGAAGTTGGATCCAGCCAAGGATGCTTCTGCTATTTCCCAAATAAATCAGAAGTATCCACCTGAAGCGATAGCGGCGGCTTACGCTGAAGGTGCAGACAGAACAGCTCTGAACAACTTCATAAACAAAGCCTTTGACTCCTCCACGGCAACGATTCATCCAGGACTCACAGCAATCGGAACCTTCGCAACGCAGCAGTACATTAATCGGATTTACACAACGAATTACGATGATCTGCTGGAGAAGGCCATTGGCGGACAAGCTGTCCCCATCATAGACAGCAGTGTTCATGAGTTCGACAAGCATCTTAACAAGGGGGGCGTTGCAGTAATTCATCTCCACGGAATCGTGAACGGTGAGATTAGAATAACGGAATCAGAAACCTATGCTCTCGAGACTCCCCTCGCTCAGTTGTTGAAGGGAGAGATCGTTCGAAACCGCTTTCTCTTTGTCGGCTATACTATGAACGATTATGATCTCAAGAACTTATACTTTTACATGCTTAGCCTCATGCAGCGCTTCGGCCCAAATAGGACGATGTATGTTGCGCTGCCGGTGGACAGTTCAGAGGAATGGAGGATAGCAAGGAGGGTATGGAAGACCCGAAATGCAATCCTGTTACCAGCAAGAGCCGAAGATTTCCTTCCTGCACTGGAAAAACGAATCGATGAGATTCGAATAGGGCCGCCCCTTAGGTACCTCAAGGAAAAGGTCGGCAAATCTGACAGCGATGTACTGAAAGAAATTGAACTGATTCTGAAGGAACATCCTGGATATGGTAGAACCCAAGCAATAAAGGCTTACTTCAAGAAGGAAGGGCTTGACTGGGAGGATGCCGATGTCGACAGCGGCGAGTAAGATTCAATGGAAGATGTGGAGATTTCTTGAGGCAACTTTGAAGGACTTTCAACCGAATCTTGTGATTGCTGTCGATCGCAAGGGAACGGCTCTATTGCGCACCTTCATCGAGAGCAATTATAACAGCAAAGACAAACCTCTCGGTTGGAGCTCCGTCCTCTGCGACTCTGCGGCGAGACTTGTTAACGACGATTATTTCGACGACAAGCCAAGAATCCTCGTGTTTGATGACACAATACGAAAAGCAAGAACGGTGAAACGCCTGCTCGAGAATTTGGAGGCCAGAGGAATCTCAAGAGAATCCGGTCGGCTCAAATTGGCAGTTTTTGCGGCCCACAGAAACTGCCCCGACAAATTCCGTCCTGATTACTGCTATTATCCTCAAGCGGCCGATGAGATTTATGATGAGATTAGAGAGGCCATTGTGGCATATCTTCAATTCCGCGGTTCGCTGCTGCTTGACACGGAACACATTGAAATTCCGATAAGAGTACTCTGCCCAAGAAGGGAGTTTTTCAGTGTGCTCAGAAATGCCGGCGATACAGTTGAATTTCTGACTTCCCAGAATCGCACAACGGTCACAGTACATAATCCGAGACTCATCGATGAGACAAGTTTCTCCAATCGCTTTCCGGAATCTGTCACAACAGAATCAGTTGTTCGAAAATGTAGGGTAATCGAACGAAGGGAGGGGTACTTCGCAGTAATTCCGTTATTCTATCCAAATGTCCCCACACGGTTGACTTCAAGAGAATTGAAACTGATTCCGAGATATGGTGTTCCCGACTTGGATTCTCCTGACATCAATTTCTACCTTGTTGGCCTTTCGGCAAGCCTAGAAGTTGTGAGAGGGATGTTCTCCGTGCTTAATCCCATCCGAGACAGATTGGAAATTCCGCGCCAGTTGCCAAACGACTACGATGATCCTCTGAGTCACTTGCGAAGCGTTTACCCAGACATTGATATAGAGGAGGTTCACAAGCAGGTCTCTGCAGCCATTCAGGATGGCCTGAGCATGAAATCGGAACAGAGAATGCGAAAAAGCCGATCGTCCAAGGATGAACCCAAAAGCTACATTATCGGCAAAGATTATGAATTTGAGAAAATTATAATGCCAGTAATACTAAGAATCTGGCACCTCACAAAATCCTCCTACGGAGCGAGTGGGGCCACATGCGCTGAGATAATGGACTGCGCGGGCAGATTGAACATACCGACTGCGGTCATTAGCGCCGCGCTTGACAAGGTAATCGATGAGGCAGATGTCGTGCCAGATATTGAGTCATTACCATTTTCCGACGGAAGGGAGTACAAAGTCCGCATTTTTCGCCCTGAAGGTGAGGGGATCACACTGCGAATCCAGAAGTACATCGGACTGCTTTGATGCTAGGGGACCAGTATAAATGACGGGGAATATTGCAGGTCCACAGCAAGATCTTGCCATACTGGAACCGATATCTCACAAAGTATTTGGCTATGCAATTCGGCGGAGAGGCGAGATTCCTTGGCAGGAAGCCGACAAACTCATCCGACTCTTTCACAATCTTTGGTTTGTGTTGCGCATGAAGGATAAGTCACTTATACAGCTACCAGGCTTGGATATGAATGATAAACATGGAACGAGATTGGCCTCACCAACAACCGATCCAGAAAAGCCAAAAGCGGTATTGGACGTTATGGAGTTTTTCAGCAATATTGGGAGTGGCTTGCGAAAGATTGTCACGTACAAACACAAAAGCATACCGTATGGCCATGAGGTAACAGTCGAATCCCACATTGAGGAAAGAGACCTATTTGAGCTCAAGGGGCAGAAAGCGATCCATCAGGAGGATATTGATCAGATAGAAGACCTTATTGACGCACTGTCATATTTGACTGAAAGAGAGATCATATCACTGGGAAGACATCAAGCTCCTGATCACACTGCCGACCAGATTGGGTACGAAATAGACGCATGGAAAGAGGCCTGTCAAAAGTGGATGTCATACGTATCAACCAATATATCAAGCATAAGAGCGTCGAGAGGGCTCGTAACGGCTGACAAAATGGCATGGGAGGCACGGAGCTTTGCTTCCGAAATAATGAATAAGTCGCTATTTGACTCCTCTACATACTTGAGTGGCTACGCCAAGATCCTAGCTTACAAGAAGACGGGAAGCAGCGTGCCAAGTGCTCTCAGGATCGCCCGCCAACCCGCTGCGTCAATCTGGGAAGATGTTCGAGTGACTACCATGCAGTTCATAGGTATTCTCTGTCATGAATTCTCAACTTATTTCTGGGGCGTCTTTCATAATGCCGACTGTTTTGAAAAGAACCGTTCAAGTGCCAAGAGGCGCGGTGAGGGAGCTGTAGTAGACAGAGCTATGACCCAGAGCGCGTATGAGAATCTTAGGATCCTGCTAACCTATCGAAAAGACACGCGGCCAATTAGGTATAATCATGAATCTCTAGAAAAGGATAAACTAAGGCTGTCTTCGTACAAACCCTTGATTGATGATATTGCCGATCCCAACGGTGTGTGGGAAGGCAATATTTCGCTTGAGGATTTCGTAGGCTTGGTTGATGGATATTTTGCCATCATTGACGCAGAGTATCTAGGAGGCAAGCGCCAGGATGGCTCTGAGGACAAGCCCGCCGAGAAGAAGAAGCCACCAATCCCGCCTAAGCCAAGACACGGTGAGTCGCTGCAACTATCTCTCGTATTTAACCCATGAGGAAACCTGCCATGATTCGCATACCGGAAAGAAGCCTATACAGAAAGATCCAAGTCATATTGGATGAGGCGCGAAAAATGGATCATTCCTCAACCGAATCGCTAGTAAAGAATATCCTTCGAATGGGCTATCTGAATTTCACATATTTTGAGGTCGAAAAATCGGGAAAGGCTGTCCCTCGAACTGTTAAGAAGGAAACGGTCAAGAAGGTCATCGAGACATGCATCCACTTGGATTTATTGACGAGTGGAACGGCTGAACTCACCAAAGTAGGACATCGAGCGGTCGAAAGAGACCTATTCAATAATACGTTGAGAAATCAGTTGAAGAAGGCGTTCAGGAGCATGGGCTGTCCAGTTGAGTTGATCTTCGATAAGTCTGCCGCAATATTGAGTAATAGGGGAGAAATGTCGGTTTCCACATGGGAAACTATTTTCCGTGATCTTAGTTTAGATTCTTCGAATAAAAAGCGCTTCCATGAATATCTAAACCTGTTTGCGCTCTGTGGAGGCATCGAATATTCACAGAAGCGAATCTTTCTTCCCGGACCTCCTCCCAAGAATTCGAAATCCGGGAAGGCATAAGCGTAAAATCTACAAATCTTGCGTGAGTCCAAAGGGTCAAATCTTTATTCTTGGTTTTAAGTCCTAATATGGTTTTACATGGCTTACAGATGAAGAGAGATTGCTTCGTCGCCTTTCTCCTCGCAATGACTCCTCCATGTACATCTTCGCCGAAGGTCACGCCAGTGGCGTGCTTCGCCCGTCTTTCCAACGGCTTATGCCGGTCGCCTCTATTTGTTGATAGAAATGTCGCTGATGAGATTGCATCATGGCGGTAAACGTGTAGGCGGATGACGAAGGGCGAAGGACGAAGGGCGAATGGGCAATCTCAGGTGGGCTGTTTGGCCATTTGCAGCGAAGTCGCGACAAAACGATAGAACATCTTGGAGGGCTTGTCGAGCGTCGAGGTGAGTTCCGGATGAAACTGGCTGGCCATGAAAAACGGGTGATTGTTTAACTCGGTGATCTGCATTATCGGCTTTCCTCTGGCCTTGCCCGAGAAAACCATTCCTGCCTTCTCTAACTGTTTGATGTATCTCGGATTCACCTCGTTACGGTGGCGGAATCTCTTGCGCGTCTTGCTCCCATACAGCTCGTAGGCGAGCGTCCCCTTCTTGATCATCACATCATGGCCTCCAAGCCGCATGGTGCCGCCCTTCTGCGTGATGCCTATCTGCTCCGGCAGGTAGTCTATTACCGGATGCTGCGTATCGACTGATATCTCCCGGCTGTTTGCGTCCTTCAGGCCGCACATGTTCCGGGCATATTCGACGACCGCCAGTTGCAGGCCGTAGCAGAGCCCCAGGAACGGAATCTTCTTCTCCCGCGCATGTTTGATCACGGAAATCTTGCCCTCGGCGCCCCGCGCCCCGAATCCGCCCGCAACGATTATCCCATGCACACCCTTCAGCGCCTCCTCGACGCTTATTCTGCCCCGCTCGATGTCCGTCGTCTCCACCCATTTCCTGTTCACCCTGCAATTGAGGTGCGCGGCGCTGTGCACGAGCGCCTCCTCGATGCTGATGTAGGAATCGGCCAGCTCGGTGTACTTTCCGCAGATGGCAATGGTGATGGAATTCTTCGGATTCTTGATGTGTCCCACGAGCTTCTTCCATTCGGCCAGGTGGTTGGGGATTCTCAGGGCGAGCTCTTTCGAGAGCACGCGCCTGAGGCCTTCCTCCTCAAACACCAGCGGCAGCTCATAGACGGAATTGAGGTAGGGGTCGCTTATGACGTTCTGAACGGGCACGTTGCACAGCCAGTGGATTTTCATCTTCGTGCGGTCGGTCAGCTTCTCTTTCGAGCGCCCGATAATCACCTGGGGGAACAGGCCGCGCTCTCTGAGGAAGAGTATGCTTTGCTGGATCGGCTTGGTCTTCTGTTGTCCCAGCTCGTCGAGCACGGGCACGAGACCAAGATGAATAAAAATGATGTCCTTCGGCTCGACATCGGCGCTGAGCTCGCGGACCGCCTCGAGAAACCAGAGGTTCTCGATGTCGCCGACCGTGCCCCCGATTTCGATGAGCACCACGTCGGCCTTTTCCTTGCGCGCGATACGCTTGAAACGCTTCCGTATCTCTCCCGTAACGTGAGGAATCACCTGGACCGTTTTCCCGAGGAAATCGCCCCGCCGCTCCTTCTCCACGAGCGCCTGGAATATCTTTCCCGAGGTGAGATTCCACTCGGACTTGCAGTGTATGTTCAGGAACCGTTCGTAGTGGCCGAAGTCAAGGTCCACCTCGCCGCCGTCGTCGAGGACAAAGACTTCTCCGTGCTCGGTGGGGTTCATCGTTCCAGGGTCAACGTTCAGATAGCCGTCGCACTTGATGGGGACTACCTTATACCTCGGCACCAGCAGCCGGCCTATCGAGGCGGAGACGACTCCTTTCCCTAGGCCTGAAAGCACGCCTCCCGTAACGATGATCCATTTGGTGTTCTGCATGGGGTCTACAAACTCAGGATAGCTGGACTAATGATACCGGAGATACTTTAGCATAAAACCGGTGCTCTAGTCAAAACGGGTCGAGCGCAAAAAAAACCGTTGACCTTATCGACTCGCTCATGTATGATAAAACAAACTTTTTACCGGCATTAAGAACCCTTAATACTCAGGAGGAATAAACAGAAATTGAAGAAAATAGTGTTTGTCGAACCCAAGGCCCCGGGCTTCCACATATACAGCAAATGGCTTTTGCCGCGGTTGGGGACGATCCTGCTCGGCACCGTGCTGCGCGACCTCGGCCACGACGTGAAGGTGTATGTGGAGGAGATTCATAAGGCGGACAAGAACGAGCTTTATTCGGCCGACCTCGTGGGCATCTCCACGATAACCTCCACCGCGCCCCGGGCATATGCGATGGCCGACGACCTGCGCCAGCACGGAGTGACCGTCGTCATGGGAGGAGCGCATCCCACCTTCCTGCCCGACGAAGCGCTCGAGCACGCCGACTTCGTCGTGCGGGGCGAGGGCGAGGATACCATCGTCGAGCTCATCGAAGCTCTCGACGCAAAGCGCCCCATGGATTCGGTGGCCGGTCTCTCCTACTGGGATAACGGCAAGATCGTGCACAACCCCGCGCGAGCGCTCTGCCCCGACCTCGATTCGCACCCCTCGCCCGACCTCTCGCTCATCCAGGGGTTCGGGTCGGGCGCCCGGAGTTTCTTCAAGTACAGTCCGATCATTCCCGTGCTCACGTCGCGCGGCTGTCCTTTTAACTGCAAGTTCTGTTCCGTGACCACGATGTTCGGCCGCAAGTACCGTTTCCGCTCGACCGAAAAGGTGCTGGAAGACATTCGACCGTACACGGACCGGACCATCTTCTTCTACGACGACAATTTTACGGCGAAGAAGGAACGGACGAAGGAGCTGCTGCGCCGGATGATAACGGACGGAATCACGCCGGAATGGACCGCGCAGGTTCGCGTCGATGCCGCCAAAGACGAAGAGCTGCTCGACCTGATGGAGCGCTCGAACTGCTTCGCCGTTTACGTCGGGTTCGAGTCGATAAACCCGCGTACGCTCGAGCTTTTCTCAAAAGGGCAGACGCTGGAGGACATCACGGAGAGCATCAAAAAATTCCACGAGCACGGTATCCGCATACACGGCATGTTCGTGCTCGGCTCCGACGAGGACGACGTTCGCATCATCCGCGAGACCGCCCGTTTCGCAAAGCGCGTCAAGATCGATACGGTCCAGTTCATGATTCTGACGCCGATTCCCGGCTCGGAAATCTTCGAGCAGTTCGGCACGGAGCAGAAGATCTTCACGTACGACTGGAAGTTCTACGACGGTCACCACGTGGTGTTCAAGCCCAAGAACATGGTTCCCATCGTGCTTCAGAAGGAGGCCGTGCGCGCCATGAAGAAGTTCTTCTCTCGCGCACAGATGCTCAAGGGCTTCTTCAAGGGAGACTTCCACTCGGCCTTGGTCAAAGGATACGGCAACCGCCTCATCAAGAAGTGGGAGCGGTTCAACAGAGAATATTACTATCAGCTCAAGCACGAGCTCTACGAGGAACTGAACACCCACATAAGCAAGATTTCCGAGAAGTTCAGGAAGCCGGTCTCGATAAGTTGAGATGCCGGCGAGCGCGTCCCGCGGTTTCGAGCCCGTTAAGCTTGACAACGATAGAGTCTATTGCTCAAATAAGTTCTTCTGGATTCCCCGGACGAGCCGGGGAATGACATCCAGGGAATTCATAGTGTTTTGTCATTCCCGTATTCTGTCATTCCCGCGAAAGCGGGAATCCAGTTTTCCGGCAAACAAATCATTTGGGCAAGGGACCGTAAAGAGTCGTCAGATGAAAGTCCAAAGTGGAGACATTTTGGGCTTTTTGTTTTGCGCACTCAACGCGTGAGGATATTCATATGACCGTCAGACACCTGGTTGTCGTTCCGCACACACATTGGGACAGGGAATGGTACATGCCCTTCGAGCGGTTTCGCAAACGGCTGGTTTCGATGATGGACCATCTCCTGGAGGTCATCGAGAGCGACCGTGCATTCAAATACTTCGAACTCGACGGGCAGACGATCGTTCTCTCCGATTATCTCGCCATCCGACCCGAAAACGAGGGGCGGCTCCGCAGACTCGTTCGGCAGGGGAGGATAATCATCGGGCCGTGGTACGTGCAGCCCGATGAATTCCTCGTGACGGGCGAGTCGCTCATCCGCAACCTCCGCGCGGGCATCACCATGGCCAAGAAGTTCGGGAAAGCGTCGATGATCGGCTATTTGCCCGACCAGTTCGGCCACATCGCCCAGATGCCCCAAATCCTGGAGGGCTTTGGGATCCGCTCGGCGGTTGTGTGGCGGGGCGTCGGCGACACGGTGAAGAGCACGCAATTTTTGTGGGAATCGCCCGACGGCACCCGTCTCTTTACGGTGTATCTCGCCGACTCATACAGCAACGGCGCTTTCCTGCCCCTCAAGCCCGCTGCATTGCGCGAGCGTCTCTCCGAGCTGATGAGACGGCAGGAATCGTACTGCGACATCGAGAGCATGCTCATCATGAACGGGCTCGACCATCTCGAACCGCAGGACGGGCTCCCCGAACAGCTCGAAAAGGCCGCGCGGGCGCTGAAGGTGACCGCCGAGATGGGAAACCTCGGCCTGTTCATCAAACAGGCCCGGCGGCAGGCGCGCTCGCTGGCGGTGCACACCGGCGAATTCCGGAGCTCGAAACGGGTGCCGCTGATTCCCGGCGTCACGTCGGCCCGAGTGCGTCAGAAGCAGCGCGACTTCCGAAATTGCCGTCTCCTGGAGAAATACGTCGAGCCGCTCTGTGTCTGGGCGTCTCTGTGCGGAGACGAGCGCCCGCACCGCAACTTCATCGAACACGCGTGGCGGCTCACGATGGAGAACCATCCCCACGACAGCATTTGCGGCTGCAGCGTCGATGCCGTGCACGAAGAGATGGAGACGAGGTTCGACAAGGTGGAGCAGATCGCCGACACCCTCCGCGACGACGCGCTCTCGTTCCTAGCAGGCCGTCTCGATACCTCCTGGACGGACGCAGAAAACGCGGTGCTCTGCGTGTTCAACCCGACGTCGGCCGCGAATCAGGTCGTCGACGTCGTCGCAGACATCGAGGAACCCGAGTTTGCGAACTCTCTCAAGGACCGCCGGGGCGCGCCCATGCCGCTCCAGAAGACCGTGGGCGAGCGCGAACTGTTCCTCGCGCTCCAGGAATCGCCCGCGGTGATTCGGGAGCAGGTGGCCGGGATGGAAGGCAGGGAGCTGCTGGGGTTTTACATCAACAACATTCTCTGGCGGCGCGAGGGGAAGACGCTGAAACTGAATCTCATCATGGGTCGCGCGCCCGTGGGCGAGGTCGATTTCGACAAACGGAAGAAAGAACTGCTCGACGTCCTGAGCGATCCGGCAGTCGAGACCGTGGACATCAAGGGAATATCCGGCGCGAAAACACGGATGAGTTTCTTCGCGCGCGGGCTCTCTCCCGTTGGCCTCACCGGTTATTCGCTCTCGCCGGAGGAGACCTCCGAGGTTCCCGAAGGCACGCTCACGGTCTCTCAAGAGGGGCTGGAAAACGATTTCTATTCGGTCTCGATTCGAGACGATGGAACGCTCGATATCCTGGACAAACAATCCGGCGCGGAGTTCCGCAGGTGCCTGCGCTTCATCGACGAGGGCGACCGGGGCGACACGTACACCTTCGACGAGGTGCCGGGCGGCGACGTGGTGGACGCTCCATCGCGTGCCCCCGACGTGTCGGTGGTGGAAGACGGCCTCGTCAGGGCCACGCTCAGCGTGGAAGTTTCGCTCGATATTCCCGCCGCGCTTGCGCCTGAACGCGACGCCCGGTCATCGACTCGCGTGGCGACGCGAATGACCACGCTGGTATCGCTATACAGGAACATCAAGCGGATCGATTTCCGCACCTCGCTCGACAACCGGAGCGACGACCACCGCCTGAGGGTTGTGTTCAATGCGCCGTTCGCCGCGCCCACCGTCTTCGTGGAAACCACGTTCGGCGTGGTCGAGCGGCCCTCGAGACCGGAGAGTGGCGACGGGTGCTTCGAACAGCCGGTCGGCACCGGGCCGCAGAAGACGTTTTCGTGCGTCGAGAATGGCTCGGTGGGCATGGCGCTGTTCAACCGAGGCGTTCCCGAGGTGGAGGCGTCTTCCGAAGGGGATGCCACCTCGCTTGCGCTCACGCTTGTGCGCTCTGTCGGCTGGGTCTCGCGTGCCGACCTGCGGTCGCGCCCGGCCGCGGCGGGGCCCGAGCTCGAGGCGCCGGGGGCGCAGTCGAAGGGACCCCATACGTTCGAGTTTGCGTTCACGAGCTACCGGAGAACTTACGAGGAAGCCGACATCGTCGGACAGGCCCACGCCTACGCGTTCCCGCCGGTGGCCATCGTGACGAACCGACACCGCGGAAAGGTGAAAGAGGGGGCATCGCTCGTCGAGGTGGACAATCCCGCCGTGGTCGTCAGCGCCGTTGAGCCGTCCCGGCTGAAGAAGGCGTACCTGGTCAGACTCTATAACACGACCGCCGCTTCTCAGCGCGCCCGGCTCGCCGTGTGGGTGAAGAGCGCGATGCTCTATGAGGTGAACCTGCTGGAGAGGAGAGTGTCAAAGGGTCCGCTCCGGCGACGGGCGGGCAGGGTGGAGCTTGCGTTTGGGCCCGCCGAAATCAAGACCGTGCAAATAGTCCCGAGACAATGATTCCGATAAGAGACAAGAATCCCGCCGGCCTCTTTCCAGTGGTCACCATCTCGATAATCGTCACCAATACTGCCATGTTTCTGTATCAGCTCTCCCACCTCGCTCACGGCGCCAAATACTTCGAGCAATTCACCCTAGGCCTCGCCATCGTCCCGAAGGCGTTTGTGGCGAACCCGCTCTCGCCCGGCCAATATGCCTCGATATTCACAAGCATGTTCATGCACGGCGGGCTGCTCCATCTGGGAGGCAACATGCTCTTTCTGTGGATATTCGGGAACAATGTGGAGGATTACTTCGGTCACTTCAAGTTCGGGGTGTTCTACCTCATCTGCGGCGTGGCCGCCACACTGGCGCACATATTCACCCATCCCGCTTCAGCGATTCCGACAATCGGCGCAAGCGGAGCGATATCGGGCGTGCTTGGCGCTTATTTCCTGCTCTTCCCCAGGGCGCGGGTGGTGGCGTTGATACCCATCTTCATCTTCTTCTACTTTATCGAGGTGCCTGCCTACTTCTTCCTGGGTGTCTTTATCCTTCTGCAGCTTCTCTACGGGCTGCCCAGCCTCTCCGCCGGACCCGAGGCGACGCAGGGCATCGCATGGTTCGCCCACATAGGCGGATTCGTCGCAGGAATTCTCCTCCTCCTCGTGTTTGGCAAGCGCCGGGGCTTTCAACGTCGGCTCGTTCGCTGACACGCTGCTGCCGGGAGACCGGCTCACATTCCGGAGAAAACGGTAGTTCACTCTTCCTGGGGGACATCGTGCGGCAGCTCGAACACATCGACTATCGTCGGCAGCGAAAGGAGGAAGAGGAAAGAATACGCCTCGTAGTAGCCCCGCAGCTCGTCTATGAGCCCCAGGAACAGCGCCAACGACATCAGCGGAACCAGCGTGATAACGAGGCCGTGACGAAGAAAGGCGGGCTTCTCGGACCACCGGGGACGAATCAACAGCGCGAATATCAGAATCACGCCGACAAAGTAGAGCAGGCTGTACGGCTTGGATAAGAGGCGCAGATTGTGGCCTGTCAGATGATATTCGACAAACGAGCCCGGATTGTTGAAGAAGAGGGTCGTAATCCGTGCCTTGAACGAGCCCCAGATGTACGCCTGAAAGAGCAGATGCCCTGCGAGACGCGAGGTGCGCATCTCCCTGAACTCGCGGATGAAGAAAATTCCGATCAGCAGGACCGACGTTTCCTTGTTCAGCGTGGCCAAAATAAACACGATGTAAAACAGCAGGCGCCTCCTTGTGACGATGAGCAGCACTGCCAGCGTGAACAGGAAAAGGGTAGGGGGGTCATAAATGAAGCTGGTGTATCTGAAAAAAGTCACGAGAGCCAGCAATCCGCCGACTGGCGCGAGGTCCGACACAAAGGCAGGGTAATCGTAGAACTGTCGTATCAGAGAGCGCAGCGCATAGGCAAAGCCGACGTAACAACCGAGCATGAGCGCGAGCGCGACGACGTACTCGTACATGCCTTCTTTTTCCCACCCCAGAATCTTCACCATCCTCATGTCGCCGAGCGCCGCTCCGAATGCCGCCTTCACTGATTCCGGTGTGATTCCTGCAATCACTCTGACCGTGGTGGGCAACAGCATCCTGTAAACAAACGGCTTCCAGGCACGCCAATACACCATATCCAGAAACTTGGCGCGGAAGAGGTCGTTGATTCCCGGGCTCACAACGAACACGAACAACACAATCCCCGCCGTGAGAAGATAGAATAAGAGAATCAGGGCTTTTCGCGACAGATTCCTGCTGCGTATCGCCGGGGACGCCTCACAACGCTTTGCGTCCGCTCCTGCTTCCGACTGTATCATCTGGAATCCTCTGGGAGGGACAACCCCCCGTGGTTGCCCGTTTTTTTCCCCAATAATACAGCAATTATCCGCGAGCCGGGCAGGCACGGGGGCCTGCCCCTACGAATGCTGTCGTAGCGCAGGCATTCTGCCTGCAAAGCGCTGCGACGCGAGGCGTACATATAACCTACCCGCTCAAGTAAACGGCGCTGCTTCGGGGGTGCTGTTACACTTCCATCGTTCCCGTTCGGCTTGCTCTTGCAGACCGATTCTCCACTTTCTGTGCCGGACACTACCGGGATGAAACGGGTTCAATCTTATCAGATTCACCGTTTTTTTCAAGCGATTTTTGCCGCCGAGCTGCCGGGACGAGCCGCCGTGGTCCAGGCGCGCCGTTCTTTAATCTATGGGTTAAAGAGCCCAATATATAGTATCGATGGTCAAAAATTTTCCTATATATTGCATTTTTCCTTTGACTTCCATCTTTCGGGATGGTATAATTACCCTCAGGGGATGGGATGTCTGCAACGCCCTTTTCAGATAAATGCTGCCGGGAATGGGTGGAGTAAACTACAATTGGGGGATGAGAGGTCATGAAAACCCTCGCCGTAGTCAACCAGAAGGGTGGTTGCGGAAAAACGACTGTAGCTGTGAACTTGGCTGCATGCCTGTCGGCGGCCGGCGAAAAGGTCCTGTTGGTGGATATGGACCCCCAGGGGCACGCGGCGATGGCGTTGGGAATAGCTGCGGACGGGCTGGAAACGAGCGTTTACAACGCCCTCACGAACAAGGAGGACGACGCCACCGTCCTCTCTCAAGTGCTGGTCGAAATAGAGGAGAATCTGTGGCTCGCTCCCGCCAACATTCTCCTGAGTGCGGTGGAGCAGCAGCTTGCGGGACAGAGGGGACGCGAAGACAGGCTGCGCGAATGCCTCGTCGAAGTCGTTCCCTCGTATGATTTTTGCATCATCGATTCTCCCCCCAGCGTGGGGCTCCTGACGATGAATGCGCTCCGGGCGGCGCAGGTGGCCCTGATTCCGATCGACATGAGCCGATTCTCACTGCAGGGCACCCACAGGCTGCTGGAGACCATCAGCGTGCTGTGTTCTCGCACCGCCCATTCCATTCACCCGAGGGTGGTTGCGAACGTGTTTGATTCGCGCACCAATTTCTCGAAACGCATACATTCGATGCTCGGCGCCGATTTCGGCGAAATCCTCTGCAAGGCGGTGATACACCGAACCGTAAAGCTGGCCGAGGGGGCGATGCATGGACTGCCCATACGGAAGCATGCCCCGTACTCGGTGGCGCACGAGGACTTTGCCGACCTCGCGCTCGAAATCGCAACCGACCCCGAACTGTTCAACACTCCCGCGCCCTTTCCCGCTCGCGTCCTGTTTTCCTACTTCGACCCGGATGCGCACGACGTGAAGGTGGCTGGAGACTTCAACGACTGGTTCCCGTCGGAGCATCACAAGTTGATGAAACAGGAAGACGGGAAGTGGAGTTTGCGCCTTCCTCTGAACCCCGGAAGGTATAAGTACAAATTCATCGTGGACGGCCGGTGGCGCGAGGACCCCGAGAACCCGAACCAGGTAACCGGAGAATTCAATCAGAAAGATTCGGTCCTCGAAGTGGACTGAGAGTCCGAGCCGGTATCGGGAGCCGATGACTTTTTGAGCGCGGTGGAGGCGGAGAGGCTGTCCTGGAATTGTGTAGGTGCGAATTCATTCGCACAATTTTCCCGGCCTTTTCTTGCATTGTTCGTGCGAATAAATTCGCACCTACAAGATTAGCTCCAAATGTCCACTGTTCGGATAGATTCAACGATATGTTTTCTCTTTTGTAGGGGCGGTTCGGGAACCGCCCTCCTTCAGGCCTGAAACGAAAGAAGCGGAGGTGTGCGTGCCGGGCGCGCAGTATCCCAAGAAGATCACCAGGAGTTTTAAGGATATCTCGCACTATTTCCTATCCGCGGCCGAGGCGGATGTTTCACAGGATGCGACAGGAACGGCTGGTCACCAGGCACATTCGAGCGCTCCAACAACCTCCGACAACAAGCCAGCGAGCCCACGTAGCTCGAGTCAGCCCGTGCGCAGAAAGGAAAATTGTGCCTCCTGCGCGCACTTGATTGCCAGGGCGGGCCAGCCGTTCCAGTGTCGCATTTTCTCGGCCGAATACTCCAAGTACAAAGTCGAGCGCCGCGACAAGATCGACCTCGACGAGGGGCGCACGTGTCCCTACTTCATGCGCGTCACCTCGAAGCAGATAGAAGACATCCTTCGAAGCCACGGCAGCTCGCTCGGTCCCGAGCAGGTGCGCGAATACGCCCACCGAGTCGATGAGCAGGTCATCCATACCAAGACGGTCACGTTCTCACCACGCGCCGGCATGAACGCCGAGGAGGTCATACGCGAGGAACTGCTCAGGTATCTCGTCGATGGCTATTCCATCATCGAGGCCACGGTCAGCAAACAGGAAGAACACTCCGAGGACAAACGCTCCAAGACCACCGTCCACAAAGTCCGCCTCCGCATCAAGCAGGATTAGCGGTCTTCCATCCCGGTTTACGGTCTCCGGTTTACGGTTTGCGGTTTGCGACGGGGACTGTCCCAAGAATTACGGCGGCCGTCTTTTGCCGCGTAGATTCGGGACTGTCCCCAGAGCATAGGGGTTGACCTGACAGAACCTGTCCACGAAGAACACGAAGAAGTCTTTCTTCCTGCATCTGCGAAAATCTGCGTTATCTGCGGATTTCGGGTTCGTGCCTTGGTGCCTTTGTGGTGTGGCGATGTTGTTCTCTGCGCCCTTCGCGTCTTTGCGGTGAAACTTGTTTTGAGTTTACATGTCGAAATAATTTGTCCACGAAGGACACGAAGGAATTGACAGCGCGGCACGCAAGCCTCACAAGACAACAAAAACCATTCCCGGGCCGAAAACCTTGAATTAATCACACCTTGTTTTCACATTTGAACATCTTATTGCTTTATGATATATTACTTTCCATGAAATGCATGAAGCGTCAGGGCTTTGGGCAACTGTCCCCTGAGTCTTGATGCACCACAGGAAATTGTAGGGCAATTTCGCGACTCAGAAGTGGACTGGAGGACCCGTATTGGGCATAGCTGCGGCATATATCGAGGTTGTCACATGGCCACCAATCCCACTCACAGCGCCCCGGTTGTTCAGGACAACGAGTTGGCAGTTGCTCGCTCGCTGGCCGAAGGCAATTTCGTGCAGGCGTACCTTCTGGTACACGCCCTGACCGAATCATTGCTCCGCGCTGTTCTTGCACAGGACGATGATCGCCTAAGTTTCAACGACCTGATCGGTGCGTATCGGACGCTTCTTTGTCAGAACAGCTATCCGATTCCGACATTTGTGGATGAACTCGTCCAATTCAACCGTCGTCGGAATCGCATAGTTCACCAGCTTTGGCAGAGGGGTTTTACGGTCACGAACGCGCAGACCGAATCGGCAGCTTTTGCCGCTGTCAAGATGTACGGGTTACTCATTGAATGGTTCGGAACCTTTGATGATTCGATTTCGAGAAGAGGCTTTACTGTTAGCAAGTGACGCTGGGCGAATTCTGGGAACTCGAGCAAAGAGGAGTCAGGTTTTGAACTCTAAGCTCATGATAGAGGCATCATCAACACCTCTTCCCAAAGAAGCTTATGATTCAAAACTTGACGCTGAGAATCGTTGGATGAATTCCAGAATTCAATTCCCGAAATATGGGAATTCGTTTCTGAATTATTCAGTAAAGATTTAGCCTTGCTTTGAGACCCTTTAGAGGAGGGTAAAGGGGGGAGATATGCTTAACACTTGTCTTCTCATCGCAACAGCTGTCGGTGCATTAGGGACACTCGTCGGTGCCTGGCTAATCTTTCGCACTCTCAGAGCCGATCACGACTGGCGACGGCGAGAGCATGCCATAGAAATGCTGTGCCAATGGAACGATTGCACTGCAGACCACGCCAAGGCCATCGAAGAGGTCTTTCCCCACATTCGTGACGCTGATCGGACCACCGGAAAGGTGAACGAGCTAACCCGTGAGCAAGCGAAGCAGATATACACATGTGAACCGGACAATGATAGGTACTGGAATATTCGGTTCCATATCATTGAACTGCTCAACCATCTCGAAAGCATAACCACTGCCTACAGTAACCAAGTGGCCGATCGAGGGATTATTCTTAACAGCATGCAGGAGCCCATATCTGTCTGGCTTCGTATTCTATCAAACTTCCTTGACATTGTGGCAGAATGTGAGGGCTATCAACCTTGGCAGCCGTTGCTCGATACTGTGGGTGAGTGGACAGTTAAGAAGAGAGAAGAGAGAAAACCTACCGCCTGACAGGCTCACCGAAGCGACGTCGCTAGCCGCGCCGCGCATGATTGGCAACGTTCGCCGATTCGCCCCCGCGCGGCGGCCTGGTCGAACGTCCACCAACAGCCTGAAACACCGGCCCCTCTCGCCGGAATGTACCGAAGATGAGATTTGTGCTTGACAAGCACGTAGAAGTGTGATAATATGCATATAAAATGAATATTTACATGGTATATTTTCCTATGTGAACATCGAGCAGAAAAGATAATATATGCATTCATACTGTATATATGCATATAGAGATTGGAATTACGAGAATAGAGGCGGGGACGCGCCCGCGCGGTATCCTGTAACATCGTTCAAGAAGGAGGCCTAATATGACGGACACCACAGTCAAAATTCCCGACGTCAGTCCTCTTCCGCTCTGGAATCTTGCCCATGCGTACTGCGAGGCCAGGGCCTTTCATGCCGCCAACGAACTCGATATATTCAGCCATCTCGACGAAGAAAAGACATCCGAGGAGATGGCGAAGCTGCTGAAGTTGGAGAACCGGCCGGTGAGAATGCTCATGGACGCGTGCGTGGCGATGGAGCTGCTCGAGAAATCGCGGGGAAGATACAAGAACACACCGGTATCGAGCGAGTTCCTCGTGAAGGGCAAGCCGTTCTATTCGGGCAATTTCGTTTCGCTCGAAGCCTCGTCGTATCTGCTCTGGGCCGGACTCGCCGACGCGGTCCGCCGAAACGGGCCGGTCGCCCAACCCATGAAAGACGAAAAAGAAATGAAGTTCTTCACCCATGCGATGCACAGCACGTCCGTATTCAGCGCCACTGTGCTTGTCCAGGTTGTGGACCTCTCCGGATACAACAACCTTCTCGATGTCGGCGGCGGCGCGGGTGTGAATGCCATCACGTTTGCCGAAAAGTATCCAAACCTGCGGGCCACGGTGTTCGATCAGGGCCCCGTCGTCGAAGTCGCGGCGGAATACATCTCCCGTTCCGCGGCTGCTGGCAGGCTTTCCACGATGGCCGGCGACTATCTCAAGAGTCTTCCCGCCGGACACGACGCCGCTTTGCTATCGAATATTCTGCACGGCGAGACCAGTGAAGATAATCGCGCCCTGTTGAAGCGGGCATATGACGCGCTCGATGCTCCGGGCATTGTCATCATTGCGGATGTGCTCCCCAACGAGGAGCGGTCGGGCCCATTGTTTCCGCTCCTGCTCGCGCTGAATATGCTGGTGGCCACAGAGCGTGGGGACGCCTATACCGAATCCGAGGTGAGGGGATTTCTCGACGAGGCCGGATTCTGCGAGATGAAGACAATGAGCTTCGACCCGGCTCCGCTCAGTGTCGTAACCGCGCTCAAGAAGGGCAGGAGGGGATGAGCGGGCCCCCGCGCAACTCAGCATTGCATCAGAATGGCGAATCTGAGAGAATGGGTAGATGAGATTACTGTAGTTGCCAGCGAGCGAGTTCCCTTGGAACGCGGGGAAATGAGATAGAAAGAGCACCCTTGAGCATGCAACAGAAAACGCGCAGACGGACTTACATGCGCAGAGAGCGTCGCCGCGAAATGATCGTGGAGAAGGCAAAATCCATCTTTGCCGCAAAGGGATTTCGAGCGACGACCATGGAGGATATCAGCCGGGCGTGCGGTATTGCTCCTCGGACACTCTATCTGCACTTTAAGGGTAAGCAGGAAATATTCCATACTCTCATGCTTGAAGTCCTGGACCGAATTCAGGAGCTGATGGAGCCTATCAAACCCGACGACCCCAGGATCTCTATTTCCGACAAGGACGATTTCTTCGCTTTCATCAAGGAAAAGAACCTGCGCGTCTTTGAGGCGGTCAATCAAGATCGCGACCTTGTTCGGATAATACTCCGGGAAGCGCCTGGTCTCGGTTCGGAAATCGACGCCATCCTCGCTCGAATCAATGACGTTATGCTCCGGCAGATAGAAACGGAATTGGTCATCGGCCGGAGACTGGGAATGCTCGGTCATTCCGACACGAAGCTTGCCGCCCAAATGG
This sequence comes from uncultured bacterium, assembly GCA_964607485.1. Classification (GTDB taxonomy): domain Bacteria; phylum Abyssobacteria; class SURF-5; order SURF-5; family SURF-5; genus CAZSKP01. The sequence goes on along the minus strand of CAZSKP010000051.1, from coordinate 4,035 downwards.
TCTTGGGAACAATGCTGGTCGTCATCGTAACTCATTTCATGGAAGGCAGTCCTCCGGACCTGGAATCGCTCGCTGAGAGGGTCACGCAGGTTCAGCATTACGGGACCTATGGAAGACCCGACGAACGCTGAGCGAGACTAAGAACTTCACAGCTCCCGATCTTCACACGACCGCCCTTGCGTTCTAACGCTGTCGAAAATCTTTACAAAGCAGAGACGGGGCGTTATATTTGCCTCAAAGACCGGGACACGCGGGAGCCTTCTATCAATCCGCATGTCTCGGGAGTCCACGTTGCCAGGCGCTATCAAGGGGATATAAGAACACAGGAGGGAGAGTCATGGAACAAATCATCCCGAAGCTGCAGGAGTGGCTCACACTGTATGGCCTAAGAGTAGTCGCAGCAGTTGTAATACTCATCGTTGGCCGCTGGATCGCAAAGGCCCTCAAGAAACTGACAGAGAGCGTAATGCGGAAAAAGGAAGTGGAACCGACGGTTGTTTCATTTGTGGCGAACCTGGTGTACATTGCGTTGCTCGTGTTTGTCGTCATAGCGGCCATAAACCAGGTTGGCGTGCAAACCACATCGTTCATTGCGGTGATAGGCGCCGCCGGCCTGGCCATCGGCCTTGCGCTGCAGGGCTCGCTCGCGAATTTCGCGGCCGGATTTCTCTTGATTCTGTTCCGCCCCTTCAAGGTCGGTGATTACATCGAAGGAGCGGGAGTTGCCGGGAGTGTCGAAGAGATTCAGGTCTTTGTGACCAAACTGAAGACGCCGGACAATAAGGAGGTTATTATCCCGAATGCGAAGCTCACGGGGGATAACATCATCAATTACTCCGCCAAGGAAACGAGGCGCATAGACCTCGTTTTCGGCGTCGCCTACGATGCCGACCTGCTGAGAGTGCGGAAGATTATTGAAGAGATGTTATCCAAGGATACCCGGGTCTTGAAAGATCCCGCGCCCACGATTGGGGTATTGGAGTTAGCCGACAGCAACGTGAATTTTGCCGTGCGCCCCTGGGTGAAGACGGGGGACTATTGGGATGTGTATTTTGCGCTCACAGAGGACGTGAAGAAGCGGTTCGACGCCGAAGGCGTCGGGATTCCCTTCCCGCAACGAGATGTGCATTTGTTTCAGGCCACATAAGGGCCAACTATCAATGGCTGAAGGAGCGCATCAACAGTAATTCAACGGGGGAAAGACCCCGTCTTCGGTAATCTCACGAATCTCACGCCGAGGTGCGTTTTCTGAGCCGCGGTCCGTGAGGGCAACGCTCCTTCCGCGCGATTCATTCCTCTTCCGATGATTCTTCCAGCTCGCGTTCGCGCTGCTTGTAGAGCGGGTCGTCGAAGTCGAGAGAGTCGGGATCGATAAGCCAGCGGAATTCCCCACGCGCGGCGGCCTCGTCGAGCGCCTGACGATAGCGCGCGTAGTTCTCCGGCGCCATCGTCACGAGTATGTCCCAGTCGGCCTCAATGGCGAGCGTGGGGCATATCTTCGCGCAATACCAGCAATAGACGCACGGGCTCTGGATGCGGGGAGGGTCGGCCTCGACGTCGATGCCCCCGACCGGACAGTTATCCTCGCACTCGTGACAGCGGATACACTTTTCCATGTCGATGCGGAGCCTGGGCATCGTCTGTTCGAGGAACTCGGGGGTGAGCATCTGAGCGTTCCGCGTCCACTCCTCGGGCACGGGCTCGAGAGTGGGAATGAGAGTCCGGTCGCCCTCGGCGATGCGCTGGCTGCGCGCGGCGATCTCTTTTCCGAAGGCGCGCGCGTCGTTCAGGCCGCGCGAGTCGGGGTGGCCGGTCGTCAACGTGGGATACGGATAAAAGGGCAGCGTCGCGTCGGCATAGGAATGATGATAGCCGATGACGGTGGCGCCCTTGTCTTTCAATCGCTCGGCCATCGAATGGAGCGTCGCGCCCAACACCGAGCCGTGCGTGCAGAAGATGAACCAGTGCCGGCCGGCCAGCGCGGGCAGGCTCTCTATGAAGCTGCGCACGTTGATTGGCTCCTGAAAGTAGAATACCGGGCAGCCCAGGCCAACGAGGTCGTATTCCGCCAATGAGCCCGTGTCGGCGTCGGCCAGGCTGATGAGTTCGCACTGGCCCGTCACCTCCGCGACGCCGTCGCGGATGCGCTCGGCCACCTTGCGCGTGTTGCCCGTCTGAGAAAAGCAGATGATGAGTGTTTTCATGTCCCTTTACTCCCTTCGGCGTCATGTTGCCCGAAATATGAAGCTCGCCCACAGAGTGTATCAGAACGTCCGGGTTCGGTTCAACAGGTCGCACGTACCCGCAGGCGTTTGACTTATGAATTGAAAGGAAATATAATTATCCTAAGCGACAGAGGTTCCAAGATGCTGAAAACGCTCAAAGAAGACATACACGCGGTGTTCGACCGCGACCCGGCCGCTCGCACGACGCTCGAAGTGATATTCTGCTATCCCGGCTTCCACGCCATCCAGTTTCACCGGCTCGCCCACTGGCTGTGGAATCACCGCCTGCGCTTTCTGGCCCGGCTGCTCTCGCACGTCTCGCGATTCCTCACGGGCATCGAGATTCACCCCGGCGCCAAGATAGGCTCGGGCTTCTTCATCGACCACGGCATGGGGGTCGTCATCGGCGAGACGTCGGAGCTGGGGAAAAACGTGACCCTGTACCACGGCGTCACCCTCGGCGGCACCAGCACAAAGAAGGAGAAGCGCCATCCGACGCTCGAGGACAACGTCATCGTCGGAGCGGGCGCGGCCGTGTTGGGACCGATACGAGTGGGCGAAAACGCACGCGTCGGCTCCGGCTCGGTTGTGATAGAAGACGTGCCGCCCAACACGACCGTGGTGGGCATACCCGGCAAAGTCGTCTATGGCAAGAGGGGCGAGACGCTCGCCGCGATCGACCTCGAACACGGCAACCTGCCCGACCCGACCTCCGAGGCCATCCGCTGCCTCCTTGATATGATCCACGACCTGCAGCGCGAAGTGCGGGACCTCAAGAAGGAAAAACCCTCCGAAGTCAAGACCGATTCCTCCGTCGAGTAACAACCCCCCCAAGCCAAGACCAAGATTTGAGAGTCTTTAGACCACAAATCACACGAACTACACAAATCTATTCTCCCCTCTCGTGTAATCATTGAAAACCACCAAGCCTCACGCAGCAGACTCCCCCGATTGACCCACAAGAATCGAGTAGCTTCTCGCTCCTTATGAGCGCCGCGGGGGGGGTGTTGAACCGTCTTATTGTTGATTCGAAGGCTCAAAAAAATTTTTCAATTTGGTATTGCGGGGATTACATTCAGGTGTTAAAGTGGGCTCAAAAATCAGACTAAACAGGTATGAATAGTCTGGCCTTAGAGTATTTGGTGGTCCAGCTGTGGCAGCCAGTCGTGGAAAGGAGGAGATTATATGTAAGACATGGAGAGGCGGGGCACCCCGCAAGAGGTGAGGCAAATGGAGAGTCACCCTTTTGGATTATTCATTGAAGAGAACTGAACCAGCAAGCATTTGTAACAAAAAAAGGATTGATAACGAAGGAGAATAGCCATGAATCTGAGTATTGTCCGATTCTTGAGAACGGGCCTGGTGGCTATTGCGGGACTTCTGTTACTCCTGGATTTCAAGTCCCCGCAAGTGTTTGCAGAGCCGCTGGATCCGACGACGATCCCGAAGTACCAGGCACCGCTCGTTATTCCACCCGCCATGCCTCTAACAAGCACAATAAAAGTGAAAGGCGGCAAGAATATCGACTATTACGAGATAGCAGTAAGGCAGTTCCAGCAGCAGATCCTGCCTGCCAGCATGCCCGCGACTACGGTGTGGAGCTACGGTTCTCTTGCAGCCCCCGGCACGGTGGCCCAGGGCGGCAGCTTCAACTATCCCGCCTTCACAATTGAGGCAAAGTGGAAGAGGCCCATTCGTGTCAAGTGGATCAATGATCTCGTAGATGCAAGCGGCGATTACCTCCCTCATCTGCTCCCCGTGGACCAGACCCTCCATTGGGCTAATCCGCCGGGTGGCAATGCCGGAAGGG
>CAZSKP010000050.1:0-26891 GCA_964607485.1 uncultured bacterium | reverse complement strand
AACCGGCAGCGATGATTACCTGACCAAGCCCTTTGCTTTCTCAGAGCTTCTCGCCCGGTTGCAGGCATTGATGCGAAGAGCCAGCGGGACGGCGGAACCTACCGCGCTTTCGCTTGGCGACCTCTCCATGAACCTTCTGACCCGTGAGGTAGCCCGAGGGGGCAGGAGAATCGACCTGCAGCCCAGAGAGTTTGCCTTGCTGGAATACCTCTTGCGAAATGCCGGAAGGGTGGTTTCCAAGACCATGATCATGGAGCATGTCTGGGACTACAATTTCGACCCTCAGACCAATGTGGTGGAAGCGCGCATATGCCGGCTCAGAGATAAAGTGGATAAGGATTTTGAGACGAAGCTCATTCATACAATTCGCGGTGTGGGATATGTTCTCAAAGAAGCTGAATAGGATAAGACATACCTTGGCGTTCAGGTTAACTCTTTGGTATGCAAGTGTTTTTGCTGCATCTTCGCTGGTAGCGGCTCTCGTTTTCTATCTCGTGATAGGCTCGGTACTCCGGGAGAAGGGGGACGAGGACCTTATGTCAGATATCAAGGAGTTTTCCATCCTGCTTGACTCCAAAGGGATCAAAGAGGTAAAGAGCGAGATCGCGCACGAAGCCGAATCGGACGGTGTGGACAAGGTCTTCCTCCGACTTCTGACTCCTGCAGGTGAGGAGATCGCCACGTCGGATATGTCGTTGTGGGGAGGCGTACGTGTAAATACGGATGCAATCAGGGGCCTCACTCCGCATTCCGACCCCATATTCAAAGTATTGGAGATCCCGGGTCGGGAATGTCCCGTCCGGACCATATCCGGCGCAATCGGTCCGGGCGTTATCCTTCAGATAGGTGAGTCCATGGAAGAAGATGAGCAATTCATGGATGCTCTCCGAAACATTTTTGGGGCGACCTTCCCCGTCACCATCATCTTTGCCGGGGTCGTTGGATGGTTTATGGCCAGAAGAGCTCTGCGGGATGTTGAGCAGGTGACCCAAGCGGCCATGGAAATCTCCGGAGGAAAACTGGAAAAGAGGGTATCGGTTAAGGCCAAAGACGATGAGATACAAAAGCTTGCAGCGATGTTCAACGACATGCTCGATCGTATTCAAGCCCTGATTGTCGGGATGCGAGAGATAACGGACAATATCGCCCATGACATGAGAAGCCCGCTCGCCAGAATCCGGGGCAGCGCGGAAATGGCCTTGACCAATATCACGTCGAATGACGAGTACGAAACCATAGCAGCCAACATTGTTGAAGAATGTGATCAGCTCCTGGGAATGATCAACACCATGCTGGATATTACGGAAATCGAGGCGGGGGTGAGCACGCTTTCCGCGGAGAAGATAGATTTGGCGCAAGTGGCCCGAGATGCCTGTGACCTGTTTCAGCCCGTGGCCGAAACAAATAACATCACTATGACGTGTGACATCGACTCACCCTTTTTCATCTACGGAGATAAGCTGAAATTGCAGCGAATGGTTGCCAATCTACTGGACAATGCGCTCAAGTATACCCCGTCTGGGGGAAGAGTGACCGTTTCGGTCGGGCAGGATGATGCGCACGTTGTTTTCTCTGTCTCTGATTCGGGCATCGGAATTTCCGAAGACGACCTCCCCCACGTATTTGGACGATTCTATCGATGCGACCAGAGCCGATCCCAGCCGGGAACCGGCCTGGGACTGAGCTTGGCTCAGGCCGTTGCCAAGGCCCTCGGCGGCAAGATTACCGTGACAAGCAAGCCAGGCAAGGGAAGCATATTTTCCGTCTTCATCCCCATGTCGTCTCCCCTCTAATTGTATCGCCTCCCGTTACATCAAGCATCATTACCAAATGATAATAATCCGGCAATCTTCCAGTTAACCTCCATTCCTATAATTGACGTAACAATAGTTCTATGCATTGAAGCACCATTTACGAGAGCATGACTATTTGCGAATGGTTCCACCGGAAACCATGCAAGTTGCGCCGGAGAAGAAAACTGGATTAACTCATTTTCTTGGACCGGGGTCACTGCTCTCCAGTAAGTGGATGGTCTGCGTTTAACAAAGGGGGGGGTGAAAACAATAGGGGTGAGCTCGGCATATCTTCTTGTCTGGTAATTTGTGTGAAGGTTTGTCTTCAAAGAGAGGTATCCAGATGAAAAGCATTTTCAGCAAATCAATCGTGGCGCTGATCGTCGCGGTGCTCTGCCTGAGCAGCAGTTCCGCATTGGCATATGAGCATCGCGATAATGATGAAAATCGCGACAACCAGGATAACGCCTGTACCAAAACGGCAGAGGCCGCACATAAGGCATGCAAGAACGACATACAGGATAATTATTGGATCACTTTCGGAAACTGCATGAACCTCTCCGACCCGGCTGCCAGGGACGACTGCATGAAAGCCGCCGCAGAAGAACTTTTGGAATCCAAAGAATTGTGCGAAGAGCAAGAAGACGCTCGGTCGGAGATTTGCGAGGAGCTGGGCGGAGGCCCCTACGATCCGGTAGTCAATCCGGGCAATTTCGTTGACTTCAAGGCTGTCGTCAACGGAGAAGAGAGTCTTGTCCCCAACCAATATTTTCCCCTGGTGCCGGGAACTATCTGGCAGTACATTACCGTGGATGGCGACGGGAATCCCATTGAAAGAATCCTGACCGAGGTCCTGTTCGAGTCGAAGGAAATCCTGGGTGTCAACTGCGTCGTTGTTCATGACAGAGTCTGGGAGATCGGTGAAGGAGGCGAAGAGACGCTAGTCGAAGACACAGATGACTGGTATGCGCAGGACACGCTCGGCAATGTCTGGTATTTCGGTGAAATATCGCTGAGTTTCGAGGGTGGCTTACTCGACAACATCGACGGCTCCTGGATGGCAGGGAAGGACTTTGCCAAGCCGGGTTACATCATGCTGGCCGATCCGCAGGAAGGGGATATCTATCGTCAGGAATTTGCCCTCGGCGAGGCGGAAGACATGGCCGCAGTGGAAAACAGGGGCGAAGAATCTGTGAACGTTCCCTTCGGCGCATTTTCCGTTGATGTCCTGAAGACGAGAGACTTTTCGCCCGTAGAACCCGATGTCGTCGAATTCAAGTACTATGCCCCCGGTATTGGTGCGGTGCTTGAAACAAATCCGGATACCGGAGAGCGTGTCGAACTCATTGATATGACTACTCCTTGAGCAACCTTGCCTTCGAAAAGGGCGTCGCTTCCGGGGGCGGAGGCGGCGCCCTGTAACTTTGGCCGTGTTCCTTTTCAACCGCAAGCAAGCGAAGGTTTTATATCGGTTCGACAGGCGACATTTTGTCATTTCCTTGAGACCGAGAAAGAAATTTTTCTTCAATTGCCTTTGCTGGCTAGGCAGACATCGTTAAATTAGTGCATAATTAAGGGTGTGCGCGTTAACCAGTTCTTTTCGAGGAGTTCTTATTCTTCCATGAAAGCTCTTCGTTTCCACGTGGCACAGATTATCGTACTGATTCTCATGGGATCGGCAATATTCCTCCCATTGCTCGGTCAGGAAAAGCATTTCTTCAGTCGAGAAGTGAGACATGCGGAGATTGCGAAAGAGATGTTGGAAGACGGACACTACCTGATCCCCACCCTTTTGGGAAAACCATACAGCATGAAGCCTCCTCTGTTTAACTGGACGGTTGCTTTACTCTTTCGTGTGACGAGACACATCAATTTCACCCTTGCCCGTCTGCCAAGTGCAGTCTCTGCCGTGCTGATCGCGCTCGGCGTTTACTGGTTGGGGTGCCGCTGGCAGAATGCCACTGCCGGATTCCTGGCATCTGCCGTCTGGTTGACAATGCCGCTCATTTGCGAGTGGGGACGGATCGCTCGAGCCGACATGATGCTGGCTTGTTTCATTTTCTATGGGTTCGTGCTTGCCGTCCTTGCCGCGGACTCGCGAAGGTCGTTGGCGGCATGGGCCTATTGGGCGGCTGCCTGTTTGCTGATCGGAATGGCCACACTCTCGAAGGGGCCCCAGGCAATCTTCTTCTTTGTGATAATGGTAGTCGTTATGTGGCGATATCATCGGGGCAATTGGATGCCGTCGGTAACCTTTCTGGCAATCGCCGTGGTTCTCATATGTGTGCTCCCGTTCCTGTGGGGATTGGAGGTGAAACTTCACTCGAGAGGGTATTTGGGAGCGCTTCTGGCATATCAGCTCAAAGACAGTCTTCATCAGCATCGGCAATGGCCCTTGTTCTATATTGAGCATCTCTTTGCAATGACGCTGCCGTGGAGCATATTTGGAATCGCCGCAAGCTACTCATTTGTGCGTAGATTCAGACGGAGAGAGCATACATACGTTTTGATTGCACCGCTGATCCTTATAATAGGCCTTGTCATAATGACTGTCTTTCCCAACAAGCGCGACCATTACATGCTGCCTATTCTGCCTCTCTGGGCATTGTTCATAGGTATGTTCCTCGCTCGTCAGGGGGAGGGTAGTGATGCAGCAGATGGAGATAACGCCGGACAGGTTGCAGGTTCTTCGCGTGTCGCGTATTGGCTCGTCCGTCAGCCTCTCTTCATTATCCTGGGCGGGTTCGCGATAGGCGGTCTTGCCGCTTCCATCATTCTCGTTTGGCTGATGCCCGCTGCCAAGCTCATTACTTCTCTCGTATGCCTGCTGATTGCGGCGTTGGGAGCCTACGGCGCGAGAGCTTCATGGCACGCAAGAAGAGCGGCGGCCGTCTGGTCGCTTGTCTCAACTGTTTTTATCACGGCTGTGGCATGGCACCCTATCAAGTACGAGCTATCCTCAGATAATCAAGAGATTGTTGCAATACGGAACATTGACGCGCTTCTGCCCGTTGGAGCCCGTGTCGTCGATTACCGAACGGAGTCCGAACTATTGGACTTCAAATCAGATCGCGCCGTGACTCACATATGGGATGATAAATCCCTCCACAATTTTCTCTCGGGTAAGGGTGACCATTACGTATTCCTTCAATCAAAGGACCGTGCTGAGATGAATGCCGTCGCTGGACACTCGTTGCGTCAGTTGGGGACGTGGCGAGAAGGGAAAAGGAAGATAATCATCGCGTACGAGGTTTTGACAAATTAACGGGAGTATATCTGGGCAAGAAGCGCTCTATTGTTATTGGCTCGGAATCCACCCGTCATCCCTCCTCTTTGCCTAAGACAACTGAACGCGATGCGCCAGGACGCATCCGCTCCATTAGTGCTCGGGAATGATATCGACGAGATGAGATTCGTCGGAGACCCCCTTGACCATGATAGTCTTCAGCCGGCCGATACCCATGCATCGGGTTAAGGGGAGTCAAGAATACCCGCATTTCAATATGGAAGTCTGGCTCCCGTAAAGACAAAGTCTTGGGCCCGTCTGGTCATCTCGCCCAGACCCTCGCAAGGCAACCGCTGTGATATACTCTAAAGCAGCGAACCGTTGAATAAACAATCGGAGAAATTCGGGTTTTGAAAGTTCTTCTTATCTCTGCCAACACAGAAAGAATCAATATGCCGACCTTGCCACTCGGGATCGGGTGTGTTGCCGAAGCGACACGTCGGGCAGGTCATGAGATAAAACTGGTTGATCTGCTGGCCAAAGAGGATCCAGAGCTGGCCGTTAAAGAAGCTGTTGGGAGTTTCTCGCCCGATGTAATAGGCATCTCGATACGAAACATAGACGATCAAAAAATGAACGGGACCAGGCTGCTCCTCGATCATGTGAAAGGAGTGCTTTCTGATTGTCGCAGCCTGTCGAATGCCCCGATTGTTCTTGGCGGAGCAGGATACAGCATATTTCCAGAGCGCGCCCTTGAGTACCTGGGGGCGGACATGGGAATTCAAGGCGAGGGAGAGGCGGCATTTGTGACGCTGTTGGATAGGTTACAGACCAACTCTCCCCTTGCCGGTACTCCCGGTCTCTATCTTCGCGGACGAGGACTCCAGGGGGAGAGAGCATATGTTCAAAACCTCGACGAATTTCTTCTTCCGGCGCCCGACCTATGGGAGCCATCCTATGCAGAGGATTCGGATTTCTGGATGCCGGTTCAGACGAGGCGTGGATGTTCGATGGATTGCAGCTACTGCTCAACCGCAACGATAGAAGGCAGAAGACTCAGAAAGCGTTCTCCGGAGATTGTTGTGCAGTGGATGAAAAGCCATTTCGACAGAGGTTTCAAACGCTTCTATTTCACCGATAACACTTTTAATCTTCCCCCTTCGTATGCGGGCGAGCTATGTCAACAGATGCTGTCGAGTGAATTGGGAATATCCTGGAGATGCATAATATATCCCGTGAAACTCAACGAGGAACTTGTGAAAAACATGTCAGGGGCGGGATGCAGGGAAGTTTCATTGGGTTCTGAGAGCGGAAGCGAACAGATGCTCAGCTCTTTGAATAAAAGATTCAGGCCGGAAGATGTTCGTCACACTTCTGATTTATTTAAGAAATACAAGGTCCGGCGAACGGGATTCCTCCTGTTCGGAGGGCCCGGCGAAACAAAGGAAACAGTCGAAGAAAGCTTCCGCTTCGCAGATTCACTGGGCTTGGAGATGCTAAAGATCACCGTTGGCATCCGAATTTATCCGAATACAGCCCTGGCAAGGAACGCCATGGAAGAAGGAATTATAGAATCGGAGGACGAGCTTCTTTTCCCGAGGTTCTATATTCAGAAAGACCTTGAGGATTGGCTCCGCGGCACTGTTGAGAATTGGCTTGCAAAGCGGCCGACCTGGTTCACGTAGTATTTATATGTGGCGCATTTCCCAGCGGCCAATACTCAGCCAGAACATGAGCGGAAGGAATATTTCCCGAGAATAATTGTTCGAGCCTTTACTTTCCCGGCTGCCGGAAAGTCTGGATCCCCCTGTTCGATTGGGCAAACGCGCCTCAGGCCGAATACTTCCTCGAACTCGGCAATGGGCTCCATCAATTGCGTATGAAGCACGGTATGTACCGCGATTTGAGATTCCCGCGACTCGGCATGGACCCGCCGACACTGGAATTATACTGCTATTACTGTCGAAGCATGCAATTCGCCCAGGATTATCCACGGCTGATAAATCGCGATACGGGGTCCGTCGCTGTTACCGAAGACTGAGGAAAAAGGAGATTCTATCATGGAGCAATCCTTTTCGGATACACACTTATTGGAGTTGAAGCAACAATTTCCCGAGACCCCCGACAGCATCATCCTCAAAGCGGACGTATTGAGAGAGGGCGTGCGATATACGGATGAACTCGGAGAGATCGGGAAGTGGGCCATCCCCAGCGGTGCGTTCCTCAGCAGAGAAGATGTGCCAGATGCGGAGTCGCTCGACTTTACCCTTTGCGTTCCCAACCAGATGATTCTTGAAAACGATACCCGCATCAATATGGAACTCGACCGCGCAAGCCCCTACACCATTCGCAAAGAGGGAGAATCCCGTTACTCGCTCTGCCGCCACGGCAACCCCGTGGCCGGAGTCTCCTTTCCGCGACGACCGGAATTCAAGCACAATTTTGCAGACGGCTCTCCCATCTATGATGCCCTCGGCCAAAGGGCCGAGGGATGCGTGGCGATGGCGCATTCGATCTTCTGCGAGTACGCCAAGAATAACGACCAATGCTCCTTCTGTTTCCTCGGCAATACCATGTCCGGTCTCACGCTGGCGGATATTTCCGCAGAGGAGCTGCCCACACCGAGTCGAAGCATAGAAGCCTGCGCGCTCGCTTCGCAGGAGATAGATATCTACCATATCGTCGTCAGCGGCGGCGCATTTATCAATACTGGATTGGAAGCCAAATCATATGCCAAAACCATATCGGCCCTCCGCAAGGCCGTCGGCCCGAAGCCGAGAATCACAGCCGTCTGTCAGGCGTTCGACGAAGCGGGATGGCTGCTGTTGAAAAAAGCAGGCGCAAGCCGAGTGCAGCCGAACCTGGAGGTTTGGGACGAGCGATTCTGGCCTGAGATCGTACCGGGCAAAACAAAGGCGCTGGGCAGAACGGAATGGATAGAACGATTGAAAGTCGCCGTTGATATCTTCGGCATGGGAGAAGTAGCCACAAACTTCGTTGCGGGCGCCGAGATATGTTCCAAGGAGTTCAGGGGATTGGAGCGGACCGTCGATTCTCATCTGGAAGCGTATGCTTCATTGCTGAGTCATGGCATTGTGCCGATATTCGGCTTTCTGACCAAAGCCAGAGGCACCAAATACGCCGGCATGGAACTGCCCGCGACCGCATTCTATCTGAAGCTGGGTTGGGAGAGAACGAGGCTCATGGAAGAGTTTGGAATGTACCAGAGATACCCGGGAGGCATCGACTCTGATTTTTCTTGCTATAAGTGTGTGACCCACAAGACGTGTCAGGATTATCCCAGACTTCTGGGGCTTGCGGGGCGAATACTCAGCCAGCCCTAGAATGTGGAGGGTAATCGTCCAAAGTTTCGCTTTTCCTTCCACCCTCGCAGTATAACTTCCACCACTCCGGTCGTTCAAATATCGCTCTTGGTGAGTGAAGTCTTCGTTTTCAACTCTTGACCGTTTCTCACTCCTCGAAATTGTCCCAAGAAGATCACACTGTGCCCCTCCCACTCATCCCGTTTTTCATCCTGAAAGAAGCCTTCCCCCACTCTATTGATTGACAACACAGAATGCACGCTATATATTGGTTTCTTAACCAACCTATCTAAACGGGGGGAGGAAACGCATGGGAAGAAAAAGCCTGGCTGACGAAAGGCGCTCCCAGATCGTTAAGGCCCTTTATCAATGCATATCGAAACATGGACTTCAGAAGAGCACCGTCAAGAGGATAGCTCAGGAAGCAGGGGTTCAATCGGGTATTCTGCACCATTATTTCAAAGACCGCGACGAGATAATAGAAGAAATGGTCGATACATTTGTTGATGATATTTCCGTTCGCTACCTGGCCGAAATCAGCCGTTGCAAGAATCCCCAGACTCGCTTTAACAGGGCGGTCGATTTTCTCTTCAGCCCCTACGCAATGTCAGATGAGAACACGGCCTTTTTCTATGACTGCTGGGCGGAGGGCAGACGGAACGAGAAGGTTCGCAGGAGTTTTACCAAGTATTACCAGCGGTTCCGCAACGGCATGATCAGACTTCTCACCGAGACGGGCAAATCAGCGGGACTCACATCGGCCCGGACGAAAGAGCTCGCCACCATGATCGTGGCGATACAGGATGGCGTTTCGCTGCAGTGGGACATGGACCCGAGCAACATCAATCTCAAGAATATGTCACGCATGACGAAGCGGCTGATCGAATTGTATCTCAAGGATGCCACCCAATGACGGCAAACGGGACGCCTCAAAATGCAGGGAAAATCCCGCTTGAGGTGAAGATTGCATATGGTGGCGCAGAGTGGGCATCTTCCGTCGTATTCACTGCATATGCGGTGTATTTTCTCATCTTCCTGACGGACGTAGTGGGCATCCGCCCCTCAGTCGGTGGCGGTATACTGTTCGCCGCGGCCATGTGGGACGCCGTCACCGACCCGGCCATGGGAATCATTTCCGATCGCACCCACAGCAGATTTGGAAGACGTCGTCCCTACCTCCTCGGTGTTGCAATACCTTTCGGTCTTATCTTCTGGATGCTCTTTTCCGGCCCTCCTCTACACGGGTACAAACTGCCCGTCTACTACCTCGTCATGTCTCTTTTGATGCATGGCGCGCTCACAGTCCTGGACGTTCCTTACACTGCCCTGGCGCCTGAGATGACCAAAGATTATGATGAACGCACAAGCCTCATGAGTTTCAGGGTCGTATGGAGCCAGATAGCTTCAATCTTCGCCGCCGCAGTGCCATTGATGATTGTAAAGCAGTTTTCGGACCCAAAGACGGGCTGGTCTGTAACCGGCGCCGTCTTTGGTTTTCTTTGCGTCTTTCCGATACTTCTTACGTGGCGCCTGACCCGCGGATGGGAGCGCTACGTCGAGGACACTGAGCCGCTGAACTTCAAGGATTTGTCGCGGGCAGTCTTCGGTAATCGCTCGTTCCGCCACGTCATCGGGATCTATTTTTTCAGCGCCACCGCCGTCTATGCAACCGGTACGATGGCGATGTATTTCCTCGAATATTGGATGAATTTCTCTGAGAGCCAGATTTCGCTCTTCTTTTTGTTCTTCTTTGTTTGCACAGTCTTATGGGTGCCGATAATTACGCTTGTCTCCAAGCGGATTGGTAAGCGCAGTGCCTTTATGCTTTTCATGGGGCTTTGGGCCGGCGCTTATGGGATCGGCAACCTGATAATCAGACCGCATCATGTTGTCCTGATGTACTTCCTCGCGGCCTTGGGCGCAGTAGGCGCCTCCGCATCATTTCTCTTATGCTTTTCCATGATAGCCGACGTGGTCGAGGTGGATGAGTTCAAGACCGGCAAGAGGCGTGAGGGGCTGTATTACGGCGTCGTCACGTTTGTACAGAAGATGGGCTCTGCTCTCTCCCTCCTTATTCTTGGTCAAGTGCTCGAACAGATCGGCTACGTACCAAACACCACCCAGTCGGCCCCCGTACTCCTTGGATTAAGGATACTGTTTGGGCCGGTTCTGGCGGGACTCATCCTTATTTCTATCGTCATTGCCATTTTCTTTCCCATGACCCGGAAGCGGCACAAGGCGCTTCTTGAGGCGATCGAGGCGAAACGTTCAGGCGCGGCATGGGACGAGACGGGGTTCAAAGAATTACTGTAATGTGAGCTGCCGGAGAGAAGCAATGAACGAGAATACGGTTCAACTCATACCACTAGAACGATCCCACCTTGAAAAAGCTTCTTCGTTGTTGGGAGAAACTTTCCTCAACGAACCGCAAACTCTTCATCAAAGTCATACCCTTTGATTGCAAACAAATTCGCACCCACTCGTTGCCACCAGGGCGAGGGGTTACGAGACGTCCTTAAACATATGGGCATTGCCTTTTGCGGGTCTTAGCGACAGAATTGAGTAAGGAAACAAGAAAGAAGGCGATATCGATGACGGCAAAAGAAAGCGAAAAAGAACTGTGTTGCAGAGACGTAGGGGTAGATTGTGATTTCGTCGCTCGCGGAAAGGACGAGAAGGAGATTTTGGCGAAGGCCGCAGAGCATGCAAGAACAGCCCACGACATGAAGGAAATCCCGAAGGAACTTCTGGAGAAGGTCCGCAAGGCAATCCGCGTCGTTACGTAATCGGTCGGATGAACCGAGGTTCTTCCTGCTGGCGAAGGGAAGGGGGGCAATTTTGTCCCCCTTATTCTTTTGTCCGCTGATTGATTAGACTAAGGAGATGTCTTGAATCAGATGTACGACCAGAGTCGTCGGGATCTTCCCCCAACGAATTCTCTTCGAACTTAACGGCAGAGCTCCCATTCCTACTCCTTAGAGATACGTCAGGTCTTGAATTTGGGAGCAGTGACATGCTCTATCGGCAGAGGAATGTCCAGCTTCTTGATCTCGGGGCATTGTATGGTGAGGAATTGAAAACGAATTCTTCATTCGTCGAGAGGGATATTTAGACGAGTTTGGCTCACTTACAGGAGGCTGTCGGTTCCCTCAATATGTCTCTTCCCAGTGGCCGACGCACCCGACCGCACTCTCATTTCCGAAATGTTCAGAGAAGATTCTGTAATAGTACAGTTCTTCCTTTGAACGCGCCCGACACCTCGGGTCTTCAGCCAGCGCAGTATGATATTCTTCGTCGGAAATGAAGCTTTCCACATAGTCACTGATGAGTTCGGCCGAGCCGCACCCCTCGGCAAACTGCTGTTTGACCCTCCAGACTATCTCGCGGGGCAGCATATCCTCAAATGCTTTTCGGAGTATCCATTTTTCCGTTTGGCTGGCTGCCTCGATCTTCAAGGCGGGGCTCAACTGGAGGGCGTATTCGATGAGCGCCACATCGAGGAAAGGAACGCGCGCTTCCAACGAGTGAGCCATCGAGAGCCGGTCGAGGCGTTGGAGGTTGAGGTTGTGCAGGCTTGCGACGCTGCGGACCAATTCCTGATGCAATAGTTGTCCGCTCGGACAGTTCTTGTAGTAGTGGTAGCCGGCAAACAGCTCATCCGCTCCCTCGCCACTCAGGATGACCTTCACGTGGCGGCGGGCCAGGCGGGAGACGAAAAAGGTCGGAACAGCGCTGCGCACCAGAGGGGCGTCGTAGGATTCGAGATAGTAGATCACGGTGGGCAGAGCCTCCAGCACGTCCCCCATGGTGTACACGAACTCGTGATGATGGGTGCCGATAAAATCGGCTGTCGTCCGCGCCGCCATGACGTCCGCGCTCCCGGACATCCCCACGCTGAACGAGTTAAGATTGTCTGCATGCTTGGACGCCATCGCGCTCACGAGGCTGCTGTCCAATCCGCCGCTCAGGAGGACCCCCAGCGGGACATCGGCCATCAGCCTCTTGACGACGGCCTGTTGAAAGAGTTCTCGCAGATGATGAGCCGCCGATTCCGCATCGTCAACCTGCGGTTCCGTTTGCGGCAGTTCGTAGTACGGTTGAAATCCTTCCTCTGAGTGGTAGTAACTACCGTTGGGAAATTCGGAGATGTCCTCGACCAAGCCCGAGAAGGCTTTCATTTCCGATGCGAAACAGAGGTTGTCGCCGCGCTTTCCATGATACAGGGGCTTTATGCCGATCGGGTCGCGCGCAGCGAAGAGATTTTTTCCGTCAAACAGAATGAACGCGAACATGCCGTCAAGCTCGCGCACACATTCCGGCCCAAGCTCCTCGTAGAGGTGCAGGATTACTTCCGAATCGCTTCGCGTGCTGAACGCGTGACGGCCCAGCTTTTCCCTGAGCTGCAGGTGGTTATATATCTCCCCGTTGCATATCAGGACGATGCTGCCGTCTTCGTTGAACAGCGGCTGGTGGCCATGCTCCACATCTACGATGGACAGCCGTGTGTGACCCAACGAGATATTGTTGTCGCAATACACGCCGTCGTCGTCCGGACCGCGATGGCACAATTGTGACGTCATGCGTCTGACTATTTCCGGGTTGCTATCCCCATAAATCGCGGCTATTCCACACACCGGTTCTTTCCACCTTTCTGTTCACCTGCGAAAACGTCACTAAATCGTGGCACAATATTCGTCAATTTCTTGCGCGATGTCGGGCGAGAGCTCCTCATGTTTGTGTCTCAGGAGGATGCTCTTGGCCTCATCGGTCAGCAGCTCGGCAAGGTCCTTCTTATCATAGATTTGCTCAATCTTGTCCCGATAGACCCACGTAGGCGGTATCCACAACGCCTGCCGGAAGTGTTTTACGGTGTGGGGATGTGCGACATACAATTTCCCCGATCGCGCCACCTCATCAATGACATCGGTGGCGAGAATCTCGTCCGAGAGATCCGGTTTCCTCAACACATACCGTGCTCTCTGAATCATCATGTCCGTCAGCACGAGCATTCCCGGATGATACATTTCTCCGTGCCCGAGGAAACCGACATCGTGGGCAAGTGTGGTGCCGGATTGGACAGCCCAGAATATTCCTTCATACGCCTCCATGGCGGCCTGGGCATCTATCACGTAAGAGTCGCTGCATCCCGCGGTTCCCCAGCTGGGCAAATGGTAATACTCCCCCATTTCGGCATACATCGCCACCGT
Organism: uncultured bacterium; assembly: GCA_964607485.1. Taxonomy (GTDB): domain Bacteria; phylum Abyssobacteria; class SURF-5; order SURF-5; family SURF-5; genus CAZSKP01. Next base: position 13,342 of record CAZSKP010000050.1, on the reverse strand, counting down.
CTTGGCCCATTCGGGGGAGCCATAGCACACAATCATGGTTCTCATGTCCATGGAGGACGTGTTGGTCCCATAGACAAAGCGCACCCTTTCGTTTTTCAGCGAGGCAAGCGTCAGGCCTGCCAGCGATTCGGCAGTCCCTTGAACCACTCCCCCTTCCACTGTGACCGGGGCTCCGCCGCCGCAGTTGGCCCCGGCCGCGAACAGGCAGGGAATACCATGCTCCGCACAATAGAGAAGCCTTGCCGTGCAACACTCATCGAATATCAAGGGAGATATTGGTTCTATGTATGCCAGCCAGAAGGGTCTTTTTCTTAAGTTATCCTCTCCCCCTCTCACCAATGACGCTATGTGGTGATTTCGCTGGATATCTTCGAGGCTTGTCGAGGTGACAACCAATGGCTTGGTGGTGTTTTTCAGCATTTCGGCAAACACCACGGCATACAGCTTATCCTGCGCAACGTCTTCGGGGAGCGCCATGGACATGACGAAATCGAATCCTAAGGAGTCAGCCAGTCGGGCATTGTTCTTGACATCTTCCAGTACCGAGAGCCGAAGCTCTTTTGTTTCAATATCATAGTTGTAAAGCGCGTCGGAGCCCGGTCCGAAATATGTTCTCCCTTTGCCGAGCAGGATGGATTCTTTTCCATTCCTGTCGTACAACTGTATCTGGGGAGATGCCTTTTCCAGCGCCTGTTCAACAAGTCCACGCGGTATGAGAATCCTACCTTCGTCATCCTTCGTTGCGCCCGCTTCCAAGAAAAGGTCTTCCGCCTCGGCATGGTTCAGTTGAATGCCCGTCTTCTCGAGCACTTTCAGCGAAGCTTCGTGCATGGTTGATGCATGCTCATGAGACAGCAGCAGTGGCTTTGCCATAGGTCGTCACTCCGGTGTTGTACCAATGTAGGTTCTACGTCAACTCACACGTGCCCGGCGATTGTGAATCGTTGCCGGGGAATTTCCGCTATTTTTGTTTTCGCCATGAGATGTTGGAGGATATGCCGATGAGTTTCCTCGCCTCGTCGACCGCGGCTGCTGCATTGTCGCCGTAGCTATCTGCGCCAATTTCCTCGGCATACTTGCGGGTGACGGGCGCCCCGCCCACCATTATCTTTACGTGCGGCACAAGTCCCGACTCTCGCAGCTTATAGACAGTCTCTCTCATTTTCGGCATTGTTGTGGAGAGAAGAGCCGACAACCCCACGATATCGACACCCTCCTCCTGGGCCGCTTCCAGGAATCGTTCCGGGGCCACATCTATCCCCAAGTCATTCACCTCAAAGCCGGCGCCTTCCAGCATCATTCCCACGAGATTCTTGCCGATGTCATGCAGGTCGCCCTTCACCGTGCCGAGTACGATTCTTCCGACAAGTTTCGCCCCTGTCTCCGCCAATTTCGGTCTCAACACCTCCAATCCCGCGTGCATTGCCCCCGCGACACTCAGAACTTCGGGCAGAAAGAGCTCACCTTCCTTGAACTTCACGCCGACCACATCCATGCCGGCAATCAGTCCGTCGGACAGAATCTCCTTTGGAGAGAGTCCCTCTTCAATCGCCTGTGTGGTAAGTTCGCGTACTCGCTTCGCGTCTCCTTGCTGGAGGATTTCGGAGAGCTCTTTCAAGTCAACCATGTTTTTCTCCCTCCTGAATAACTCCAAACATCCTGCGTCCCGCTTCACTCACGCGACAAGACGGCTGCTCTTTACCCTAATTGCTTGTTTCGATAAGCCGCGAGATATTCGCGACAAAACGCATCGTTTCCCAGAATCGCATTTGCCGCGGTGACACTTGCCATCATCTGGCTGTCAAGCGGGTCAAGGATCACGGCATCAAGTCCGACTGTCATCGCCATGGTAAGAAACGTTCGATTGAGCAAAGGTCTCGCGGGGACGCCGTACGAAATGTTGCTGACGCCGCCTATGATGTGAATCCCTGGATATCTGACCCGAATCTCCTGGATGGTTCTGAGCGTTACGATGCCCCCATCCTGCGTGGCGCCGACCGCCATGACAAGGGGGTCGGCGTAGATTTTGTCCGGCGGTATCCCATCCCCGAGGAGTTTTTCCAGAAGATTGAATCCGACCTTCAATTTTTCCTGCAGTTCACCCGTGACGCCCTCGTCATCCAGGAACAGAGCGACGACTTTTGACTGGCGCTCTCTTATGAGGGGAAGCATCGCGGCATATTTCTCCTTCTCGGCGGTAATGGAATTCACCATCGTTTCGTTGCCGCAGATGTCAAGTGCCTCCGATACGGCAAGCGGATCCGAGCTGTCTATAGAGAGCGGCGCGGCGACTTCGTCATGGAGGACGCTGACCAACCATCTGAGGTTTTCTTTCTCCTGCTCGGCAAAGGTGCCGGCGTTGACGTCGATCAGGTGCGCACCCGCTTCGAGTTGCAGGCGCGCCTCATTGACGATGAAAGCCGAATCGCGTCTTCTTGTCGCTTCCGCTATCGGCTTTCGACTCGTGTTAATTCTCTCTCCCACAATCAACATGTGGCATTCCCATCCTTCGAGAAACGAATCAATCTAGAAAAAATATCCTCTGGAATGCGCGAACATGGTCACTCATACCACCGGCCCACGGTTGCCAGCGTTGACGGGTCGTCGCCGAAGTGGTCTCTAAATATCTTGAAGTACAGGTATTCTTCCTTCCAGCGAAGGTCCACGGCGGGATATTTTTCCTTTTCGGTTTCGAATTCCCGGTCGCTGATTTCCCCTTCGGCATATCGGGTGAGGAGGTCATCGGATCCCGACCCGCGCGCGAACTGTTTTTTCGGCCGCATTATGACTTCCTTGGGGAGGTAGTCCTCAAAGGCTTTCCTCAGTATCCATTTCTCCGTCTGGTCTTCACCGTGCAATTTCAATTCCGGATGTATTGACAGGGCTAATTCAACAACCGCCGTATCGAAGAACGGCGCACGCACGTTCAAGGAATGGGCCCAGTTCATCCGGTCGGTCCTCATGAAACCGTTATTGTGGAGCCCCTGAAACAATCTCATGAATTCCTTTTGCTGATCCTCGGCACTCTTGAGGCGCTTCACGTGGTGGTACCCGCCAAAATCCTCGTCCCCGCCCTCTCCGATGAGTATCGTGTCAACGCGCGTGCTCGCTTCGCGGCTGGCAATATAGTTGGCGGTCGCACTCCGAACGAGCGGCGCATCGAAGGACTCCAGGTGATAAACGACGTCGGGCAGGATGCTCAGGACTTCATCCAGGTCGTAGGAATACTCATGATGGTTGGTTCCTAAATGCTCCGCCACCTTGCGGGCGAAGGGAACGTCCTCGCTGTTCTCCATGCCGACGGTGAAAGAATCGACGTTCGGGATGTACCTGCTGACCAACGCGGCTATGATGCTGCTGTCTATTCCGCCGCTGAGAAACACGCCTTTCTTGCTCGCGCAGCAATCCAATCGCTTCTTGACGGCTTCCTCTATCCGTTCGCGGAGTTGCAGACAGAGGGAGTCGACAGGCTGCGCGCGAATGGAGGGCGGAGGGGCGCCCGCGTAATCGCGGAGGGTACCAGATGAGAGATAGATGCTGCCCGGCGGGAATTCCCTGATGTTCGAGGCCAGACCGCTGATGGCTTTCAGTTCCGAGGCGAATACGGTCAGGTCGCCCCGCTCGGCCATATACAAAGGGACGATGCCCAAGCGGTCCCTTCCGGCATAAGTGTCGCCGTTCTTGTGAAGCACGAAATTGAATGGCCCCTCCAGTCCTTTTTCGAGAGGTTTGCCGGAGTTCAAGACAGCGTCGGCGATTGCTCTCGCGCTCTCCACCGTCAAGTTCCTCTCGCGCGCAGTATCCGGCAACGCGCTCTCGTGGGCATATATTTCCGCATCACAGGTGATTGCCGTGTGACGATCCTCATCGATGAAGGGCATGGATTCGGCGTTTGACGAAGCGCCTGCTTTCTTCCCGACGAAACCCAACACGACATTCTTCTCCGAGAATATTCCCTCAAAATCGGGTCCGCGATGCTTTATTTTTGCGAGCATGGTGCGAGCCAGGTCAGTCTCGCGCTCTGCGTCGGGTCCGAAAATCGCAACAATTCCCGCCATGCGTTACTCCCTTCTCTCCGTGCTTCCAGAATCCACGAGAATCTCAGAATGGCAGACCTCCGACTCACGAAGCGACCGCCACAAGACCTTTCCTTCGATTTCCGCCGCGATCATTGTGCAATCAGGCCGGCCTCTCGCAGAAACTCCGAGGCAACCGTCTCGGGAGCCTTTCCTTCTTCATCCACTTGATAGTTCAAAGAGGCCATTTTCTCGTCGGTGATGACACCCGCCAACTCATTCAGGATGGAGCCGAGCTCGGGCACTCTCGCCAGGGTCTCCTCGCGGACAAGCGGCGCCGCATAGTAGGGAGGAAAATAGTGCCTGTCATCCTCAAGTACCCGCAGGTCAAACGCCGGAATGCGCCCGTCGGTTGCGAAGGCGCAGATAATGTCCACATTCCCTTCCTTCAAGGCGATATACATGAGCCCGGGGTCCATTCCTCTGGGTTCGGCGGCGAACTCCAGAGCGTAATCTTTCACAAGCCCGGGATAGCCGTCGGGCCTCTCCAGGAACTCCTGCGTAAATCCGGGGACCAGTCCGAGGTCCCTGCCGGAGAGATCGCTGATTTTGCTCAGGCCCAGTTGTTCCGCTTGGTCACTTCGCATCGCCAGCGCATAAGTATTGTTGAAGCCGAAGGGACGCAGCCAGACCAGGTCGAATTTCCTCTCAAACTCATCTCTCACGATCCTGTACACTTCGTCGGGGTCCGTGACAACTTCACGGTTGAGGATGGCGGTCAATCCCGTGCCCGTATATTCCGGATAGAGGTCGATTTCGCCGTTCTTGAGCGCATTGAAGCAGACCATGGTTCCGCCAAGTCCGAATTTCTTTTCTACGGTGACACCCGTCCTGGATTCAACCAGCTGGGCGAGCATCTCCCCGAGAATAATCTGCTCCGTGAACTCCTTTGATCCGATAGTAATCTGTTTCTCCGTCTTCTTGCCGAATCCCGACGGAACAAAAGCGACGAGAATCAACCCCATCGACAGAACCAGACCGGCGATGAGCCGATAGGAAGCTCGCCTTCCTTTGATCAGTCCTCCCTGAATTAGACCGAGCGCGCCGTCAAACACGAGCGCTAGTATCGCCGCCGGCAGCGCGCCGGCGAGGATCATTTGGCTGTTTACCATCGCGATGCCGCGGAATATGAGTTCTCCCAATCCTCCGGCCCCGATGAGCGCGCACAAGGTCGCCACCCCCACGTTAATGACCGTGGAGGTCCTTATTCCCGCCATGATGACGGGCAGAGACAGGGGTATCTGAACTTTCCTGAGCATTTGCACGTCTGTCATGCCCATCCCTCTTCCCGCTTCGACCAAGGCCGGGTCGACTCCGTCGATTCCCGTATAGGTGTTGCGCACGATCGGCAGGAGAGCATAGAGAAACAGCGCAACGATGGCCGGTTTGACGCCGATTCCCAACAGCGGAATCATAAATCCCAACAGCGCCAGACTCGGAATCGTTTGAATCACGCTCGTGGCTCCAATGACAGGGGTCGCAAGCTGTCGGGCCCTCACAAGCACGACCCCCAGCGGGACGCCGATTGCGACCGCGAGCGCGACCGATATGAGCGTGATTCTGACGTGCTCGACCGTCAACCACCCGATTTCGGGCAGTCGGGACAGAATAAACTGGACGTACTCAGTCACTGATATTCCTTTGAATCACCCACCGGAATCACTCCGACGCGACTCCCCTGCGAACACTTTGTCTATTTCCTGCAGCAACCGTTTCCTGCGGAGGAGTCCCTTCAAATGACCTTCGCTGCTCACGACAGGCAAAACACTCGCATCGTTTTCAATCATCAAATTCAGTGCAGCCAGAAGGCTCATATTCTCGTCAACGCCCTCGGGAGGCGACTCCGACGCAGTCCACGGTTGTTCTTCAATTGTATTCCGTATCGTCTCCGAGCTCAGGGTAAGTTGAAAGAGCTGATGGCCGATGATCTTCTCGACGGTCGGGTTCGCCGGATTGCGCACGACTTCCCGCGGCGGCCCGAACTGCATGAGTTTTCCTTTGTCCATAACGGCGATACGATCTCCGAGCGTCACGGCCTCGATGATGTCGTGCGTGACGAAGACAATCGTTTTCTTGATCCTGTTCTTCAGATTCTGGAACTCTTCCTGGAGATCGCGCCGGGTTATCGGGTCGAGCGCTCCGAACGGCTCATCCATGAGCAAGATCGGGGGGTTGGCGGCAAGAGCCCTCGCAACGCCGATCCTCTGCCGCTGTCCTCCGCTCAATTCATCGGGCATCCGATGGGAATACACATCGGGCGCTAATCCCACGAGACTCATCAGCTCCCTGGCGCGGCTGCGTTTCTTTGTCGCCGGCCACCCCAACAGCGACGGTACGATTGAGACGTTCTCCTCGATCGTCATGTGCGGAAACAGCCCGATCCGCTGGATCACGTAACCGATGTCACGCCTCAGGGTGACAGCGTTCAGCTTGTAAATATCGTTCCCGTCAATGAATATTTCGCCCACGGTAGGCTCGATGAGCCGGTTAATCATCTTAAGCGTCGTTGTTTTTCCGCATCCGCTGGGGCCGATGAGGACAACCGTCTCGCCTTCCTTCACCGTTATGGAGAGGTCGTTTACCGCCACCTGATTATCCGGATAAATCTTCGAAACGTTCTTGAGTTCAATCATTTCGGACGGGCCGCCTATCCGTGAACTTCAAGTATCGCGACGAGCCCGTGGCCGACGCCGAGACCCTGCTGCAGCTCGATCTCGAGCTGCCTGAGCGCATAGCCCAGTTGGGGCTCGATGATGTTCGCTCTCACGTCTCCGGTCTGAATCCAACCGGTTCCCTGAATCACCTTCTTCATTTCCCGCATGCCTTTCCTCAAGGGTTCGGGATAATCGCCCGTGACCTTCTTGTCTTCCCGGAATTTCTCCCTGTCTCTGTCGTAGCTTTCAAGGAGAAACATCGCATATTTCACGAGCGTGTTCCAGCACACCTGCAGTTTTTCGAGATACGCGTTGACCTCGCTGAACCCGGGCTTGGGATAGTAATCTATTATCAGTTGTTCAAGCGGGGTCCTCATGAAATCCTCGTGGAGCGAGTTGACCCTGCGCCGTATCGGCTGGCACTTCTTGTTGTAGTCACCCGTGTCCATGTGACGGCTGACGAAGATAGACCTGTCAGCCAGCTTGAGCAGGCGCAGCTTCTTCTTCCCCGCTTCGTTGACCTTGTCGATGAGGCGCAGCACCTCCTCGGAGCTCATCAGCCTGAGTGGAAAACTTTCCAACTCAAGGCTGTCTCGTATCTCGTCGGGATAGATGTAGGAGATGCGGTAGTCCATGTGCTGGCTTTCGGTGTAATCGTTTCTCCAGATGTCCTGCCATGCGTATGCGTGGCGTCCGAGCCAGTCGCACACGACGATGGCGTTGTCCCCGGCATATTCCATCGCCTGGAGCGTCAAATCGACGAACATCTCGTCGCTGCAGTGCGACATCGTCCCGTAGGAGCTGAAGAGCAAGTCGAAGGGCGGGTATCCCGCAAGCAGTTGCGTCAAGTTCGAGAAGTCGCCCTCGATAAACTCGAGCTTGGGATTCTCGCCGTGGACCTCTCTTGCCTGCTCGATCAGCCCGGCATTGTTGTCCACGCCCAGGTACAGGCCGAGGTCCTCCTGGCTTATGGCGTGTATTTCCTGCGTCGTCAGGTTGTTATCTTTTCGGCGGACTCCTTTGAGCAGCTCAAAGCCGTCGCCGCTGCCGCATCCGAGGTCGAGAATCCTCAGTCGCTGCAATCGGTCTTCTTTTTCCGCGATCAATTTCTCGAGATAGGGCCTCAGGAAGGCGCGCGTTATTTCGTCTTCCCAGTAGATTCGAACGTTGTCATATTTCTTTATCAGCCCCAGCTCTTTCTTGTACTGCCCCGAATTGATTGCCTCGCTGTAAGCTGAACCGGTTTCCATGACGCGTCACCACTCAACCCTTCATCGTTGCCCTGAGTTCCGGCAGAATGCCGGGGATCGTTTCACAAATATCTTCGACTATCTCCCTCGCAATGGGCTCGGTTTCCCTGTGCATCAGTTCGCGAGCGCGTTCGTCGGCCTGATAGAGCGTCGTATCCATCATGTCCGCAGTCTCAAACGGGTAAGGAGGATAGACGCTTCCGTCGCGCATGCCCTTGCGCGCGAACCGTGCAAACAGCTTGTGAGAGGAGGCCATCGTTTGTTGCAGTTGCTGAATCCCTCTGTTCAATCGCGATTCGGAGACCGCCGGCTGCCGGCAGAAATGCTTGACGGCCGCAATGTGTGCGTCGTCGAGCACGGCCTGGGCCGGGCAAAAGATGTTCGTCTTGTCCAAGAGTCCGAACGCATAGTGAAGATAATGAGGTCCACTCATTGTCACGCTCAGATGCGAGAACAATCGTTCCACGGTCGCCTGTATTCCCGGAATTGCGGCGTCGCTGACGCCCGCAGTCGAATAGCACGGTATCTTATAAAGCCGCGCCATCTGAACGCAGTCGATGTTGTACTGGTTCGATTCGGGAGCGCCGTACATGTTGTGGAGCGTGTCCATCCGCGCCCTTGCCGGAACCGCGCCGTAGAGAACCGGCGTTCCGGACCGCACAAGCTGAGCCAGGGCAATGCCGGCAAGAATCTCGGCGTTTATCATCGCAACCATGTCCCCCTCGTCGATGGGGCCCGTAGCCCCGCCCTGGGGCGAGGAGGATATCACGAGCGGGATGCCGCGCCGGGCGATTGCGATCAATTTGTCCGCGGTGTCGTCGACCATTTGGAGGGGGCTCTTGATGACGCACGTGATGAACGAGATGATGGGATTCTCCGCAAACGCGGCCGCGCCTCCGGCGATTGTTTCGGCCATCCTGATCACATTCGGAAGCTTATCCACTCGATTTATGCCGGCCATGACGTGCTTCGTTATGTTAGACAGGCTCGCCAGGAAGACATTGACATCCTTGTTTTCATCATCGATTTCGGCGTCCTGTATGTTCACGTTTCGGATGAAGAAATCCACCGAATCGAGCTGTTCGCAAAGGCAGGCCGATTTGCACAGGAGGTCCAACGTTCCGCGCATTTTCCTGAAAGAAGGGATGTGAGCGCCTTCGTCCGAGCCGGGGGATTCGCCGTCGCAACAAGGGATTTCCGCCTCCGCGGTTCCGTTATCCCACTGCAGGTCCAGCCAAACATTTGTTTCTGACCCGGTGCCGAATCGTACGCGCGACTCATCTGCGTTCAGAATGAGACGATTATCGGGATTGCGCGCGCCCAGCAAAACAGTTGAAGGCGAGGATTCGATACAGCGCTCGACCAGTTTCGATGGAAGCTTTGCGATCGTCGTCCCGTCGCGCGCCTCGATCTTCGCTCCGTTATCCGCGTAAAGTTCCATGGCCTGCGTGTTGCCGCAAACAATCCCTATGTTCCCAAGAATCTCCAGGGAAGCACGATGTACTGCGCTTACTTGATCGTCTGTAAGGCGTTCGTACGGGGTAACGAGGACCCCTTCTCTCTGAGACCGTACTTGCATAATCTCGCCTGACCTCTGACTTCCTTCCTGAGTTCAGTTCCTAATCGACAAGGCGCCCTTCATTGTGCGCCCGCACATATCTTCGGCATCTTCTGTCTCTGCCGGCGACCAATTCCGCTGCCTTCAGTCCTGATATGAGCCTGGCATCGCTCGGGTCGAGAATGGCGGCGTCCAACCCGGCGCCCACCGCCATCGTGAGAAAGGCGCGGTTTATGAGCGACCGATGGGGCAGCCCGAAGGAGATGTTACTCAATCCCACGACCGTTCGTGCTCCGCCGGGCAACGCCTCGAGTCTGGCTATCGTTTCCAACGTTATCTCGCCTTGCTTTTCTCCCGTGGACAGGGGTACCACCAGCGGATCGAAAAACAATGCGTCGTCGGGAATATCGAATTCGGCCGCACGCTCGAGGATCGCCTTGCACACTCGAACCCGATCATCCGGTCCCTTGGGAATTCCCTCTTCGGTCACGGGGAGCGCAACCATCGGAGTCTTGTGTTCCGCGGCAATGGGAAACAGCGCTTCCATTTTCTCGGCGGCGCCGTTTACCGAGTTGATCATCGGCACGGCGCGACTGCACGCCTTGACTCCCGCCTCAATGACTTCGGGACTGGAGCTGTCGATGCAAAAGGGTTTCTCAGAGACTTCCTCGAGTTCTCGCACGAGCCACTCCATTGTTGAGGCTTCACGGTCTATGCTCTCGTCGCCGGTCCCGACATTGACGTCTATATAGTCAGCGCCCGCCCTGTCCTGTTCCTGACAGACTTGCCGCAAATAGCCCGCGTCCCTCTTCTGAAGGGCCTCTCCTATCCGCTTCCTCGTCGCGTTGATTTTTTCGCCGATGATGATCACGCCGCCCCCTCAATCATGGTCCGCCAGTATCCCATGGAATTCCTTGCGAATGTTGCCAAGCACCTCCTCGGGCAGAGGCAGCGGTTTGTGTCGCTCCAATATCTCGCGGACCTTCTCGCTTGCAGTTGCGTACGTGTCCTGCTTGCCGTCTGCAATCCATTTGGTGCGAAGATCGCGATTGGTGATGGTGGGGAAATAGTTTTCTCTTCTCATGTGTTTCACGGTGTGGCGTTCAGAGAGGAAATTGCCGCCCGGGCCTACGTCCTTGATCGTGCTGAACGCCAGAGTAGAGGGATTCACCCTGATTCCTTCGAGTGCGCGCATGACCATGCCGATGATTTCGTTGTCAACGACGTATTTTTCATAGCTGACCGTGCTTGCGAATTCCATGAGTCCGGCGGCATCGTGTATGAAGTTGGCCCCGGAGAGAGCGGTGAGGAGGAGCGTCAACGCCGATTCGTAGCCGCACTGACAATCGACGGTTTTCGAGTCGCTCATCCCCGCCGTTGCATAATACGGCACCTTCAGGTGTTGGGCAATTTGCGCGCCGGCAGCATTCAGGAGGCCGCTCTCTACCGATGCTCCGAGATACTTCATGTCGCGCAGGTCCGTCGTGGTCGCCACAGACCCGAAAATGACAGGAGTGCCGGGATTGACAATCTGGGTCAAGACGACGCCGGCAAGGCTGTCGGCAACCTGAACGGCGAGCGTCCCCGCCAACGTCGCGGGCGAGGTCGCCGCTGCAAGCGGTTCCGCAGGGACGGAGAGGGGAATTCCAGCCTTCGCCGCTTCAATCATGAGCTGTGCATAATGACTGTCCAGCTTGAGCGGACTCATGACACAGGTAATCACGGAGATGATGGGTCGTTTGCGGAGTGCGTCGGGGCCTCCCGCAACGATTTCTCCCAGCCGGATGACCTGCCGCAGCCCGTCAACCGTGTACACTCCGCCCATGATATGCTTTGAACTTTGGCTCAGCCCGGCGAAAAAGCGGTTCACGTCCACCCGGCTGATTTCCAGGTCGTTGGGATACGTGGGGAGGACAATGAAATGTATGTTTTCCAGTGCATCCACCAGCCGGCAGATAGACTTGAGGTCCTGCAATTGAGCGGGACGCGTGAGGTCTGCATCGAACTCGAGTATGTTCAGCGCCGTGCCGCCGGTGCCTGCGTATACGCGGTCGTCTTCAAGAACGATGTTTTGGGAGTCATCCCGCCCATAGAGCGTCACGCGTGAGGGACAGGCTTCGAGGCATTCGTGAACCAGCGATGCGGGTATCTTGACTATCTTGGATGTGCGATTAACCAGGGCATGTGCCTTATCAAGATATTCCAGGGCCTCCGGTTCCTGAACCAGGATGCCCACGTCGCTCAGGAGTTTGAAGCTCGTCTTGCACACGCTCTCCATATCTGAGCCGCTGAGCGGCTTGTATGCGCCGCCGGGTATTCCTCTGCGTGCCGCCATCGATTTCTTCCGTTCAATGCCGGAATGCTCCGGCCTCGCCTTTTCTTCTTGTCTTTGTGTCTTCACGGGGTAATCAACCTCACAATAGTCGCTTTTCTGGAAAAGCGCAGATTCTTGGGCAAAAAGGGAGCCTACGAACTGTTTTTCGGAACGATGATCCCGCTGACCGATTTGCGGGGCAGCATCATACAGTCATCCGTCAGATCGACACCAATCACCTCGGTTGCCTCAGAGCCGAGAAACTCGAACAGGATTTTCTGTTGCTCGATATGCCAGTCGTTGTAGCCGGGGCTGTAACGACACATTGTTGTTCCGAACGCTTCCTGAACCACGCGTTGAATCGCTGCGGCGGCGTTCTCGGCCGCAGTGGAACCGAGGCAATCGAGAATGTAGGCCCTCCTGTTGCTCCCCCTGCGGCTCTCATCTCGTATGATTTCTTCGATTTCGGAGCCGATGGTAACCAGAAATATGGCCGCCTTCTCGTCTCTTCCAACGCGCTTTCTCAGGAACTCGCTCCGAAGATGAAACCCTCTTCCAATATCCACCGCGGCCCCGTTCGGCCGGCAGATGACCTCGTGATAAACGCCCCTCGGCTTAATCCGAGACTGGTGCTCCCGGAAAATCCGGCCAACTGCCCGAGCCCATTTCCGCCGGTCGATTCCACTGCCGAGCCTCTTGAGCACCGATTCGGGATTTGTCTTGATATCGAGCCGGCTGAGTATTCGCCGTTTCATGTGACCACTCCCGTCAACCGTTTCGCCTTTTCCACGGCCTCGAAGGCGTCCTCTCCGTACGCGTCCGCGCCGATGGACTGTGCGAACTCCGGAGACACGGGCGCCCCGCCGACCATGATGCGCAGGTCTTTCCGTAGTCCTTGCTTTTCCAACTCGGCGATGGTTTCTTTCATATGCGGCATCGTGGAGGTGAGCAGTGCGCTCAGCCCGAGCAGGTCGGGCTTGTGTTCGGCGACCGACTTGGCGATTTCCGTCGCGCTGACACGCGTGCCAAGGTCAACCAGTGCAAAGCCGGCGGCCCGCAGCATGATGCCCACCAGATTCTTTCCGATGTCGTGCTCGTCTCCCTCGACGGTCGCCATCATCACCGTGCCTCGCGCCTCTATCTGTTCTTCGAGCAGATAGGGTTTGAGGACTTCCATGCCCGCAATCATCGCGTCGGCCGAGGCTATGAGGTCGGGCAGGAAATATTCACCGTCCTCGTATTTTCTCCCGACCTCATCCATGCTGTTGATGAGGCCTTCATGGAGAATCTCTCTGACTGCCAATCCGTCTGTTACGCACCGTCGGGTCAGTTCGACGACGCCGGGTTGGCCTATCATGTCTTCATAAAGGTCTTCATCCTTGTCAATGCGGCCCAAGATGACATTCTTGCGCAATTCAGTCAGCGGACCATTTTTCTCTGTCATTGGGTTCTCCTTCTCCAATAAGCGGGTTCCCTGTCCAATCCGTCAC
>CAZSKP010000049.1:0-26968 GCA_964607485.1 uncultured bacterium | reverse complement strand
CCTTTATCCTGACCCCCGCTTCGAGGGCGCGGAGCTGTTCGAGCCGTTCCGTCTTCTCGAGGGACGACGGGGGCATCTTGGAGAATTCCAAGAGGAAGGCGCGCCTGAACGAGTATATGCCGATGTGCTTGAATGCGGGCGCGCGGCCTTCCGCTCTCTCGAATTCTTCGCGGGTAAGGAAGGGGACGGGCGCGCGGGAGAAGTAGAGCGCGAAATCGTCTTTGTCGCACACGACCCGCGCCATGTTGGGATTGACGAAATCCTCGTACGATTCTATCGGTCTTTTGAGCGTGCCCATCTTGATGGACGGGTCGTCGAACATCATCCCGATGAGCAGGTCCACGGCGGCGGGGTCGATGAGCGGTTCGTCGCCCTGGACGTTTATGTACACGTCCGCGTCGGTGTTCGTCGCGACCTCGGCCATCCGGTCAGTGCCCGAGTTATGAGCGGGCGACGTCATCATCACCTTGCCGCCGAACTTCTCGCACGCCTGCTTGACTCTCTCGTCGTCGGTCGCGACGAGGCAGTCGGACGCCAACCGGGAGAGGCGCGCGCGGTCGTACACGTGTTGAACGAGCGGCTTTCCGGCGATCTCCGCGAGCGCCTTGCCGGGCAGCCGCGTGGAGCCGTACCTTGCCGGAATGACGACGATGGCTTTCTGCATGTCAGGACCTTGACGGAACCGATTCGGGTGGAGCGAGAAATTGTTTTTCGTAGAGGCTTCGATAAATGGGGCTGCCCGAGTAGAGCTCGGCGTGTCGGCCGACGGCCTGGATGCGCCCCTTGTCGAGCACGACTATCTTGCCGGCGTTCTGGATGGTTGAGAGCCGGTGCGCGATGATGAAGGTGGTGCGTCCTTTAATCAGCCGTTCGAGCGCCTCCTGGATCAGCGATTCGCTCTTGCTGTCGAGCGAGGACGTGGCCTCGTCGAGGATGAATATCGCCGGATTCTTGAGTAACGTGCGGGCAATGGCGAGCCGCTGACGTTGTCCGCCCGACAGGAGCATGCCCCGCTCGCCGATGATGGTATCGTATCCATTGGGCAATTCCCGGATGAATTCGTGCGCATTGGCGGCCTTTGCGGCCTCGACAATCTCTTCGCGAGAATAGTTTTTCCGGCCGAAGCTGATGTTGCTTGCGACGGTGTCATTGAACAGAATCGTTTCCTGCGTGACGAGTCCGATCTGAGAGCGGAGCGACGCCTGCGTGACCGAGCGGATGTCCACGCCGTCGATGCATATGCGGCCGTCGGACACGTCGTAGAATCTCAGCAGCAGATTGATGAGAGTAGTCTTGCCCGCGCCGCTGACGCCGACCAGTGCGACGACCTCGCCCGGTTTCGCGTCGAAGCTGACGTTATGGATGACCGTCTGCTCGCCGTCGTAGCTGAAGCTGATGTCGTCGAAGATGACGTTTCCTTCTATGGGCGGCATCTCGGCGGCGCCCTCAGGGTCTTTGACTTCGGGCAGGTGGTCCATGAACTCGAATGTGCGCACGGCGCCCGCGAGGCTGGTCTGGATGTCGCCCGCCGCCTTCGACAGTCTGTTCAGCGGCCCGAATACTGAGCCGAGGGCGGCGAAGAAGGCGATGAAGTCGCCGGATGTCATTCTTCCTTGAAGCACGTCGCGTCCTCCCAGGAGAATGAACAGGCCGACGCCCAGGGCAGTCACAATCTCGACCATCGGAGACATCAGCTCTCGCGCTCTGACCACCCTCATCGAATTTTTCAGAAGCCGTCTGTTCTCCGCATGAAATCGGTGCCGTTCGTAATTTTCCATCACGAACGACTTGATTATCTTGATGCCGAACAACGACTCCTGCAGCAGCGTCAAGATGCTCGCCCTGTTCTTGAGCGTCTTCCGGACGTTCTTCTTTATCTGGCGTCCCAGCCTTCCGACGACATACGCGATGGGGGGCATCCCGACGACCGCCAGGGCGGCCAATTTCGGGTTCAGAATAAAGGCAATGGTTAAGGCCGCGGCAATGTTCAGGGGTTCCAGAACGATTTTGTCGAAGATTATCTTGGCTCCCGTCTGGATGAGGTTGATGTCGTAGCTGAAGACGGAGATGGTGCTGCCCACTCCCTGTTTGTCGAAAAATGAAAGCGACTGGTCCATTACCCGGTCGTGGAGCTGAAGCGATATGTCCATGCTCATGCGGTTCGCGAGATACACGCCCGTATAGCCCTGGATGAACTTGAACACGGCGCGGATGCACGCAAGCAGGAGGATCACTCCCGCGACGACCATAAGCGTGAGCTGTTTGTCACGCGTAACAAACGCATGGGCCGAATTGAGCAGTGCCGTCCCTGCTTCCGTGTTCATCAGCGGAAGCTTCCTGTAGCTTTCCAGGTTGAAGTCGCCGAACAGCAGTTCAAAGAATGGCTTTGCGCCTCCGATGGCTCCCGCAAATGACGTGGCGACGAGGAAGGAGCTGACAAGTGTCAACAGAACCATCCACTTGTACGGCTTAAGGTATGAGAGAATCCTGAAGTATTTTTTCAGCTCTTGCATCGTTCTTGCATAAGTCGTTCGTACACGGCTATCGTTCCCTCAACCATCCGCTCGGCCGAGAACTCCTCGACGACCCTCTCCTGCCCTGCGCGCGCGAGTCGCTCGGCCTTTTCAGGGTCCTTCAGGAGCTCAACAATGGCCGCAGCCAACGCCTCCGGATTGGCCGGCGGAACAAGCAGGCCGGTCTTCTCGTGTTCGATGATTTCCGGAATGCCGCCCGCCGTCGTGGCGACGACCGGCCGCCCAAGCATCATGGCATCGAGAATCGACGTGTTCAGTCCCTCCATAACAGAGGGAGCAACAAAGACATCGAACGCCGAGATGTATCGATGAACGTCCGGCTGGAATCCGGCAAATATTATAGCATTATCGACACCCAATTGCGAAGCCCGGTCGCGCAGCAATCCCATCAGCTCGCCTTCGCCTACGATGACGAATTTAGTCGAAGGCATCTCGCGAACGACGAGCGGCGCCGCCTCGACGAGAAAGCGCTGCCCCTTATGGCCTACGAGCGCTCCGACATTGCCCACGAGCTTGGCGTCCGGCGCGACGTCCAGCGAGCGGCGAGCCTCGGCGCGCGAATCCGGACCGGCTTTCCGTTCGACTCCGCTGTTGACGACCGAAATTTTCTTTTCGTCCACTCCTCCGGCCGCAAGCACGTTCTTGACGGCTTTGGAGATGGCGATGTAGTGATTCACGCGCCAGCGGTACTTCAAGGCGGGCACTCCGAACGGTTTCCGGTTGATGGCAAAATCGACGCGCCTCGAGACGATACACAGAGGTGTGCGGTTGAAGGCGCAGGCGAGGCAACCGAGGGCGTGGGCGTGCGAGGTGTGCATGTGCACGATGTCGAACCGTTCTTTCGCGATGAGGCGGGCGATTCTGCGCGCGGCAAACAGGTCGGCCTCGCCGTGCATGCGGATCGGATGCACCTTGATGCCGTTCGCCCCGGCGCGTTCGGCGAGAGCGCTTGCGGGCTGAGCCACGAGTTCGGCGCGGAGGCCCCTCTCGTTCAGCCCCTTCAGAAGATAATACACCTGCTGTTCGCCGCCCCGCCAGGTAGATTGATCGTTGATGTGGAGCGAACTCGTCATCGCTTTCCGTTTCGCCATAATCGAGGAGGACATCAACCGAGCTCGGCCCGAACGCCCACAGGCTTGCGAGCCTCACTTTGCGCATACACATGGATTCTGCCGCCTTTTCCGAGCAGGGCGGCAACATATCCCAGGGCTTTCTCTGTCACGCGGATGCCCCTGTCGAGCCAGCTTTTTCCCAGGGTGCCGGGATTGCGCAGGCGGCAGCCGGCGGTCTTCCATTTGAGGCTCTTGAAGCCCGCCTCTGCAAGCATCCGCTCGAGTGTGTTCCTTGAAAAGAAGACAAGGTGCTCGTTATTGGGGCCTCCCAGGTAGGACCATTGCCGACCCAGAAAAGCGTACGTCAGGCTCCCGATATTTATCGTGGCGAGGCTCAGCAGCCCTCCCGGCCGGAGGACACGGTTGATCTCGCCGAGAAGCAGCATCGGAGCGGGAACATGTTCTATCACCTGGTTCAGGCGCACGACGTCGAAGTTTTTATCCGCGAAACATGCTTCTTCGAGCGTGCCGCACCTGACATCCAGCCCGAACACATCCCGACACAGGGCGGCATGTTCGGGGGCGACTTCGACGCCGCTCACGTTCCACCCGCGTCCCTGGGCGGCCAAAAGGAATCGTCCATCCTCACAGCCGACGTCGAGCATTCTGCCGATTTGCCTGTAGCCATCCATGAATTTCAATTCACGCCTGTACTTCCCCGCCGGCAAATGCCGCAATCGACCGAGGTTTTTCTGCAACTCCGCCTCATCCATGACGCTGTACTTCCCGAACGCCTTGGACCGTATCGGATGGGTCTGGCCGTAGAGAACGGCATTGCGCTCCTTCGCATCCTGCGGTTGGGGATCGACATAGACGAGACCGCAACCGCGACAGCGGACATGGCGGAAATCGTCCCGACTGAAGAGCGGGTCGGCATCGTCCCGCCTGCATAGCGGGCAATCGATGTGGACTGTGTTTTCCGCGTTCACGTCACCGCCCCGGCGTTTCAGCCTCGGATTGGAGAATGGTGCTGTCGGTTCCGGCGATGGAATCGGGTCTGCCGGAAGAGTTCATCAGCCCAGACAGGGCCTTTCCGACTTCTTCCGCCGTGATGCTCTGCATGCAGACGTTGTTCTCACACTTGATGTCCTTTCCCTTGCACGGAACACACTCGATTTCTTTCTGGAGGACCACCGCCCCGCCGGTATTTCGGTAGGGTCCGGTGACCGCCGGATTGGAAGGCCCGAACAGAGCGACGGTCGGAACGCCGACCGCCGAGCCCACGTGCAGGGGGCCCGTGTCGCCGCAGACAAAGCCGCCGGCACGGGCAAGAAGAGCCGCGAGCCGGTTCACGCTCTGTCCGGCGAATTGGGGAACATCAATGCCGGCCCGTTTAATGATGGCGTCGTTCTGGGCCATGTCGCCCCCCGAGAATCCGGTGAGAACGGGCGACGCTCCCATTGCGTTGAGCAATTCTTTGACCAAATCCGCCCAATGGGCAACCGGCCAGGTGCGTTTGGCGGCGCTTCGGCCGCGTTTCAACTTCATCGTCTGGTGGCAGCCAGGGTGGAGAACAACCAGGGGCTTGTCTTGAAGCCTATGCCCGGTCAGGAACTCGTCCACCCACGTCTCGTCATCGGAGTTGAAGAAGACGTCCATCCCCTTTGCGTCCTGCTTCACCCCCAGCGGCGCCAGTCCCGAAAGGAACCTATCCGCCATGTGACTTTGGCCTTCCGCTGGCAAATCGGCGACAGAGAGACGGTACACATGAGGCGCCTTGATTTTCGCGAACAAGGATTTGTACTCGTTCCTCCAGCGGAAAGGAATGACCAGATCGAAGCGAGGGCTCTTGAGATCGGGGATGACGCGGGCCGTGCGGAAGAAGCGCCAGCCCACGCTCTTGCGGTCCATCAGGTGAATGCGGCTGACATGAGGGTTGCCGGCGAGGACTTGCGCCGAGTATGGGTTCGTGAGAAAATGGAGCTCGGATTGCGGGAAGCGGGCCTTCAGACACCGCACGGCCGGTGTGGTGAACAAAAGGTCTCCCACTCGGGAAATCCTGATGAGCAGAATTCTCCCGATGCGCCCCTGTTCATAGGCCTCGACAATGGCTTCGGGATTACCAGACATTCTCTCACTCTCGCGGAAGATATCTGTTTCCTTAGTAGTCTACCATTTCCTCGCGTGCGAGACGAGGGTTGAGATAGTGTAGCCTGCAGGTGGAACATCGGACCAATTGGAAGTTCCGGCGATTGTCCAACATATAATCCCGACCCTGCACTACCACGTCAGAGCGCGAATCCTCACAAGGGAAACAACTCACATATTCCATTGATTTTGCCTTTTCACAATGTCTCACTGGGCCGTGAATCTATAGATCGGCGGGGCATCTGCGTGCCTTTCTTGAGTAAGGAACTGGTCAACGCGAAGATTTCCTCGTCACTGAGCCTGCAATCACGCTTCTTTTCTTGCTTCCGACGTTCCCGTGCCTTCGGCAATCGTCGAAGGGCGCTGAATAACGCCCTGTAGAAATTGAAATCCATGACGAATATACCCCCAACGCTTCTCAAGAGAAGAGGAGTGAGATGCCGGAAATAGAAGTATCGGAGGGAGGTGATGTTTTTCCAGACAAAGAGCAGTCGGTTCCGCCGAATGACGCTCCCGATATAAGCTCTGGGGTGCTTCGACAGGATCGAACTCGAAGCATGATGGTGATAGACAATGCTCCTCGGCTCAAAAATCGTTTTCCATCCTCTTTTCCACGCACGGTAACACAGGTCCACATCTTCCGAATAGAAAGGATAATACAGATCATCAAACCCATTTAAGAAAAGATATTTCGACCTGTCGATAGCACAGTGTCCGCCAACGGCATAAAACGAGTAAAGCGGGTATTCATGGTTCTCTGCAACAGCTTTTTGCAGTTCCGTATTTTCCGAACTCACAAATTTGAGATATCCTCGCTTGAAGAACGGAATCTTGGCGAGCTCTCCCGGAGTGCTCTCGTCTTCTCTGAGAGACATCGCCATCACAGCGAAGACATCCTCATCGGCGAAATGCGAAACAAGAGGAGCAATGAAATCCTCCCGAACCCGGATGTCGGTATTGAGCAGAATGACAATGTTGTTTTGCGCAGCGCGAATGCCTGTATCGCACGCCCGTGGGAAGCCGACATTCTTGGGGAGTCTCAGCACTCGAACATCGGGATGATATTTTTTCAAATACTCTACGCTGTCATCGGTACTGCCGTCATCTACCACTACGACCTCCGTGTTCGCAGAGTAGTGTTTGGTTGCAGAAAGGGTACACGGGAGATGTTTTTCCAGCAATCCCCTTCCATCGTAGTTGGGGATCACCAAGCTGATGTGCATTATCTCAATTTCAGTCATAGGTATCTACAGCTTTATTTCGTTCCAATATCGAGTAGCGAGAACCGGATGAGACGAAGATCGGCCTGTATTCGCTTGTGATGTAACTTTGAAATTCTGGCCAATCTGAAGGAATAGGGTATTTATCAAATCTTTCATCCAGTAAAATCATGCAACGTTTGTCAACCACGAAGATTCGCTTCAATTCGCTTATATAATTAAAGGGCACATTGCCACCGACAGGATAATCATATGGAGTTGGATTGGGTATGGAGGCAAGAAAGTATACCAAAGGGTTCGTCGAAAATATATGTCTGAGAGTTCCACCTCTTTGATGCTCTCGGATGAAATCGAAAGCTTCAGTCAATTCCCTAACAGAGCCCTTCTTTCCATAAATCATTGTCCCTCTTGGTCCTGGAAGCTTCTCTAAATCCCTGGGGAACGAAAGATTCTTTTCCGTTCTATGAGGAACAAAGACAGCAAAGATGAAGCAAGCCGCCGAAGCTAGGAGTAGGTTCTGACACCTCAGAACAAGTGCGGGTGAAAGAGAGACTTTTTTCGAGAGAATAGTCCAACGAGTCGCCACAAAGGTTATCAATCGCTGTCCCCAGCAACTCAGTAGAACCAGGCTGGGCCAAAGCGTGAACACAACATGGATAAAGTCTGCACGGGGAAATACCGTCAGATGAACACAGACAGTCGCTATTAAGAGCAATAGTAGATAACGGTCTTCTACTTCAAGGCGGTTCTTTCTAATGATTTTGTAAAGAAAGAATACCGAAGTTACGAAAATCATCATGTGCGGCATGTATATCATTATCCTTTTATCCGTAATTCGCGAAAATGCCGGATATGAATGATAAAGCTCTTTGCTTTGCAGTAAGGGGGTCACGAAAATGGCTTGCAAATACTCGAAAAGGTAATCATTTGAAAGGTAAATCCAGGCGCTCACGGTGACGGGAACACCAAAACCCAGGAGAATTATCCCAAAATCTATCAACCAATCCCTCAACATCTTGATTCCCGAAAGCGAGACTGGAAGTGCGCCCGTGTCATCTGTTCCCGCGTGCGCTGCAAAGAACACTTTGTCAGCGGCAAAATAGACTCCACAACCAAGCAGGGTCAGCATGCCCGTATTCTGCTTAAATGCAAAGCTCATGCCAGATAGGAGCCCGACCAGAAAAAGGCCTTTCTTGTTTTTCTTCTGACCAGGGATGGAGAGACCCGCAACCCAAAAGGCGGCCATGGAGAATACCACTGCATACCATGAGTAACTAGCCTGAAACCAAAAGGGAAACTGCCAAGCCAGAAAGATGAGGGTGCCCCCAATTGAGAAGAAGTAGCCGGCTCCAATGCGAGCTAACAGGTAAAACAAAGAAGAGGCCAGAGAGGCCAAGATTAAAGTCGTCGCACGTTCCACGATGATGGTGGCTCCAAAAGTGTGAAATATCAACGCATTCAGATAGATGGCACCCGGGGTCATCAAAAGGAAGAAATCCTTGTATGGCATATCACCCATCAAAACCCGGTCGCTTATCGTAAGGATAAAGCCTTCATCCAAATTCGGAATCTCTTTATCGTATATGGCGAGGAGATACACAGCGCTTACTGCGAACATTATGACGGCAATGAGGAGATCCTTTGCACGAAGCGGCTTTTCGTCTTTCAAAGAAGCAAGCGGGGAAATATAGAATCTCTCAGGTTGCACCGATGGAAAGACAAATTTTCTTACGAAGTAAACAACCATTGCCACGTACATGAAATACTCAACCCTAATGAAAGGGAAGGTCCATTCTTTAATTAAACGGTACGGCAATGCACGCATTAATAGTACCGTCAAGATGAACGCCACTAGTCCGAAAAATAATATATCCAGAGTTTTCCTCAGGAGAGAGGGGGGACGCATCTGCGAGGTTGGCTCATGTCGCATAAGCTATCAGTTCCGCGGCCGGTGTGGTGAACAGGAGGTCTCCCACTCGGGAAATCCTGACGAGCAGGATTCTCCGGATGTGCCTCTCTTCAAAGGCCTCGACAATAGCTTCGGGATTGCCAGACATTCTCTCACTCTTGCGGCAGACTTTCGAGCTTCCGCGGCAGGCCCCTATCGGGCGGCGTTTCTTGATCCCTTCTTCAGAACGCGCAGTGTGAACTCCATGTTGCGCGCGGGCATCATAAACGCCAGATTTTTCTCATACCATCGTGGGGCAACCGCGTAAATTATCCGTGCTGGAATCTTAACGAGCGACGGGCTAAACTTCAATCGGCGTTCAACCACTTCAAGATGGACATCCGCGTATGCAGGCTCGTGGTCCGGACGGAAATAGTCGAAGCTGGTGAGAGTGAAATGGTGCTTGTGTGTGGGGTCGTCCCATGAATTGACGCTTGAGAAATGCGGCGAGATGATCTCGACGACGGCGTCATCCTTGCTCACGCGATATATCTCCTCCATCGTCT
Source organism: uncultured bacterium (assembly GCA_964607485.1). GTDB lineage: Bacteria > Abyssobacteria > SURF-5 > SURF-5 > SURF-5 > CAZSKP01. The sequence continues at coordinate 17,560 of CAZSKP010000049.1, read as the reverse complement.
TCACAATATCATCCAAATGTTCCAACACGTGCTCACAAATGACGTGGTCAAACGCGTCGGACCGCAGGGGCCAGGGGAATATGTTCAGGTCGTGGATTATATCGGCCTGTGATTTCGGGTTGATGTCGATTCCGACTGCGCCGGGCGCCTTCTTGTTCCCGCATCCCAGGTGCAGTGTCGTCTTCCCGGCGGTCACGGCGGTCTTCTTCAACGGCCGACCCCCATACGTGTTGCGCCAATCCGAAATTCCCGACAGCAATTGCCTCGCTCAAAGCGGCTAGTCTCGTTCATGGGTTTCCCACCTCGGGCTGCGCCCGATGTTGAGCAAGCGCTCACCAGAGCTTCTCTCGACACTTCTTGATCGTGTAAGGATAGTCCTCGAAGAGATAGTGAGTCACATTGGTCCTCACCGACGAAGGGTCGTTTGCATTTCGAATCCTAACTTTCTCTTCCCTTGCCGCCCTATCATTATATACAAAATCGAAGTGAAAGATATGAGCGTCCTTGACTCTCTTGCCGACTCCATGGACTCCGATGGGGAAACGGATATGTGTCTTTACGTCTATGTCGCAACGATACTGGGGCAGATTACGGAAGAGGCGCTGCTGATAGTCTGGATAGAGTTTCTTGCTTTTCACATACCTCAGGGGGTCCGTCCGGACAATCCAGTATCTTGGAAAGATATACAAGTCGTGTCTTCGGGAGCGCATGAGCTTGCGTATCTTAGTCCGCATGTTGACCCCGATGACTTCATCGGAATCGAGCCTCAATATCCAGTTGCCCGACGCATGGTCCATGGCGTAGTTATATTGGACCGCAAAATTATTCGTCCACTTGTGATAATAGTAGCGGACCTTGTCAAAAGAGCACGCCGCCTCCTTCGTGTTGTCCGAAGATCCGCCGTCCACGATAACGATTTCGTCCGCAATCGGCAGCACGCTTTCGATAACTTGAATGAGCTTGTCGGCGCAATTCTGAGCAGGGATGCAGACCGTCAGTTTCTGTTCTGTGTCTCTTTCGTCAGTTGCCATGCGAATCTCATATAGTGCTTCTGGTACCTGATTCTTCTGTCATACTTATTCCTTTTCTGCCGATCTCGGAGCAACGCGCTCAGAAAGTATTTGGCGTAATAGCGCGTCAGCTTCCTCCGGTTCGCAAGATGGCTGATCTTTCTTCGGTGTATCAGGACATCCAAAACCGCGCTGCCGTGTGCGGCTTGCCGGATTCTCTCACACCAGTATTCCCATGTGAAGCGTTGTTCGTCATACCTGTGAAACACGACGGCCTTGGGCTGATACAATATTCTCTCGCCGGCATTTTTGAGACGCACGCCGAACTCTGTCTCTTCGCCGAATGTCGATGTACCAGGTCCGAGCCGGGAGTCGAACGTTCCATATTTTTCGAACGCTTCTCTCCGAAAAGCCATGTTGGCGCCTGCGACTATGGTGCCGTAACAGGGTGTGAAGCCGGGAGCGAAATAGCAGCAGAAGAGCAGGTCGTCGGGGTCGGCCCACGGCGGCAGGCGCTTGATCTCTTCCTGAAGCAATATCCTGCCCTGGACCCCGACTATCTCCTCTCTTTCAACAAACGTATCCCAAAGCGCCTGAATCCAATTCTCATCGACAACCACGTCATCGTCGGTAAACGCGATGATTTTCCCGCGGGCATGTTGTATTCCAAGATTCAGCGCGTTGGACTTCCCCTCTTTCGGTTCGAAGTGGTATTTGTAGAGCTCCGGGTTCCTTTCCACAAAGCTGCTTATCACATCGCGGGTCTTATCGGTGGACCCATTGTCGATCAGCAAGACCTCATGAGTCAATCCGTCAGAGGTCTTGAGATTCCGGAGGCTCTCAAGAGTCGCCTGGAGAAAGTCCTTCCTGTTGAGGGTGCAGATTATCACGCTGACGTCCACATTCAAGGGCGTGTCAATACCTCCTCACATATAGCCGAGGCTTTCGAGTTTCCGCTTCATGATTTCTTCTTCATCGTCCGTGTAAGACCGACCTCTATTCTCGAAAGGAGTGAGTTCGGAATATTTGATGAACTCCGGCGGATGTTCGCTCTTGTAGTCGTCTCGTATAATATCTTCGAGCAACCTTCCGTCCATGTCGGCATCGACCGGCAACCCCATTAGGTAGAGAATCGTCGGAGCCACATCCGTTATATGCGCAGATTCAAAATGATGATTTTTCTTGATGGCAGGCCCGCTTGAGACGAAGATTCCTTCCGGTTCATGGATGCCCGACATGTCGGCGTTACAGTCGAACAGGTTGTTCCGAATGCCCGGCACAACTTCATAGCCGGGGTTGTTCTCGAACAAGATATCTGGAGCGAGTCGCGAGAAGCCTCCACTGTAAACCTCCTCGCGAGGCTTAATCCATTCGAAAACGTACTCACCCGAGCGAGGGTCTTTTACCTTTTCCAACGAAGCTATCAATTCAGCCCTGAGAGCCTCATACTCAGCTCCCGGCTTGACGGTTCCGGCCGGCCTTTTCCCCTTCTCATTCAGGTAGATTCCCTTCTCGAATCGGCCGCCGCCGAACGCGCGCGTCCATCTGTAGAATACCCTTTCCTTCAGCCTTTTTCTTCTTTGGGCGGGAATCTTCAGCAGGTCTCTCATCACACCATCGACATTTCGATGAATCCGCTTCAGCCGATTCTTCAATACCACGCGGGGATTAGCCTTCAGATATCCATTCCGTTTCAGCCACGTATCTATGTGGAATACGACTCGCGCGGGACCAGCCCCGTGGTCGGAAATCACGATTACGGTGTCGTCCGGCGAGAGGCGCTCAAGAAAATCTTTCAGATAATTGTCCAGCCGGATGTAGGAAGAATCTATCGTTTGCCGGTAGGCTTCTGCCTTTTCGGAGTTGCAGCCGGGATGAAGGGGGTCCGCATACTTCCAAAAATGATGTTGGATATGGTCCACCGACGAAAGGATCACGGATAACAAGTCCCAATCCTTGTGAAGCTCCATCAGCAAATCGGCGCCCTGCACCTTGCTGCGGTCGGAAGAAATCAAGCTGTCGATGATATCGTCTTCGGCCTTTTCGTCGAATTCCTTAGGCTCTGGATCGAAGACGTAATCGCCGAAGCGGGCCAACAATTTCGCTTTCAAATCCCTGGGATACGTAAAATCCGACTCCACTCCGGGCGTCATGAACCCGCTGATCAGCGCCCCGTTGATTTTGAATGGCGGATAGGTCATCGGCATTCCGACGACGAGGCTCTTTTTTCCATGAAAGTCGAGTATCCTGAATATCGTGTGACATCGGATATCTTCGGAGCCGACATACCTTCGCTTGTATTTGCGGCCGAACATTTCATTTTCCCAAAAGTCGAAAATTCCGTGATGTTCCGGCATTCGTCCGGTCATAAACGACGTCCAGGCCGGAGGTGTCAGGGGAGGATGTGTGGAGAGGAGATTTCCCCAGCTTCCTTCCTTCATAAGCTTTTCGGTACTCGGCATTTTCCCTTGCTCGACAAGGGGCAACATGACACTGAAAGTAGCCGAGTCGATACCGAAGACAAAGATTCTCCCCCGGTTGGTATTTTCCTTCACTCTCTGGTGCATTCTCTAAAAACCGTCACAGACCCTTTATGAAATGGAAACCATGCGATGCACTTCCAGAGTCTTGCGGACCGTCTTCTCCCACGTGAACGAGCGTACATATTCCAGTTGTTCATCCCGACGGTTCACACGGGGATTCCTCTCACCCAGTATGTTTCCAATCGCGGAGGCTATCTGAGCCTCGCTGTAGGGATCGACCTCAGAGACGAAGCCTCCTCCTATCTCCGGCATTGCAGAAATATTAGAGGTCACGACCGGCGTGCCGCAGCCCATCGCTTCGAGGATCGGCAGGCCGAAGCCTTCGTAGAGCGTGGCGAACAGGAAGAGTCGGGCGCCCGAGTACAGCGCCGGCAGGTCTTCCTCGGGGACGTAACCGGGCAGCAGAATCTGGGTGTCGCAGCGATTGTCCCGGATGTACTTCAGTATTTCCTCTTTGCCGTATGTGAGTTTCCCCGCCGCTACGAACTGCACGTCCTCGCCCGACTGGTCTCGCGCATGTCGGAATGCGTCGAACATGCGAAGGATGTTCTTGCGCTTCGACAGTTCACCGACATAGAGAATATAGTCGGACCGCACTCCGTATTTGCGCTTGACCCGTTCCACCTCCTCCTCCGTCCTGGGACAGAACTGCTCATCCACACCCTCATATATGACGCATGTTTTCGGTTCGGCTTCGGGAAAGAATCGGATGAGGTCGCGGCGCGTGCTCTCAGACACGCAGATAATCCGGTCGGCTCTTGTGGCGATGTCTCTGTATCGTGATATCTTTTTTCGGCGGAACTTGTCCTCGGCGAACTCTTCGGAAACGAGCGAGAACAGGTCGTGCACGGTCGCTACCAATTTCGGCCCGCGGACTTTTGGCAGCCGCGCGTCGGGCCCGTGAAAGACGTCGAGCCCTTTCCCCGTGAAGAAGGGCTCCTGAAAGAGTCTGACTTTCGTTGATTGTACTTGAGGCTGATAGAAATGCCGGCGGTTTTTCCGCCTGCTCAAGCGGTAACATATCATGTACTCGTTTTTATCGTCAAGCCTCTCCGCATTCTCTATCAACCGCTGTATGTACTTCGCCACACCGGTCTTTTGCGGAATGGCGGCGGAGCTGGCGTCGATGGCGATTCTCATGAGTTCCTGCTTTGTTCCGTTCTCATCCACAGACAAACACTTGGAGAATGTGTTGGACGCCCGAGCGAAAAATTGCTGCGAGGGCTATTGCCTTTCGCCTGTCCGTGACCTCTCGATTATGCTTTCGTAAACTCGCAGCGTCGTCCGCGCAAAGGCTTCCGCCGTGAATTCATTCTCGACTTTTTTCCTGGCCGCTTCGCCCATTTTCCTGCGCATCTCTTCCGACCGATACAACCTTATGATTCCCTCCCGGATCGCTTCGGAATCCCGAGGCGGGACAACGATTCCGGTCAGCCCATCGTCAGTTATTTCCTTGAGCCCGCCGTAGCTGGAGCAGACTATCGGCTTTTCCATTGCCATCATTTCCTTCATCGCATATGAAGATGTATCGACGCCGATTGAAGGATGCACGCCGATGTCGAAGACCGACATCACCTCTCTCATGTCGTTGCGCGCTCCCGTGAACACAACCCGGTGCGAGATGCCTAGTGTCTGACACAGCCGTTCGAGATTCCCGCGTTCCGGCCCGAAGCCGACCACCATTATCGTGATGTTGCCGAATTCTCCATTTATGAGCGGGGCCGCCGCCTCGAAGAGATACTTGTGCCCCTTGTCCCAGTCGAGCCGTCCCACGATTCCGATTACGAAGTCATCGGCCGAGACGCCGAACTCTTCGAGCACCCGGACGGCAGGCGGGCCGGGGGTGAACTCACTCAGTTCGATGCCGTTGTGAATGACATCCATTTCGTGGTTCCGAAAGACGGGCGATTCCGAAAGCATCTCCTTGAGGTCCTGACACACGCAAATCGTTCGACTGGTCAGCCGCTGATTCAGGATTCTGTTGAACACCGTGTTCTTGACGGGTTTTGTGCTGTGCCGTGTGCGCACGAGAGGTGTCTTCTCATGAGAAAGGAAGTCGGCGGTGGCCATGACCCAATGGTCTCTGGAGCCGCTCACGTGCGTGAGATCGACGTGATGCTTCGCCTTCATGCGGTTGGCCAACGCGACGTCCTTGTAGAAACTCAACGGCGTGAATCCCCCATCGAAGCGGAAAGAATCGATGACCTCGATTCCGCTCTCCCCGCAATCGGCCGCCAGTTGGCTCCCGGCGGCACATGCCACCAGCGGACGGTGCCCGAGACGGAGCAGGTGCTTCGCCAGCGTGTGCACATACACACAGTGCCCGCCGCCGTGACGATGGAAGTCGGATATGAGAATTGTGTAGCGATCGTCCAAAGGCAGAAGCCTCTCAAAAAGCGGGGACTCTGGTGCGGCCGAACCGGGAAAACGGACCACGGCTTACTGCGCGAGTTTCGTATCCATCATGCGCCACGATTGCTCCGGGCTTTCGTTGGAAACTATAACAAACGTCTCGTCTCGTCTCGCTTCCAACTTCTCGAGAGGTATCAGGTCTCGTTTCGTCGCATCGGGCAGTCTCATCAAGTCCGATTCAGTTATGAGGCAATAGACGGGGCTGTCGTTGCTCATGTATGAGTCAAGCTCGGACGGGTCCGAAAGCCTGGGGATACGGGTCTTGCTGTAATACTCCAAAATGGAACTGCTGAAATTATACGTCGAAACCCTTCCGTCCTCTATCGCGTTCTTCAACTTTCCATAGGCGATTGTCATGGGAGAATATTTGTCGTTGTAAGCGGACAAGAACGCGATATAGGCCCAGTTGAAAAACAGCATGAAAGTTATCATCAACATCAGCCCTCGCGCGAAACGCTTTCTCGGCGCGGCCCGCGGGACGCCGAGGGCCAGCGGCAACGCTATCGCCGCAAACAACAACGAAACCCAGAACAGCCAGCGATACTGTTCCACAAGGAGAGAAACCACAAGGGACGCAATCGTCGCCATCGACATCCCGACCCCGACCCAGGCGGCAAGCGAATCCGCAAGTCGCCGCGCCCACGGCTGCATGGAATCCTCGTCATCTATTCTCGCGGCGGCAACGCCGGCGACCATCATTGTCAGGGCGGGATAAATCGGGAACGAGTAGCGTGAAAACTTTGAATAAGCCAACGAAAGCATGACGACTACGGACGCTATCCACACGAGGAGAAACAGGTAATTCTCGGGACGCTCCCGCGAGAACAAGCGGAACAGGAACGCTGCAACGACGGGGAAGAAGATGCTCCAGGGCGCCAACTTCAGCGGGATATCCACGAGATAATAATAGAAAGGACCCCTCGGACCCTGATCGCTCTTATCCACAACATGCGCGATCGTATCATGGAACAGCGCATCCGAGAGCGGCTTCGCGCCCACGGCGCGGAAATAGACGAAGAACCAAATCCCGATGAGAAATACAAGGGGTACTATCGCGTATGCCAACTTCATCACGTGGACTGAGAATCGCTTCCGCACGACAAGAAAAATCACGAAAGGCATCAGAGTGAGGAAGAGGCCAAGCGGTCCTTTGACCATTACCGAAAGCGCGATTGCGAGTCCGGAGAAAAAGTAATAGCGTCTTCCGTCGCCGCCCGATTCGTATTTTCTATATCCCGTATAGAGGAGAAACAATGCGAGCAGCGTAAAGAATGTCAACATGATGTCGAACCTCACTCGCTGCGCATTCCACGAAAAAGCCCACGTGCCCATCAAAATGAACGACGCGAGATAGGCGGCCCGCCGACTGAACAGGCTGCGCGCAAAGAGAAAGGTTACAACGCACGACCCGACGGCCGAAAGCGCGCAAGGCAGGCGAGCGGTGAACGGCGTCACTTCCCCGTATGGAAGCGAAAACAGGCAGATGCTCCAGAAGAGCAGATGAGGTTTGTTCGCATACACGTCGCCGCCAGTGTGCATCACGAGCCAGTCTCGGGTCTCCATCATTTTCGAGGCGATGGAAGCGAACATCAGGTGGTCATGATTCTCAAAACTGCGGGAGCCCAACTTGAATCCGTAGAAAATCGTTGCAACTCCAAGTATGATGAGCGCGTCCATGCACGATGGCTTTGGCCTGCAACGCGTCATTTTCTCCTCTTCGCTTCCGTGCCGCCCGCGGACAGGGCTACTTGCCCGATTTCGCCATGCACCCTATCTTCGCGACCTGCTCGTATATGGACCCGACCGCGCGGGCCTGAGAATTCAATTGAAAGACTTCCCGTGTCTTCTTGAGGGCCTGCGTTGACATCGATGCCACAACCTCGGGATTGTTGACGAGATACCGCATGGCCTCCGCAAGGCTTGACGGTGTGTCCTCTATCACAAAACCGTTCCGGGCATGGTCCACAATTTCCGGCAGCATTCCCCGACGGGCGGCCACTATGGGCTTGCCCATCGCCATGGCTTCCCTGACGGCGCGACACGTGCCGTCGGTGCCCGGCATCAGGAATATCATCGCATCGAAACACGCGAGCGTGTTGACGTAGTCCTGTCCCGTCTGGTACCCGGCGAACTTCACGCAACTTCCCAGCCGCATCCGCTCGACGGGCTCGACCGCCACCTGCCGCATGCGCGTGCCTCTGCCAACGATGAGCAGCTTTGCCGCGGACTCGGTCCGCGAAACCGTTTTCATCGCCTTAAGCATCACATCGAACCGGCGATGGGGCTGAATCCTGGCAACAACCCCAAAGACGAAGTCATCCTTCTCCAGCCCGAACTGCGGGCGGAGGTTTGCCGTCACATTCGACTCACTGAACCGGTCGGTGTCCACCGCCCCCTGAACGACCCATATCCTGCGCTCGGGAAAATGGAAATTCTCCAGGACGCTCTTTCGGGCCGATTCAGACGCGACCACGAGACCGTCGGTCAATCTCCCCAACAGATATCGGCTGCGAAACGTCGGCTTCATGCCGTCTCCGGAATAGCAACTCCTGACGACGAGAATGCCCTGGTTCGCGGTGCGGGACGCGCGACCGCCCAGCAGATGGTCGTTATCCAGATGCGCATGAACCATGCTCACCTGATTCTCTCTCAAGAAGGCCGGCAGCTTTCGCAGGTCGTGAATGTTATCTTTGATTCTCAAATGCTTGTTCAGCCGAAAACGGGTAATCGGGTCGAGCCCTCTGCTGATCGCCGCCTCCTTCACGCTGCTCTTGCCGGCGCTGCAGGCAAACATCACGTCGTGACCGACCCGCTTGAGGGAGGCACACAGGCTTATCGCCGGTTCGGCGGGTCCCGTGAGCTTCACATTGCTAAATAGATGCAATATCTTCATACGATTCTTTCCTGCATTCTCCCTTCTCAGCGAGTTTCAGGTCCGCCAGCCTGGCAAGCTCGACGCGGCGGCGACTTATCCAGCGGATGATTCGAATGAATATTCTGTGTCTCGGCGTGAGGGTCGTCAACCCAAAATATTCTTTGTAGAACCTGACCTTGTCCGCACTCGTGATGCATCCGGGAAGACCGTTGAGCTGCGCCAGGTTCTTGATTCGACGGCGCAGGGAAAGCCTCAACGGAAATTGAATGCTGTCTGAATCGACGCAGTAAAACCGCGGCTCGCCGGCGTCGCCGAGCGTGACCAGCACGTTCTTGGAAGACAGGTCTTCGTGATAAATGCCCATCGAGTGAAAGCTTCGCAGGAAGTGAGCCCCGGCCCGAACAAGGTTTCTCTTCTCCAATACTTTTTCGCGACTCAGGCGTCCGGAAGCGGGAAGATACGCGCGCCGCAGCACGTCGTCGAGCTGGTCGGCTCCCGAGACGTTTTCCATGAGCAGATAACTCGTCCGCAGCAGGCCGGAGCTCCTCTGCTCAACGAGCGCGACGGGCTCGGCGCACGGAATTCCCAGCACACGTAGCCGATTGGCGGCTTTCCACGCCCTCTTGCCGCGATGCGTATAGAATACCGTTTCCAGGAACTTGATAAAGCCGCTGTTCGAGAACTCCTTTACATAAACCCTCGTTCCGTTCTCCTCTGTCAGAAGGAACGAGGTCACAGACCTCTTGGGCGTGGCCTTGATGAACTCGGGTCCCTTGAGAAAGCACGCCTCTTTGTGCCGATTCACGGCGTTCAGGATGGTATCGGCGTCGAACTCGCGCCTGCGGTAAAGCTTCTTGTCCCCCCTCTTCTCGACGACGAAACTTCCGCTCGTCTTCAAGCATCGTTTCGACCGGCTTCGGACTCGGCGCTTGTGAAGAGAATCAGACGCCTTCAGAATCTTCGCGAGCAGTTCCTCGGTTTCGTTCTCATCGGCCCCGGGCTCGTAGGCGGCGAGCAGCGTGCGCAACTGCGATTCCTCAAGGAAGTCTCTCAGAGAGAAAATCAGCTTCGCCAGGTCTCTCCTGCGCCGCCGATGCGATATATCGGAGGCGCGGCCGACGGAATGAAGGTCAACCAGCCAGAGCTTCGGCGGCGTGACGTGCGAATCGACAAGCACATTGCCCGTGTGCATGTCGGGATGCCAGAAGCCGGCGGAGTGGAGCCGGCGCACCAGCCCTCCCAACGATTCCAACAGTTCGTCCACGTGCGACGAAGAAACTTCGTCTCCGGAAGAGGCAAGAAAGGGCTCCTGGGGCAGGCTGCGGGCGAGATAGTCGGCGAGCCCGACACAGCCCGGTATCACCCGGTGAAACGAAACACATCCGGTCACTATCCCACGCGAGCGTTTCTCGCCGAAGCCCAAAGGTTCCGCCACGGGGAGCCCCAGCCGAAACATCTCCTCCCCCTTCCTCCACTCGGCCTTCGCCCTTGAAGCGAGGACCATGGCCTTGATGCGCTCCTTCGCCTTCCCATACTTGTGCACCTTGACAAAAATGCCGGGGGAGTCGTCGTCCGTGGAAAAGATGAAGGAGTTGCGGACCAGTTTCTTCTTAACGACCTTCAAATCGGAGCTGTCTTTGCCCGACAGAACAGAGGGGATGACTCTCTCTCGAATGATCGACAGGAACTCGGGCTTGACGGTCCAACGGTATCCCAGAAGCTCAAATTTCACAAAATTTCCCATTGCCGAATCACATCTTCCCCCCGGGTTTTCGGCTGGGCTCCCCAAGGCCGCTGGGCAGGATTCCGGGAGGGGTCTTGTGGTCGTCCCGCGCGCGAACTCGTCTCTCGCATCTCATCGGTCTTGAGTTCGCTTCAGGGCGCCATACCGATTGACATGAGGCCTCGCCCCCGCTCCGACAATCAGGGCTTCTGCCCCAGGGAATACTTTTTTTCCCAAAACTTCGCATACCGGGCAAAGATGGCGAAGGCCGAGGCGACGGCGATTATGAAGCCCGGCATCCGATCCAGGAACCCCGCCTTTATGACGTAGGCCTTAAGAAAATTCAATGTGGGATGAAAAACCATCCATGCAACCGAAAATCTGGCCGACGAGTTTATCTTGGCTTGCGCGCGAATCTCGGCGTAGCGATCAATAGTTCGAAGGTGCGCCGAGAAATTCTCTATCGAATAGTGCAATATCTTGCCTTCCAGACGCTTGGTCTTTCCCGTTACGACAACCTTCATGTGCGGGTCTTCTCCCGTATATCTTCCCGCCGCCTTTTTGAATAAGCGCAGCTTGTAATCGGGATACCATAAGCCGTGCCGAATCCATCGCCCCATGTATCGGGTCATTCGCGAAATGTAGTAGCCCGCGACCTCGCCGTCTTGACCATGTTCGAATATCCGCCGGACCTCTTCCAGCAGTTCGGGCGAGGCGACCTCGTCCGCATCGAACCAAAACACCCACTCGTTCTTTGTTTGGCCGACCGCGTATTCGTATTGAGGCGTGTGGCCGGGCCACGGGCGCTGGTACACCTTGTCGGTGAACTCTCTGCAAATCTCCGCCGTCTTATCCTCGCTCAGAGAATCGACGACCACGATTTCGTCGAAATCTCTGAGACTCTCGAGGCATCGGCGGATATTTTTCTCTTCGTTAAGCGTGATGACGTATGCTGAAACAGGCAGCTTGTTCACGTCGAACCCTCATGCGAGCGACGCATCCCGCTCAACCTTCGCTTCGTATCTTCTCGATTATGCCCGACGATGAGTGGTCCTTCGGGTCGCCCACGATGGCGATCTCGCCCCCGTAGGAGAGGACCGTCTCCCGCTCGGGGACGTTTTCCTTCGTGTAATCGGTTCCCTTGGCGTGCACGTGCGGCTTCAACTTGCGAAGCAGCGAATCGACGGTCGGCTCGTCGAACAGCGTCAGATAATCGATCATCTCGAGGGCTTCCAGTATCTCGACCCTCTCCCCCTCGGGCATCACGGGCCGGTTCGCTTTCTCGAGGCGGGCGATGGATTTGTCGCTGTTTACGGCCACTAGCAGCACGTCGCCCTCGCGCTTTGCGCCGTGAAGATAGCGGATGTGACCGACGTGCAGCACGTCGAAACAGCCGTTGGCGAGGACGATCCGCTTGCCGTCGCGCTTGAGCTCCCCAAGCTTTTCGGCGAGCGCGTCGTGGTCTTCTATGAATTTGCTCATGCCTTCATTCTGCTCCGCGCGTGCGTTTTCTCTATGAGCCGCAGCATCTCTTCGCCCGTCGTCGTGGCGGTGCCGCTCTTCATGACGACTATGCCCGCCGCGAAATTGGCGAGATTGGCCGCCTGGAGAAACGTGCCGCCGGCCACCAGGCCGAGCATCGCGACTGCGGCCACGGTGTCGCCGGCGCCGGAGACGTCCACTATCTCTTCGCCGCCGCAGATGGGAATACTCTCGACCGGCGCACCTTTTTCGAAGAGCATCATGCCTCGATTGCCGCGCGTTATCAGCACGGCCGCGTTTCCGGTGTCTTCGAGAAGCTTCCGGCCCGCGGCGACGACGCTCTCGTCGGATTCGATCCTGATTCCCGTCGCCTCCTCGGCCTCGGACTCGTTCGGAGTGGCGAGCGAAACTCCGCCGAGCTCGTGCAGGCGCGCGCGGGAATCGACGACCACGACCTTTTCGCGGCCCAGCCGTCTCACCAGCTCCGCCACCTGCGGCGCGACCACGTCGTACCCGTAATCGGAAACAATCAGTCCATCCACATCCGCCGCGACGGCCTCCAGCCGCTCCACGATGCGCTTTGCGGTCGCCGGAGAGACGGGCTCGGCGGGCTCCCTGTCGATGCGTATCACCTGCTGCTTCGTCGTGTGCAGGTCGCCGGCCATGATGCGCGTCTTTGTGATGGTGTGCCGGCTCTTGTCAACGACGATGCCGTCGGAGTGCGCGAGGGGCCCGTCGAAAAACTTGAGGATTGCGCGGCCCGGGGGGTCGTCGCCGACCACTCCGATCGGGCGGACGGTGGCTCCGAGCGCCATCAGATTGTGCGCCGTGTTCGCGGCGCTACCGGGGACGAGTTTTTCCGCCTCGTGGCGGACGACTATGACGGGCGCCTCACGCGAGAGCTTGTGGGGTTTTCCAAAGATGTATACATCGGCCACGATGTCGCCGACGACGGCGACACGAGCCTTTCCGAAATTCTCGACGAGCTCGCGATATGTCCGGGCTTTTGCCATCAAGCCTTCTTGAACTTCTTCGCGTCCGCGAGGAACATGTCGATTCCCTTGTCCGTGAGCGGATGCTTCTCCATCATGTCGAGAACTTTGGGCGGGATGGTGAGAATGTCCGCCCCCATCAGACCCGCCTGAATCACGTGTATCGGATGCCTTATGCTCGCGACGATGACCTCAGTCTCTATCGCCGGATAGTTGCCGTATATGCTCACAATCTGCGAAACCAGCTCCATGCCGTCCGAGCTGATGTCGTCCAGCCGGCCGACGAACGGGCTCACGTAGGCGGCGCCCGCCTTTGCGGCCAACACGGCCTGAGTCGGCGAGAAGATGAGCGTCACGTTGCTCCGGATGCCCTCGTCGGCGAGTATCTTGACTGCCTTCAGGCCGTCCTTCATCATCGGGATTTTTATGACGATGTTGTCGGCCCACTTGGCAATCCCGCGCGCTTCCTTCACGATGGCGTCGCACTCGAGGCTGAGCACCTCGGCGTTGACGGGCCGGTCGCCGACAAGCTTGCATATCTCCTTGATAATCTTCTTCGGGTCGTTCCCCTCCTTGGACACAAGCGTCGGGTTGGTGGTGACCCCGTCCACGATTCCGAGCGACATCGCCTCTTTGATTGCCTGTACATTGGCAGTATCAACGAAAATTTTCATTACACCTTCTCCCCTGCTCTCTTGTTGATGCCAATGCGGGAAGTACCCGCCCTTTCACGCCAGTACGCTACGCTACGTCTCTCTTGCGAACGACCTGCGCTATCTCCAGCGCCTGCTCCATCAAATCCCTCATCTTCGCGAGCGGAACCATGCTGGCGGCGTCGCACTTCGCCTGCATGGGCGACGGGTGGCACTCTATGAAGAGCGCGTCGCAGCCCGCGGCCACTCCCGCCCGAACCAGATGCGGCACAAATTCCGGCCTCCCGCCACGCGGGTCCTTGCTGGGAATTCCATAGACGCGCACTATGTGCGTCGCGTCGAACACGACCGGGAAACCGAGCGACTGCATGATGGGGATGGCGCACAGGTCCGTCACGAGGTGATTATACCCGAAGCACGTTCCCCGCTCGGTGAGCAGTATCTGGTTGTTGCCCGTGCTCAGAATTTTGCCGGTGGCGCTGGACATGGTTTCGGGCGAGAGAAACTGCCCCTTCTTCACGTTCACGGGCTTTCCCGCCGCGCCCACCTCGAGCAGCAGGCTCGTCTGCTGGCACAGGTAGGCGGGAATCTGGAGCACATCCAGAGCATCTGCCGCCTCCTCGACGTCGCTCCTGCGATGAACGTCGGAAAGCACGGGCATGTCGAACTCAGCCCTTATCTTACCGAGCGTCTTGAGACCCTCCGCGAGGCCCGGGCCTATGTACGATTTCTCCGAGCCGCGGTTGTCCTTCTCATACGACGCCTTGAAGATGACGGGCACTCCCAGTTTCTCTCTCAGCGAGGCGAGATGGCTCGCAACCTCGAAGACCGTGGACTCTTCTTCGAGCACGCACGGCCCCGCTATCAGGGCAAGCGGGCGTCCCCGGCCGATAACGATGTCGCCAACGCTCACGTCTTGCATCGCAGCCTCAAACCCCCAGTACGTCCGAAAGCTTCCACTTGCAACGCCACACGGGAAGCATTCTGCCCAGCTCTGCGGCCAGTTCCCTCATGGACCGCGACGATTCATCGGCGTAGGAACGCAGAAAGCGCAGCAGGTCGGTCCGCGTTATGGTCCGCGCGCGCCGGTTCACCTTTTCCGCCGAACGGAGGAGCCTGAGCAAATTCAGGCGTCTCCCGAAATCGGACAGCGGCCGCCGGATTTTCGCCGCGTCCAGGTCGAGCAGATAAAGCTCCGGTCCCTCGCCCTTCTCGGACAAAAGAATATTCTTAAGATGCAGGTCGGCATGGTAAATGCCCGCTGCGTGCATTTTTGCGACAAGCTTCCCCAACGAAGAAGCCGTGCGCCTCTTCCTTGCAAGAGCGGCGCGGTCGAGGGGACGACTTGCCGCCAACAGCTCCGCCTGCAGGTCGGCGGCCGGGCTTATCTCGCGCACCGCGAGCGCACCCTTGTAGAAGAGCGGCGATACCCGCTCGAACGCGGCGGCCACTACCTCGGGCGTGGGTATGTCGTGCGCGCGAGCGTAATCGGAAATCCTCAGTTCCTCAAACGGTCGAGGCGTGCCCCGGTTGAGATACGTTCCCCTCAGGAACCGTCCCAGAATCCCGCCGCGTATGCACCTGCGCACGAGCGCCCGCTCACTCGAACCCCCGCCAAGCGGGAGCGGGGTGAGCCGGCCGCGGCCATGATGGGAAGCGCCGGCGCCTCGGTCGGGCTCGATTTCCGGTATGGCAAACCCCTCGAAGCTCTGTGCGTATCCTTCTTTGACCACAATATTTAGGCTGTCTCTCACAACCATACGGTAGCCCGCTGGCACATCAAAACGCTTTCGCATTTGCAGTCCTTGCGCGACTGCGGCGCCGGCCGTAAAGCACACCACTCCCTCCAACTATTACCGCCAATACTATCATTTTCGTCGCAGAAATTCAACAGAATTTGAATTCGGTTTGGTCATGCGAGGCACTGCTTGGGCGGGGTTTCACTGTGGTTCATATGCGGGGGACAAAGAAGAGGCGCAACCGCTGTGGGGCGGCTGCGCCTCATCTCTCACGGTCGGTCAGCGACGACGTCCGCCATGTCCGCGGGACGCGTTCACGGTCTGACGGCCTGAATTGCCGGGCCTTGGCTGAGTCCTCGCGAACGAATCGGCCGAACCTCTTTGCGGGACGCTGAACTCCGGTCCTGCGGCTCTGCCGGATTGTTCCCGCGCGCTCTGCCTTTGCGGAGGCGGGTCGAACCGTTGTTCGAACCTCTGCGGCGAATTCGTCCGCTCAAATTGAGCCGGCGGGGCGATGCGTCGGTTTTCCACGCGAGGAGGCGTCGCATTGTTCCGTGGCCGGTCCTGCTGAAACGGGGCCGGCGCATTTGTCCGCATTTCGGCTATGCGATTGACCCGCGGAATCTCTCTGCGTGTCCGCTCGGTCGTCTGTATGCGTCTGTCGCGTAACTGCTCCAGACTTCGCCGGCGAGCTTGGATATTGAAAGAATCGTCGGCCCGAACGCTCTTGCGCCTCTCTTGGAGCTTCGGACGCGCCACGTTGTTGATGCCGGGACTCTTCACTTCGCGGGTCGGCCTGTCGGGGCTCATCGTGCGCAGCCGTTCTACCTGCCTTGTCCCGGTCTTGACCTGCTTGGGCCGCACGATCTGGCTTCGTAGTTGCGGCCGATTGGGCGCCTGGAATTTCTTCTCAGGCGTCACCGTTGAGCGGTCGGGACGAGTGAAGGCCTTCCGAGTTTCTTCCGATGGACGCTGCACCGTCTTATTGTCTCTCGCCACCTTGTGCAGTGTGCCGTTCCACTCCACGCTCCCCTTGCGCAGACGGTTTTCCGGCCGTGCATTGACGCGTTTCCTGGTGAGTTCGCGGAAGTCGAGCGCCTTCACCCGATCCTTTTCGACTCTTTTCGGAAGATTGGGCGAAAGGGAGCCGTCGCGTCGAATGGCGATCCGGTTCCTCTCCCGCTTCAGTTTTGCGACTCTCTCGCGCAGGTCCGGATGTCTGTTAACGTCGGCTATCTTGCCGAAATCGAACTGCCCGCGTTCGACACTGCCTTTGCGGAGGCGTTTTTGCAGCTTTTCGTTGTCGATGTTCTTTATCACTCGCAGCTTGCCGGGGTCGGCCTTGAGCTTCTTAGCGAGCTCAGGACGCCTGTCGGGGCTTATCGGAACACTCTTGTAATCCCGGCTGACTCTCGGAGTATCGCCGACGTGTCGGTGTTCCCTGTCGCGAAATTCATGTCGATCGTCCCCGTCTCTGCGATGATGCTTCCTGTGATGCTGGTGGTGGTCGAAATCGCGTGTGTAGACGAACGTGAACGAGAAGAAATCGACATAGCTCGTGTAGATGTTTGTTATGTGATACGGGTACGTGGTGATCACAGGGTATCCGTAATAGCCGATGGGGGTCCATCCGATGTAGTCGTCATAGGCGACCCAGTGGACATATGCCGGCCGCCAGACAGGGCCGGGAATCCATATCCATCCGTAGTACGGATCATAGTTCCATGAGCCGTAGTGATACGTCACGTAGCCCCACGGTTCTTCCGGAATCCACGTCCACCCGAAATTGTTGCTGTAGTACCAGCGTCCGTAGCTGTAAGGACTCCAGCCGTCCACAACGTAAGGACGCCACCCTTCCGAGCCATACCTGTCCGCATATACCCACTCGCCGTATCCCTCGAGGTCCTCCGCACCAACGAGGCCCTCATCGACGTACGAGGGCCGCCGATAGGTGGACAATGCAATATCGCGCTCTTCGTTCCAGGCGTCGAAATCGTCTGCTCGCGCCAGGTCGAAACCTGAGAATTCGGTGTATCCGCCGGAGTTTATCGCCACTCGCTCGCCCGCCGGAACCAGCGTCGGGGCTTCCGAAATCGTGGCGAGCTCGACAGCGCCCCTGATTACCTTGACC
>CAZSKP010000048.1:0-28873 GCA_964607485.1 uncultured bacterium | reverse complement strand
CCTGCGGCCTCGCGAGCCTCCGGGTCGGCACCCTTGAGCGCCTTTACAATGACGGGCAGCGCCTTGGGGCTTCTGAGTTTTCCCAGCGATTCTATCACCCACACCTGGGGAAAACGGTGGGGGTCTTTCGCAGCTTCCATCAGCGCACCCAACGCCTTTTGGTCCTCCAGGTCGCCCAGCGCCTTGACGGCGGCCTCGCGCACGGCAAACGCGTCGTCGCCGAGCGCCTTCGTGAGATGCTTCGTCGCGCGCGGATTATGGGTCTGTCCGAGGGTGTATGCGACAAGCACGCGGACTCGTCTGTCCTCGTGCTTGAGGAAACCGGCGACTCCATCGACGGCTTTGTCGTCCGCCAGCCTGATAATCGCTCGAACCACCGAATTTCTCAGCAACGCGTCGGTCGTGTCGAAATAGGTGAGAAGCGTTTTGACGGCACCGGACCCGCCCAGCAGCCCGAGCGCCTCGGCGGCCGCCGCCTTGACTTTGGATTCCGGGTCTTCCTTCAGGGCGGCAAACAGCGGCTCCGCGACCGCCGGAGTGCCTAGCTGGCCCAACAGGTTGGCGGCAAGCTCGCGTTCGTTCGGCAGGCCGTTTTGCAGTTGTCCGACGAGGCTGTCCAGCTCGACAGCTCCCTCGTCGGCGATGTAAATCAGCAGGGCGCCTCCAACCAGTATCCGGTCTCCGTCCTCGAGCTTCTTGCCGGCGACCCTGACGCCGTTGACGAACACGCCGTTGGTGCTGCCAAGGTCGGACAGCGTGCATTCGCCCTCCTCGCACGATATCTCGCAATGGTGTCCGGAGGCGTACCGGTTGCTCAGCGCGATGCTGTTCTCGCTCGACCGACCCACGCTCATTTTGCCGTCGCTAACGGAAAAGCTCCGAGTTTCCCAGCCTCTCTCTTTTACTATTATGCGTGCCACGATTGGATCCGGTTACGCCGCTTCAGGCCTTGTTCGGTCATGATCGAACATCAGAAACTTGCAGAAGAGAACGGCAAAGATGAGGTCGCCCACGCCTATCAGGAAGATGGCCACGTGCAGACCCGAGAATATGAAATGATACAGGAACAGCAGGAAAACGACGACCTTCCCGATAGCGCCCAGGACGACTATTCCCTTCTGTCCGTGAAGGTCTCGACTGACCATCCGATAGCCTACTCCAAAGACCATCGCGAGCAGGATTGCCATCTGGTGAAAGACGGCCATTTCGGGAGGGGGGACGGGCATGTGGAAGAGAACCATGAGTTGGGAGAAGAAAACCAGAAATACGAAGCCGAGCCCCAAGTTGTAGATTGCCGCCAGAGTGAACATTCTCCTGTATCCGGCCTCACTGTTCAGCATACGCCATCCATCCCCTTCATAGGAAGCGCACGATCTCGCAGAGCCCCACGGGGCACTACCCTGCTCTACTCGAGCGCTTTCCTCTCGACGTCCTCGAAGGTCTTGCGTTTCTGGTCGCGGACGCCAAAGAAGTTGGAAGCGTCCATCCACCTGAAAACGCCGTAGGCTATTGCCGCCAAGATTGCGATAATGATCAATTTGCGGATCATCAGCAGTCCTCCATCTTGGCTTTGCGTTTGTGACAAAGGAATTGTTTCAATTATAGTGTCGCGCCAAACAGGTGTCAAATTGTCGGCTTCTTTCCTGCGTCGCTTGATTCCGTATTGCGAGACGGTTCCGGGCTGCTCATAATGAAAAGAAGCGAAGGGCAGTACGTTGGCCCATCTCTTTGCTGTTTCTTCTCTTTTTTAGCGGGGAGAAGGAGGCAGAGATTTTCTTGGCAAAGGGCTTGACAATCCATCTTCCGCGGTGTATAATGAAAAGTAAGACTAATCTGATTATTCTGATATTACTGATTCAGAGGAGGTGAGGGTATGGCCAAAAACAAAAAAACAAAGGCCGCCGGCTGCTGTGGCACCGGGGCGCTGTCACAGGATGCGCCCTGCTGCAGAGTCGAGGCGCTCATTACCATTGACGCGAGGGGACAGACGGTCCTCCCCAAGGAAGTGAGAGACAAAGCCGGGATTAAAGCCGGCGAAAAGCTGGCGGTGATCAGCTTCGAGTCGGACGGGAAGGTGTGCTGCATATCGCTGGTCAAAGCCGACGCCTTTGCGGGCACCGTGAGGGAAATGCTCGGACCGATGATGACGGAGATATTCCAGGGCTGAACACACAAGAACAAGACGGAGGAGACAACGAAAATGAAACAGGAAGAAATAAAGAAGAACGTGCGGGATCGCTACGCCAGTGTGGTCACCAAGGAGAGTTCCTGCTGTGCGCCACAGACCTCCTGTTGCGGCAGCGCAAACGTGGCGGAGACGATCAGCAAAGGCATCGGCTACACCGACGAGGAACTCGCGTCCGTTCCCGAGGGCGCCAATCTCGGGCTGGGCTGCGGCAATCCCGTTGCGCTGGCGTCTTTGAAAGAGGGGGAGACCGTTCTCGACCTCGGCTCGGGCGCGGGGTTCGATTGTTTTCTCGCGGCAAACAAGGTCGGCAAGAAGGGGAAAGTCATCGGCGTTGACATGACGCCGGAGATGCTCGACAAGGCCAGGGAAAACGCCCGGAAGGACGGTTACGAAAACGTTGAGTTCAGGCTGGGCGAAATCGAGAACGTTCCCGCCGCCGACAATTCAGTGGACGCGGTCATTTCCAATTGCGTCATCAACCTGTCACCCGACAAGAGAAGAGTGTTCGGAGAAGCGTTCAGGGTGCTCAGACCGGGCGGACGGTTGATGGTGTCGGACATCGTCCTGCTGGCGCCGCTTCCCGATTTCATCAGGGACTCGATCGAGGCGTATGTCGGCTGTGTCGCAGGCGCGATGCTCAGGGACGAGTATGTTGACACGATCAAGAACGCGGGGTTTCATGACGTGAAGATACTCGGCGAGACGAATTTCCCCGTCGAGCTGATGGCAAACGACCCGACGGTGCAGGCGGTCATCGAGAATTCAAACCTGCCGGCGGAAGAATTGAAGAAGGTCGCCGAATCCATTCTCAGCATAAAGGTCCAGGCGACGAAGCCCGCGTAAACGGCGCCCGTCGTGCGGAATATCTTCTTGCTGTTTTTGAATCGTCCGAATTGCCTATGAGCGACGCTCGTCCAATCGAGAAAGTGTTCGACAAGTCCGGGGCTGCCTGGTACAAGACATTCGTCACGATGTTTCTCTATCCAATGGGGATCAGGGATGTCGTTTTCAGGAAGATTGCGATAAGAAACGGAGACAGAATTCTAGACGCCGGATGCGGGTATGGGGTGTTGAGCAGGGCGGTCCGTGACAAAGTCAGCAAAGAGGGCCTCACGGGGACGGAACAGCATGCGTTTGACATTTCCCGCGACATGCTGCAAGCTTTTAGGAAAATGGGCATCGACGGCGTCGATCTCCGGCAGCTCGACGTCAGAGACCTGCCCTATGACGATGATTATTTCGACCTGACGGTCACATCCGCCATGCTTGAATATGTGCCCGACATAGAGGCTGGGCTGGCTTCGCTCAGAAGATGTTTGAAGCCCGGCGGCAAAATCTATGTGTTCATGTCACGAAAATCCGTGCTGAATGATTTGCTGCTCTATTCGTTCGGCAGGCCGAAGTGTTATTCGTTCGCAGAAATGGAAGATATCTTTCGCCGCGTCGGATTTCGGAACATCGAACGACACACTTTCCCCCTCCATTTCTGCTGGCTGAACCTGTGGGGGATCATCATCGAGGGAACAAAATAAGCATGCTCATGAGATGAGCCATCTGCGCGTCAACACTCGGAGTCGTTAGTCGTCATTCTGAGCGAAGCGAAGAATCTCGATATTACGGCGCGTCCGGGAAGCACGAGATCCTTCACTCGGGCCTGTGGCCCTTCGTTCAGGACGACAGAGGTGTGAATGATCAGGATGACAGCGGTGTGAAGTGTCAAGATGACAAGAGTGTGAAATATTTCGTGCTCCCCGTGGTAGCTGAGGCGTGCGAGGGCTTGTCGCGCGGAGGAGTGGTGCGATGCCGCATAATACGATGACTGCGGAACAGAGGTTTCAGACCGTGGTGGAGCTGGGTGTGCCCGACCGTGTGCCGGTCGCACCGATGATCTACTACTTCGCAGCCTTCTACGCGAACATCACGGTGCATGAACTGTGGTCAGACCCGGCGAAATACAGGTTCGCCATCGAGAAGTGTTTTCGCGAACTCGGTCCGTGGGACATCTACTACCCCATCAATCCGGTGAATCCCGCCGCCTACGTTTTCATCCTTCCGATGAAAATCAAGTATCCGGGCATCGACCTGCCGCCTGATAACATATGCCAGGCTATCGAAGAGGAGATCATGAGCGCGGACGAATACGGCCGCTTCGTCAATAATCGAGTTCCCACGTCTTATCTCAAGTACCTCAATTTCATGCTGACATTGGCGTGCAGGGTTCAGCGCGAACCGGCGAGCGGGCTCCGCGCGAAGCTCCGCATCCTCTCTAAGCTCCGCGAACAGATCCGGGCGTGGCGGGAGGAGTTTCCAAGATGGCAGGCGCAGGGCGTCTCAATCCAGCACGGGCTGTGCGCAGAGGCTCCGTTCGACACATTCTCGATGTCGCGCGGGGTGGTTGACTTCTCATACGACCTGATGGAACGGCCCGAGCAACTCGCCGAGGCGGCGCTGGCCCTTTCAGATGGCTTTGTCAACCTGAGCCACGACTTCACGAAGCGGACGGGCGTTCCGCGCATGCTTGTCTTCTGTCACCGGACCTCCAACGATTTCATGTCGCCCGACCATTTCAAGAAATACGCCCTGCCGTCTCTCACAAAGATTGTCAATGGGCTTGTGTCCAGGGGCATCACTCCCCTGCTCCACTGCGACGGTGACTGGAAAAAGAACCTCGAGTACCTCCACGAGTTACCGAAAGCGAAAGTGGTTCTGCAGTTTGACGGAAGGACCGACATATTCCAGGCGAAGGAAATCATCGGCGATCACTGCTGCCTTTTCGGCGATGTTCCTGCGGCGATGCTCGCATTCGGCGGCAAGGAGGAAGTGACCGACTACTGCAGGAAGCTGATCGAGGTCGCTGGGAAGGACGGCGGATTCATCCTGGCCGCCGGTTGCGAGATTCCGCCGAACGCGCGGCCGGAAAATGTCAAGGCGATGATAGAATCGGTCACCCGGTTCGGGTACTACTCCTGAATTTCTCGGATGCCGCTTCCTGATGAATGGTGACAATCGTATTTGTGGGTATAGACGTATATGAAGTAGGGGCGCACGGCCGTGCGCCCGTACGAGTGCCAGCAAGAAGAAGGTTGAACAACAACTAATCACTGGCCTGCCCGTGCAGCATTGCGCGGAGCTGGCTGACCTTGTATGCGCCGGGCGCTATACCCTCGCGGGCCATGCGGTCTGCCACGCGGACCATCAGCGAATTCAGTGGAGTCGCGATGCCGTGCTTTTCGCCCAGCCGCACGATCTCTCCATTCAGGTATTCCACCTCCGTGCGGCCTCGCTTCAGATACAAATCCTGCCAGGTGCTCGGCCTGAGCGTCGTCTCTTCATCAGGCGGAATATCGAACCCGCGCTCGCCGGGCTTGCGAAGACTCTCCATCATTTTCTCGGGCGGTTGATGACCCTTCAGCGGCAAAATCTCAATCCCCTCCGCCTCCACGACGCGAAGGGCCTCCTCCAGGATGTCTGCCATCAGTGAGCGCGATTCTTCATACTTGATACCCTCGAGAACCGAGAGACCGGTGATGGCGAACAGAGCGTTGTTCAAGTTCCGAAACAGCTTCGACCACTTGACGGCCATGACGTTTGGATAGGCGGTCACAGAAAAGCCCGCGCGCGTGAGTACTTCGGAGAGTCTATTGACGGTCTCATCAAGGCCTTCCGGATAGAGGCCGAGCCCAAGGCTGTTGTCGGCTGTGTGGACGACTGCGCCCGGCTCAAGATATTTTGCGCCGAAGAATACTATCCCGCCATAGACTCGCGCGAAATGGGGCGCGGCGAACTGTTCATTTCGGATGGCGTTCTGGAAACAGACGGCGACGAGCCCGCCCGCAGCTTTGCCGAGCTTGCCGATTGCCGCCTCCGTGTCGTACGTCTTCATAGTGAGGAACATCATGTCGTCGTTGCGGAGGTCTATCTGCGCGATGTCGGCAATTGCCGGAACGTTTATCTGATGGTTTCCCTGGACACCGCTTATCTTCAGCCCGTTCCGGGATATCGCTTCCGCGTGCCACTGCGAACAGACGAGGACCGTCTCCTGTCCGCATTCGTGGAGGTATCCACCGATGATGCTTCCGATTGCGCCCGCGCCATAAACGATGATTCGCATTGTCACAACTCCTTTGGCTGATGATGGTTTTGCTCTATACGATGCACACGCAACTGAATGAGCACGACACGTCTTTCATTCGGTGTCGCGTTTTTCTGTTGGCTGTGGCGCTTCGTCATCCGTTGGAGACATCATTTCAATGAGAGGATGTACCTCGGTGAGTCCATAATCTTGCGTTTCGTGTGGGACGGTAGTTTCTTCCAGGCTCTGTCTAAACTCCTCGTCAACATCTCTTTCGATATTCTTTTTTGCCTGCTCTATATTCTGCTCGAGTGTCTTGGAGGTGTCGTAACCGGCCAAGAATTCGGCGGCCCGCCGGACCTGAATGTCGGTCGATTGTTGTCTATTCTTGTTCATCCACACATATAGCCGGTAGGGCACTTTCATATCGGGGGAAATGCCAATCCCGTCAATGGACTTGCCGTTCGGCGGGAATAACTTCGCGGTGGTCAGACGAAGTGCCGACCCGTCGGACAGTGGTATTACGTTCCGAACGTCTGCTACGCCGAATGTCTGCTCTCCCAATATGGCGGCTCGATTCCATTGTCTTAGCGCGCCGACTACCATTTCAGACGCGCCCGCGCTCCCCCTGCCTGTCAGGATAACAACCGGTATATCCGGAACCGACGCTCCACGCTTTGCCTCGTATCTCAGGTTCTGCAAGACGTAGCGCGATTCGGTGTATGCGATAAGCCGACCTTCTTCGAGGAATTCGTCAACCACATCGGCAGCCGCGTCGAGCAGTCCGCCAGGATTGTAGCGAAGGTCAAGTACGAGTGAGCGCATCCCTTCCTTCTTCAACTCCTTTATCGCTTCCCGGAACTCGACCGCCGTCCCTCTGCCGAATTCCTGGATATGGATGACCCCTGTGTCGTCTTCGAGCATTTCCCACTTTACGTTGGGAATCCTGATATCGTGGCGGGCCAACGTGAATTCCAGCTCGTTGAAAGGAGTGAGGTCGCTTTGCCGATAGACTGTAATAACCACCTCAGAACCTGTCGGTCCCCGAATCTTCTTGACAATCTTTTCGAGTGGCAATTCCTTTATTTCCCCGCCGTCGATCTCTATGATCTTGTCACCTTCGCGCACTCCAGCTTTAATGGCGGGAGCATCTTGGATCAAGGAAATTACCGTGGGCGTCTTGTTCTCATCAAGGCTGATAACCATCCCCACTCCACCAAACCGTTGTTGCTGCTCGACTTTGATGTCCTTATACAAATCCGCAGGTAGAATCTCGACCCCTTTCGTCGGCCTGTATGGCGCCGTCTGGAAGCATTGAGCCCCTTCTCCCCCCGCCACCCATGCGCTCGATTCGCTGCTTCGTATGAATTCCTCCTTTTCCCTTTGGGTCGGAAGCAAAGGCTCGATTGCCGCCCCTTTGTCAAGGAGGTATTTCATAATCTCGGCGTGGCTTTCCTCCTTGGCCGCCTCCAGAGCCGTTGCCCCATTTCTATTCTTTACGTCCGGGTCCATCCCCGCTGCTAAAAACAACTTCACTGCGGTGGCGTTTCCTTCCCGGGAGCTCTTGACAAATTCGTCGGCGGTATACGGGATGTTCAATGCCGACAGCTCTTTTTGGGCATCCTCGGGGCACTTGCCATAGGCCGGAAACGGGGCCAACAACGCGAGCATCAAGACAGCCATCATTGCGCGCGTCATCATTATCACCACTCCTCACAAAAAGGGGGGCAAAATTGCGTTCCCCTACTTCAGGGGATCGTCAAAGCTTTTCTTGATGGCTTCCGGTGGAGCTCCGTTGGCGTCCCAGCCGCGCTTTTCATAGTATATCCGGAGCAGTTTGTCGTAGGCGGCGCGGTCGACGACCTTGCCGGCGTTGGGGCCCGTGAGAACGGGGTCCTCGAACGTGCGGGGAGGCGGGTAGTCGCTCTTTGAGTCGATTCCCCGTGCGATGTTTATCAAGCGCGTGAGGCTGTAAAGGTCGTTGGCGCGCGAGAGGAGTTCCTTGAGCGACACCTTCGCTCCCGTGACGGCCTCATAGAAGCGCGTGTAGTAATTCTCGTCGAAGCCGAGTTCTATCCACGGCAGGCGGCACACACCGAGCATGTCGAATAAAGGCCGGACGGTTTGATGGTAGATGACCAGGTCGGCCTTCTCTTCGAGGCTCCATTTGGCGCCCATCTCGAGCTCTTTTCCGATGGTCCAGGCTCGCGCATGGTGCGCGCCGATGTCGGAAGTGCCGTAGCCGAGCGCCTGCGAGATCGCAAGCCGCGCGTCGTAGGCGGATTGTTCGAGGCCCTTGACGTGCAGGAGTATGGGTTCGAGCTGGGGCCATTTCTTGAGCGCTCCCGGCGCGCCGTCGGCAAGCACGTCGCCGATGCCCTCCCGGCGGGCTATCTTTTCGATAATTGCGAGCGCCCCCTTCTCGTCGCCCCATTTGAGCGAGAGGCCGTCGAGGTCGGCGGGGCCGAGCAAGTCTTTCTCGCAGGCTTCCATCAGGACTCCGATGAGGTTGCCGGTCGAGATGGTGTCGATGCCGAGGTCGTCGCAGAGGTGATTCGCGCGGAGGATGAACGCAAAGTTGTCCACGCCGATATTCGAGCCGAACATGCACGCGGTTTCGTACTCGGGACCCTCGGCAACGGTGCCTGCGTAAGGTCCTTCCTTCACAAGACATATGTTGCCACAGCTCATGGGACACGCGAAGCACGCGGAGTCGCCTATCTTGTACTTCGATTCCATCTCGAAACCGTTGATGTGCGCGACTCCCTCAAAGGTCCCGTCGCTGAAGTTTCGCGTGGGCAGCGCCCCCGCCGTGGCGAGATAGTCAACGACCGACATCAGCCCCTGCTGCTGCCAGAAATCGAAGTAGGGATGCTTCTTGAGTGCCTCGAACGATTCGTCCGACACCGCTTTCAGCTTCGGCAGGTCGTACACGGGGAGGTCGTGCGAGCCGCGTATGGCGATGGCCTTGATGTTCTTCGAGCCCAGGACCGCGCCCATGCCCGTGCGACCAGCGTTGCGGCTCCAGTCGGAACTGACGCATGCGAAGCGCACGAGGTTCTCCCCCGCCGGCCCCACGAGCGCTATCTTCACCATCGGGTCGCCAAGCTCTTTCTTGATGAGTCCCTCGGTCTCGAGGCAGCCGCGTCCCTTGAGCTTCTCGTTCTTTATTACCTTTACCGCGTCATCGTCTATCCAGAGATAGGAAAGCGCGTCGGCCCTGCCGGTGATGGCCATCGCGTCGTAGCCGGCCTGCCTCAGTTCCACGCCGAAGCTGCCGCCCATGTTGCTGTCGCCGTAGCCGCCCGTGGCGGGCGAGACCGAAACGAACGATGTCTTGCCCGACGCGGGCAGGTACAGGCCCGTGAGAGGACCGGGCGCTATGACGAGCAGGTTGTCGGGCCCGAGCGGGTCGATGTCGAAGCCGGCGCGTCGAAGATGGTCCCACAACAGCTTTATGCCGAAGCCCCGGCCTCCGACGTATTTCGTCGCGAACGCGTCGCCGAATTCAAGGCCGCGCGATTCGCCGCTCGTCAGGTCAACCCACAGAATCTTTTTGAAATACCCGCCGTAAACGTTCATCGTCTTCCCCTCGGTGTATTCACATCATGCGACGCGCAATCAAGCATCGCCGCACGGCGCATTTCAATCCTTGCTCTGCTCCTTCAGCCGTTCTATGTCGGCATATTTCAGGACGCGCTCTTCGCCGCCCTCGACATACTCGACCTCTTTCATGTGCGCGTACTTCAACACGCTCGCCATGCGGCGGGCCTGCCCCATCATGTGAGCGGGGATGAACAGCAGCGCCTGCTTTGGACACGCCTCGACACATCGCGGATTGCGGTCGCCGCAGAGGTCGCACTTGAAGGGCGCCTCTATGTCGCGGTGAGTGAAGATGGACCCGAACGGGCACGACATCACGCATTGCATGCACGAGATGCAGCGATCTTCGAGAATGCGGACGATGCCGTTCTCCTTCACGATGGCGTTCTCGGGACAATTTTCGCCGCACTTCGGCTCGCGGCATTGCTTACACACCACCGGCATTCTGATGACCGGATGCGGATAAATCGTCATCACGCGTATGGCGCTCTTCTTCGGGTTGTTGACTCCGAAGTGATGAATCGAGCACACCAGCTCGCACGTGTGACACCCCGAACACCGTTCGGGCACGACTGTGAGCTTCCTATCCATATCCTATGAACCCACCTATCTTTCCAAGAAATCGACCCTTTAATACAACACGGGCCTTATTTTACGATATTTCGCCGGGTAAATCCAGATGCCTCTCCCTCGAATCCGCTACAGAGAGCTGTTCAGGCCGAGACGGGCGGATGTCGGCCGGCCCAGGGGCGTGCCTCCTCGAGCTGCGCCGCAAGCCGGAACAGAGTGGCCTCGTCGCCGAAATGTCCGATAAACTGAACGCCTATCGGAAGCGCGTCGTCGTTCCAGATGAGCGGCACCGACACGGCCGGCTGCCCGGTAAAATTGCAGATGACCGTGAACGGCACGTACTCAGCCGCGCGCATGAGCCCCTGCAGCGGATTGTCGGGCGGCGAGTCGAAGGTGCCCAGCGGCACGGGCGGCTCGGGCAGGGTCGGCGTGAGCAACACGTCGTAGTCGAGGAGAAAACGTGCGATATCGCGAGATATGCGATGGAGCGCTGTCAGCGCGAGCAGATAGGCCGTAGCGCTGTGCTGGCGTCCGGCCTCGTAAACGGCCCACGTGAGCGGCTCAAACTGGTCCGGAGTGGGCACGCGGCCGGTTATCATCGCCATTCCTTCGACGAGCGTCGCCGTTCCGCCTGCCGTGAAAATGACCGTGAACGCCTGATTCACCAGCGCTGCGTCCACCTCGAGCGAAGCCTCCGTCACCTCGTGGCCGAGGTCGGCGCACAGCTTGGCCGTCTCGTGTACCGCGCTCACGCAATCGGCGTGCACGGGAACGCCGGTGGCCGCGTCGGTCGTGAATGCGATGCGAAGCCGCCCCGGGTCGGCGCCTACTTCTTTGAGGAACGGACGCTTCGGCGGCGGCGCCCAATAGGGATCTCCTACGTCGGGACCGGAGGTGGCGTCGAGCAGCGCCGCGCTGTCGCGCACGGAGCGGGTGACGGCGTGCTCGACGACGAAGCCGCTCATCATCTCGCCGAGGTCGGGACCGAGCGGGTTGCGCGCGCGCGTCGGCTTGAGTCCGAACAAACCGCAGCACGAGGCCGGGATGCGTATGGAGCCGCCGCCGTCGTTGGCGTGCGCGAAGGGTACCATTCCGGCAGCCACGGCCGCGGCCGAGCCGCCGCTCGAGCCGCCCGTGCTGTGTTCCACATTCCATGGATTGCGTGCGGGCCCGAACAGATGCGGCTCCGTCGTGGGCAGAATGCCCATCTCCGGCGTGTTCGTCTTGCCGAGGATGATAAGGCCTGCGCGCTTTTGCCGTATCGTGAGTTCGCTGTCATTCGCCGGAACGTAATCGCGCATATAGGCCGACGCGAGCGTCTGGCGGACGCCGCCGTATGTGGCTCCCAGGTCCTTGAGCAGGAATGGCACGCCGGTGAACGGTCCGTCGGGCAGCTTGCCCTTCGCCGCCTCGCGCGCAAGGTCATACATCGGTGTCACGACCGCATTGAGAGTGGGGTTCAGACGCTCAATCCGCTCGATGGCGGCGTCCACGAGTTCGATGGGCTTGACCTCCTTGCGCCGCACCAGCTCGGCCTGGGCGGTTGCGTCGAGGAAGGCAATTTCGTTCGATTTCGCCATGATTTCAGCTCCTTTGTCGTTTTCTGACAAACACAACGCTGCCCGCCGCACCTATGCACTTGCGGCTCGGCCCGGCAGGATTTCAAGCATCATTATAGCCGCCGGGTAGCTTGATTTCAAGTGAAGGAATCTGGGGAAAGCTATGGCCGATTATTATTCCGAGAAGGAGAGTATGGCGGTACACCTTCCAACGGGCTTACGCGCATGCTTCATCAATTATACGTATGATCGTATTTTCCACGTCCTCGGCGACCGGAGTCAACTCGGGATTGTTGAAAAGGTCCAACAGAGCCGTCGGCTTAAGGGTTGCCACCATGACTTTGCCATTCTCCTCATAGACGGAAATGCGACACGGAAGCATCGTTGAGATGTCCATGTTCGATTCCAGCACCTTTTTGGCTTGGCCGGGATTGCATACTTCGAGAATCTGGCACCGTGGGCCGAAGTCAACACCTTTGTCCTGCATTTTCGCCTTCAGGTCGATCGTCCCCAACACGCCGAACTTGTTCGCCTTGGTTGCTTCTTCCAGCTTCCGCTTTACTTCCTCAACCGGTCCTTTGGCTTCGCGTTTATAGAGCATCATGTATCTCCTCTTCGTTTACGATCTATATCTGTTGAACTGCATCGTGCGCTCATCAGCTAAGCCTCATTTTGACATGCGTACTAAAGAAGGGCAATAGGCGTCACTGCATATGATGGGCACTTATGGGGAATTATGTAAAAAACACTCTTCGAGGTGCGCACATCATCATCATCGTCATTACTATCGCAATGACAAACACGCGGAATTCCACAAAGACCTCGGAGACATCCATCGCGAATATCATGAGGGAGATCGTGGTTACTGTCCGTCCTCGGACGGAGACTTGAAAACGGAAACCGCTCCCGAAGGCACGTGGGAGCGGTTTCCGCTCATGCTATGACCGGTTCGTTTCTATGGCTTGTCGAAGTACCAGACTTCGTCGCTCGTTATGATGGTCACCGGCGGAGCGTCCACATCCGCTCCGCGCACGCGCCAATACACTCGCCTGCCGGAAGGGATTTTGTTCCATATTGCGGTCGGCATGTTCCAACTGTTAGTCGTCAAGGGCGGCGTGGACCAGAGCTGCACAAGACCGGGGATGCGGAAGTCCACCTTGTATCGGTTATCGACTCCCCCATTGACCGTCCATGCAAAGGTGGAGGGCCCTCCCATGACGGATCCATCCGAAGGGGATGCGAGATTGATTTGCGTCAACTGGCCGCCGAGGCGCCAAACGCTCTCCTCCCATGTTCCGGCATAGACGGTCTGGGTGTTCGCCGGGTCTATTGCGAGGCTGTAAACGTCAAGATCCGACAGGCCGGAGATGAGCCAGATTCCGCCGCCGTTTGTGCTCTTGTAGACGCCGTTACGCGACGTTCCCGCATAGACGGTCGGTGTGTGCGCGGGATTGATCGCGAGGCTTCGGACAGCCATGCTGCCGAGGCCGGAGGCGGTCCAGTTCCCGCCGCCGTTTGTGCTCTTGTACACGCCGAGTAGTGTACCGGCGTAGATTACCTGTGTGTTCGCGGGATTGATTGCAAGGCTTCGGATGGAAGTATTCCCCAGACCGGTATTGATGGCGGTCCAGTTCCCTCCGCCGTTTGTACTCTTGAACATGCCGCCATGTGTGCCGGCATAGACGACCTGGGTGTTCGCGGGGTTCATCGCAAGGGCACGAACACCATGAGATCCGATACCGGTATTGCTTAGAGTCCAGTTGCCGCCGCCGTTTGTGCTCTTGTACACGCCGGTGCTTGTTCCGGCATAGAGAACTTGTGTGTTTCCGGGGTCTATCGCGAGGCTCAAGACATAAGTATTCCCCAGGCCCGTATTCCTGGCCTCCCACGCAAGGCCACCGGGGCTCTTGTACACGCCGCCGCCGTCCGTTCCGGCATACATGGTCAAGGTGTTATCGGGGTCGATTGCGAGGCACTGGACATCGAGATTTCCCAGGCCGTTGTTGACGACCTCCCACAGCTCGCCGCCATCGCTGCTCTTATACACCCCGTAGCCGTATGTTCCCGCATAAATGGTGTCGGTGTTCACGTGGTCTATCGCGAGGTCGCGAACAATGAAATTTGCGATGCCGCACACGGTCCACGTCGACCCGCTGCTTGTGGTCTTATGCACGCCTTTGCCGAATGTTCCGGCGTAGATGGTCTGTGTGTTCGAGGGGTCGATTGCAAGGCTGCGGATATCGCTAAAACCGGGAACAATGACGCCCGACCACGATGTACCGCCGTTGATGCTTCTATACACGGTGTTGCTTGCTCCCGCATACACGATCTGGGTGTTCGTGGGATCGATCGCAACGCTCCGGATGACACTCAGGCCGGAATCGAACCAGTTGCCGCCGCCGGTTACGGTTTTGTACACGCCTTCGCCTGTTCCGGCATACACAACCTGTGTGTTTGTGGGATTAATGGCAATGCTGATGATATCAGTTGTTCCCAGGCCCGAGGGTGTCAACGTCCAGCTCCCGCCACCGTTGGTGCTCTTGTACATGCCGCTGCCTGTTCCGGCATACACAACCTGTGTGTTCGACGGGTCGATGGCAAGACTGTAAACGGGAAGGGGGGTGGTCATGCCCGTGGTGATGGGAACCCACAAGCCGCCCCCGGTGGCGGTTTTGTATGTGCCGATGGCTGTTCCGGCGTAGATGACTTGGGTGTTCGTGGGGTCGATTGCGAGGCTGAAAATCGGAAGGGCTCCCATGCCGGCAACGATGGGAGTCCACGTGCCGTCGCCGCCGGTGGTGTTCTTGAACACGCCTCCGGCTGTTCCGGCGTAAATGGTCTGCGTGTTCGTGGGGTCGATCGCGAGACTGTTGATGGGATAATCTTCCAGGCCGGATGCGGCCCAGGTGTCGCCGCCGTCGGTGCTCTTGTACACACCGTCGTCGTCCGTTGATGCATAGATGACCTGGGTGTTGTCGGGGTCGATCGCAAGCGACCTTACTATGCCCCCATATGGACCGACCTGGTACCATTCAGCGTGCGCGTCTTGAAGAGGAATGACAACTGCAAGAAAGGCAAAAAGCAGCAGCGCGCACCAGCGAAATCGGGTTTGAGTATGCATGACGTCTTCCCTCCCCGCCGAGAGGCTTCGTCGGCTTTTTCGTTTGGACGGCCTCGTGAGTCGGGATGTTCGAGGACTTCAGTTCAGGTCAGCGGAATCGTCCAAACACCCTTACGCTGTGGGTCTGGAGATCGTATGTGCGAGGGAAAAGTCTGTGGTCGTCGCCCCCGCTTATCTTAAACGGCATTTTGGGCTCGGGCGATGAAATCGAACTTCGCAACGAAATGTTTTCGCGGATGGAACGTCTTCTTCCGTCCGCGGTTACCGTGAGGTAATCATATCGCGCAGTTAAGCCAACGTCAACACTTTTTTGGTCTTTAAAGACTGATTCATATTCAGCGCACCTCCGCACCCGGCGCGGCACCAAAGGGAAATCCCATAACACTTTGTAAACACATAGGTTATGTGTATGCTGCGATGGCCGGAGACAATGGTTAGTGGCGGGTTATTATCCTCGCGCCTGGTTGAGGAGGCCGCCGGCGAGCAGGATGTCGCGCTGGCGCGGTGAGACATCGAGCCGGGTCGCCAACTCTTTGCCGTTGACGGAAACCTTTATCGTCTCATCGCCCCGTTTGATTGCCTCGCGTATGCCGGGAATGCGAAGCATGTCACCCTGTTGAATCTTTTCGTAGTCAGCGACGTCGGCGAACTCCAGCGGCACGATGCCGAAATTGACGAGGTTCGCCTTGTGGATACGCGCGAAGCTCTTGGCCAGCTTGGCTCGGATTCCCAGGTAGCGAGGGGCCAGGGCGGCGTGCTCGCGTGAGGAGCCCTGTCCGTAATTTTCTCCGCCGACGATGACGCCTCCCCCCTTCTCCTCGGCCTTCTTGTGGAAATTCTCGTCGATGATATCGAACACGAACTTGCTGATGGCGGGAATGTTGCTCCTGAAGGGAAGCACACGGTTGCCTGCCGGCATGATGATGTCGGTGCTCACATTGTCGCCAACCTTCAGCAGAACCTCGCCTTCCAGGCTCTCCGACAGCGCCTCGAACTTGGGGAAAGGCACGATGTTCGGGCCCCTGATGACCTCGACGGCCTCGGAGTCTTTGGCCGGCGGAATAATCCACTCGGGATTGAACCTGAACTGCTTGGGGAATCTGACCTTCGGGTATTCGCCGAACTTGCGCGGGTCGGCGATGGAGCCCTGAAGCGCGGAGGCGGCGGCGACCTCGGGCGAGCAGAGATACACCTGGTCCTCCTTCGTGCCGCTTCGTCCCTTGAAATTGCGCGGGAACGTCCGGAGCGACCTCGTGTTGGTCGCGGGGGCCTGTCCCATGCCGATGCAGCCGAGGCAGCCCGACTGATGTATCCGCGCGCCCGCGTGTATCAGCGCGAGCACGCCGCCCATGACCTCCACGTTTTCAAGCGTCTGGCGGCTTCCGGGGTTTATCTCGAAGCTGACGTACGGATGCACCCGCTTGCCCTCGACCGTCTGGGCGGCGATCATCAGGTCGCGGTAGGAGCCATTGGTGGAACTGCCGACGATGACCTGCGAGATTTCGGTCCCGTCGAGCTCGGCGGCGGTCTTGACGTTGTCGGGATTGGACGGACACGCGACGAGCGGCTCGATGGCGCCGAGGTCGAGTTCCGTCACCTCGTCGTAGTCGGCGCCCCTGTCGGCCTTGAGTTCCTTCCAGTCCTCCTCGCGTCCGTTCAGCTTCAGGTAGCGGCGGGTCACCTGGTCGCAGGGAAAGATGGCGGCGGTCGCGCCGATATCGACGCTCATGTTGGCGATGGTCGCGCGCGCGCTCGCGTCGAGGTTCTTCACGCCCGGCCCGAAGAACTCCATGATCTTCCCTACTCCGGCTTTACACGTGAACCGGCGGAGAAGCTCGAGGATGACGTCCTTGCCCGACACCCACGGTTGCAGCTTGCCGGTGACGCGGATTCCCCACACCTTGGGGTACATCAGATAAAACGGCTTGCCGGCCATGGCCATGGCCACCTCCACGCCGCCCGCGCCGACTGCGAGCATAGCGAGGCATCCGCCCGTCGTGGTGTGGCTGTCGGAGCCGAGCAGCGTTTTGCCCGGTACGCCGAACCGCTCACGGTGCACGTGGTGTGAGACGCCGTTTCCGGGCGGCGAGAGGTACACGCCGTACTTGGCGGCTATGGATTCGAGGAAACGATGGTCGTCGGCGTTTTTGAAGTCGGTCTGGATGATGTTGTGGTCGATGTAGCTCAGGGACAGCTCGGTCCGCACGCGCGGGATGCCGAGCGACTCGAACTCGAGAAAAGCCATCGTGCCGGTGGCGTCCTGGGTCAGCGTCTGGTCGATGCGGATTCCGATTTCCTCGCCCGCAGCCATCTTTCCCTCTACCAAATGCTCGCTGATGAGTTTCTCGGCTAAGTTCTGGGCCATGACCCCTCCTTCTTATTCATATCGATATTCTCGGCGAGTCGAATTCATCTCCCGGCAAAAACCGGTTACCACAACTTTAACACGCTGTTTCGGGTTGCTCCAGCGCAAGACCACATAAAAATTCGGGTGTAAACAGAGAGACGTCAAGAGAGCCGCAGGAGGTGAACAGAGCATGCGGTCCAATCATACTCCGCCTTCAGTCGCCGAAGCATTCGGAGAGCAGCGCTCCCAGCCGTTTCCGGAGGAGTTTGTATGAATAGTAGCGCTTGCCGAGCCTGTAGTTGTGTTCCACGAGCTCCTTTGACAAATTCGGGTCGGAGAGTATCTGTCGGGTCAGGCGGATGGCGCTCTCGCTCACATAATCGTCGAGCTCGACGACCTTGAACCCCTTGGGCTTGATGTCAATCGCATAGACGGAATAGATGTTCACGGCGATGGGCTTCTTGAAGTAGATCGATTCCAGGAAAGCGTTGCCGAATCCCTCGAACGTGGATGGGTACGTCACGAAATCGGCATGGGGATACACATCCCATATCGGATAGATTTTCCTGCCGTCGCTCGTCAGCCCGCGGTGCTCGCCTATCGTGTCGGAGACGAACAAGGTGTCAACGTCGAATAGGCCGGAGTACTCTCGCACGCGCTCCTCGTAGCCGTGTCCCTCATCGCCCGTGGCGTGCGAGATGACGAGCTTGGCCTTCTTGCCCAAACGCCTGACCAGCTCTATCGAGCTCTCTATTCCTTTCCGCTTCACGACCCTTGTGGGCTGGAGGATGAAGAGCTCGTCGTCCCTTATGCCGAAGGCCTGCCTGACGTCGGACGCATACTCGTCGGGCGGGGCGGGCGGATTCTCGAAATCCATCACGTTGGGTATGAGCATGGAGGTGATGCCTGTCCTCAGCGCAAGCTGGTTCGCGCCGGAGCTGTTGATCACG
Source organism: uncultured bacterium (assembly GCA_964607485.1). Lineage (GTDB taxonomy): Bacteria > Abyssobacteria > SURF-5 > SURF-5 > SURF-5 > CAZSKP01. Next base: position 10,463 of record CAZSKP010000048.1, on the reverse strand, counting down.
ACGTGGCAGATGCTGGGAAGATGGGGCGGGAAAGCCATGTTGAGATAGTCCCAGGCCACGTTGACGAGGAACCGCTTGCGTTCCCAGAAGAAATCGTGGTGGTGCGCAATCGTAGGTATTCCAGTTTCGGCAATTACCTCGGTAATGGCGACCCCGAAGGGTATATTCAGGGGGATGGTGACCGCATTTTCGGGAAGCAGCAAGTCAATCTCGAATTTCTCTATGAATTCGTATAACTTTTCCTTTAATAATTCCTTCAGCTCGTGAATTTTTTTCGTTACTTTCGGTTTTCGCCTACGGAAAACGAAGCAGCTCGCATATACATCGCGAATTTCCGGGTGCGTGAAGTGCGCCTCTTCCACCAACAGGGACCTCTCTGCGGGACGGTCGAGCTCGCCGGCCAAGTAGAAGCAGGTGTGTCCCATCTCTTCCAGCACGTTCGCCCATTTTTCCGTTTCGAGAGACACGCCGTCCGTCCCGGAAAGACGCGTCGAGATTATGCCGATATGCTTACCTTCGTTCTTCTTCTTGCGTTTCGCCATGGCAGAATCCTTCTCCGTGTCCAGTGTCGGCAGTAAACTCGATTGGCCTCTAATGTAATATATTCTCCGGATAAAGTAAAGGGTTCGCAGCGGCGGAGTTCTCCGAAACGACAAAAAAAGCCGCCGCCGGTTCAATCGGCAGCGGCCATGTTTTTCAAAAAAAGATTTTTTTATCGAATCGCTTCCTCCGGTTTTTCGAGAATCGATTTGAGTTTGATGAGGAACTGCGTGCCGGTGTAGCCGTCGACGACGCGATGGTCGCACGAGAGCGTCACGCGCAGAGTCTGTCGCGCTTTCACGCTGTCGTTCTCAAAGACGGGTTCTTTCACGACGGCGCCGACGGCGAGGATGGCGCTCTGTCCCGGGTCGATGATGGCCGTGAAGTGTTCGATGCCGAACATGCCGAGGTTGGAGACGGTGAAGGTGGCGTGCGAGTATTCGTCGGGCTTGAGTTTCCTCTTCTTGGCGCGCTCGGCCTTGTCTCTCATGTCCGCCGCTATCTCGCCCACTGACTTCTTGTTTGCGTCGAAGATGACCGGCACGACGAGTCCGTCGGGCGTGGCGGTCGCGACGCCGACGTTGATTTCCCGGTTAATCTTTATCTTGTCGTCGCTGAAACTCGAGTTGACCTCGGGAGCCTGTTCGAGCGCGGCGGCGGCCGCCTTGACGATGATGTCGTTTACGCTTATCTTGTCATTGTCGCCCTTGTTCTCGTTCAGTTTCTTCCGCAATTCCATCGCCGCTCCCATGTCGATCGCCATGGTCAGGTAGAAATGGGGAATGGTCTGAACGCTTTCGGTCATGCGGCGGGCGATCGTCTTGCGCATCAGGCTCAGTTCCTTGTACTCCTCGCCCCTCATCGCGCAACGACGCGCGGCGTAGGCCTTCACATCGATTTCGCGAATCCTGCCGTCGATGCCCGTGCCTTTGACCTCGTCCAGCTCGATGCCTTCCTTTTCCGCGAGAACGACGGCGAGCGGGGTGGCCTTGATCTCCCTTCGTTTCGCGGGTGCCGCGGCCTTCGCCTTCGGCTCCTTCTTTTTATCCTTCCCGGAGATGACTTCTTCGATGTCGCGCCTCACGACCTCGCCGCCTGGCCCCGTGCCCTCGACCTCGGAGAGGTCTATGCCGTGTTTTTGCGCAAGCTCCCTCGCAAGGGGCGACGCCATCACTCTTCCCGGAGCCGGACGCGCGACGAATTTCTCAACGGCCTCGCGGGTTTCCATGTGAACACGAACTGCGGGCTCTTTGGGCCGAGGCTTTTCTCTCCGCTTTTCTTCCTCTGCCTTTCTTTTCGCTTCTTCTGCGGCCTTCTTTCTTTTTTCTTCCTCTTCCTTCTTCTTTTCCTCTTCAGGTTCCCTTTCGGGCTCTTCTCTTTTCGGTTCTTCCTTCGCTTCGACTGCCTCCGCCTCGACCGGCTTCTTTTCTTCCGCGACGGGCTTCGCCTTGGCGGCGGCTTCTTCTTCGGTGCTAATCAGGCCTATCTTCTCGCCCACCTTCACCGTCTCGCCCTCGTCGGCGGTGATCTCAGTGATTATTCCCGTGTCGAACGCCTCGACCTCGATGTCGGCCTTGTCGGTCTCCACCTCGAGCAGCGGCTCGCCCTCCTTGATGGGGTCACCCACCTTCTTCAGCCACTTGATGATGCGGCCTTCCTCCATGGTGTCGCTCAATCGGGGCATAACGATTTCGGCGGCCATTACCGGTCTCCCTCTTCCATAGCGTTCAGTCGTACACCTCTATGCTGTCTTCGACTATCGGCTTGGCTGCGATAGTCCTGTGGATGGGACACTTTTGGGCTATCTCGAGCAGCTTGTTTTTCTGCTCATCGGTGATTGCGCCCTTGACGGTGATGCGGCGCGAGATTTTTTCGACGCGCTTCTCTTCCTCCGCACAACCTTCGCAGTCCTCGCGGTAGGTTCGTTGGTGGTCGAGTTCAACGCTTATCGTCTCGACGGGGATCTTCTTCCTGTTCGCGTACATTATGAGGGTCATCGCGGTGCAGGCCCCGAGCGAACTCAGGAGAAGGTCGTAGGGATTCGGGCCAAGCCCGTCGCCCTCATCCTCCAACGGTTCGTCGGCTATGAAAGAATGCGGAAAGCAGATGACCTGATGCTGAAGATTTTCGAGGTATCGCACAGTTACTTTGTTCGCCATGACGGGACCCTTTCAAAAAGAAACGGTTATTTTCGAGCCAGAATCTTCTTGACGGCGAAGACAACGTCTTCGACTTGAGGAATAGCGCTCTGTTCGAGGTGCTTCGAATATGGCATCGGAACGTCCGCTCCGGCGACGCGCAGGATGGGCGAATCGAGGTTATAGAATGCGCGCTCGCCGACCGATGCGGCGATCTCCGCGCCGACGCCGCCCGTGCGACAATCCTCCTCGACAATGATGAGCCGGCCCGTCTTCTCCACCGATTTCGTCAGGGCATCGATGTCGAACGGTTTCAGCGTGCGCGGGTCGACGACCTCCACGCTCACGCCATCCTCGTCCGCCAGTTTCGAGGCGGCCTGGAGCGCCACGTGCACCATCCGGGAATAGGCCACGATGGTCACGTCGGAGCCTTCGCGCTTGACGTCGGCCACACCCAGCGGGATGGTGAAGTCCTCGTCGTCGGGCACTTCGCCCTTGATGCCGTACAGCGCCTCGTGTTCGAGGAAAACGATGGGGTCGTCGTCGCGGATGCACGACTTCAACAGACCCTTCGCGTCTGCCGGCGTCGAGGGCATGACGACCTTCAATCCAGCCGTGTGCACGAAGTGGGCCTCGAGGTTCTGCGAGTGTTGGGCGCCGAGCTGTTGTCCCGCCCCGCCGGGCGCGCGTATGACGAGCGAAATGGGGAACTGCCCGCCCGACATGTAGTACAGCTTCGCCGCGTGATTGATAATCTGGTCCATCGCAAGGAGCGAGAAGTTCACCGTCATGAGCTCGACTATCGGCCTGAGGCCGACCATCGCCGCTCCGATTCCGGCGCCCACGATGACTTCTTCCGAGATGGGCGTGTCGATGACGCGCTGGTCGCCGAACTCCTCGAGCAGTCCCTCGCTCACCTTGAACGAGCCGCCCCAGACGCCGACCTCCTCCCCCATCAGGAACACTTTATCGTCGCGCCGCATCTCCTCGGCGTGCGCATCCCTCAGGGCTTCGCGATATCTGAGCTGGGCCATTTCAGAATTTCCCCGCGTACACGTACTCGCATATCGCCGAGGCCGGCGGGAACTCCGCCTTCTCGGCGAACTCTATGGCTTCGTTCACGGTCTTTTCGGCCTCGTCGGCGATTTGTTTGATTTGCTCCTCGCTCAGGACGCCTTCTCCTTTGAGCGTGCTGCGGAACCTGACGATGGGGTCGCGCTGCTTCCATTTCTCGACTTCGTCCTTCGTCCGATACACTTCCGGATCGGCCACCGAATGTCCCCTGAACCGGTAGGTCTTCGCTTCAATCATCTCCGGCCTCTTCTGTGAGCGGATGCGCTCGGCAGTCTTATGGGCTGCCTCGTACACCTCGGCGACGTCCATTCCGTCGATTATCTGCCAGTCCATATCATAGCCCGCCGCCCGCTTGGCCAGGTCCTGTATCGAAGATGCGCGGCCGACGGGAGTGCCCATGCCGTATTGGTTGTTCTCGCAGAAGAAAAGGACTGGCAGGCTCCACAGCGAGGCCAGGTTGAACGATTCGTGGAAGGCGCCTTCGTTGACCGCGCCGTCGCCGAAGAAGCACAGCACGATGTCGTCGCTCTTGCGGTATTTGCACGCGAGCGCGGCGCCGGTGGCGAGCGGGAGGTTTCCCGCGACGATGGCGTCGCCCCCCAGGAACCGCTTCTCTCGGTTGAAGATGTGCATCGAGCCGCCCTTGCCCCTGGAGATGCCCGCCTCCTTGCCGAACAGCTCTGCCATGACGAGCTTCGGGTCCATGCCCTTCACGATAGCCTGCCCGTGCTCGCGGTAGCCGGTGACGACGTAGTCGGTCTCCCGAACGGCCGAGATAGCGCCCACGCCGACGGCCTCCTGGCCGATGTACAGGTGGCAGAACCCGCTGATTTTGCCCTTCTGATACATCTGGTTCGTTCGCTCCTCGAACCGGCGGATCAGGACCATTTTTTTGTATAGTTGGATTTGCAGCTCGGCGTCCAAGACAAGCTTACCTCCTCGGGAAGGTGGAGCCGGTAACCGGCCTATTGCGATTTTTCCATAAATATAGCAAAAGCCGATAGCATTGGCAACCGGCATATTCGGACACAATGGGTGGGATTTAAGTGGAGAATGAAAAGTGTCCCCGTGCGACTGTCCTCAGAGCAACACCGCGGTCAACCAATCGTTGGACAGATAGAGGATATGCGTTTCAGGAGTCCCGGTTCATCCGGGGGTCGTAGAAACGAGCGCGGTAGTAGTAGAACCCGCTGCGAGAATGGCGCTCACGCGCCGTATAGGTGAAGCCCCGGTTGAACGCCGGCCCCGTCTCCGAGATGATGTTCCCGAACGCGTCGTATTTATAGCTCTTTGTCAGGTACCCGCCCGCATTCAGCAATTCCGTCACGCTGCCCTGGTGGTTTCGGCGTGGAAAAAAGAGCACCGCGAACGGCAACAATCACGGACCACTTTCCTTCGAAGGAGCAATCAGTTCCATCTGGGAAGCTTCTTGCTTTTGTTTGCGCTTGACTATCCTCTCCCGAAATGATTTTGAAAGAACACAGATGCTCTCGTCGTAGGTTCCTTCCGCAATCTCTTGGAGAAGTTCCTTTCGGATCTCCTCATATAACTCTTCTTTTCGCGACTTCAGCTCGCTCAGTACGTATAGGCATGTCGGAGAGACAAAGTAGGGCTGAATACTCAACAGTTCGGGCTCAAGGAAGTAAACCCATTCGCGCTTCTCATCGTATATGAGCCATGTATGCTCCAATTGACTCATAGTGTCCTTGATAACTGGAAGATAGCCTTCTTGGAATTGTTCATCAAAACAATCCTTGAAGCACGATGACTTTACCACAAACGAACATTCTCCTCTTTCGTACCCGTAGTTGTAGTAGTCTTCTCCAGGGAATTGGTACCATCCTTCCTTCTTCAGGATTGTCTCGCTTTCGGCTCTGATTTCTTCAATCTCTTTCGGAGTTGGCATCCGATCACGGGACAAATAGAAGCTGCTGATGCGACTGTTGACTTGTCGGAAGCTGGCTACTCGTTGAAGAAATATATTTCCAGACAGCCTTTCGAGGGCCCACTTAGCCGCTCGAATACGACCCGAGCCGTCCGGAATAAAACAATACCAGTAAAGCGAGGTTAGTATTATGACCACTAGCGACAGAGCAACCACGACACGCTTCAATATTTTTCTCATATGCTCAGAACCCCTCAGTTCTCTCGGTCAGCTGAACAAATCCAAAATCAATCCATAGAAGAGCAATGCCCGCGGGATTTTTCTTTCGAAGCCTTTGATTTCAACACCTGGCAGCTCCCTTTTAAGCTTGCATTTGAGAGCTTGTCCCTCCTCCTCTCTGGAAAGATCGCACACAAAGAAATGAATACTCTTGAGATTTGGCATTTGTCTTGCTTTTTGTTGATTAACGGCTCGTACAACTTTTTCCCAGCGATCAAGTTATATGTGGTTGTTCCATCGCTACCGGCAATACCAACATTAGTTCTCCCGCCAGGTTCCCCATGAGCAACTATTATTATTGTTGTCTCGTCATTGGAAATGGAGTCAATCATTTCCGCGAAATCCCTCACATTACTGAATTTTGGAACCTCAATGCTCGGTAATATGTCTGCACCAGCCATAAGAAATAATCCTAGTGGATCAATCAGATTAACCGGACTATCCCCCACATACGCATATAAATTCACCCCGCCCAAGGGCCCGATCGGATCTTGGGTGAGGAAGCGGCCGGTCTGTGGGTCGTAGAGGCGGGCGCGGTAGTAGTAGAACCCGCTGCGGGCGTGGCGCTCGCGCGAGGTGTAGGTGAACCCGCGGTTAAATGCCGGACCCGTCTCCGAGATGATATTCCCGAACACGTCATGCTTGTAGCTCTTCGTTATGTACCTGCCCGCGCGATTCAGTTGCGTGAGAATATACCATACAGCCAAATTCTTGTCAAGAAGGAGTTTGCATGCAGGAAGTTAGTTTTCATGAGCCCCATTCTTCTGCTCTTTTACTGAAGAAGGCTAAGCCCTCCCTTCGCTCACAGCCTGTGAAGGAGCTAGCAGCCGGCCGGGCTGTACTACTATCTGTGAGAATGGGAATTTCTTGTCCCGGTTTTCGTGTCGCGTCCGGTTGTAGGGGCGCACGGCCGTGCGCCCCTACAGAAATATCCCCGAGAGCGGTGGGGACAGTCCCCCTCGCGGACGAATATTAGGCAGATTTCTGATATGTTATAATGTGTCCGCGAAAATTCCTGTTCCATACTCTGTTTGAATCCGAGGAAACCAATCGTGGACGAACACCTGGAAGAGCTGAAAATAGAGACGCGCGAGTTCGTGGAAACGGAAATCGAGCCGCTGTCGAACGTGATAGAGGAGACCGACGCGATACCCGACTCGCTTGCGGCGAAGATAGCCGAGACGGGCCTGTACGGGATGGGCGTGCCGAAGGAATACGGCGGCATGGGGCTGAACAATCTCGAGATGTGCGTCGTGATGGAGGAACTGTCGCGCGCCAACCAGTCGGTCGTCCGCTTCATAGGAGGCTCGATGTCCGGCCTCGCCCAATTCGGCACGGACGCGCTCAAGGATAAATATTTCCCCCGCATTGCGCGCGGCGAGTCGAGGGCCGATTTCGCGCTGAGCGAGCCCGAGGCGGGAAGCGATGCGGCCAACATAAAAACGCGGGCGGAACGACGGGGCGACTACTACTACCTCAACGGCACGAAGCACATGATCTCAAACGGAAGCGTCAACGACCTCCACCTCGTGTTCGCTGTCACCGACCCGGAAAAGGGCGCGCGGGGAGGCGTCAGCGCATTTGTTGTGGAACGGGACTTTCCCGGTTTCTCGGTGGATGCGGTTCAGCCGAAGATGGGATTGCGCGGGATGCCGACTGCGCGGCTCCGCTTTGAGGATTGCCGCGTCCCGGCGGAGAACCTTGTCGGCGAGGAAGGCCATGGCTTCATCGTCGCGATGGCCGGTCTCGACTCGGGCCGGCTACAGTTCATCGGGGCCGTCGCCGTGGGCGCGTCGCAGAAGCTGCTCGAGCTTTCGGTGGAATATGCAAAGGAACGTGTCCAGTTCGGTAAGCCGATAGGCCGGTTTCAGGCGATTCAGTGGATGCTCGCGGACATGGCGACGGAAGTGCATGCCGCCCGCCTGATGGTTCACGATGCCGCCCGCAAGCTCGACCGCGGCGAGCGGATCACGCTTGAATCTTCGATGATAAAGCTGTTCGCTTCGGAGATGGGTTGCCGCGTGGCCGATCGCGCGCTGCAAATTCACGGCGCAATCGGGCTGCTGAAGGGTTCGCCCATCGAGCGTTTCTACCGCGACGCCCGCCTCGGTCGCATCTGGGACGGCACCTCGGAGATCCAGCGCTACGTTATCGCACGCATGTTGCTTGGCTGAGCTGTCGGTGCTCGTCTTCCTTCTCTGCGCGCAACAGGCTTACTTGCCCACAATGACGTGCTCGGTCGCGAGGAATATGACGGACCGGTCGAAGTCGATGAAGTTGGCTTCGTCCTGCATCGCGGCGAGCGCCCCCGGTTTCCCCGGAAGGCTCCGCAGGTCTTCCTCTTCGAACCAGAGTTCTGCAACGCCGTCAAAGGGTTCGTTCTTCCCCGACGGATGCGCCTCCGCCAGCAGTTGCTGGAACTCCCCGCCGATCGTATGGGCTTGCACGTAGCGCTTGACGCCGGGAATCTTCTTGCCAATCAGGGCGTGCGTTTCGAGCCAGTACTTCTGAAATTCCTCGACCGTCATGCCCGGCTTTCGGCGAAGGCAATAGATTACTTTTATCACGGTTACGATCCTCCTTAGTTTTGCATTAGCGCTTTCGCGCGCCTTTTTTCGTCTTGTTCCGGGATTTCGGGAGCCGCTTTTGTTTGGCCCTGAACTCGGTGGGCGTGGAACCGACTTGAGATTTGAGCACCTTCGTGAAATAGCTCTGGTCGGTGAAGCCGGTGCGACGCGCAATCTCTCCAATGCTCATGTCGCCGGCCTGGAGCATCCGCCTGGCCTCGGAAACGCGAAGCGAGGTGACATAATCGGTGAAGCTCATTCCACAGTATTTGCGTATGAGCGCGTTGAGCGCCCTTTCCTTGACGCCGAATTTCTCGCCGACGGTCCGGAGCGTGAGTTTCTTGGAAAGATTCTGTTCCAAAAACTTCTGAATTGTCTTAAGCTTCCGCGGGCGGGGTTCTCCGGTCAATTCCTCGGCAACCGAAACGAAATCCTCGCATGCGCGCTCGAGGTAATCGGGCGACGCGCCGGGTCTTTCTTGTGAGAGCACCCTTTCGACCAGGCGCGATTGCCTGCGGTAAAGGCTGCGGGGAACGCGCGCGCCCTCAGTAAGACACCGAAACAAGCGCGTGAAGGTTTCGGCCGTGTCCAGGCTCTTGCCGGCCCCCGCCCCACGTGCGCTCTCACCCTCGCCCGACAGCAGTTGACGCAACGTGTCAAGCGCCTGGTCGGGCTTGCGTTCCCTCAGAAGGCGGACGACCTCTGCCTCGGCGCTCTGTCGCATCAACGCGGTGGCGCGTCGCAGCCTCGCCTTCTTCGTTTCCTTCCGGCGCACCGGCGGAAACACAATGGACACGGGCGACGCGGCGGGCCCCGGCGTTGCGGCAGGAGCTTCCGGCGCACCGGAGACGGGGACATAGTCGGCGAATGTTTCGGTCATCTCATAGAGAAAATCGGTGATCGCACGCAGTTGTTCACGCGAAAGGACGGGAACCGAATCGAGCGAGCGCACAAGCTCGGCAGGGTCGACGTCGTGCTCCGAGGCGACACGTTCAACGTGTCTGATGAGCGCGATGTCGGGTTCGATGAGCAGCACGCCGCCGCATATGATCGTCGCGTCGAGCGGCCGGCCGTTGCGGATGACCGGGATAGCCCACCCGGCGAGTCGTACGTGACAATTGAAGATGTAGGGTCGGCGCAGTCCGGCGGCCGTTGCGGCGACGCCGGCGTGGTTCTTCGCGCAGATCTCGCCGAAAGCGCCACTCCTGCCCAGAACAGCGCACGGACCGACGGCCGGAACGATGGGCGCACCGGGCAGCGGCTGTCCATCGGTCCCGCAGAATTTTATCGGAATGCCCGCAAGGTTTGCGAACGAGCAGAATAGCGAGAACGGCAAACAAGGAGCGCTCGTGTCAATTTCCGAAGCCGTGTGTTACCTCCTTCTCACTGAACGCACCATGAGCACATGCGCCGGGCGAGCCGTCTGCCGACTCACACCCTGATGTGACCCCCGACTTCGTCCTGGGCTCCCACGAATACCTCGACGTCGCTCCGGCCGAGCTTCCTCAGGCGTTCCGAAACCAATGAGTACGCGGTCTGCGCGGAGTTGGCCTCGCGGCTCAGATGGGCGAGAACGACCGCGCGAAGCCGGTCGTGCATGAGCTCGCACAGGAGCTCGAGCGCGGCCTCGTTGGACATGTGGCCCTTCTTGCTGAGTATCCGCTGTTTCAACTCCCACGGCCGCGGACACTGCCGGAGCATCTCGGGGTCGTGATTGAATTCGAGTATCAGTACGTTCGAGTTTCCCAGCCGCTGTTTCACGAGTTTGGTGGGATACCCCATGTCCAGGGCTATGCCGACGCGACCCGACGAGTTCTGGATGCTCAGCCCGATCGGGTCGGCGGCGTCGTGCGGCACCGGGTAGGTCTGCACGGTCAAGTCGCCCATCGTCAACGCCTGCCCGGTCGAGAATGTTCGAACGGTCGGCACCTTGCCGACGTAGGCGCAGGCGCCTTCCATCGTCGCGGCGTTCATATAGAC
>CAZSKP010000047.1:21393-29039 GCA_964607485.1 uncultured bacterium | reverse complement strand
GTGCTGACCACCGACTACCAGTCCATCAGCGTTGAGACCCAGGCCGACCTCGACCGCGTGCGAGCCCTTTTCGCTCAGAAGAGGTAACACTGATGCCTAAACCCGTAGTCGGCATAACAATGGGCGATCCTGCTGGCATCGGCCCGGAGATCGTCGCCGAGGCGCTCCGGAACCGGCGAGTTCGTTCGATGTGTCGCCCCGTGGTTTTCGGAAGCGCGCGATTCCTTGCAGACGCACCGTCTCTCAGAGACGCCTGTGACATCGTCGAGGTCGAGACGCCCGGGCGCGTCCGCGTCGGCAGGAAGAGCGCCGCTTCGGGAAGGGCGGCTCTCGCCTGTTTGGACAGGGCGATTCAAGCCGCGCTCCGGGGCGAAATAGATGCGCTCGTGACGGCTCCCGTGAGCAAATCCGCCGTCCGCTCAGCAGGCGCGAGCGGCTTCATCGGCCACACCGAATATCTGGCCCGGAAGACCAGGGCCCGTTCGTTCGCCATGATGTTCTGGAGCAAGCGGCTGAAGGTCGTCCTCGTCACGACCCACCTCCCATTGAAGCGGGTGGCGTCCTCCATCAACATCGAAAAGGTCCTCGCCGCCATCCGCCTGTCGAACGACGCGCTCAAGCGGCTGGGCTGCGCCAGGCCGCGCATCGGGGTCGCTGGCCTCAATCCCCACGCCGGCGAGGACGAGGCGTTCGGGGACGAGGACGCACGAATCGTTGCGCCCGCCGTCCGGAGGGCTCGCAGGAGCGGGATAGGCGCCGAGGGCCCCATCCCCGCCGACACCCTGTTCCGCGCCGCCTACAATCGCCGCTACGATCTGGTAGTCGCCATGTATCACGACCAGGCGCTCGCCCCGTTCAAGATGGTCGCCTTCGACGAGGGCGTCAACGTCACGCTGGGCCTGCCTTTCGTCCGCACGTCCGTCGATCATGGCACCGCGTTCGACATCGCCGGCAAGGGAATCGCATCGGAGAAGAGCCTCGTGGAAGCGATAACGCTTGCTGTCCGGCTTGCCAAATGAGACCGCGTTCGACCGAGCTGCTGAAAAAATACGACATCAAGCTGAAGAAATCCCTCGGCCAGAACCTCCTGCTCGACCCGAACATCAACCGGAAGATGGCAGAGGTGGCCGACGTCGGGCCCGCCGATTCCGTCTTCGAGGTCGGCTCGGGAATAGGCGACCTCACCGGCGTGCTCGTGGACAGGGCGGGAGAGGTGTTCACGATCGAGATAGACAGCAGCTTCGAGCCCGCGCTGCGCGAACGGTTCGCGAACGACCCGCGCGTGAGACTGTTCATCGGCGACGTGCTCAATCATCCCGTGAAGGAGCTGGTCGATCAATTCCTTCCGGACGCGAAAATCCTGAAGATGGTCTCGAACCTTCCGTTCTACATCACCTCGCCGATACTGGCGCATTTTCTCGAGAGCGAGGTGCAGTTTGCGTCGCTCACCGTCATGGTCCAAAGGGAGGTGGCCGAGCGCATCGTTGCCACGCCGGGCGGGAAGGAGTACGGCATCCTCTCCATCGCCTGCCAGCTTTATGCACGCCCCTACATCGCGCACGCCGTTTCGCCCACGTGCTTCCGGCCGACGCCGAAGGTGGATTCCGCAATTGTCCACCTTCCGATTCGCGACGACCTCCGGCTGACGAAACAAGAGAGGACGACATTCTTCAGGATAGTCAACGCCGCGTTCGGCCAACGCCGGAAAAAGCTGATAAACGCCCTTGCCGCCGCCAAAGACCCGCTGGTTCCCGATAAGGTCACTCTGAGGGAACTCCTCATTCAGTGCGAAATCCCGCCCGACGCGCGCGCCGAGACAATTTCGCTCGACAGCTTTGTCCGTCTTGCCCTGCTGGTGTCTCGGAATCCGACTCGGCAGTAGTAATCAACATATTATCCACATCGACGCCTCGTTGTCCTCACATGCGATATCCGCGTAAGTTCAATTTTGACAAAGTCTAACAGGCTGGCAACCGCCCCAGGCTTTTATCGGTTGCGGTGTCTATGGGGATACTGTTGATAAGTGGAATATGCGGTCTCACGGCGGCAAATGTAATGTGGATTACTTTGTGGAAAGCGCCAATCCCCCGTAAAATGCCGATTGAAGTCTTAAATTGGCATAATAATGCGAAACAAGTCGACATTTCGGTATGATTCCTGTTGATTTATTGGCTCCGGATTCGATATTATGCGGCGCATTAGCACTCACGAGAAGAGAGTGCTAGCAGACCGCCCGAACGAAAGAGCGCGAAGAAGGAGGGAATGGATAGAAATGAAATTCAGACCGGTCAAAGATAACGTTGTCGTTCAGCTCCTTGAAGCCGAGGAGAAGACCCGGGGAGGCCTGTTTCTGCCCGACACGGCCAAGGAGAAACCACAGCAGGGCAAGGTCATCGCCGTCGGGACCGGCAGAAGGCTGAAAAACGGCGAAATCGTCAAGGTCGACGTGAAGAAGGGCGACAAGATTCTCTTCAGCAAATACTCCGGAAACGAGGTCAAGATCGAGGGTGAGGAATATCTCATAATCGGCGAGAGAGACATCCTTGCGGTCCTCGAGTAAATAGCGGGGAGGCCCATATGCCAGCAAAGGAACTGTTGTATGACGAAGAGGCGCGGCAGGCCCTGCTGCGGGGGGTGGACAAGCTCGCCAATACGGTCGGCATCACCCTCGGCCCACGGGGCCGTTACGTGATATTGGAAAAAAAGTTTGGACCGCCAAGCATCATCAACGACGGCGTGACCATCGCCAAGGACATCGAGCTGGAAGACCATTTCGAGAATATGGGCGCCCGGCTGATTCGCGAGGTCGCCACCAAGACGCAGGACGATGCGGGCGACGGCACCACTACCGCCACGGTGCTCGCTCAGTCGATGATTCGGTCCGGCGTCAAAATCCTCGCCTCCGGCGCCAACGCGATGGGCCTCAAGCGGGGAATCGACAAGGCCGTCGAAGCGGTCGCGGCCGAGGTCAAGAAACACAGCAAGACCATCAAGGAGCGGGACGAAATCGCGCAAGTGGCGACCATCTCCTCCAACAACGACCCTCAGATAGGCCGGATGCTCGCCGAAGCTTTGGAGAAGGTGGGCAACGACGGCGTCGTCACCGTCGAAGAGGCGAAGACGCTCGAGAGCAGCCTGAAAATAGTCGAGGGAATGCAGTTCGACAGGGGCTATCTTTCGCCCTACTTCATGACCGACCCGGGCCGCATGGAAGCCGTGCTCGAGGAACCCCGCATCCTCCTTCACGACAAGAAGATTTCCTCCATGAAAGACCTGCTTCCGCTGCTGGAACGAGTCGCCCAGACGGGTACGACGATCCTCATCATTGCCGAAGACGTCGAGGGCGAGGCGCTCGCCACGCTCGTGGTCAATAAGCTGCGAGGCACGCTGAAGGTGGCCGCCGTCAAGGCGCCCGGCTTCGGCGACCGGCGCAAGGCCACGCTCGAGGACATCGCAATCCTCACCGGCGGGCAGGTCATCGCCGAAGAACTCGGGCTCAAGCTCGAGAACGTCAACATGGACATGCTGGGCCGGTGTCGGCGCGTGCTGATCGACAAGGAGAACACCACCATAGTCGAGGGCGCCGGCGATCAGAAGCAGATCGACGGGCGCATCTCGCAAATTCGTTCCCAGATAGAGGAGACCACCTCGGATTACGACCGCGAAAAGCTCCAGGAACGTCTGGCAAAGCTGGCGGGCGGGGTGGCAATCATCAACGTGGGCGCCGCCACGGAGGTCGAGCTCAAGGAGCGCAAGGGACGAGTCGAAGACGCGCTCTCCGCCACGAGAGCGGCCATCGAGGAGGGAATCGTGCCGGGCGGAGGAGTGACCCTCCTGCGCGCCGCGGCCGCCGTCGACAAGCTCGACCTGAAAGGCGACGAGAAGACGGGCGCGATGATTCTCAAGCGGGCGCTGGAAGAGCCGGCGCGGGTGATCGCGCGCAACGCCGGCGAGGACGGCTCCGTCGTTGTCGAGAACGTCAAGGCGAAGAAGACCCACGGCTATGGGTTCAACGCCGTCACGCTGAAATACGAAAACCTGCTCAAGAGCGGAGTCATGGACCCGACCAAGGTCACTCTCACCGCGCTTCAAAATGCGGCGAGCATAGCGGGAATACTCCTCACGACCGAGACGCTCATCACCGAGAAGAAGGAGGAGAAAAAGACGCCCCCCATGCCTCACATGCATGGGCCGGGCGGAATGGGCATGTAACTCCGATACCTTGAAGGCGGGAGAATGGCTCCGGCTGGCATTTCACGGTTGGGCGGGCGGCAGTATGCCCGCCTTTCGTTCGTTCGCCCAGGCTGTCCTATAGACAACCATCACCGGCGCGCCGCACACCGCATTGATTTCCAGCGTCACACGGAAGACGGGAGTCAATTCCCTGTGCGTAGGCAGCTCGGGAAACCACGTCGGGAAGATTATCACGTAATCGGGCTTTTTTAGCGCGATAAATTCAAAGGTTCCGCCCTTTTTCTGCCGATAGGACACCGCTTCCGGCGTCACCAGCCCGACAAGGTCGATGATTCTTCTCTCAGAGAAGTAGGCGATCCCGCCGATGTCGTTTACCGCAAGCAGCGCATCGGGCGACGAGTTCTCCTTCATCCAGCGCCCGATTGCCACCTGCATCGCGTTTATGTTCTGCACCCCCTGCGCGTAGAACTTCGAGTTTTCATATTCCTCAATTGACTGCGACACGAGCAGCACGAGCACGACCGCTGCCAGGGCCGCGCGCGTGAGCTTCCTCGCCGTTTCTTTCCCGACCCACAGCTCGGCCAGTGACGACCTCAGGAAGGAGACGGCCACATGCAACCCCGTCACCCCCATGATGACATACAGGGGCGTCAGGTTGCCCATGTATCTGGACATCCATTCCAGCGCGACTTTGTTCGGCGCGACGATCCCGACAATCATCGGATACACCAGGAACGTGAGCGGAATGACAAGCGCCCTGTTCTCGGTTTTCGCGCGGAACGAATCCACGACGATCTTTATCGCGCCGACAAACATCAGCCAGTAAAGGAGCACATTCTGTTTTGCCGACAGGTCGAGCAGCCTGGCGAGGTACAGCCGCGGATACAGGAAGACCATCTTGCGGAGTTCGACGGTGTCTCTCCGGGACAGCAGCACGACCAGCCCGCCGCCCCTCTTCGCGGCGAAAGTGGTCGGGAACGGACCGCCCCCGCTCAGGTAATTGAAGACAATGTATGGACTCAGCAAAGCGAAGAAGAGGAGCAGATGCACCGCCGCCCGTTTCGCAAATTGGCCGAGCGTTTCCCGCTTCTCTATGCGGCCGAGAATGAAGCTGTCGGCAAGGGCGATGAACACCAGCAGCATCGACTCCGGCCGCGCGAGCGACGCGAGCACGAACAAGACGGTACTCGCGTAGTGTTTCGGGCCTCTTTCCCTCCGGTGAAGCAGATACAGGTAGATGCCCGCAAGCGTGAGAAACGCCGACAGCATCACCTCCATCCCCGACAGCGCGCCCCACATCAGCGTCGAAATCATCGCCGTCAGAACCGCGCCCAGAAAGGCGAAGCGGGCGTCGGACAGGATGAACACGAGAATCTTGAACACCAGCACGCAACTGAGCGCGTACAGCACGAGGCTCATGAGCTTCGCGCCGAAGATGAGGTTGGGGCTGACGAGATACGACTCCGCCAGCATGAGCGTCCACAGCGGCGCCGTCGAGCCCGACACCGGCACGCCGGGGTTGTAGGACATGCCGTAACCCCGCGCGATATTCCTGGCAAACTGGCAGTGTATCCACGCGTCGTCGAGCGGGAACCCGAACGCGCCGGCGACGTTCAGTTCCTGATGCAGGTACAGCGCGGTGAAGAGCAGGATGACGAGCACGATGAGGCCCATCTGCGCCCTGCCTATCCTTGCGGTCTTCATGCCGCCGCTTCCCGCTCTTTCCTGTCTTTGCGACGGACGGCGAGCCAATACAGGCAGGAGCTGCCCGTTATCGAAACGAACAGCGAGAGGGACAGTAGAATGATGTGGTCGAGGATTCGCAGCGCCGTCGCGACGTGTTGCGCGACCGCCGCCTTGTGACTCTGCGCGAGGCGCGACGCGGCTAGCGCCGCAACGACGGATATGTTGGTGAGCCTGTCAATGACATCCGGGCCGGTGAACAAGGAGATGTGAATGACCGGCGCAAGCAGCCCGACTGCGCAAATAATCAGCAGCACCCCAAACCATGCCAGCGCGACGCCGTGAATTGAACGCTTGTGGCTTTCGAGGGCGGAGGAAAGGCTTTCCGCTGTCTTGTCACCCGGCGATATTTCTTGTCCCGCACTGATGATGCGGCCGAACGGATACACCTTCCGTTTCCACACGATTCCATAGGCGACGGCCGCGCCCGCCAGCACACCCAGCCGCATGACATCGTTGCCCAAGTAGGCGAGCAAAATTGTCGCGGCGCACGTCGGCAGCCCATACCTCAGAAGGACGCCGCCCGACTCGTTTTCAACCGCCAATGGCGTGCTTTCGCGTGAAAAACGCATATCGAATCTGTCCAACAGTTATCCCGCGACAGGGAATGTTTCCAGAGAAATATGTTTTGGCTTTTGTAGGGGCGGTTCGCGAACCGTCCCTACAGAAATATCGGCGATTGCGGCGGGGACTGTCCCCAGAGCAAAACCTCCCCGAGCGTCATCGAAGCTGAGTCTACTAAACCCCCGATGTAATGTCAACACCGCCGCAACACGCCTCGTCGTAACCCTTTTCCCCTCTTGCCCCTTTCCCCCTTTTCCCCCGCGGAGCCATATGGACTTTACTCATGGGGCGGCGCATGGTATAATGTTTCGATAATAAATCGATTTTTCTGGTCAAGCGAAGGGCGCATGTATGGTAGATATCGGCAATATCCGCGAAGGATTGTCATTCGACGACGTGCTCCTGGTGCCCGCGCGGTCGGAGGTGCTGCCCCGCGAGGTGGACCTCCAGACCAGGCTCACCCGCAACATCTCGCTGAACATCCCGATTGTCAGCTCGGCGATGGACACCGTCACCGAGGCGCGGCTGGCGATAGCGCTCGCGCAGGAGGGCGGCCTCGGCATCATCCACCGCAATATGTCGGTCGAGGAGCAGGGCATCGAGGTTGACCGGGTGAAGCGGTCCGAGAGCGGCGTTATCACCGACCCGATCACGCTCAGGCCCGAGAACCGCATCCACGAAGCCAACGAAATCATGGCCCGCTACCACATTTCCGGCGTGCCCATCACGACCGAGGACGGCAAGCTGGTGGGGATACTTACCAACCGCGACCTCCGCTTCTACGACGATTACGACGGGCCCATCTCTGAGGTGATGACGAAAGAGAATCTCGTCACCGCGCCCGTCGGCACGACGCTCGAGCAGGCCAAGAGCCTCCTGCACGAGAACCGCATCGAGAAGCTGCTGCTCGTCGATGACAAGGGCTACCTGCGCGGGCTTATCACCATCAAGGACATCCGCAAGGCCATGGAGTTTCCGTGCTCCTGCAAAGATAGATTTGGCCGGCTTTGCGCCGGCGCGGCGGTGGGCACGGGCGACGACGCGCTCGAACGCGCCGAGAAACTCATCAAGGCGGGGGTGGACGTGATCGCGGTCGATACCGCGCACGGCCATTCCAAGAATGTTGTGGAAACGGTCCGCGACAT